>CAJUJG010000004.1:0-53291 GCA_910586715.1 uncultured Lachnospiraceae bacterium
AAAGAAATGCGATAGAGTTTATTAACTCTTGTCGCATTTCATTTTACAATGAAGCATTATTTTCAGATTATTTTTTATTAATCGGTTATTTCCTTTACTGCCGTTTCATAAAGGTTATTTCCCTTGGCATCTATAACTACGATTACGGGGAAATTTTCGACTTCGAGTTTTCGAATTGCTTCTGTGCCCAAATCATCATATGCGACAACTTCAGAGGCAGTAATTGACTTCGAAAGAAGCGCGCCTGCACCGCCTACTGCTGCAAAGTATACGGCACCGTTTCTAGTAATAGCATCTACGACAGCGGCACTGCGCTTTCCTTTTCCGATCATGCCCTTTAATCCGAGATCTAAGAGACGCGGTGTATACTTGTCCATGCGGCTCGCAGTGGTAGGTCCTGCGCTTCCGATAGGTTTGCCTGCTCTTGCGGGGGAGGGTCCCATGTAATATATAATATTATTTTCCAGTGAAATAGGAAGGGGTTCATTTTTGTCAAGTGTTTCATTTATTCGCAGGTGTGCAGCGTCTCTTGCCGTGTAAATCGTTCCTGTAATGTACACATAATCGCCTGCATTTAGACTGAATGCCGTTTCGTTCGAAATGGGTGCTTTAATATGTTTATTCATTGTTAACCTCTTTACTGCAACTATTTTTTAATATACTTTATTATAAAATTGTCAACTGAAAGCATCAAGCCATGCAAAACCACTTTGTAGCAGCTTGATGCATCTCTTCCACTACGCTGTTTCACGGACTTTGCAGCATGTGCAGAGTCCCGGGCTGAACTGTTACTCGTTCTTTCATATCTATAGTATTCTGACTGCGTGCCGATTTACATGGCAGCATATATTGACTGCAACGGGCAATCCTGCTATATGGGTAGGATAGGTGTTAATATTAACTGCCAATGCTGTGGTAGTGCCGCCTAATCCGCCCGGGCCTATGCCAGTGCGGTTAATTTTGTCAAGCAGTTCTTCTTCCAATTCTTTTATATAAGAAATGTCAGAATGCTCATTTATCGGTCGTGTAAGTGCCTTTTTTGCCATAAGGGCACATTTTTCAAAGGTTCCGCCAATTCCGACGCCGACTACCATCGGCGGACATGCGTTTGGACCTGCGTCTTTAACCGCTGTGAGAATTACATCTTTTACGCCATCTATGCCATCTGCAGGTTTGAGCATAAATACGCGGCTCATGTTTTCGCTGCCAAAGCCCTTAGGAGCTACGGTAATTTTCACATGTTCTCCTGCGGTAATTTCATAATGGATAATGGCAGGGGTATTGTCTTTTGTATTTTCTCGGATTAAAGGATCTTTTACAACGGATTTTCTTAAAAATCCGTCTGTATAGCCTTGCCGCACGCCCTCGTTGATTGCATCCTCGAGAGTCCCTCCCTCAAAATGAACGTCTTGTCCAATTTCCATAAAAATAACTGCCATTCCGGTATCCTGACAAATTGGTATCATGTCGTCGCCTGCAATTTTGAGGTTTTCCTGTAATTGATTTAGAATTTGTCTGCCCAGCGGGGTTTTTTCATTGTCTGCCGCGTTTTCGAGGGCTTTTTTCATATCGGGGGTTAAATAGTGGTTTGCCTCTATGCACATTTCTTTAATAATTTGGGTGATTTCGCTAGTATCAATTATTTTCATGTATTTTCCCTTTCATTGCTACTTTACAATAATATCCGCAAACTCCGCTCCTGCGGCGATTGCCAGGTCTTGTGGAGACAGTTCGATTTGCATACCGAGTTTTCCGCCGCTTACAATGATTTGATCGAGGCTTTGAGCGGCTTGTTCGATGCGGGTGGTGTATTGTTTTTTCATACCGATTGCCGTGCAACCGCCGCGGATATATCCGGTGATGGCGTTAATATCTTTTACGTGGAGCATTACTACGGATTTTTCACTGACGGATTTTGCTGCTTTTTTCATGTCGAGTTCTTCTGCTATGGGGATAACGAAGACGTAATAGTTTTTGCTGGCTCCCTGAGTGACAAGCGTCTTGTAGACTTTTTCATAAGGAAGGGATAGCATATCGGCTATTTGTATTGCATCTATAAATTCGTCGCATTCGTAGGTGTGCGTGGTGTATGGAATTTTTTTCGTTTCCAGTATGCGCATTGCGTTGGTTTTGGTTTCTTTTGACTTTGCCATATGGTGAACTCCTGTCTTTCAAATATGAAATTTATTTGATTATAACATGAAGTTTGCGTTTTGTGTATAATTTTCATATTTAGAAACGGTTTAAAATGTAAATCGAGTAGGAGAAAATGAATTTTCTCCTACTCGTCGCGCCGGGCACCCGTCAGCGAACCGATTTATCGGTTTGATGACATATTTCCTTTGGGTGCCTGTGTGCATAAAGAAAAAGGAATAAGCTCAACCTATTCCTTTCCTATGTTCTTATATCCGGTAACTGCTTAAATCCTTATTCATGACAGATACGGCTAAAACCGTTTCCTCTGTTGACTTTTCAATATTTTTCATGTCCGTGTCAATGGACGACAGCAACTGTGACACATTGGTAATTTCCGCACTGTTTTCCTCGGATATAGCGCTCACAGACTGCATTGCATGTTTAATTCGCTCTAAGGATTTCGCATACTGCTGTGTAATCTGCTGAAGACGTTCCATAGATGTTCGAATGGTTTCGGATTTATCCGTAAAATTTTGTGAGGCATTTCCAAACTTTTTATAGTCCTGTGAAACTTCTTTTTGCAAGAATAACAGCATATGTTCCGCTATCGTGTCAAGCCCCTGAATTGCTTCTACTACGCCGTCACTCATTTTGCGGATTTCGTTTGCGGCGTTGTTTGTATCACCCGCCAGCGCACCGATTTCCTCCGCAACAATGGAAAATCCTTTTCCTGCGTCGCCGGCTCTCGCCGCTTCGATAGACGCATTTAGGGCAAGCAGGTTTGTCTGTCCGGAAATGCTCAATATCGCGTCAGAAAGTTCCTTAATCCGAAGTACGGCATTTGCTTTCTCCTTTTCCTTGTCAAAACGAATAGACATTGCCTCCACGTTTTCTTCTACTCTGTCAGAGGAACTCCTTGCCGTGTCCGTAAGCTCCGCGGAGGAAACATTAATTTCCTTGAGCTCTGTTGTATTATCTGTTACAATTTTAACAATATCCTGAATATCCTTGTATACAAAGTCTACCTGTTCTCCAACGGTCTGCGCGGACAATGCAATCTCTCCTGACGATGAGACCATTGAATGAATTGTGCCGCTGATAGCGCCAATTCGGGAAACGGAATCGGACACGTGCGTATTAATGTCTTCCATTTTTAATTCAATGTTATCAGCCCCATTCTTTATTTCCCTGACTGTATTTCCCGTTTTTTGCAAAAGCTTATTTAAACTTATTGCGATTATTTCGAGTTCGTCGCCGGAAGTAATGTCCAGTACTTTTGTCAAATCGCCGTCGGAGGATACGACTTCTATAATTTTATCGTTGACTTTTTTGAAATTGCGTTTCATTCGAACCGCCGCAAGCAGCGCCGCAGATACTGCAAAGAAAATGCCTATTGTTACCGCCGCTAACAGGTTGCGGATAAGACTGTTTAACGAAGTGCGTATGGAAGACGCCTCGTAATCGACGGCAATGATTCCAAGCGCCTTTCCATTATGTAAAATCGGTGCATATCCACTGTAAAAGGTTCCCCACTCATCCGTAAATGCCTCCTTTGTCACGGAAGGCTTTCCCTGCATCGCCTCAAACATGGCGTCCTGCGCTGTATAATCTTCCGCGTACTCTCCCGGGTCCTCGGGGTCTGTATCTACGACAAACTGAAAATTGTCCGTATCCTTGGGCATTAATGTATAAACGTAGGTTACGGAATCTCCCGCAAGAAAAAAGCTGAGCGAATTTTTTACTGTCTCAAGCGCCTTGGTGTCACCCTCCATCGCTGATAAAAAGGTCTCCGCGTCTACATTTTCAGCGGCTATCACTGCGATTTCCATGACATCATTCATGCTTTTCTGCCGCAGAAAATTTTCCATAGTGGAATAAGAAACGCATCCAACGACTAAAGCCACAATCATTGCCGCTCCTAAAATAAACAAAAAAAGCTGTGCTGCAATACTAATTTTTCTTGTCTTCATATTTTGTATCTCCTATATAAAATATGTAATTTAATTCGTATAATTTTAGCACGCATCTTTTCATTTCAAAAGCCGTTTGGTACCATTTGCATGTTTTAGGGTACCATTTGCATGTTTTTATGTGTTTTTTCATAAATGCGTATTACGTGGCAGGTAAATATTCCTCTAAACGCGGCAGCGTTTCCACAAAAGTTGGCGGAAGCCTCCTAATATCAGAAATACCGGAAACCGGCATATTCTGCCCTCGTTTTCCGGTATTTCTATGGCAATTTGTATTTCAGCCTGTAACAGAGGCATTCTGCCGCCTGTAGGTGTCGTTATCTTTTTGGCTTAACTCATTTTCCACCTGCGCCAGTTTTTTCTGCAATTCCCTGACTTTTGCGTCGTCGCCGCGGGCGGACTGGATTTGCTGCGCAATCTGTTGTTTCTTTGCCTTTAATTTCTCAATTTCCCTGTCAACGTTGCCTGTGTCTGTTGTACATTGTTGTGAAGGCTCTGCGGGATTGTCCGACTTGACTTTAGGCTGTTCCTTTTCTTTTGCAGAATTATCATTTTGCACTTTCTTTGGGTCTTCAAAAACAATTTTTTTGTTTCCGTTTTCGTCCTGTTCCATACGGTACAAGCCGCTTGGCTTTTCGCCTGACTTTTCGCTGCTGATGTATTCGTCTTTTGGGGCGTTTACTTGTTCGTGCCCTTTCTCCTTCTCCTCCTTTGCTTTTTCTGCCTCTTCTGCCTTTTCCTCACGAAGCGCCTGCTGCGCTCGTCGTTGCTCGGCGTAATCGGTCTGCGTGCGGTTGTGAGTCGCATTGATTTCCATTGACATATGATTTACCTCCTCGTATTGAATATTTTATTGGTACACTAAATTTTTCGGCGGTCGAATTTGGTGCCTGAACCAGTTTGCCGTGAGATGTAATCTCAATGCTGTGGAATGATAAGGAGCACACTGAGGAGGAATGTTGTGCCTTGTGTTTTCACGCTCATTGCACCGTGATATTTTTCTGCCACGGTCTTTATATTTGACAAACCTGTCCCTTTTTGAAATAAAGTGTTTCCCGGAAAACTGTTTTCAATTTCAAGCAAAAGGAAATCACCCTGTATGCGTCCTGTCACATGGATATATTTGGGGGTGTGGTCTTTTATTTTTTTGCAGGCGTGAACTGCATTGTCTAACGCGTTTGAGAGAATTACGCAAAAATCAATGTCCCGTATGAAACAGGGATAGGGCAGCTGCAGCGTACAACATACGTCAATTCCCACACTTTTTGCCAAACCCAGTTTATTTCCGATTAAAATATCCGCAACGGGATTATTGGTGCTGCAGGGAAACGACAGTTCTTCTGTTATGTCTGCCATATCCTTGATATAATTCAGCGCCTGCTTTGGTTTTTCGTTTTGCAAAAGTTCTTTCAGCACGGTAATGTGGTTTTTGATGTCATGGCGGAAGGACTTTGTTTCCTCATAGCGCGCTTTTGCTTCCTCCACGTATTGGTTCAGGGAATGCTCCTCCTGCTCTAGCAATGTTAGTTCTGTAGTTAGCCGGAAATTTTGCAATAGCTTTTTGTAGGCAGACATGATGCAGAACAGGCTAGCCATTCCTAAAAGCTGTATCACGAATATCTGATAATGGTTTGTATGGACAATTCTGCCGCTGCTGTCCGTGACGCTGGTGTTTCCGTAGATGACGGAGCTGATGTAGTCACTCATGAAAAAGATGAGGAGAATTGGTATCAACGCCATAAGCAGTGACTGTTTTTGAATGGTTTCATAATAGGAAAAGCTGCGGCAAACGATGCGGTAGCAAAGTACGGCGGGCAAAAGCGCAGTGTGCCCTAATACCATAAAAGCTATACCGACGGCTTTCTGATTGAGGTCAGCGGTAAACGGATAGAGCATCAGCAGGAGTGAATTTACAATGCCGTAGCTAAGCTGCATGACTTCGACGGTCAGAGCGGCGTACAGTAACGCGGATTTTGGGTCCGCATGGCATAAGAAAATTCCGCTTGCGGTCAGCAGAAAAATATATATTAAAAATTCTGCCATGCCGCCTGCCGGAATGAGATATGTGATACATAACCAAAGTGCTGCTATCAGAATATAAACGTATGTTCTTACGCTTTTTTGCAGCAGTTTTATATAGAAGTGAAAGCCTACAAGCACCTGAATATTTGCCATAATATGTGTGGAAAAAAACTCAAAATACGCCGGCATTTTTTGCCCTCCTGTCCGTAACCGGAAACTGGATCGATTAAATTCCAGTCTTCATATACTGTAAAATCACATTGGAAAACTCCTTGCTCCGCAATCTTGATACGGGGATTTGCCTGCCGCCTTCCATGTAGGCGGTGCCGTTTTTGTAGCTTTTTAAGTGCTTTAGGTTGATTAAAAAGCTTCTGTGGCACCGAAAAAAGCTGCTGCCGAGTTTCCGTTCGAGATTTTCAATGCGTTCATAATAGTCAACGACTTCCGAAGATGTTAAATGCAGATAGACTTTTCTGTCAATAATTTCACAAAAGATGATTTTGTCGAATGGAATAATGCTGCTTTCGCAGCCTTTTTGTACCAGCAAATTTGTTTCATTGGCATTTTGTATGGAGACGAAAAGGCGTTCCATTGTTTTTTGAAAATGGCTTTCCTTGATTGGTTTGACCAAATAGTCGTATGCCTGTACACCGAAGGCTTCAAAAACCATTTCTTTGAGGATTGTCATGAAAATGAGAAACCCCTGAAAGCCGCTTTCCCGCAAGATTCTTGCGGTTTCCATACCGTTTATGGTTTTCATTTGTATATCCAAAAATAGAATGTCTATTTGTCTGCCGTAGTTTAGCAGTTCCTCGCCGCAGGAAAACTGCACGATTGCGATTTGCATATTTTTGCCGCAAAAAAAGTCGGATACCATTGTTTTGATGTTGTCCGACATCGTTTTTTCATCGTCGCAGATTGCAATGCGTATCATGTAATGCCCCCCCCTTTGCCTTGATATATAATATTTGTTACTATTCACGGCTCGGAAGCCGCTCATAGCAACGATTCGGGGCGATATGCTCCTCACATACGAATCATGTTCTCACGCAACGCGCAGTAAATGCGCATTCCTGAACCGTGAAAAGTAACTAATATTCTACCATTTCTTTTTGGAGGATACAATGGAAATGTCTTGAAATGCAGGCTCGCTGTTGCAGAATGTCTTACGGTATGTTTTATATTGCATTTTTTATGATATACATATATACTAATCCGTGGATAACACCGCAAACGCGGCAGAATGGAACTTTTGGACGATTAGGAAAGGCTTGGGATTGTGAAATGAGTATTTTGAATGTGGAAAATCTTTCTCACGGGTTTGGCGACCGGACAATTTTTACAGATGTTTCGTTTCGGCTTTTAAAGGGCGAGCATATTGGGCTAGTCGGGGCGAACGGCGAGGGAAAGTCTACTTTTATGAATATTATTACCGGAAAGTTAATGCCGGATGAGGGTAAGGTAGAATGGTCAAAAAATGTGCGTGTGGGGTATTTGGATCAGCATACGGCGCTTGAGAAGGGCATGACGGTGCGCGACGTTTTGGCGTCGGCGTTTGACTTTTTATATGAAATGGAACGGCGCATGAATGAGATTTGCGACAAGATGGGTGATGCGTCGGAAGCAGAACTTGAGGCATATATGGAGGAGCTTGGTACGATTCAGGAGCTGTTGGATCATCATGATTTTTATATGATTGACGCAAAGGTGGAGGAGGTTGCGCGGGCGCTTGGCATTCTTGAGGTCGGGCTTGAGACGGATGTCACGGATTTGAGCGGCGGACAGCGCACAAAGCTGCTGCTTGGAAAGCTTTTGTTGGAAAAACCGGACATTTTGCTGTTGGACGAGCCGACGAATTATCTTGACGAAAATCATATCGAATGGCTGAAGCGGTATCTTCAGGAATACGAGAATGCGTTTATTTTGATTTCACATGATATTCCGTTTTTGAATAGTGTGGTGAATCTGATTTATCATATGAATAATGCGGAGTTGAACCGCTATGTAGGCGATTACGACAAGTTTCAGGAGGTCTATGCGATGAAAAAGTCGCAGCTTGAGGCGGCTTATAATAAGCAGCAGAAGGAAATTTCCGACTTGAAGGATTTTGTGGCGCGCAATAAGGCGCGTGTGGCGACGCGGAATATGGCGATGTCGCGGCAGAAAAAGCTGGATAAAATGGATGTGATTGAACTTGCGTCGGAAAAACCAAAGCCTGTATTTCATTTTCAGGAAGCTCGCACGAGCGGACGGTATATTTTTACTTCTAAGGACCTCGTGATTGGGTATGACGAAGCGCTTTCGAAACCGCTTGACTTGTCGATGGAACGCGGGCAGAAGGTGGTGCTTACGGGTGCGAACGGAATTGGAAAAACGACGCTTTTGAAAAGCATTTTGGGGCTGATTGCACCGCTTTCAGGCAGTGTGGAGCTTGGGGACTATCTTGAGATTGGGTATTTTGAGCAGGAGATGGACCAGTCGGTGGATACGACTTGTATTGAAGAGATTTGGAATACATTTCCTTCGTATACACAGTATGAGGTGCGTTCGGCGCTTGCAAAGTGCGGGCTTACAACAAAGCATATAGAAAGCAAGGTAAAGGTGCTTAGCGGCGGCGAGCAGGCGAAGGTGCGGCTTTGTAAGCTGATTAACCGTCCGACGAATATTCTGCTGTTGGACGAGCCGACCAATCATTTGGATGTGGATGCGAAGGCGGAGCTGAAACGGGCGTTGCAGGCGTACAAGGGCAGTATCTTAATGGTTTGCCATGAGCCAGAGTTTTATGACGGACTGGCTACGGATGTGTGGGATTGTTCGGAGTGGAGTTTACGGATTTAATGCTATTGGGACGCCTGTTTTTACAGACGTCCCGTATTATGATGACTCTTAAATATCAAAATCATACAGCTTCGCCGTTTCCGCGTTTCTGTATTCGTGCTTTTCGTAATATCCGATTAGCGTACCGTCCTCGTCCCGAAGCGCGACCATATAGACGTCTTTATTTTCTTTTTCATTATATGACGTGTAGACGATGTTGTTTTCTTTGCTCTTGGCAAACCATAGGACTACTTTTTTAATCATTTTTGAAGAGTTCGGATTGTGACAGTCCAAGAGGCTTTTCCCTATGAGCGCTGCACCTCCCCATTTCTGATAACGGGCAATCGCTGTCGGATTCATATAGATAATCTCATTTTCTAAGTTGCAGATTACGACTGCGCATCTGTCCTGTTCGATAATGCTTTTAAAATATTTTGATATTTCCATTTGTGTTTCTCCTCGCTTTAAATGACAGATGTGTCATTTTTTATATTGTGTGATTTATGGATTTATGTTCATAGTTTACACTATATTGTGTGTTTTTCCAAGCCAAATTTATATAAAGCTTTTCCTGTTATCTGACGACTCTGATTTCAAACGCCGTTGTCTGCGGCGGAATGCTGGCGGTCATGAAGGCTGCATGGCGCACGCGGACACGCAGTCCGGGAACTAAGCCTGAGAAGTTCATCGGTCTTCCGAAGGCATTGAATATTTGTGCGTCGTCTGCTACGTTAAAGCGAATGACGGTTGACAGGTTTGCGTCGCTGATGGTTGTAAAGCTTCTGTTTTGTCTGTCGATGTCGACGATTCTGCCGATTGTTACGTTGTCATTTCGTGGTCTTCTTATCACTTGTATGACAAATGCTGCGGACTGCGGCGGGATACTTCTTGTTGTGGCATTGGAGAAGGCGGCGTTTACGGTCATGCCGACTCTTAAGTCCGTTATCGGTATCCGGTTGCTGTTTTCGTCCAAAATTACGGTATTTCCGGTGACATTAAGGCGGATTTGCTGATTGTCGCGGCTGCAGGTTGGACAATCCGAATACGAAACCAGTACAAAAGAACCGCCTCTGCCTGTTTCTACGGCATCAATTGTGCCGTTTGTGATTTGTGTTAAAAAATTATTGTCCATAAAGGTCATCCTCGTGTTTTCTTTTAGTATATGCGGGGGTGACTTTTTTTGACAAAATCAGTCGCTATCAATTATTTCAAGTCTACCGTATATAATTCTTCTACAGGAGCCGTAATTTTAACCAATCCAATCTCAACGAATTTACCGCTGATTTTCCGAAATTCGCGGAGCACTAAATCACTTGCCCGAAAAAAAGCCTCCTCTTCATCATCACCGGTAAGCGCGATTGTACAATGCGGCACCCAACGGTCAGGACGATACCATTCCCAACCTTTTGCATCAAATTCTTTTAGGCTTTCAAATAACTCCCTTTGGAACTGATACATAGCGCTATTCATGATAGGTGATACAAAGATTGTTTTTGTATCATTAAACATGCCGACGGAGCCAATGTAGGCGGGCATTCTTTTGTGGCTTTGGGCAAAATCCTTTAGGCTCTCGATGCAGCGGTTCTCATCCACATCATTGTAGCATGCCAACGTAAGATGCGGTCTTGTTTTCCACTCGAGAAATTTTGTACTGATTTTTTCATCCGCAATTTTTTGAGACAGTTGATTGAGTTTTTGTTCCGTTTCCTCATCGAAGTATAATTCGATTGCATATTTCATAGTAGTCCCCCTCTTTTTTCTATTGAAGCTTTTCCTGCGCCTCCTCGCGGCTGAGGTCAAATGCTTCCATAAGCTCTGTTACGATTTGTTCATCTGTATAGTTGTTTTTTCGCAATGCTTTTATCAGCCCGTCCATGCCGATTTTTCTTCCTTGTTCAAATACAAATTCGTCCTCTGCCTGGCGGTCGCGTTTGAATTTCAGCCGCATTTCGTGCTCTAACCGTATTCTGTCGGTCAGGCTTACTTCCCGCAACTCTTTAATTGCTTCCATAATTCCGCGGTTTTTTGTTTTTGATTTCAGCATATCTATTCTCCATTCTTACCAAAGTCTGCGAATTTGGGCGTCAGCACAAATTTGCCGATTGAAAAATCTTTGATTTTTCAATCTATCCTCCTCTGTCTTTGCATTAAACAGGCTGTGCCATTCATCGAGCGGACATGGGTTTTCTTTGTTTGGATTCTTTTTCAATTCTATTGTGTGCAGTTCCAATACGTCCGAATACAACTTTCCATGTTTGTCGCGCAGTGCGTATATGTTATGATAGTCCGCGCGTTCGTCAATGTTAAAGTCCAATATGGATATCGCAATACATTTTTTTGCCTTTTTATAAGCTTCCCCACGCCTTAAATCGGCAGTATACATTTTTGCAAGATAAAAAATGCTTCTTTTTTCCCAATGCGACTGTTGTTTTATCTGCAATTCAATATTAATCTTTGTGTCATTATTGAGTTCCAGTTGGATGTCCAAAATGCCCTGTTTCTGTCGTTTATAGCGTTTCCAAAGGAACGGGTTCATAATCCGCACGGATTTGATGTCCGCAAGCGGAATATTCAGTACATCGCTGATAAAGTGTTTTCGGACAATTTCGTTGTCCATTATTTCCTTGATACAGAAATCGTACTTTAGTGATGTTAGTTTCATTATAGCCTCTCCTTACTGTTGTTTCAATTGATTTTCTTTCGAAATTAAATTCATTTTTTTGGAATTTATGGCGATATGCCATGATTTTTAAAAAGAATATTTTTGAGTATAACATACTTCCATTATGTAAACAAGCCTTTTTAAGAATTATCTGAATTATCTGAAATTGCATGTAACAGGAAGCCAAAGGTTAAACTATTACAACTACACAAGTCAAACGCCTCGCAAAAATAAACTAATTCCCTAATCCCTAACCCGTTTATAACATCTCAACGCCCGTTTATGACATTCGCAAAGCTCCTATAACATTTATGTCGATATATGTAATACATAATCTATTCGCAAAGCAGGTGGTTTCTATGCTGTCCATAGCAGTATGTGACGATGAAATGATTGAGTGCTGCAATATCGCAGGAAAAATCAAGAAAATATTAGATGAAATGAAAGTCCCCTGCACGATACGGCAGTTTTACAGCGGGCGGGAGTTTGTGCGGTCCGCAGGCAATTTTGACATTATTTTTCTTGATATTATCATGCATGATTTGGACGGACTGCGGACTGCACAGATTTTTCGGGAAAATGCATTTGACAAAATCCTTATTTTTATCTCTTCCAGCAGGGATTATGTATTTGATGCCTATGACGTAGAGGCGTTTCAATATTTACTAAAGCCGATTGATAACCAAAAATTAAAAAGAGTGCTGCAAAAGGCTGTTTGGAAAATAGAAACGCCTTCGCAGGAATTTATAGTCGTCAACAAAGAGAGACAGACAACAAAGTGGTTTTTGAATGACATTTACTATTTTGAAATCAGAGGAAGAATGGTTGAAATTCATGGGGCAAACGGTGTTTTTAGCTATTATGAACAGATTCATGTTTTGGAACAGAACCTGCGGGATAAAGGATTTTTCCGCTGCCACAAAAGTTATCTCATCAATCTAAAATATGTTGATGTCTATAATAAGCAGGAAGTAATCCTTGATAATGGGGAACGAATTACAATCGCGAAACGAAGATACGCGGAATTTTGCAGGGAAATCCTTGCATATATGCGCAAAAACGGAGGCATTCTATGAATCAGTTTTTTGATTATTTTGATAGTATCCTGAAAGTGTCTTACTATTTCGTTTATCTATGGACCGCAGATATATTTTGCAGAAAGCATTTA
Organism: uncultured Lachnospiraceae bacterium; assembly: GCA_910586715.1. Taxonomy (GTDB): domain Bacteria; phylum Bacillota; class Clostridia; order Lachnospirales; family Lachnospiraceae; genus COE1. Next base: position 12,776 of record CAJUJG010000004.1, read on the forward strand.
GAAGCTTCAAAGAAATATAAACATTTGTTCTTATTTCCCTGTTTTATTGCATGGCTTTTGCTATACATTGCAGTAATGCGATATTCCGTTCCATACCTTTTTTATGCAATATTTCATCATCTGGTTTTAATTGCATGTGTGATATTGTTTTTTCGTGCGGACTTGGAGAAAAAAATTTTGGCGGCAGCGATATTAATAATGATTCCAACATTAATGGGGACTTTTTGCGATTCTTTTTTGTCATGTCTTGTACTGTTTTTATTGCACATGGTAAAAAATATCTCTGAACCGTTTTTAAGTGCGGGACAAATGTATGTAATTGAAGGCATCAGTTCTGTTACGACAATATTGATTCTATGGCGAATGTCAAAGTATCTTGTTCCTGTCTTTTATGGTAAAACACGAAAATGGTATGCCGCGTTGGCGCTTCCGCTGCTTAGCATTATCGCCGTAACGGAAGTGGCAAACTGGGGCGCGAGCAACGGCATTATGGTCAAAAGCGGGGGAACGATGGGATTCTATTATGACCAGCTCTTCAGTCATATCCAGTTTTGCATTTTGGCGCTTTTGTGTCTGTCAGCGGCAGGATTTTATATTTTTGGAATGGAGCGCATTTCCTTAGAACAGAAAAAGAACAATCAGTATTCGCTTCAAATTGCAGCATACAAAGCGTTGGAGAAACAATACAGAGAGTCGGAGCGGTTAAGGCATGACCTGAAAAATCATATGAATGTTTTACTGGAATTGTCAGAAAAAAGGGAGTGGGAAAAGCTTGAAGACTATCTGAAAACCATGTTAAACCGTGCGGATTTGGAGCATGGGGAAGAAGTTACCGGTAACCGTGTAATTGACGTTCTTTTGTCCCAAAACAGGAAGCGGGCGGAAGAGAAAGATATTTTGTGGAAATGTGATGTGCGGGTGCCGAAAATAAATTCTATTAGCTCTTTTGATTTATGTGTGTTGTTTGGAAATATTTTGGATAATGCAGTTGAGGCATGTGAACGATTGCAATGCAGGGAACCGCATTGTACCGTGCAGCCGTTTATTGATGTTCAAGCCAATGTTGTGAAGAAATGTTTTCTTTTAGAAGTGAAAAACAGTTCTGATGCTTCAGATTGCAGCGAATTAAAATGCACAGGTAAAAAAAGCCCCCATGGGCATGGAATCGGGTTATTAAATATTCGTGATGTGGTGCATCGGTATAATGGCGTCATGGATATGGAGCTTCAGGACAATGTGTTTGTGATTTCGGTCTTAATTCCATTAAACATTCCCGTACATGACATCAAACAGGTCATTTAAAACAAGAATATAACAGTCTTTTGCGAAATAGCCGAAACAAGAAGTAAATCGTTCAGACGGATTATAAAAGGCATTACATAACGTTTGCATAAAATGCTTTTGGTTATCAAATATTTAGAGGCTTTGGAAGGAATGGAGGATGAAGTATGAATACAAAGACAATGGAAGGACTTGTGGGCGCAAGGACAAATATGGAATTGCTGAATACGCCGTTTCGGGTTTTTAAAGAGGCAAGGCGTAAGGGCGATACGGAAACCATGAAACGGGCAATGGGATATGTCAACGACTTTTCTGACAAGGCGCAGGAGTATAAAGAAGAAGCCGATGTGGGAATGGAGGAAGACGCAAAGGCAGCGAGGGAACGCGAGAAATTAGAACGCGAAAAGGCAATCGAACAGCGCAGGAAAGAGCGCGAGGAGCTTGAGGCAAGAACGGAAGAAAGCAAGGATACGGATAATAACGCGGAGAAATCTGCAAATAAGGAGACGGACACGGTAGAGGTAAGTGAGGACGGTAAGGTGTTATTAAAGCAAACTGTTGACGCGCAACATACGGATTTTGAGCAAAGCACTTCTGTAAATCCACAAAACGTCACCGGAAGCGAGCCTGTTACCTATACGGCTGTTGGCGCGGTTTGTCCGCCTGCGCAAACGCCGACGATTTCGGTTTCCGTGTAAAAATCGGGATACTCTCTTACCATCAGCCAGGCGCTGAACCGGCTTGATTTATTACAAAATCAGCAGGGCATGCGAGCTTATAGAACGCGTGTTCTGCTGATTTTAATACAAGCAGTTCTATTCCTGTACTGCACATAACGTATATATTCTTGCCTCGTTATCTGCCTTTATAACCGGCATAGGCAAGCCCGCATACATAAGCGCCGCACCCGAACAGGTTATTCCTAATTCTTGGATTTCATACATCGCCTCATCCAAAAGCCCTTCCAGTTTCAAATAAATAATCCCTTTATTTGCTCCGGAAACGAGTTGAATATAACTAAGAACCGCCTCCTTTTGATCTTCCGCCACCGACATAAACGCTGCATATTCTTTCTCTTCTTCCGGATTTGTCAATCTGTAAAAATCTCCAAATGCCGAAACCATTCCATGTCTGCAATAATACGCAATCTGCTTTCGAACTGCTTCCTGCTCCTCATCCGTCAGCTCATTGGGATCCAGTTCATATCCAAATGTCCCAAAATATGCCAATGCAGCCCGTGTATCAATGGAAACCGTTCTTCCTGTCTGTTGGTTCGGACATTCTGACACATGGCTTCCCATTGTAAAGGGAGGATAAATAAACGATGTCCCATATTGAATGTGAATTCGTTCTATGGCATCCGTGTCATCGGAACACCAAATCTGCGGTGCATAATATAGCATTCCCATGTCAAATCTTCCGCCTCCGCCACAGCATCCCTCAAGCCTTATCTGCGGAAATGCATCCGTCAGCCGCTGCATTAATTTATAAACACCGAGTACATACCTATGGCAGACCTCTCCTTGTCGCTCCGCTGGTAACTGCTGCGAAAAGCGTTCGGTCATGCTTCGATTCATGTCCCATTTCACATAATCAATCTCTGCGTCTTTAAATTCCGCGTAAAGCTGATTAAAAATTTCATCAATCACTTCATCCCTTGTAAAATCCAAAACAAGCTGATAACGCTGCCTTGTGGGTTTCCTCCCCGGAATGCAGATACACCAGTCAGGGTGCTCTTCGTAAAGTCTTGAATCTTCATTGACCATCTCCGGTTCAATCCATATCCCGAATTTCATGCCAAGCTTATGAGTCCGTTTTGACAGTCCTGCAATTCCGCTGGGTATTTTCATCAGGTTGCACTGCCAATCTCCCAAACCTCTATACTCATCTGTTCTCCTGCCAAACCAACCGTCATCCATAACAAACATTTCTACGCCTAATGCTTTCGCCTTTTCGGCAATCGCTATAAGCTGTTCTTCATTAAAATCAATCATTGTCGCTTCCCAATTATTAATTAAAACAGGACAGCGCCGGTTGATAAACTGCTTTGGTATCAGGTGATACTTTATAATACGGTGAAAATTGTGGCTCAATGCCGTAAGTCCCCGAGAGCTATATGTCATCACTGCTTCGGGCGTTTGAAAGCTCTCGCCCGGATTCAGCTTCCAGCAAAGCGTATCAGGATTAATACCTGCTACGATTCTAGTCTGTTTAAAATCATTTACTTCCGCTGTTATGGCAAAATTTCCGCTATATACAAGCGCTATCCCATAGCATTCGCCGCTGTGCTCCGTTGCATCGTGGGAACAAAGAACCGCGGACGGATTATAATAATGGCTTGAAATGCCTCTTGTACTGTCAACCGTGTATTTTCCATGTCTTACCGGCATTCTTTCCATGTTCCGTTCATGTCCCCAGCTTCCATAAAAGCTTATCATGTCCATTTTATCCGTAGGAAATGCGACACATGCAGAATGTGCCCTATGTACAAAAACTTCCTGCTCTCCCGTGTTGCAAAGCCTTGCACAGCGTGTAATAATATCATATTCTTCCATAACGCCATATACCAGCGTGACCTCTATTCTGGAGCTGAAATCCCTAAGCAGCACCTCAAGCGTTGACCACCCGCCTTCATTTTCACGAAGAGACGGCATATCTGTTATCGTATATTTCCCTTCATAAATTTTATGGGATACATAACGCAAATCAATACAATCCGAGCCATCACCGTTTTTTACCGCCACAGCAGGCGTTTTGAAGTCCGAAACACCATACCCCGGATATTCCTGCTCCAGCACATCCAGTGAAATTGTCCTGTCCTTCTCAGCCTCATACGGATTTGCCTCATAACCATGACGCAGGCGAACCGGAAGATAATCAGCACAGTCCTGTATCCTCCTGCCATAATAAAGGTGCTCTAAAAAACCAAACTCCGCTGCGCGAAACTGGTAACTCGTATTTTTTGTATGTAGCAGGAATGCTTTCTTTTCCGGTAAATACTGAATGCCCATGCCAAACCTCTCTTTCCGTTTCCTAAACTTTGTTTATTTAATCGCACTATCCACCATTCCCTGAATAAAATATTTTTGTAGAAATAAGAATACAATTATTAATGGTAAAATTCCTAAAAATGCGGCGGCAGCAGCTCCGTTGACATTAGACGCGTCCGCGGAGAAGAATCCTGCAATTGCCAAAGTAACTGTTTTAATCTTGGGCGATTGCAGCAGGTACAGTGCAAACTGATAATTGTTCCAACAGTTTACACCCGTAATAATAATTACGGATGCCGTAACCGGCTTTAACTGTGGCATGATAATGCGGAAAAATGTTTGAAAGGGTCCGCATCCGTCAATGGCTGCCGCCTCTTCCAGCGCAACAGGAATACTGCTTATAAAGCTGGAAAACAGGAAAATACTGGTTGGCAACTGAAAGGTTAAAAGCGTTACAATAATTCCCCAGTAAGAATTGATTCCGCCTATTTTCGCCATATAAGAATATAATGGAACAAGGATACTCAATGGGGGTATCATCATTACGCCCATTATAAAGCCTCTTACCACATTATTTAATTTGCTTTTATTCCTTGCTAACGGGTATGCAGCCATTGCTCCAATCACCACAATCAGGACAACGGCGACAGCACTTATAAGAACCGTATTTTTTAATGCCGAAAGCATTCCTCCCCGTTCCAAAGCCGTTTGTATATTTTTCAGATAAACATATCCCGGAAATATCCAACGTGAAGAATGATCATATGGAGATTTGAACGCGATGGCTATCACCATATAAATAGGGACAAAATGAATCACCATGATAACAAACGCCAGCAGATATTTCCACAATCCTAATATTTTTTTATTTTTCATTGTGTATCAATCTCCTTTTTGTCAAAATATTTGGTCACTACATTGCTGATAACCATTATCAGCACAAATGAAATAATACCAATCGCTGAAGCATACCCCGCGGACTGTGCCGAAAAATACTGATTTGTAACCAAAGTGGACAAAGAATGTGTGCTAAATCCGGGACCTCCACTCGTAAGCGCCATGACAAGGTCAAACAGTTTTAAGCCTCCTATTAAGTTCAAAATTGTTGAAGAGGAAATTGCCGGCATCAGCAGCGGCAATGTGATATGTCGGAACCGGTCCCAAAAAGTTGCTCCGTCCAGCATGGCAGCTTCATAATACATCGCAGGAACATTCTGCAGTCCCGCCAAATAGATTACCATTGCAACGCCCACAAACTGCAATGAATTTACAATTACGATAATGCTGATTGCAGCATTGGAATTTACAAGAAAATCAATCGGTTCTTTGCCCAGCCAAATGAGAATATCATTAATTGCCCCACCATCATACTGGAAAAAGAAATACATGATATATCCCATAATAAGCGGGGCTATCATAACCGGCATGTAAATAATAGTTCGAACAATTGTTCTGCACTTGAAATTCATATTTAAAAATAGTGCATAAGCAAGTCCTAAAATATTTTGAATAATCGTACTCACCACGCCATAAATTAAGGTGTTTACAAACGCCGTTTTTACATTAGCGTCCTGAAACAGTCTTATATAATTCTTTAAGCCCACAAATTTCATATTCTGTGAATATCCGTTCCAGTTCATAAAGGACAACCGAATACCCTGCAGGAACGGGTAGACCACAAATCCACAAAATAATATAATTGCAGGAATATAAAACAAATTAATCATTGTTCCGCGTTGTTTTTTCATATTTATAACCCTGCTCCTTTCAGTCTGCAGGTTTGGGCAATAAAACCCAAACCTGCCGGTTAAAATTTTAATTTACAACCCTACTCCTGTGCTTTCTTCTCTTCATAGCTGGTTCTCATTTGCTCAATTACAGTCGCTTTTGCATCTGCCTGATTTGACAAAAGGGTTCCTCCCGTTACACAAAGATCATTCCACATACCACTTGGAAGATATTTTCTGTCAAAGTACGGGATATTTAAAATAGCGGAATCATTTGCATACTTATCATAAAACGGAGCCAGTCTTCCCGTATCGCTTGTTACATTGTCCAAGCCAGAGGGCATACCGCACTTTGTTGCCAAATAAGAGCAGATATCCTCTCTTGCCAAAAATTCCATAAACATCTTTGCTTCTTCCGGATATTTCGTTGAGTTAGACATTCCTACCGCAAAATGCTCTCCGGTCATCAGGGAGCGCCTTAAACCATCTTCTCTTGCAGGCATTGGAATAAATCCCATTTCCGTATCCGGATTCTGTACATAAGTTTCGGTAATGCCGCTGGCTGCCGTAAACATAAATGCCGCCTGTTCTGATGCCAGTGCACCGATTCCCGTCATAAAATCTGCCGTAACCGCATCTACATTAAAATAACCGCTCTGATTCCAAAAATCGATCTTGTCCACCACGGCATTCCAGTTATCCCAGTCAAAGCTGCCGTCAAGCAGGGCATTCTCATTTGCCTCATTTTCATTGGTAATGAGTGTAGGCGCTACATAATCCATCATGTTCCCCAAAGTATAATTGTCCTTTCCGCCTAACTGTATCGGTGTTTTGCCAAGCGCTTTTACTTTTTCGCAAGCATCTTCAAAATCTGCCCATGTCAGAATATCATCCGCATTAACGCCTGCCTCGTCTAAAACATTTGCATTGTAAACAATCCCTGTTAAATCCACGTCAATCGGCAATGTATAGAGATCCCCGTTTTCATCCGTTATCTGCCCTTTAATACTGGGTGCAATATGTGAAGCAAACGAAAAATCATTTAAAGGCGCCAAATACTCTGCATATCTTGCAACTGCCCATCCGTGTGTGGTCCATACATCGGGAAGCTGATTCGAAGCCATACGCGTTTTCATAATGTCGGAAAAATTACTTCCGGGCATGACAGCCTCCACTTCAATCCCTGTTTCGTCCGTAAACTTCCTGCACACCTCCTGTACAGCGTCGCTGACTGCCTCTCCGTTCAGATTGTATAAGAATTCCAATGTAACACCTGTTGTAGATGTTGCTTGTTTCTGTGCGCTTGTATCCACCGTATTTTCTACGGTATTGTCCGTCGTATTTTCCGTTCCCGGTTCTTCAGGAGCCTGTGAACAGCCTGCTAATGAAACTGCCATAATACCTGCTAATGTTAATGCTAATAATTTTTTCATAAATATCCACGCTTCCTTTCTTACTGTTACATTATTCGTTTTCGCCGGCGTTTGTGTAATTACAGTCTAACATGGGTTATATTCCCATCACAAGGTACCTAAATCTACACTATAAGACTCATTTCTATCATTTTCTCCAAAAAGATTGAAATAATATTTTGCGCAATATAAAATGATTTCATAAGGAGTGATTCGATATGCGAAAACGGCAAACCTTCTACAACAACCTGCTGATTCTTTTTTTGATAAGTATTGTTTTACCTATTGTAATCATGTCAGTTTGCCTGGCTTACTATTTTCAAAATAAAATATATGAGGCAAATAAAAGGTATTTTTCTACCTCTTTATACTCTATTTCCACGAATCTCAGCACTTATTTTTCTGAATTACAGAACCTGGCAATGACCCCGTATGTATATGATGATATTTCCATTTTTTATACTGCCGTAAAAAAAGGAAATTACACGGAGGAGGGTTCTGCCAATTATACCGTGGAACGTTATCGGCAAAATTATACAACCTGTATCCAGCGTATCCTAATCACCGCCAGAGAGGATATCCTTGCGATTTCCTTTGCTCCTGCCAATTCCAATAATCAAATTATGATTACTACCACAAAAAAGAAAGACTTTATTGATAATACCGCTTATCCTTATTTAAAAGAGGCATGGTATTCGGACAGCTTAGCTTCTTGTGAACCATATTACTACACTACGTCTGATTCCCTGCCGTATTTATCCACCGATACCACCGTAATTTCTACAATCCATCCGGTTAAAAATGTTTATACAAAGCATGTGCTGGGCATCATCCGTATTGATGCATCTGATAAAATAATTCAGGACATTTTTAAAAATGTCGCCTTGAGCAAAAATTCCGGTTTTGTAATCGTCAATCAGGACGGTCAGCCCGTTTACCAGTTTGGCAAAATTGAGCAGGAAATTATACCATATCTCCCGACAGCAAAAGCATTGGTTGAAACCTCCAATGACACTTATGATTTATATTGCAGCGATATTTCCGGGATGCCCTGGCGGCTTATTTTTGTATCATCACGAAAAGATACTGCAAAGGAGATTGTTGTTGTATGGGGACTTGCTATATTGTTAAGCATTGCTTCCATTTTGATTGCATACGTCATTTTTCGTTCCAATTCCAAAAAAACGACCTTGGCACTAAATTCTATTTTAAGTACCATGGAAGAAGTTGCGCATGGAAATTTTGACACGAATGTTCCATCGGAGGTTCTTTTGAAAAATGATTCTTTTACTACGGAAGAGTTTTCTTTGATTGCAGAGAACTTAAATGACATGATTAAAAAACTGCAGCTATACATAGACAAAGCATATAAATATGAATTGAACCATAAGGAGGCAGAATATCGTGCCCTGCAAAGTCAAGTAAATCCTCATTTTTTATATAATACCCTGAATTGTTTTATATCCATGAATCGTTTGGGAATGAAAAAGGAATTAGAAGATGGCATTATACAGTTAACACGTCTTTTTCGCTATACCTGCAGCAACGAAAAGCTGACTACGGTACAGGAAGAGCTGAACTGCTGTGTCCAATACTGCAACCTTATGAAAATCCGTTTTGAAAACCGGATTACCTTTTACTGTGATATAGGACAGGATGCCGGTGATGTCAAAATCCCCCGCCTTCTGTTCCAGCCATTGGTGGAAAATGCCGTAAAGCATGGAATGAGCTCGGATGGGCGTTCCATTTCCATATGGCTGGACGCTTATGTTCAAAATGGATTCCTTGTCATGCAGGAAAGAAACAATGGCGTTCCTATAAATTTAGATGAAGTATACGCAGAGGGGAAGGTTGGAATTCAAAATGTAGAAAGCCGCGTCCGTATTTTCCATCCTGACGCGCAATTTAAAATTGAACTTATTGATGAAATCACGTGCATTACAATACAAATTCCGTTAGGAGGGACACGACATGAACATACTCTTGGCTGATGATGAACATCTCACCCGATTAGGACTAAAAAATATGATTGAGGAGCTTTATCCTGACGTCTATCAATTTGTGGAAGCGGCAGATGGGGAAGAGCTTCTCCGGCTATTGGACGAAAACACGCCAGATTTTATTTTCCTTGATATTCACATGCCTAAGCTTAATGGGCTGGAAGCATATTCCCAGTTTTCAAAGAGAGGAATTCCGGTAGTCATGCTGACCGGATATGCTGAATTTTCTTATGCAAAGGAGGCACTTAAACTTGGTGCCATGGATTATCTTTTAAAGCCTGCAAGCTTAGATGAAATAAAGACTGTTATGGAAAAACTTACTTCCCTGCAATATAAGCAAACGCTTATGCGCAAAAAAGATTATGAGCTCGAATTTAATAAACTGCTTGATTTATACACTTCCATTCAGTTTATTCCAATACCGGAATTTGTGATTCCGCCCTATACTGCGTTGCTGGTTTATTTTGATTATTCGCAAAAGACACTTTGCAAAAATGATATCGACAGCTTGTCGGTCCTGCTTGGCAGCGTATTCGAAAAGCACCATGCTTTGTGGGCCTCATCCTTTTTATCATCGGGGGAGTTTTGTTTCATTTCCAGTGCCTCGATACCTGCATCTGAATTCAGCAAAGAGCTTTTCCTTTTTAACCAAAAAAGCAACGGGACGGCAACGGCATTTTATTTTTCGGCACAGACGCTTCCTGATTTATTTGACCGCCTTGAGTATATACAGAAAAACCAAAGTCTGCGTTTTTGCCGTCACCTTGGAGATATTTTTTCAGAACAGGAAATCCCTTCTGTTTCTGAACTTCTACCGTTTACGGACTTATTGGAAAAAATCATTTTTTCTCACCGGATTAATGATACTGTCAGTTTTCAAAAGCAGCTTGAAGCACTTACTTCTTTATTGAAAAATGACTCTGCAGTACAACAATGTGATGCCTCTTTAAACCGTATACTGACAATTGAATTTGAAGCTCCCGCTTCGGTTCGCACTTTTCAGGAATTGCTAAATTATTTAAAGAAATGCGACTCTAAAAATCAGGAAATTGATATTATCGACTGTATTAATATTTATGTCGAAAAAAATTATATGAATCAAATTGGAATCAATACTTTATCTGATTTAATCGGCATTTCTCCTAATTATTTAAGTAAAATCTATAAAATGAAGACAGGAGAAAATTTCGTTGATCATCTGACATCAGTACGTATTAACAAAGCAATTGAGCTGATACAATCCGGTCAGTTTACTACAATAAAAGCAGTTGCCGAGAATGTAGGATATTTCAGTTCCCGATACTTTACAAAAGTCTTTCTAAAAAGCACCGGTATTACACCCTCTGAATATTTAAAAAAATATACCATTGGAAAAATATCCGGTTTGGACTAAGGGCTGCAAAGTTTTTATGCGTGTTACATCACCGTCAGCCAAAGCACTGCCGCCGAAATCATAATCTGAATAATCGCAAACTTAAACACTGTCTGCGCGTTTGACCAGTTGCGGTTTTTGCGGACGTGGTCGTGGAGCGGGGTGCGCACTTTGGTAAGGATTTTAATTTTCAAAAACCGTAAAAGCGATACCTTGACAAGCCCGATGCCGCCGTCCACCATCAGCACAAATGCCACAAGCAGATACAGGAACGGACTGCCTGTCTTGATTGCGGATATTGCAATAAACAGCCCGATTGCACGCGAACCCGCGTCACCCATCATTAAGCAGCTTGGCGTCGCATTGTACCACAAATATCCTAAAATGCAGGAAACGAACAACAGTATGGTATACGCAAACTCGGGCGCAATGCCTCTCGCATTCATAATGGCATACATTGTGCCGAGCGTGATTGTCGAGAGTGTGCCCGAAAGCCCGTCAACGCCGTCGGCGCAATTGGTCACATTAATGGAACCCCATACGAGAACGACTGCCAATGCACCGTAAACTAACGGATGAAAGTGGATTGTTTGTCCCGTAAAAGAAATCAGCACATCGCTGCCGTTAAAATTAACGACGGTAATCGTAGTCATAATCGCAATCACAAGGTCAAGCAAGCCCTTTCGAAGTTCTCCCCAAGACACCTTTGCGCAGTCGTCAAGAAAGCCTGTCATCATGGCAGATACTGTCAAAATCAGATAGATGACCATTTCCCTGTCGGGATTACCAAACAACAGCACCGCTATCACGAAAACAAGAATAAACACAAAGCCCGCACCGCGCGGTTTTCCGGCGGAAATGGACCCGTCATGGGCATATGCCCTGCCGTGGTCGCGGGGCAGCTTGTTCATGCCTGTGCCAAGCAGGAAACATGTGCCAAGATAGGAAAATACGACTCCTAAAAATCCTAAAATGCTGTAATTTGAAAGATTTAAAAAATTATTTATCATTGATCCAACCATGCTCCTTTCCAAAGCACTATTCATTACCCGAACATCTGTATGCTACGCCGTAAACTGGCTTGCATACAGGTTTGCGTAAAATCCGTTTTCCTTTTGCAGCAGCGTTTCGTGATTTCCCTGCTCGATAATATTTCCGTCTTTCATGACAAGGATAATATCCGCCTCTCTGATCGTTGACAGGCGGTGCGCCACGATAAAGCTTGTTCTCCCTTTCATCATAGTGTTAAACGCCTTCGAAATCCGTATCTCCGTGCGCGTATCAATCGAAGACGTCGCTTCGTCAAGAATTAACATCGGCGGCAGACACAGCATCACTCTTGTAATACACAAAAGCTGTTTCTGTCCCTGCGAAAGGCTTCCGCCGTCCTCGGTAATCACCGTGTCGTAACCCTTTGGAAGACGTTTGATAAAGCTGTGGGAATGTGCCGCCTTCGCCGCGGCGATAACCTCTTCATCGGTCGCGTCAGGCTTGCCCATCACAATATTTTCGCGGATTGTGCCTGCGTGCAGCCATGTGTCCTGTAACACCATTCCGAAACTGTCGCGTAGACTTTTTCTTGTCATTTCTCGAATATCTGTTCCGTCAATTTTAATACTTCCGCTATTAATATCATAGAACCGCATCAGCAGATTTATGACTGTCGTTTTTCCGCAGCCGGTCGGTCCGACAATCGCTACGCGCTGTCCTGACTGTACCTCTAAGTTGAAATTGCGGATAAGTTTTTGGTCGGGATTGTAGGAAAAGCTTACGTTTTCCATTGTGATTTTTCCCTTTGGCTCACGCAAAACGACCGCGTTTTCGGCATCGGGTATCTGTGGCTCTTCCTCAATAAACTCAAAAATTCTGCCTGCGCACGCAAGCGCCGTCTGCAATTCCGTCACAACGCCGGAAATCTCGTTAAACGGTTTTGTGTATTGATTTGCGTAGCTCAAGAAGCTGGTGAGCTGACCGACGCTGATGCGCCCTCTTATTGCAAGAAACGCGCCTAAAATGCCGACGCCCGCATATACAAGGCTGTTTACAAAACGGGTGCACGGGTTTGTAAGTGAGGAGAAAAAGATTGCCTTTACGCTTGCTTTTTCCAATCTAAGATTGATTTCGTCAAACTGTTCGCTGACTGCGTCCTCATGGTTAAATGCCTTCACGACTTTTTCATTGCCAATCATTTCATCAATTAATGCGGTCTGTTCACCTCTCGTTTCCGATTGCAGCTTTGACATGTTGAAGGTGCGCTTTGCAATGAAGCCTGCGACAAAAAATGACAGCGGTGTCAGAATTACGACGATAACGGTACTCGTGACATTAATCGAAAGCATGAAAAGCAGTGTGCCGACAATAGTGACAACGCCTGTAAAAAGCTGTGTAAAGCCCATAAGCAGACCGTCCGAAAACTGGTCAACATCTGCGATAATGCGGCTTACGATGTCGCCGTGCGAATGTCCGTCGATGTATTTGAGCGGCAGGATTTCCAGCTTTTTAAACGCCTCGTCGCGCACGTCGCGCACGACCTGATAGGCAATCTTGTTGTTGCAGGCGTTCATCAGCCACTGTGCCGCCGCCGTGAGGACGATAATTACGGTCATTTCCTTTAAAATCTGCAAAATACCGTCAAAATCTACCGCGCCTGCGCCGACAATGCAATCCACGGCACGTCCTGTCAAAATCGGGATATATAATGTCAGTATGACAGAAATTGCAGCTAATACGATGGAACATAGTAGGAAAAATTTGTATTTTCCGATGTAGTTGAGGACTTTTTTTAGGATTCCTTTGTTTTGGGATTTCATATTTGTAAACAGCGCTCCTTTCTGTTTGGTTCTGATTCTATTATTTAAGAAACGCTTACGCTTCTTTTTGCTTTTCTTTCGGGAACTGAGAATAGTATATTTCCTGATAAATCTCATTCTCCGCAAGCAGCTGCTCATGCGTGCCGACACCTGCCATTTCGCCGTCGTCCAGCACGATAATCTTATCCGCATACTGTATGGAAGAGGCACGCTGTGAAACAATTATGACACTCATGTCACTTTTCATGCCTTTGATTGCCTGTCTCAATTTTGCATCTGTTGCAAAATCAAGTGCGGAGGCGCTGTCATCCAAAATCAAAATCTGCGGGTTTCTGACAATGGCACGGGCAATTGTCAAACGCTGCTTTTGACCGCCGGAAAGGTTCTTCCCTCCCTGTGCCACCATAAAATCCAGTCTGCCCTCTTTCGTATCGACAAACTCCTTTGCCTGCGAAATTTCAAGCGCTTTTTCCAAGTCTCCCGCCGTCGCATTTTCATTTCCCCAAAGAAGATTGTCCTTGATACTTCCCTTGAATAAAACTGCCTTTTGCGGCACAATACCGATCTGCTCGCGCAGTCCCGAAATCTCATAATCTTTCACGTTTACGCCGTCAATCAGCACGTGTCCTTTTGTTGCATCGTAAAAGCGCGGAATAAGGTTGATTACAGATGTTTTTCCAGAGCCTGTACCGCCAATGATGCCGACCGTTTCCCCCTTCTGCACCGTGAAGTTAATATCCGTAAGCGACTCGTCACCGCCGCCGCTATAAGTAAGGCATACATGGTCAAAGACAATCGCCGCATTCTTTCCTGTGCGCTCTTTATTTATGACACTTGTGTCATTTTTCTTTACTGTTCCGTCACTCATGCTTGAAGTTATCGCAAAAATACTTTCGACACGTTTTGCGCAGGCAAGCGCTTTTGTGAGTTGGATAATCAGGTTTGCCATTTTCACAAGCTCAACCAGTACCTGCGACATGTAATTTACAAGCGCGACCACCGCGCCTTGTGTGATAATTCCGCTGTCGACACGGATTGCGCCTGTCCATAAAAGGACTACAAGAGCAACATTTACAATAATATATGTGACCGGGTTCATCGCCGCCGAAATTTTTCCGACAAATACCTGCGTGTTTAGGAGCAGCTCGTTTTCCTGCTCAAACTCCGCGATTTCCGCCTCCTCATTTGTAAACGCTCTGATAACACGCGCGCCTGCAAGATTTTCGCGTGTTCTGCCAAGAATTTTATCCAGTGCTGCCTGCACTTTTTTGTAAAGCGGCATGCTGACAATCATAATACCAAACACGACAATGGAAAGCAACGGGATTGCCACCACAAAAACTAAAGCCGCCTTAACGTCTACCGTAAATGCCATAATCATCGCGCCAAATACAATAAACGGTGAGCGCAGCAATAAGCGCAGTGTCAGATTGACGCCGTTTTGGAGCTGGTTTACGTCGCTTGTCATGCGTGTAATCAGGGTGTTTGTGCCGACGGTATCAAGTTCGGTGTAGGATAAGCCTTGAATGTGCGAAAACAGCGCGGACCTTAGCTTCGTGGCAAAGCCGACTGCCGCTTTGGCGCTGAAATATTGTGCCGTTACCGCACTGATTAATCCGACCGCTGCCAAAAGGACGAGGATTAGCCCCATTTTAATAATATAAGAAGTGTCCGCGTTCGCGATGCCGTGATCAATAATCGATGCCATAACAAGCGGCACCATCAGCTCAAAGGACGCCTCGAGCATTTTAAACAGGGGGGCGAGAACGCTTTCCTTCTTGTAATCTTTTATGTATTTTAGCAGGCTTTTCATTGTAAAATCCTCCGTTTAATGCTGTTCTTTTTTATGATTTTATTTATCATTATGTATTCGTTTTCTTGTCCATAAAATACTGAAAAATCATTATTCATACAGTTTTCCCATATACAATATTTTTGCCATTGTTTTATAATCGGGAGTTTCCCAGTCAATATCATTATAATCCGACTCGGAGAAATCCTCCATCCATGAGGACATTGCCTGCAGAAATTCCCGGATTGTTTTATTTTCCCACTCCGGTGAATTTACTGCATTGTCTTTTTCCAGCAGCTTAAGAAACTCTATAAAAGAATTTTTATCAGTGACGGTTTCAATTTTTGCAAAAACTGCGTCGGAATATGGTTTATTTACCGTATCCTCTTTTTCAGCCTCTGTGATTACTTCTTCCAGCTCTTTTTCCGTGTAGAGAAACGGTGCTAAATGGATTTGCGCAAGCTTCCTTTTTGCCTCAGGTGCGGCAGTTTTCCATTCCCCGCATGTCCGCATCTGGATAATAGCGCGCTGTCTGTAGTCAGTTCTGTTTTTTAACTGCATCCAGCTTTCCCACTCTAAGGCTTTTTCGCTCTGAAGGAGTGCGGAAACGACTTCCTGATAAAGCCCTGCAAGAAAAGGGCTTCCTGATACTTGCGCATTCTCAGGCTTTGGATGAAATTTTGCTTCTAACAATATTTTATGCAAATTGAGCAGCGAATAATAGTCTTTTGTTTGTAAATTATATGATTTTATATCCAAGACGGTTCTCCAAGGTTTTATATAGACGATTTCCTGTTCCAATGGAACAATGGTAATTTTTAGTATACACAAAGTGCGGGGAAAATACAACTTATCTTGAACAGATTATGCGCTTTCTTGTAGCAGAAAGCCGAAGATAAATAGTTACTCTTTATTCCTGCGAACAATGCGTCAGGTACTGTTTTTAACACCAAACAAATATTCGCAATCAAAGTGAACGATTATGCTTTATTTTGAAACAGACAGACCCATAAAAACTCCAGTCCCTGAATGGTGCCGGGAATGCCGTTTTGGTAGTTTCGTATTTCTATCACTTCAAAGTGCGGAGAAAACAGTTCAATAAGCCGTTCCTTTGTGAATGCCAGCCCGGCGTTAAATTTGTGGTTATAAAATTCCCAGTCGTCTATTTCATCGGCGCAGTCCGTGCCCCATGAAAAGCAGGTCAAGCCAAAATATCCGTTTGGTTTTAGGATTTTCTTTAGCAATTCAATATATGTAATTCTTCTGTGCGGCGATAAATGGTGAAACATTCCGGAATCATAAACAAAATCAGCCAGACCCGTTATGCCCGATTTTATCACATCTTTGCAGACAAAATTTACACAGACCTGCGCCTGCGCCATGATGCGCTTTGCATTTTCGATTGCCACACAAGAAAGGTCATAGGCAGTTACTTCCAATCCCTGTTCTGCCATATAAATGGCATTCCTGCCCTCGCCGCAGCCAAGTTCAACAGCAGTTTTTATGTCTGTATGACAGCTTAGAAATTTGACTAAGTTTTCGTCAGGCATGGTATTTTGCGTGATAAACGGGACGAGGCGTTTTCGCTCTCCGTAGAAATTGTCCCAATTAACACTGTCTACTTTTTCGTCCAAGAAATCTAAAAGATCTGTGTAATTATTGATGTATGGTTTCATTTTTGACCTCCTTATTAATGTCTGATGTATTTTGTGTGGTTGTTTGCTACTGAAAATGGCTATACGTTTCCGCATAGCCATTTGTACTAGATATTCTGCCGGCTCAGTAAATACCACACTAACCACGTTCTATTCTCCTCTTTTCCAGTTTCTCCCTCACTTCTTCAATTGGTACTGGTTCTGCCCTCCTGCATTGCTTTATAGCCTTCGCCAATTAATCTATATAAATCCAATTTTGCAGAATCTGATGTTTCTGTAGTTATTTGCGGTTTGGTTGCTAACATCTTAATCACACCCTTTCTAATCAGTTACAGTATAGCATATATCTTTATTCTCAACAACAATCTCCAAATTTATTTTATCATCTTTATTCTATACTGCGAAGCCTGTCCAAAAGCCTATCCCGAACCGTCTCCCGAAACGAAACCTTCTCAAAATTCCGAAATGTCTTTTCTACCATTCCCAATCGTTTCTCGATAAAAAGATATGAAATCGCGTTGTTGTCCCCGTTAATAAGTCGATAATAATTGCACTGCATATTCTGCTCAATCCGCTCCAGTATTTTTTCATAAGTATCCATTGCCTGATAATATTCCGTAATCAGCGGCAACAAATAAAAAAATACCGCTTTATGGTGCTCTATCTTTTCGGCAAGTCCTTTTTCAGGTTTTTTGGCATCAATCTCATATCTTGACACAATTGTCATTTTTCTCGCATCAGGCTTTTTCTCGGGCACTGCCTTATACATCTGTTCATTTTTCTGCCCTAAAAACCCACCGCACAAAGCATTCAAAAATCCCTTCTCCCTGCACACCGCAGAAAATTTCGACAACCCCGTTTGGGGGCTGATGTCCTGTTTTTTTCCGTTTGGCACCGCATACCCCGAAAAATCTTCGGAAACCTCATAAATATGCGTATAAATGGATTTATCCGTCCGCGCCCAAACAAGTCTGCCTCCCGAAACAACCCTTGGAACAAAATCAAAATTCCACCCCCACCGAAACGTTGCATACGCGTCGTTTATCATAAAAAAAGAAAGCACCTTGCGCCTGCCGTCCGCGTAATCCGTTACCCAAAGATAATCCCCGATTTGCCTCATATGCAATTCTTCTATAAAAGGCGTCAGATTTTCCCGAATCAACAGCTTCCAACCCGCCGCCGAAAGGCTAAGCCAAACGGGCTGATTTCCCGGCTGTGTATTGTTTACCAAAAACGGCTGATATTTTTCTAACAATGTCATTTTGCCACGATTCTCCCTATTTTTCATACGCGTACCTCCACATTGCTTTTTCTCAAACAGAAACTACTTTGAAATAATCTCCTCCACCGCCGCACAATCAAACGTGTCAAGCGCCGCATGATTGGTGAGCGCTTTTATAATCCGCCAGCCGTCCCTGCTGTTTCTCGCATTCTGCGGAAGAGGGACAAAGCCGAAAGCTTATAAAAGCCGAAACGGTATCCGTCGGGAAGCGGAAATCGTGGAAGGTCGTCCAAGTCACGTTCCAGTAAAAGTTCATAATATTTTATCTGTTCATCATGATTGTCAAATTGCATCGTTGCATGATTCATTGTAGCGTCTCCTTGCTCCGTTTTCTGCTTTCGTAAAACGATGTGTTTCAAAAATAGTTTCAATTGCAATTGATTTCCTGACACCTGTTAGTTGTTGATGTATGGTTTCATTTCTGACCTCCTTGTTGGGATTCAATATTTATAATTATTTTCCGCTGAAAATGGCTATACGTTTCCGCATAGCCATTTGTGCATACCATTTTCCATGCCGCCAGTGCATTTCTCTGTTGAATTTACACGATACGCTTATTTTTGCAATTCCTTTATCTGTTCCTG
Source organism: uncultured Lachnospiraceae bacterium (assembly GCA_910586715.1). Lineage (GTDB taxonomy): Bacteria > Bacillota > Clostridia > Lachnospirales > Lachnospiraceae > COE1. Next base: position 31,681 of record CAJUJG010000004.1, read on the forward strand.
AAGTGCGGCAATTATGGCGTCTTTTTCCGCAAGCGCCGCTGCATTCTCCGCAAGCTTTTCCTCCCCTTGCCTAATCAAAGTTTGATACGTCCGCAAAATGCGCTGTCCCTCTTCCCGCATTTCGCATATATAACGCATTTCATCGTCTTGATTAAGCTTATAAAGCGTTTCACCCGCTTCTTTCATAACTGTATTATCCTGTGCCATCATCTTCAACTCCTCCCACTTCTTCGCTTGAAACAGCCTTGCCCAATAGTCAAGCTGATAAGCCTTATCCTCATCAGTTGCCAGTTCTATCTGCTTTAAGTCTAACACATTCAACGTAAAGTTGTCATTATAAATATAGTGTTTTTCCACATTCATTATTTTATATGTAGCATAAAACTCAGGATATTCGGGAAACGGGGAAAAATTAAGAATACCGATATGATAAGCAGGCTTAACCTGAGCGTAATCCTCGCCATGTTTCAGGTTTTGAAAAATCCCGCAAAGATACGAAAGCGAACGGTTTGACCAAAAACTTTGATTGGCAACCTGCAGTTCAATATTAATGACAGCCGCATTATTCAGCAGGACCTTTATGTCCAAGACAAACGCCTTCTCGTCATAACTTTTGCCAAGTTCAATTGGATTCAGGATTGTAACCGTTTTTACATCGTCAGGAAGCAGGCGCAGTAGAGAACACACCAACCCTTTTAGAACAATTTCATTTTCCTGCAATACAGCTCGGAACATATAATCGTTCATCAGCGTGTAATCAATTGTACCGGCATCATTTTGAAATGTAAATGGTTGTGCGTTATTCATTTGATTGTCCTTTCTTTTGTGAACATAATAGATTTTTTAGATGTTCAGAATTGATTTTTAGAATACTGCATTAGTGTATCATTACAAATCAAGAAAAACAAGTGCTATTTTTTACATTTCACGACCATTTTCACCAAACCGGAAAATTTCCTCACATACTCCATAAAAACACCCCTGCGCGCCCCCCATGCACCACTTTAGCGGTATAATACCCCTGCACGGGGCTGTGCATAAAACGGCATCCCCCATGACATCACGCCATAAGGAACGCCGTTCCAAAAATTCTGCCTGCTATTTCGCCTTTAATGCATCATACACACTTGCCATCTGTCCATACGCCTGTTCCAGCAGTTTTCTCGGACTCGCAATATTGACACGGATACACCCGCGCCCTTCTTCCCGAAAAACAGTTCCCATATACACACCGACATGTGCCTTCTCAATAAACCATTTTTCCAATTCTTCTTCCGTACAGTTTAACCGGGAATAATCCATCCACAGCAAATAAGTACCTTCGCGCGGATATATATGAAATTCCGGCATATGCTCGGCAAAGTAACTGCGCGTATAAGCTTCATTTTCATTGATATAATCCGTTACCGCGTCATACCAGTCGTCGCACTCCGTATATGCCTTCTTTGCAGCCGTTACCGCAAAAATCGTAGGATTGTGCATTCCTATGCGGTCAATATCATCCTGTATCTTTTTTCGCAGCTCACCGTTTGGAATAACCAAATACGATAAAATAACACCCGGAATGTTAAATGTTTTCGTTGGAGACGCTGCCACAACCAAAAGCTGTCTTATTTCCTCTTGTAACGAAAGTGTTGATACAAAATGAGTTCCCTGCGCCGTAATATCTCCGTGAATTTCATCGGAAAATAAAATCAAATGATGCTTGACGCAAAATTCGCCAATTTCCGTCAACTCCTCTTTCGTCCATACACGCCCCACCGGATTGTGCGGACTGCACAGGATAAACAGTTTTGTATTCGGCGTTATAATTTCTTCCAAATGGTCCAGATTAATCCGATACCTGTCATTTTCTAAAATTAACCTGCTCTCCAGCACATCCCTGTTGTTTTTTACTATCGCATTATATAAAGGACCATATGCCGGTGTGTTAATGATAACGCTGTCCCCCGGCTGTGTAAATGTTTCTACGCACACGCTGGACGAAATGTTAATTCTTGGGCAAAATAAAATCTCTTCTTTCTTTACATCCGCAGCATGTTTTCTTTTCATCCATGAGATAAAGCTATCATAAAATGCCTCATTCAAATCCGTATAACCGAAAATTCCGTGGTCTACACATTGCTGAAAACCGTCTATAATCGGTTGGGGCGCACGAAAATCCATGTCCGCAACACCAAGATGAATCAATTCATTGCTTCCATACTTTTTATCCATCGTATCCCATCTACCGCAGTTTGTGTTTCTTCTGTCCACAATTGTGTCAAAATCAAATTTAAGGTCTGACATCACAATGCCTCCTTTTTCTTTACTTAACCGCTTCTACATCAATTCCGTCTGCCTTATTCAGCGCAACATATTCTGCATAGTTTTCGCTATCTTTCTTAATCTTCATAATACCGATTCCTGTAGCCGCCCAAATCATGGCAAATATGATTCCCGTATAATTCAGACATGCCCACGGAAGATATGAGAGCGTCGGAACACCTAATGTTGTTGCCATATATACGCCTGCTGCCGTCCACGGTGTAATCGGCTCAATGACTGTGGCAGCATCTTCCAGTGTACGGGAAAGGTTTCTTGGTTCCAGTCCGCGTTTTACATAGGTACTGTGGAACATTTCACCCGGAATCAAAATTGATAATTGACCATTAGATGTTACAAACACTGCCGTAATACAAGATATAATTGTCGCAAAAATCAGTCCGAACGTGCTCTTTACCGACTTCATAATCCGGTTCAAAACGATGTCCAACGAACCTGTAACTGCCAATGTTCCTGCAAATCCATATGCACAAAATGCAATCAATACCGTACTAAGCATAGATAACATTCCGCCTCGCTGAAGAAGTGTCGGAATATCGGAAATCAGGTTTGCTGCATCAAATCCGGCAATATTTATCATGTCCATCTTAAATCCGCCGATTGCTGCATTAAAGCAGTCTGCCAATTTAAATCCCTGAAATACAACGCCGTTAAACATTGCAACCGCACTGGAAATCAGCATTACCGGAATGGTTGGTTTCTTGCGGATAGAACCGTACAATACAATAATTACTGGAAGAATAATCAGTGGATTAAACGAAAAAATCTGATGCAGCGTATCCAAAATAGCTGATACTTTTGCCGGTTCTGTTCCTGATAATCCGTTTAGATTCATTCCCACAACGGTATATACAATACAGCAGATGATAAATCCAGGACCTGTCGTCCAAAGCATATGCCCGATATGATCATACAATTTAGAGCCCGCCGCAATGGGAGCTAAATTTGTAGTGTCAGAAAGCGGAGACATTTTATCTCCAAAGTACGCACCGGATACAACTGCACCCGCTACAATCGGAAGCGGCGCCCCAAGTCCGGAGGCAATTCCCATTAAAGCAACACCAATAGTTCCTGCAGAGCCCCATGATGTACCGGTACAGATGGATACGATTGCCGTTACAAGGAATGCCGTTACGATTAAGAACGACGGATTTATGATTTTCAAACCATAATATACCATCATGGGAATTGTTCCGCCGATCATCCATGTACCAATTAGAAAGCCTACAATAATTAATATAAAAATGGCAGGCATTGTCTTGGAGAGCTTTTCTACAATGGAATTCATAATCTCATCCCATGTATATCCCAAGCAGATTGCGATGACTGCCGCCACTGCCGCAGACACCAGCATCAGTACCTCCGCACTTAATCCCAGCATTGCATAGCCTATTCCCAACAGCAAAATCATTGCTATCACTGGTAATACGGCAAGCAGAAAAGTAGGTTGTTTTTTTTCTCGTGTTTTTTTGTTATTCTCTGTCATCTTCATAACCATGCTCCTTTCACAGGTTGAACGTTTTAAGTTTCAACCTTCCCTCCTCGTTTGAACGGTGACTATATCTCTGCAATTACTTCCACTTCGCAAAGCACGTTTTTCGGTAATGTTTTTACTGCAACACAAGACCTTGCCGGGTTGTTTACGAAATATTTCCCGTACACTTCGTTGAATACCGCAAAGTCTTCCATATCCGCAAGAAAACAGGTTGTTTTTATGACTTTGCCAAATTCCGTTCCCGCTTCTTCTAAAATGGCTGAAATATTTTTCATTACTTGTTCTGCCTGCGCATGGATTTCCGTGCCGACAATTTCTCCCGTCCCTGCGTCTACTGGAATTTGTCCTGATGTAAACAAAAGCCCTTTGCATGCGATTGCCTGCGAATAAGGACCAATTGCCGATGCCGCTTTTGCAGTCTGAATTGTTTGATGCATGCTCTCCCTCCTTTACGTTATTATTTTTCATTTACTGTAATTTAATAATATCACTAAAATATATTTTAGTAAATATAATTTTGTTTGCTGTTTTTCACGAAAAGGCAAAATTTATTTTATTCAACTTGTACAATCGTTTCGTTCCTAATATAATAAACTTATATATTTTGTTAGGGGCGGTGAAATATAAATTTTTCACAGGCTGAGAAAGGAGCATGTGTAATTCTATGACAAGTGACAAACCGTATCTTGTACTGACAGCTGCGGACAAGGCTATTTTAGAATCGTATGCGGCAATGGTGCCAAATTTAGGAGAGTACCTTGGAGAAGGGTATGAAATCATTTTGCACAGTTTGGAAAATTTGCACCATTCTGTTATTCAAACTGTAAACGGACATTATTCTGGGAGAGCGAACGGCGCTCCGATTACGGATTTAGCGCTTTCCATGCTGTCCCAAATTGAACAGGACCAAAGCCATACCAATATCTGTTACCTGAACCGTTCGAAATCCGGCGTGCCTCTGCGCTCCTCCACCATTCCGATTTTCGGAGAGTATCAGCGGATTATCGGATTGCTTTGTATTAACTTTTATACGGATATTCCTTTTTCCTCCGTTTTAAAAAAGTTTTCCTTTGAATCTACCACGGTTCAGCCGATTTCACCGGAACTTCGGGAAAATTTTGCGGAAAGTACAGACGAACTGATTGAGACGGCACTTATGGAAATAAAAAGTGTGATTATGGAAGACCGGACGATTTCTTCGCAAAATAAAAACAAGGAAATAATCCTTGAGCTTTATCATAGGGGAATTTTTAACATCAAAGACTCCGTAATCAAAGTTGCGGCGCTTCTTGGCATTTCCAAAAATACGGTATACATGCATATCCGCAATCTGAAAACGAAAGAGTAGTGCGACACCCATGTTTTGCCTCCTCAATGCTGTTTGGGCTTTTGAGGAGGCGTTAATCTAATCCATAAAATTTTCCCAAATATATGCGATTCCTTTTTCGCTTCGTATTTCTTCTAACAAATTTCTTTTTTTCTCCAAATCCATTATTCCCATATCAATTGTCTCATCTGGCAGTGTACGAAACAACTCCCAAATCTCCCGCACAATATGTTCCCTTTCAATATATTCATTATCCAAGTATACAATATTCGACTTTTCTTCCACTTCAAATATAACAATATTCCCTAAAACGCGAATACTTTTGGGCACCGCATTGTCCCGAAATGCCGCACCGTATTCCTTTACTGCCCTACTTAGCAAATCATCAAAAATATCCATTGGAAAAGGCTTCTTATCGCGAAATGTTTCAAGCTCCAAACCGTATTTTTTTAAATATTCTTCCTCTACAAAAAAATAAATGACTCCTTTATCAGTTTTTTCTATTCTCATATGCCTCCCATAACCGATTGCCTATATATACTAAAAGTTCATGCATTTATCATTGATATTATATTGATAAATTAAAGGAATAATACAAATAAAGCAGTTCCAAAGACTGCTTATTTTACAATCAAAACATGCGTTTCTGCATTTAGTATTCTAATATTTCTTACATATTATAAATTTACTATAACAAGTATAAAATAACATTACAAGGAAATATCAGCGAAATGCAAGAAGTTATAGATTATAATTTAAGATTTTATGATAAATACGAAACTGATTATAACCAAACATATATTTCTATATTTAGTAGCCTAATACTTTTTAAGGATTACCAAACTTCTGTAACAACTATAAAATGAAATCGTTTCAATGTTCAAGAATACAAATAGCAGAGGTGAAAAAGTGGAAAATAACTATGGATCTATAGAAATCCGTTTAAATGAATTGTTAAAGAAAAAGGGCTTAAGCAAAAACAAGCTGTCATACAAAGCGGAAATGAACTGGAAACAGATTGACAATTACTGCACCAATAATATTACCCGTTTGGATGTTTTTGTTTTATGCAAACTTTGTACTGTATTGGAATGCAAAATAGAAGATTTGCTCGTTTTCCATCCTTCCGAAACGAAATAAAATTTCGTAGCTTCCCCTGCCAATACTACTCTAAAACCCACATGAAAATAGAAAACAACTTACAACATTAATCGAGTAGGGGAACGACCTTCTCCACTACTCGCCGCGCGTCCCATGCGCCGCTTCTGCGGCATACTTCCCCTGCATGGGGCTGCGCATAAAAAGGCGCATGGCTTATTCATTCCTAATCCATACGCCTTCAATAGCATTTTTAATCCATTTTCTCTATTAAAAAGTCTGTAGATTTTTTCCTCAAAAGCCTTTTACGCATAAACCAGTAGGCAACGGCGCCCACAGGAAGCGCAAAAACAAAATTACGCATATTATTGCTATAAATTTTAAAGGCAGACATCGCAAACCAGGTTACAAATCCGCCCGCATGAAAATTAGCAGGCACGATTTGTATCCGAAAAGCGAAAAAGGTCATCGCTGCCACCATCCATATCCCGTATAGACGGGGACGCTTTCTGAAAATGTCGATTATTGTGATGATAATAAAAACATAAGACAACACGGTAAAAATTAATGCGCACCATTGCAGCACGGAATTTTCCTTGGCAGTTGTAAAGCCGCCGCTTATCAGGACAGGGATTGTTCCAGGCGTAAGGTTGAACCCGTACAATCCCTCCCCCTTATTATCCGACCGGTATGTTAAATTGATGGTATAGGAGTCCTCCGACGTGTAGACAAAATACTGCACCCGATAAGTGCGGATAATCTCAGATTTATTTTGATTATCATTAATATTCATGGAAATCATTTTTATCGTGTGTTCATCGCATTTTTTCCAAATCTGACGAATGGACTCATAAGACGCGTCAAATTCCTCCCGTGTAACAACGTCAGGATACATGGATTGAAAAATTTGGTCGGCATCATCCTCATTTAAAGCGGCGATGATTTTCTCTACTTCCTGATCCATGCGCTCATTTTTCAATAAACTGGCACATCCTGACAGAAAACAGCAAAACAGAATGGTAAAAAGCAGTGTAACAGCATTTGATTTTTTCATTGGATTTTCCCTCTTTTCCTAAATATCTATACATCTTAACTCCCTGTCATACCAAAACCACTATAGGCAGCTTCAAGGAAGGACTTTCTGAATCTATTTCTGCCATCGGCGAAATTTTCTCATTTTCAGACATATGGAGCAAAACGACTATTTTTCGAAAACGAAAGACATTTATACTAAACCTTCCCAACTACCGGTTCATTATATTTTCCGTGAGACTCGCTTTGCAATACAAGCTAAGTCCCACGGGAATCCTTCAAAAAATGACATATGTGTCATTTTAATACACAATGTTTCCGCAATTCACAACCTTTTTCTCAACATGCGCCGCAATCGCCGAATCCTCAATTACAATATTGTCAATCACCGGCTGCCCGTCATTCTCTCCGACAATCTCAAACGCACTAAGGTCAATACCTTCCGCCTTTAACCCATATTCCGCACCGCTGCAGGTAATATTCCTCAAAGTAATATTTTTAAAATACGGTATATCCTCCGCCTTTACCACCTTCGATTTCTCTTCCGACTCGCGGTAATCAAGCACATACCCCATCGTAAAAATAATCGCTTCCTTCTCTATATTCATCATCTGTATCCCGTCAAGCGTAATATCCTCAACCACGCCTCCTCTGCCAATCGCAGACTTAAAACGGATACCCACATCCGTCCCGATAAACGTACAGTTTTTAACCTCCACATTCCGCACACCACGCGACATCTCGCTTCCGACCACAAAACCGCCATGTCCGTGATAAACCGTACAGTCACTTATCCGCACATCCTGCGTCGGAACCTTTATTTCCCTAGCCTTCTCACCCTTTCCGGATTTCATGCAAATCGCATCGTCACCCACATCAAATGTCGTTCCCGCAATCTCTGCATACCGACAAGACTCCAAATCAAGCCCGTCTCCATTCTGCGCATAATAGGGATTTCTGATATTCGCATTTTTAATCGTAATATGCTGGCAAAAACAAGGGTGCAAATTCCAAGCAGGCGAATTTTGCAGCGTAACATTCTCTATTAAAATGTGGTCACACCGATACAGACGCACCATCACAGGACGGAAGAAATCCCAATATCTCTGTGCCGTATCAAGACTTTCCAGCTCGGCTGATTTCTGTTTACTCATATTCCACCCGTCAAAGCTTGTCTTTGACGGCATCCAAATCTGACCGTCCTTTTCCGTCACCGTATATGGAGACTTTTTCAACAGTGCGTCCCACTGCCTCTGCGTCATTTTAAACTGCTTAACAGGACGCCAAAGCTGCCCGTTTCCGTCAACCGTCCCAGTTCCCGTGATTGCAATATTCGACGCATTTTCCGCCGTAATCGGGGACTTCGCGCGGATGCATTCCATGCCCTCAAAATCCGACATATAAAGGGGATATTCTTCTTCGTTTTTATCAAACAGCAGCACCGCGCCATTCTCCAAATGCAGGTCAATATTAGACTTCAATTCTATCGGACCCGTCAGCCAAATCCCCGCCGGAATAACTACCTTTCCGCCGCCGTCCGCATTCGCCTTTGTGATTGCTGCGTTAACTGCCTCCGTATTTGACTGCGTACCGCCGTTTACTGCTCCAAAATCCTTAATGCTATATTCCTTGTCAGGAATATTAGGTAATTCAACTGTAAAATCATTCATTTACCATTACGCTCCTTTCTAATAACCCCGTCCTGTTATTTCTTTCAGTATAAAATAAAATCAGTGTTTGCGCAATTTATTTCAGGATTTTCTCCTTTTAATAATACGTAAAACAGCTCCTCCCAAATCTTAGCGTGTCTCCCGGTACTAACGCTACCGGCGTCTGAATTGCAATCAATTCCCCATTATGTACCGTCCCGTTTGTGGAATTCAAATCACAAACACACACCTTTCCCTCATGCTCCTCAAACCGCGCATGCATTTTACTGACCGCATTATCATTAATAATAAAATCCGAAACCCCGCCAAGTTTTCCTATAGTCAACGGCAGACAATCAAGCGCTATGCTGATTTCTTTCCCATTAATCCGCCCGCGGAGAACACGTTCCTCTATCGCTTCATTCCCAAGGCAAACCGTATTATTAGAATACATAACCGATTTTTCACTATAATTCATTGCATGAGGCATTTCTTTTTTTCTTTCGTTTGTTAAATTATGAACGACATCCCTTTGTATCAACTCTTCATACACACTTTCCTCATTCTCTTCATTTAACATTGCAATTTCGCGGTTTTGCCGCACCGTCTTGACATAGCACATAAAAAACAGCACCGCCGCCACAAGCGCCATTGCCACTGCCCCATACATATAAAGCTCATTATCACCGCTAAGCTGATAATAATGAAGAATACGCGCACCAAAGATTACTGCACCCGCACAAAGTGCTACAAAAACACAAAAAATTCCACCTATAAGTTCTTTAATATCACCTTTATTTTTATATTCTACGTAATCGCTATCATTGTCATTACTGTCGTATGTTTTATACTCATTGTTCACTAAAACAAAACTGTCAGGATTTTTATTATGTATTTCGCTATTTTCTATTTCATCGCTCCCCTTTACAACATCATTTTTGGGGATAAAATATTTCTTTATTTCATTAAGTACATAATTGGGATTTCTTGTATACCGATATGCCTGATATCCTAACATCACTGCATCCTCGTCCGTATGGTCAATATGTGCTAAAAGTATATCTATAAACTCCATAAAAGAGAGCCGTACATTACTTGTATAATCAGGATAACAAACAAAATTTGGTTCCATATTTTCCACATTTACATAGATAAATTCCGGTTTAATTATAATCTGCTCGCCGCTTAACAAATATTCCTCAAGCCTTTCAAACAAATGAATACATCCTAAAAGTACCGTACGCAAATCACCGTATTTTAACTCGTGCTTTTCAATCAGTCTGTCAAGCGGCTGTAAAGAATTAATCTCATAATAATATTTATTTTCTCCATTTATCTGTCTGTGCGTTATTGGCAAAAGACCTTTGATTTTATTCTGCAAAAGCATTTTCATTCGGTAATCACAGCCATTATTCTTTGATTTTTCAAAAAAGTCACACTGATAAAGCACCATATAATTATGATTCATATCTCTCTCATAACTTACCAATGGGAAATTTTCTTTCATTTCTATTCTCCTATTTCATTAATTAACTTATTAATTACCCTGCAGTCTCTGATTGTTCTTGTCTGCCTGCAGCGTCTCGCCCTGCTGCTAATATCAAGCGTCAGGTCCATTTCCGGTATATACTCACATAACCATCCCATAAGCGGCATATTTACCACACAGTCATAATCAACTGTTATAAATTCTCCAAAGACGGATACATCATACTTAAAATCATGTACTGCAAAAAGTTTTTCTTCCACAAGCCTTCCTGCCGCTTCATATACCTGCGAATACGCCTCCTGTGCACTCTTAATATGGTTTCCTGTTCCACGCAGCGCCGCCTCATACGCGCTCTGCTCCAAAATACACCTGTCATAACTGAAAAAAGCAAGAAATATCATCATTACCGTAAACAAAAGCACCATTGGAAAAATAAGCGCTGCTTCCACTGTAAAATATCCGTTTTCAATATTTTTCATATTCTTAAACCCTTATCCTATTGTCATTATACATACCATGTATCCTGCAAACAAAGCAGGTATAAACGGCACTCTTGTAGTTCTGTTTCCTTTCCGCAAAACCAATATAAAAACTGACACAACTGTCATAATAATTGATGCAATGCAGACAACATAAAGGCATCTTGTAAATCCCAATGCAAGTCCTAATGCCGTAATCACAAATCCGTCTCCCCTCCCAATTTGCTCTTTACTTATCATTGATAATCCAATGGAACATAACCCAATTAAAACACCTCCTGTTATTTCCCATAATTCAAATTGATGTCTGATAACTATTTTAATCAAAGCGCCTGTCAAACTGGCAATTGCCAATGTCCAAATCATCTTCCTGCTGATTGTTTTACTCTTTAAATCCTTTATGCCCGCCGCTAAAAGCAACAACCCTATTACCATAAAAACCTCCTATCCACACTTACTGCATCCACTGCGTCCATCAACTTGAGATAATGGTACTGCGAAAATTGTACGTTTCAATTTACTGCATTGAAGTGACGTATGGTATCTTGTCCCGTAATCCGTAATATACACCATACTCCGCTTTACTTTACCGCATTCCTCACAAGGATAATATTTTGCTCTGCCTTCATTTCGTTTGTCTTCCAGCACATCTATGTCTACAGGAACTATAGATAGTTTTAAATAAGTACAGACCCTGGACCTATGATATACTGTTCCTTCTGGTGTAATATAAACAATATCATCCTCAAAATTATTATTTAATGCTGCTGCCGCATTATCATAGCCTGTCCATGCACGTGCAAACATACGATTATACATTTTAAAGTCACTAAATCCAACTGCTGCCACCGGCGATTTTATTGTATATGCCGCTATCAGATCAATACAGTCATCATTTTCTAAAACGGATGATCGGGTCCAATTAACTTGTGACATACCTCCTTTAACCAAAAAATTATCGGCATTCTCTTTTTCAAGAATTGACCTTACACAATTCGCCGCATATACATATGTAAGTCCCAATGACTGTGCCTTCCCCGTATCCTCCCCGACAAGCTCCCTATACTCATAAGCATAAACTGCCATTTCCTTTACTGTACGATGCATCGCAGCGCTCATGTCACTTTGTATCCTATATATTTCCAAAATCGAAATAATATTTAACAGCGCAAACAGAAAAAATGGAATGACAAATGCTGCCTCTACGGTCATACTTGCCCGCAATTTATCAGAGAGGCAAAGTGACGTCCTTTTTCGTACAGAAGTTTTCACAAACTTTTTTTTAAATATTCCTTTTGATATAGATATAACGCTTTCCTCATAAAGAGCAGTCTCCCCTCCTTTTTTTCTAATTTTTCTGCCTAAAAAGGACATCACTTTACCCCCCTGTTTCCCACTCATTCATAACACATTATTTTTTCGAAAACAAAATCATGACCAGCTGCATCCGCAAACCCAAATCCTACTCTCATATAGTCAATACAATTATCTATCCTGAAATATCTGTTTCCTTCGGTTGCCCTAATATCCATTTCAACAATATCAAGACTTCGTACAACTTTTTTTTCTTTATTCATAAGCCCTAAGAGCACTCTTAAATATGCCTGATAAGACAACCCTTCCTCTTTTTTTCCACTGCTTTTAAAGTTATTTGTCAGTGCCCCTGAAAGAGATAGATTCCACTGATTCTCTTGCTTTATAAGAGGCACTTTTCCCCCATCAAGAAGGGTTCTAATATCCGTCACTGATTCTGCAAGCGACCAAACTGCTAAAAGAATTGCCTCCAGTATCGGTGCAAGCTCAGGACAGGCTATTACACTGCAAATAACTTCTGCCACGGCTTTTGCCTGATTTTTCATATTGGAATTTCCACAAAGAGATATTAGATTACCCGCAGATCTTACTGCAAAAAGTGTAGCAAGACATGCGGAAAGATTTGCCGCGTCATCATGATGACCATATAGAATATATTCGATTTGATAGTCTAATACACTATTTTCCTTTTTATCGCAGTAATTTCCACATACTTTCATTAAATATTCCCCGTAAAGAAGTTCATCTATAATTCCTTTTGCTTCCACTTCACCCTCATGAACTCCAATACCGGAATTTATTTTTCCTGATTTAATACGCCCTGAATAATAATCACTTACATTGATGCATGCCTGGGAAACCTTTTTATCGCTTGGCATAATTAATTTTAAAAAGGCATCGCTTATCAGCTTATCTATAAGCTTTGATACTTTCTTATAGGAACTGCCGTCTGACGTTTCCGTATCATATTCTGTAATCTCTTTTTCTGCAAGTGCTTTCTCAAAAGCCTTCTTCTGTTCCCTTAATTCTGATGCTACATCGCGCGTATCCATTTCATTTTTCTGTACAGTTTCTATATGCTCTTTCACCGTTTTAATAAGGTCGCCGCCATATACTGCTTTCATATATGCAACTGCCTGTGCCTTCCAAACTGCTCCATTATCATCGGTAGCATAAGATACTTCCCTGATTTCCAAATACGGATTGGAAAGCTTCAAATAGGTAGTTCCTGCCAATATATCCTTATCCGCGTTTATATTTTTTTCCAAATACCCGGATAAATGCTTTTGTGCCAAACCGATTCCACCATTTTTGCCTCCGTACGATAAATCAATAAAAAACAATTCATACTGATTCAAAATTTCACGATTATATTCTGCAAATACAGAATCAAGCCCTAAATCTGCCGTTAATTCTGCATGTGCTCTGGCAGCGCCTATCGCTGCGCCCTCTATGAGAGCCAAAAGCAGCGACAGAACAATACCAAATATTAGGGATACATATACTGTAAGATACGCTTTCTCTTCTTTTTGAATTCCGCTCGTTCCGTACATCTTATATGTTCCTTCCTACTCTGTTTTTCTTAAATTTTATTTGCATTTGTAGTAATCTTTTTCAATATTGTTTCAACAACCTTTTTGATGCTGTCCTTAAATATAGCAACCAAAGCGATAAGCACCACAATAATCAATACAATTTCTACCGTTCCCATTCCTTCTTCTTCTTTCATAAAACATTTCAAATTTTTCATAATAATCCTCCATTTTAATATAACTTTTAAAAATATCCTTGAAACGCCGGTATCATAATAATGACCATAATCATACATAGTAGCATCATCATCGGCATTAGAAGCTTTGTTCCTGCTTTTTCTCCAAGCCTCCTTGCAGTATGTTTCCTATCCTCAAAAGCATAAACCGCTTCTTCCCGCAAAAGCACAGCAAGATTCGTTGCGCCTTTTCTGACGTTCTGCGAAAGCATTGCTGCAAGTCTGTTATATGACTGCGCCCTGCACCGTCGTCCAAAACGTTCATACGCTTTTGTCTGCGTTATACCGCTTTCCATTTCATAAACTGTCAAAAGCATTTCTTCATAGGCGAATCGTTTTCTTCCTGTTTTTTGCATTCTTTTCTGATAATCTTTTACTACACGCTGCCACGCATTCGGAACTGTCATACCTGCTCCAATTAAAAGCGCAAGCGCACTCACAATCTCCGGATAATCAATCTTTAACTGTTCCTCTCTATCCGCAACCTGTTTTTTTAAGTCTTTGTCCGTTCCAAAATAAATTACAAGTACAAGTAAAGGTGTTGCAATCAAAAGAAGAATCCCTGTACTGTTTTTCTTATAACTCCAATTTATCTGTTCCGCATTCATTTCTGATGGAAGTGTCATAAATTTTTCATTCCTCGTCTCATCCTGTATTTTTTGAAGCGCTTCTGTAATAAGCTCTTCTTGTGATGGCTGAATTGCTTTGGAATAAATCATGCAGCTTAGTTCATGATGAACCTCATATGTATCACAGCTTATAACTGCTGTAATTTCCACAAGTTTCGGCGTATCAAGAATATTCTGCATAAGCTTTCCTTCGCTGTCCACATATTCTCCATCTGTCTGCCACTCTACCTCAAAAGGAAATCCTTCCAAACAGTTTACAAGTTTAAAGTTATAAGAAACATTATCAAATGATGCATTTTCTCCGAGTATTGTCTTTTCAAGGAGCGGTAAAAACCTTTCCAAAAGCATATTTAACTCACTTTCATTATACAGCCGTTCTTTAACAGACAACGCAATTTCATATGTTCCAACGCTGTCCTCTGCTATAAGAGTCACATCCTTTTCTCCGTCACCATATACGTTTCTTTCAATACAGTTTTCAACAATCTTTGTCTGCGTCCCGTCTTTTATCCACAATATTGCAGATACAATCAACCCACCCGCCATAATCATACTGCATAACGACAATTTTTTTATTACATATTCTTTTTGACGTATGTTTACGTCTCCTGTAGGATCTAACGTTTGCAGCGCTTCCCGTACGGAGCTGTCATAAAGAACTTTACTGGAGTTATTTGATATACTGTCAAGTCTTCTATAAATAAACTCTGCAAGTTTTTTATTTCTTGTTTTCTTCATTGATTACACCTCTATATCCAATATTCTGTCAAAAAGCCTACATGAAATCCCATATACAATTAATGCCGCAGTCATAATTGCCTGTCCTGGTATATTGTGATAAAGCCCTTCAAAATAGCCCTTTGATGTAATCGATATATAAAAGATGATAAAAAACGGTATATAACGCATAATTGTCTGTTCGAGCTTTTTTTCACTCATAATGGTATCAATCTCCAAACGGACGGCATGCTTATCTCCTATCATTTCCGCTGTATTTGCAATAATTGCCTGCATATTTCCACCGCCTCGTTTCGCAATTTGAAAAATATCTGCAAAGACTTTAATATCATCAATCTCACTTCGTACTGCCAAATTTAAAAGCACATCCTCTAATTGTTCGTTATTGGCAAGCTTTCTAAGCAGCAAACGCAGTTCAGATGCCATAAGCGCGTGCGTTCCATGCAAAAGAATAATCTCTTGATAAGCTTCCTGAAATGCATTTTCAAGACTGTATCCCGTCTGAAGATTCGACGATACGCTCAATATGGCATCACGAAATTCTGATTCCAATTTTTGTTTTCTTTTTTGGCAAAGCTGTTCTTTTTTTCTTTTAATCATCACTGCCGCAATCGGTATAAGCAGAAAAAATGCAAATATGCTATCATAAAATAAATATGCAA
Source organism: uncultured Lachnospiraceae bacterium (assembly GCA_910586715.1). GTDB lineage: Bacteria > Bacillota > Clostridia > Lachnospirales > Lachnospiraceae > COE1. Next base: position 47,686 of record CAJUJG010000004.1, read on the forward strand.
TTATTCCAATAAATGCACTCTCTATAATAATGTAAATTACCAGTTCTTTTTTCGTAAAGCAATATACTGCATAATTCATTATTGGAGGATGCCTTCCCCTGCCCACTGTCATTTTTTCCTTTTTAATATATTTCATGTTTCTTAATCTCCTCCCCTGCTGTCAATAGCTTCTCTATATGTGTAAGCTCATTTTCTTTTATAAGACTTCCAATAATTCTGCCATTTTCTTCACCATTTTCCTGAAACCGATAAATTGGTTTCACCATTATTTCATTTCTCTCAAATCCTATAACTTCCGTAATCTCAAGTACTCTGCGCGATTTATCACGCAATCTGCCTAAATGAATAATTAGATCCACTCCTGACGCAATTTGCCTTCTTACAGCAGAAAGCGGTAAATCCATTCCCATAAGAACCATTGTTTCCAATCTGGAAAGCATATCTTTTGATGAATTTGCATGTCCTGTCGAAAGACTTCCATCATGCCCTGTATTTAATGCCTGCAGCATATCGACTGCCTCACTCCCTCTGACTTCCCCGACAATTATTCTGTCAGGTCTCATACGCAAAGATGATTTAATTAAATCTCTTATTGTAATCTCCTTTGCACCTTCCGTAGTTGCATTTCTTGTCTCAAGACGCACAAGATTTGGAATACCCTGCAACTGCAGTTCCGCAGAATCTTCAATTGTAATAATCCGTTCATTTTGGGGAATGTAATGCGATAGCGCATTAAGAAATGTTGTTTTTCCGGAACCCGTTCCGCCACTGATAAAAATATTATATCCTGCCCGAACCAACTTTGAAAGCTCTTCCGCTACGTGCTCTGTAATTGAGCCAAACTGTATTAAGTCTTTCATTAATATTGGCTTATTCGGAAATCGCCTGATTGTTACAATCGGACCATTCAGCGCCACAGGCGAGAGCACAATATTTACACGTGCGCCATTTTCCAGTCTTGCATCTGCAATCGGTGATGCCTCATTTACGGCCCTATTGCATTTTGCTACAATCTGCTGTATAACGTCTTCCAGTTTTTCTTTTGTGTCAAAATGTTTCTCCCACTGATATATACACCCCGATTTTTCGACAAAAATATTATCCGTACCATTAATCATAATTTCCGTAACGTCATCAGAATCAATCAGCTCCTGTAACACATCCATTTTCCTAATGGAATAAAACACGCTTTTTGCAAGTTCCTGTCTCTGTATCAGTGAAAGCCCACAGCTACGTCCAAGTCCTATAATAAAACCATCAATTATACTTTGTATTTCTTCATCCGGCACTTCTCTCGACAAATCAATGCATTCCCGAATGCTGTTCCCTATATGCTGCCTGCACTCCTCATATCTTTTGCTATCGCGCATTTTGTTCTAAAATCCCTTTCATATGTGCTCCTAATGGAGAAACTGAGAGCTGTCCTAAGTTACAGGCAGAATCTTCCCAGCCTGTCATCAAGTCAAAGCATATACTTTTTTCAAGAACTGTTCCAAGCTCTTTTATTTCCATAAGCTGTTTAAACTGTGCATACATTGCTTTTGAAAAAGTATCCCTTGCAGATAAAAAATAGATGGCTTTACTTTTTTCGAGGAAATAATTAAAACCTTTACAGCTCTCCGTTAAATCCACCACTATATCCGTATAATTACCGCTACACAACAATGAATCTAAACATCTTATCCAATCCTCCTCTTCAATATGAAACAAATCCATATAATCCAACGCTGGCGGAAGATAATCAACTCCGTGTATTGTTCTTTTTATCCCCTCAAGTTTATATAGAAGTTTATCTGAATGCTGCAACACAAAATACATAAAGTCTGTCATATCCGTTTCGTATTTTACTCCCAGCAATTCCTCAAATCCCGAAAAGGGCTGCATACTTATATAAAGTACCTCATGTCCCATATCTGAAAGAATCTGTGCCGCAGTTAATGCCGTTATGCTTTGTGCTTTATGCCTGTCTGGCGAATAAAAACTTATAAGTTTTGCAGGCGCTTTTCCCCTAGTCACAACGCTCATGCACTCCTCGTCCAAAGCAAATGCATCCAACACCTGACTGATTAGCCTTTCCATTGATTGGTACTTTGGTATAGTACTATATCCTGCAATGTCCGTAAGACCATCCTCCTGCAAAATAAATGTTTTTTGTGCATCTATATTTATGACATCCGTGTCATATGTCCTCTCACCTACAAGCAGAATTTCAAAGCGTTCTTCTTTTGACGAAATCATCGCCTGTCTCACAGAATCAAACACTACAGCCTCAAATCCGGCAGGATTCTTTTTCAAAAGATATGCCTGCAGCATTGTCAAATACTCTTTATCCGTGTCACATATAGCTAATTTCTTTTTCTTCATTGCATATCCACACTCCCTGTTATTAATACATTCCTAAACACAATATAATTAAGCTGATAAACGCTGGAACTGATAATCTGATCACACATCGTTTATTTTTCTTATCCACTTTATAATCATCTATGTTTTTGGTAATTGCTATTTTTATAATATATCTTATAAGATAAAAAAACCGTTGCCTGCTTTCTCGAAATAAAATCATCTTTACTGATGAAATGAGTGCTCCTACTGCAAAAGTAACCAGTAAATACCAAAACAACTTTTCATACCTAAGAAAACACCCTGCCATCATAAACAGTTTTACATCACCTGCACCCAATCCTCCTATAAGATAAAAAGGATAAAACGCCGTAAAAATTACTGCCGCTGCTGCACATGACATAAGTACTCCCGTTAAGGAATATGACATATATGTCATAATAAGACCACATACCATCCCTGCAAGAATACACACATTTGGTATTTTGTAAAATTGCATATCCATGTATACAACTACGCAAAATATACCGAAAAGAATTACCATACTCTTATATTCCTTCCCTATTCAATTTTATTTTGTTTGTGAAAATTTGTCGGAAACCGACGGAATATTTTATAAATTATGTCAACACGCTGCTGACAGTTATTGACTATATCACACAAAAAAAATATTGTCCATCTTTAATTTTAATTTTGTAAAATTTTACCAACAAAGATGAACAATATTTTCAGAATTTTATATATTTTCATGGGAATTTTCTTGCATAAAACAATTCCCCAAAATCTATACTATAAGTAAAGTAATATTTGCCACGCATATATAATCAGTATGAAAGGACAGCCTTTATGAAAACATATTTCAGCCTCAAAAAGATACTTAACCCTTCCTGCGCCGATCAGCAAAGCGCTGATGAAATATCGGCTGCGCTGACACCGCGTGAACTTCTGCTCTCCGATATAAAAAAGACACAGCACGCTCTTGAAATCGCATATTCAGGTTTTGATAATGTAACAGATCCTGATTTAATAGACTGCTACATTTATGAGATTGATTCTGCTTTAAAGCGTTACCGTTTTCTACTCCAACAGGCAGAACGTATGCAGTTATACGAAGAGTACACCGCCTGCGAATCTTTTGACGCCTATGATGACTTTGATGATGACGCAATCCCTACAATTCCAGCTATGCCATATAACCTCTCTTTGCATCATAATTAACAAGACTCTCTGTCACATCCGTCTTACCATAAGTAAGACCGGCATATACATCCTGAATATTATCCATAAGAGGTTCTGATTTATCTTCCTTGCTTATGGTATAATACGCATCATGGAGCTTCGTAAATATCATTTTTAATACATCAAGGTTATCTGTCTTATTTCCAAAAATGTCATTTGCAAGCTCCCTGTCCGCGAAACAATATATTGCGAACAAATTTTTGGAGAGTTCATATTCAAAATTCAGGCTTGTGCGCATCTGACCAATACACTCTCTCGCAAGCTTTAAATTGCGTGCAAACTCCTGTTTGTCTTCTGCCTCATATGCTTTTACTGCATCCTCTAAATATACTAAGAGCATTTCATATACAATAACTACAAGCTGTGTACGGTTTGCCTGTGAAATACGTCTTGTAAAAATTTGTTTATTTTCCTTCGTCATTTTAACCCTCCATGCCACTGACTACTAATACAGGTTTTATTGTAACAGCTGCAGTACCTGCTGCGGTCTTTCGTTCGCTTGTGCAAGCATTGATGTTGACGCCTGTACGAGAACCTGCACAGTTGAATATTCTGTCATCTCCGTAGCCATATCAACATCCATAATACGTGAATACGCTGCTGTCATATTTTCCTCTGTTGTATTAAGATTTGTAACAATATGCTCTAAACGGTTTGCATATGCTCCAATTTTCGCACGTACGCCAGACAGGTAATTAATTGCTTTACCAACGGTATTAATCGCCTCCGTTGCCTTATCCTCCGTTGATATATTCAGATTATCCACGCCTAAATATACTGTATTAACATTCGGAATTTCAATCGCAAGAATCTGTCCCTCATTTGCACCAACCTGAATCTGCATTGCACCCATTCCAGTAACATTCAGCTGAATGCAGTTCTTCGGATCGTCTCCACCAACAGTATATGTTGTTTTTACGGTTTCTTTCATCTGATAAAGATAATCATTCATTGTATACTCTTTTTGATCGCCGGTTGAAATTGTCGGGTCTGCATTAATATTTTTTGTTTCCTGATGCAAAACCAGCTCCATATTTTGATTAACTTCATTGCCCGCCGCATCTGTACACTTATAGTCAATCTTCATGCTCGCCTTGCCGTCTGCATCAATATCACACGTCATATTTGTTATCTCAACATTTGTTTCGTTTCTGTCCTTAAAGTATCCTTCAAGACTTTTTGCAATATTTCTATAATCATCCTCTGAAACGGCATTTACGCCCTTTTCCCCACCAACGTTAATAACATTAATATTATACCTGACTGTCGTAGCCGTAGATACTGCTACTGACACATTTCTGTAGGTATATGTACTGTAGGTAGTTGTTGCCGTCGTAGTTGACGCAAGACTGCTGTAAGTTGAAGTAGTCACAGCATCCCTGTCATTGACAGCAAGCTTCATTTCAAAATCACCTTGCGCTCTGATAACAATATTATCATCCTCAATTGTCACAAGCGAGTCTTCCGGAAATGCTTTTATACCGTCAATACCCTGATATGCATTCATATCGCCGCTCTTTTTTAATGCATTTTTTGCATCATCCGCACTGCTTATCTCATACGAGTCTTCACTTTCAATGCTTTTAACAGTCTTTGTCCCTGCATTTGTACTTGTGCTTGTAACATTACCTGTATAAGTTGTAATTTTATCCTCATAGTGATAGTACTCAAGCTGCCCAATTACATAAGTACCGCTTGCAACACCATCCGTATAAGACATTACTTTCACGTTTTCCGTATTCGAATATCCCTTATATGCAAATGTTCCGTCAAGAAGATTCTGTGCATTAAACTCTGTTGTATCTGCAATTCTGTCAAGTTCTGCAACTAACTCATCAATCTCAAGCTGTATCTGCTTTCTGTCATCATCCGAATTTGTACCGTTTGCTGCCTGGATGGCAAGTTCGTTCATTCTCTGAAGAATGTCATGCATTTCTGCCATAGCGCCATCAACTGTATTTACTACAGAAAGACCGTCATTTGAATTTTGATTGGCACGCATTAAGCTTTTAATCTGCGCATCC
>CAJUJG010000004.1:53301-147540 GCA_910586715.1 uncultured Lachnospiraceae bacterium
TGCAATGGCAAGCCCTGCTGCATTGTCAGATGCCTTGTTAATCTTAAGACCGCTTGAAAGCCTTAATGTAGATTCAGAAAGTCGCGCATCGTTATTTCCTAATGCATTTTGTGCTACTATAGATGATACATTAAAATTTATTCTCATTATTTAACCTCCACTATGCTCTTCTTACTTTAATGCTGTTAAAAAGGCCTTTGCTGTTTGATATAATTCCGCTGTTGACGCTTTGCTGTCAGTTCCATTTACTTGTCTGTCCTGACCAAACTTATTCAAGTCAAGTGTTTTTGATTGTACAAGGCTGATACGAACTGCTTTGCCGCCATCACCTGAAAGCTGATTTTTTATTGTCTGATCAATCGCTTCCATATCCGTTTTTCCTGCCGCATTTTCAAATACCACCATGCCAGAAATACTCTTATCCGTTACATCAAATTCTGCTGCTACTTTTCCAAATTTCTCTGTTTCAAATGTTACGGATACCTTCCCTGTCTCAGATGCATTGTGATAAATTTTCAAATTAACAGAAGTAATCTCACCCTTTATGTTTATGGGTACTTCATAGTTTTCCTCCCTTGCAAGATTCCCCGCAAGGGTCAGTCCCTTATATAAAGACTGTGCTGCTTTTACATCTATGCGTGAAGATCCTTTTTTATAGATTATCTTTTCAACAGCCTTTCCCGCCTCATCAATCATTTCCTTGTAAGACCCATTTGCATGTTCCTTATCTGTGAGTGCATTTATAAACTGTCCCGACTTCTCTAAAATAGTTTTTTCCGCAGCATTTACAATCGTGCTTTCTGCAGCATCCTCATCTTCAATTTCTGATGATGTATCCTCGTCCGTTTTGGCAGGCTCCGACTTTTGAATAATCTGCTTAAAAAGGGAACCTCTATCCAGCATAAGCATCTCTGCTGCCTGAATATTGTCTATACTGATGGACTGACCATATCCTATCAGTGACTCTATCACCTGTTCATCAATCTGCTGTATTTCATTCAGATTTTCTTGGAAGCTCTTTAAATTCTCTCTCTTCCATTCCTCTTGCTTTTCCTGACTTTCTGACATCTGTGTCATTTTTATGCTATCGGCAAACTGCTCAATCGTCGTAGTTTCCGACAGTTCAACATCTTTAAGCTTTTCGATGTCTGTCTTTTCCGCAAGCTCTGTATTAATTTCTCCGGAAAGTCTTGCATAATACTGTTCTCGTTCACGCTGACCGGCATTATTAGAATCTTCATTATGGAAGCCGCTCATAATCTGCTCATCAATCGCCTTACCCTTTAGAATAAACTCCTCAAGCGCTCCAAAGTCATCATCCACGCGTATATCCATGTTTTTATCCGCAGACGTCCTGATTGCCGAAAGCATATTTTTAAAATTCATCTGTGCGCCTGTAGCTACCACACTTCCGATAACTGCTCCATCCGACCGCTCAATCTGTCTGAACAGCCTGTAAATTCCAATATACGCTTCCCTCTCCGTTTCGGAAATATTCCCTGCTTTGTCAAGCTTTTGTAAAAATACCGAATATTTCTGTGCATCCTCCGCCAAATCCCTGCCCTTGTCGTTCAAGTATTCGTCAAGCTCCTCCATTGTCATTTCAAGCGGATTCTTCTGCTCTCTTATCATTTGAAGCGTTGTCGCAGGTGTCATCCGGTTAATCACACCATTAATTTTGCTATCTGCCTCTTTAACCGCATTGATATTTTCCTCGCTGATTTCCATACTGTTGTATCCAAGAATACGTACAGCTCTTCTGTTCGGCTCGCTTGTCTCCAATCCCATATCTTCCAAAATATCATCAACATTACGAAAAGCCTTGCTGATTTTATCACCCAAATCTTTTCTCGGAGCAGTCATAAGCGTTTCATACGCCTGTGATGCCTGCCTTTGTTGATTTTGATTTTGACCCTTATTATCCTGCGACAGCTCATTTTGAAGCGCCGATCCGTCCTCATGAATACGGTTTATTGTATAGGATTGCGCACTCATTACCAGTTTTCCAATGAGCGCCGCGGGCATTCCCGCAATTGCCTTGGTTTTGGCAATGGTCTCTTCAAACAAAAGCGATCTCAGCGTATTTTCTTCCGGACTTCCGCCCTGAAATAACACAGCTCTTATGGATTCTTCGGCTGCTTTTAACGCATCCACAACCTTGGAAAGCTCCGTCGTATCAATCGAAATACCTGCCTTTAAAAGATGCCTGTTTGCTTCTTCAGTCATCATAAGGCGGATTTCCTCAAGCTGCCTCTTTGCCTCAACTTCTCTCAGAGATGCCTCATCCACATTTGTACCTGCCGATACTTGCTCTGCCGTCTGTACTGAAGACGCTTCAATCTGTTTTTGCGTCTCCGATAAATTTTTAATCGTTATTTCTTGACCGGATTCCACAACCGTATGAACTGCCTCATCCGAAATGCCTTCTACAGTCTCTAAAATTTCCTTTGCCTGCTCTGCAATGGAAGTCTCTCCTGTCATCAATGCTTTTGTCGGTGTTTTTCCATTTTCCAATGCAGTAACGCAAATCTCTTCCAACTGCTGCAAGTCCATCGGAAGCTGCAATCCCTTCAAATCTGACACAAGTGTCAGATTTTCAACATTCAGTTCTATTCCCGATTCAACAAGCCATTTCGCATTTTCCAATGCCGCGCTTTTGGTTTTCTCATCCGTATCCAGCCCTGCCTGACTTATTACGGAGTCAAGCTGTTTCTCAAGGTTCTTCCAATCAATGCTATCGGCTTTTTTCGCATAATAGCTTCCGCCGCCTGCAATTCCTTCACTGTAGTAGCCCTGCGCCTGCTGCATATTTCCCGTACTTGAAAACTGCGCTTTATAAATGTTTTCGATTGTTGGTGTCTTATGATTTACAACCATATATTTTATGGCGTCATCCGAAATATCCGTAATTCCCGATGCTTCCATAATAGCGCCCACAAGCGCTTCTATGTTCTCATTTGTGACAGGAATGTCACTTTTTGAAAGCATATCTGACAAATCATCCGCAAGGGTTTCGGCATTTATCCTGCTTCCCGTAACCTGCTCTATTTTATCAACATCTAAATCATCATTATAGCCTGCAACTTCCACTCCTGCCTGTGCAAGCGTCACCTTAATTTTATCTACAATATTTACATATGTTTCCACATCAATATTTGCAGGGTTAAAACCTTCTTCCTGCATTTTTTGAAAGTCTTCTCCGGAAACACAATTAGACATCACTACCATAAAGTCTTTTTGGACACTAACGTCTGTGTTAGCTGCCTGCTGCATAATTTCATCTGCGGTCAATCCGTGACCATATGCCTCGTTATCCATAACTCTATCAGCGATGTCTAATTGAAACCCCTTACTGTGCACTTCCTGTGCTGCAGTTTGCGGTTTATATGTAGTTGTAGTACTATTTTCGGTGCCTGCTGGTGCAGTAGTGGAGATTTGTGAATCTAACGTAATATTCATACAAAATCCCCATTCTTTCCGAATAAAAATATTTTATGTTACTGTACTAATTTCTATTAAATATGTCGGAACGTTTAGGGAAAAACTTTAGCGTGGGAATAAAATTCGGTCATATATCTAAGATACATGACCGAACTCCCAAACTCTAACATATTAAATTAAAATGTATACACCACTGCCGTAAGCGGCGGAAGTTTAAATGTGATATACTGCTCTCTGTTATCACAAAGACCTTTTCTTGCCTTAAGCGACTTCGGAATCTTGTTTCCGTTTCCGCCATACTTAACTTCGTCTGAGTTGATAACCAGCTTATACTGTGTATTCATCGGAACGCCCACCCGATACTTCGGATATTCCACAGGTGTCATGTTAACTACAAAAAGCATATGCTGCTTTCCGTTCTTTGACCTTCTTACAAAACTGTAAATGCTTCTGTCCTTATCATCAGCATTCATCCATTCAAAACCGCTCCAGTCATTGTCAATCTCATACAGACAAGGACTTTCCTTATACAGCTTAAGCAGAGCGCTCATAAAATCGTGCATACCTTTATTTAGCGGCTTCGCAAGCAGATTCCAGTCAAGCTCTCTAGCCTCGCTCCACTCACGCTCCTGTGCAAAATCCTGCCCCATAAATAAAAGTTTCTTACCTTCATGTCCGAACATAAACGTGTAAAGATTTCTAAGATTTGCATACTTGTCAATCTCAAATCCGGGCATTTTGTTCACCATAGAGCATTTCAAATGTACAACTTCATCATGTGACAACGGAAGTATGTAATTCTCAGCACTATTGTAACTCATTGCAAACGTAAGTTTGTAATGGTTGTCTTTTCTGAAATAGGGGTCAAGCTTCATATATTCACAATAATCATGCATCCAGCCCATATTCCACTTAAATGAAAATCCTAACCCGTCATCTTCTGGCTTTGCCGTTACCTTCGGCCATGCTGTTGACTCCTCCGCAATCGTCATTACACCGGGATGCTGACCATGAATTACGGAATTTAAGTGCTTAAAGAATTCAATTGCGTCAAGATTCTCATTTCCGCCGTATTTGTTTGCTACCCATTCGCCGTCCTTCTTGCCATAATCAAGATAGAGCATTGACGCCACCGCATCCACACGAAGTCCGTCAATATGAAATTCATTAATCCAAAACAGCGCATTTGCAATCAGGAAATTGCGCACTTCATTTTTGCTGTAATTAAATATTTTTGTTCCCCAGTCAGGATGCTCACCAAGTCTCTTATCCGGATGCTCATACAGGCAAGTGCCGTCAAATTCGCATAAGCCATGTGCATCTCTTGGGAAATGGGCAGGTACCCAGTCCAAAATGACACCAATATCATTTTTATGCAACAGATCAATTAAATATCTGAAATCATCCGGATTGCCATATCTTGAGGTTGGCGCATAATAACCTGTTACCTGATACCCCCATGAACCGTCAAACGGAAACTCTGCAATACCCATAAGCTCCACGTGTGTATAAGGCATTTCCTTTAAGTACTCAACAATTCTGTCAGCAAACTGACGATAGCTGTAAAAACCGTCTTCTGTTCCATCAGGATGCTTCATCCATGAACCAATATGACATTCATAAATTGACATAGGCTGATGGTTCATATCTTTCTTGTCACGTGCAGTCATCCACTTTTTGTCACCCCATTTGAAGTGATTTAAATCATAAATTCTTGATGCATTACCCGGCCGCATTTCTGCATAATTCGCATATGGATCCGCTTTATAAAGCTTATTGCCATTCGGAAGCACAATCATGTATTTATACATTTGTCCTTCTTTAACACCTTCAATGAACGTTGTAAAAATACCAATTTCACCAATCTTCTCCATCGGTGCGGCACTCTCGTCCCAGTCGTTAAATTCACCAATTACGTATATTTCTTTTGCATTCGGCGCCCAAACTGCGAAAAATACACCATTCTTACTGCCTTTTTTGCAAAAATGCGCACCCAGCTTTTTATAAATTTCGTAATGAGTCCCTTGTCCAAATACATACTGGTCTGCTTCTGAAATAAATACTGTTGTTTCGGTATCAGCCATAAACAATTACCCCCAATTTTTACATGAAATCTCTTTCCTTAAGCACAATCATATCCTCGCTGTCATATCTTCTGGCAAAAAGCACATCAACGAAATTTTTAATTTTGGATTTCTTTGATTTCCAAATTGCTTCGTCTATAATATCCCTTACTTCATCCTTTGTTACCACATGATTACCGCTCTGTATATTTGCAATTCTAGTATAAAGGGCAAGTATCCCCAGCTCGTCAATGGAGTATTCCAATGCCAATGCATAATTTCTGGCATAAGCTACAAGCGCGTTGTTGTCCATTTCCATCAAGTCAATTCTGATATTAAAGTAATCAATAATCATCGCCTGTTTTTCCAAAAGCCTTGTAATCTCTTTTTTCGTGTCCTCCATAATAACAACAATGCCGAGACTTTCCTGATTGAGAAATGTTGCAAGCTCATAAAGCTTTTCCTCAGTCATGCCATTTGCCTTCTCTATTATAATACCACCATTATTCAATTTCTCAAAGACATCTTTTAAATTTTTTTGATTTAATTTTTCACCGGTAACCTTTGCTACCTTTCCTGAGAAATTTGCATCTATTGTCTGAAATTCACGAATCAGATTCTTTGCCATTCTCACGGTATCAATTCCCGTATCGCCTGTGATAATTACATTTCCAGTAAATGCTGCAAGCGTCATATTTTCAAGAGCAAAAAGTATTTGTTTTTTTATCTTTTTCGTAACTGCAAAATTCTCAAACAGCTTCTGCTCCTCAATTGTAAATTCGCGAATTTCCTCACGCCTTGCACCTGTTGTTTCTCTTTTTGCAGTCTCCACAATTCTTTCGGAAAGGGAGCTTAAATCCGCAGTATTCATTTTAATTTCCTGCGTTCTTAAAGCGTCTTCCTTTGCAGTCTCTGCAATACTCTCTGCGTCTTCCGGATCAAGCTCTTTTTCTTCTTTTATATCTTCTATTTCACTAGAAACTGCTTCAATATTATCTACATCTCCGTTATCATCATATACTTCATTTGAATTATCATACGCTTCGCCTGTTTCATCATATATTTTATTCGCTTCATCATATGCTTCGCCTGTTTCATCATACACTTCATTTACTTCATATTCATATAGTTCATTTGACTCATCATACGCTTGATTTACTTTATCTTCATATAGTTCGTTTGACTCATCATATACTTCATTTGAATTATCATATACTTCGCCTGTTTCATCATATATTTCATTCGCTTCGTCATATGCTTCGCCTGTTTCATCATATATCTCATTCGCTTCGTCATATGCTTCGCCTGTTTCGTCATACACTTCATTTATTTCGTCTTCAAATAGTTCGCTTTCAGCATTATAAATTTGTTTATCAGCCGCCTCAAGTTCTCTTTGAACCTCAGCCTTCGGAATTACACGTGTCGAACCAAGCTCTTTAGCTACAACCGCCTCAATTTCCGTAATAATCTGTTTATTTGACCCTGGCGCTATATAAGAAACATCATATTCGTCATCGCCGGTTTCATTTGCCTTCGGTTTAGGAATATCGCCGGTTACATCTGCCGCAAGAAAATTATCATTCGCCTCTTGTTCCTCTTTCTCAAGCTCTCCAAGTACCCCGCTTTTTAATGAATCATCAAAGTTTGCAAATATTTTACCCGTTTGTGTAAGCACACGCTGCTTTATTTCTTCCTGATGTTTTTTTGCATTGTTAAGTTTTATATTTTCCCACTCGGAAAGCACATCATTGATATTCATTTGACCTGTCATTGGCTGAAAAGCTGCCTCACTGGCTGTTTCCATATTCAAAAGATCAGTATTATGATAAACATTTTCTGAATTCATTTCCATACGTGTATGTTCCTCATTCACACTGCGTTCCGTTGTATCACGCAATGTATCAATATCTGACTCTGCTTTAATTACCCGAGAATTATCACCGGGAACAAATACTTTTTTAATAGCGCCTGTATGCGGCTTTGGCGCAACTTCCGATACACCGCTTGTTATCTCTGCAACTCTATTTGCATACGTATTCTCGGAAACGGAGTCATCCTGCTCTTGATGTTCTTCCAAAATTTCTTCATCCGATTTTTCATCTAACAGAATTTCTTCATTTTCACTCGTGTTAAATTCTTTTGTCTCTTCTGCAAAAATATCTTCACTGTCAGAAAAAATCTCCATCATACCTTCCGCCACTACTTTTTGAAGATTTATCGTATTGTACTGACTCATATCCTCCGATGCAGAAGGAGAAGGCTGCTGCGGAAATTCACGGATTACGCTGGTATAGCTGCTATTTATCCCATCTTCATATATAATTGGTTTATTTGTTTCGTCATAAGTCTGTTCTGTATAAAAGTTATCTTGTGCATAAGCATCTGTGTAGTATTCATCCGTATACTCTTGTACAATATTATTTTCCTGAAGATAATTTTCATCCTCTGTATAATCGGCATCAGTATAGTTGTCATTAGTATAGCTGTTTTGAGTATAATTGTCATTTATGTAAGCATCCTCACTATATGATTCTTCTCCGATATATTCTCCGTTTTCCGTATAACCAGTTTCACTATAGCCATCCTGAATATACAGTTCTTCTTCCATATACGTTTCATTTTCACCATAGCTGTCATCCGCAGAATACATCTCTTCACTATAATTATTCTGCGCATTGCCTAACATCCTGTCATATTTTTCCTGTTGGACTCTCGTAAGCGGAACGTGCTGCTGCTTTAATTCCATAGCCTTCATCACATTTGGACCATCGCCAAACCACAAAATAATGTCATCACATTCCTCAACACATTTTGTCCCATATCCAATCTGATGATATTTTTCAGCAAGCTCAAGTGCCCATTCTTCCTGATAATCCCTCTTTTTCATCTCTTCAAGAAGCGCTATCCGCTCTTCAAGACTTGCTTCTTGTGCTTCCAAAATATGATAGCGCAACACTAACACTCCAAAATCCTTTGGTGCCATTTGCGCATACTGCTTATAATATTCAATCGCTACAACAACATCCTGTAATTCAATTGATATTTCACAAAGAGAATATACCACCGAACGATTCGACGGATATTTATCATAAGCAAGCAGTAAAATATCCCGGCAGTCCTCATTTCTCCTGTTTATACTATATAAAGCTGCAATTTTTAAAAGCATTGATGCACTCTTGACTCTTCTCCAGTCAACAGTGTCTGCCACATTTACAGCTTCAATATATTGCTTTTGATCAATTAATTTTGTAATTTCCTCTGAACGAACTTTGTACTCGTACTTGTCCACGTTCCATCACCTCTGACAACATTACCCCTAATAATACTTCCCTAAAATGACATATGTGTCATTTCTCATAAAGTTATTGTTATTATACACAATAATTTCCTTAATTTTACACATTGTAAGTTTAGCATAACAATCCCTTTATGTCAACGAATTATGTGTTGGTTTCTGTAAGAAAGCTATCATACTCAAGGCATATTGACGATTTTAAGATTAAAAATAATCAGAGTGACTCTGCAAGTTCTGCAAATTGTTCAAGTGTAAGCGCCTCACCTCTTATCGTTGCAGGCAGATTCATCTGTTCAAGTACGCTAAATACTCTTTCCTTATTAATACTTAATCCAGCTGCATTATTAAGGCTGTTAACAAGCGTTTTTCTGCGCTGATTAAAGGCTGCCCGTATAATGTTAAACATCAGTTTTTCATCCTGAACCTGCACCGGCGGATGCTCATGACGCGTTAACTTAATGACAGCACTGTCAACATTCGGGCGGGGCATAAAACAGCTTGCCGGAACAGTCATCATTACCTCCGGCTTTGCGTAATACTGCACGGCAAGCGAAAGCGCACCGTAATCCTTTGTACCGGGACCTACCTGCATACGCTCTGCGACCTCTTTCTGTACCATAATTGTAATGCTTTCCAAGGGCACATGACTCTCAAAAAGTCCCATGATAATCGGTGTTGTGATATAATAAGGAAGGTTTGCAACCACTTTTATCGGTTTTCCGCCGTTTTTCTTCTGCACAATCGCATTGACATCCACCTTCAAAATATCCTCATTGATAATCGTAATATTATCATAGGAAGAAAGTGTATCCTCCTGTAAAATCGGTATCAGCTTTTTATCAATTTCCACTGCCACGACCTCGCGTGCATTTTCGCAAAGATACTGCGTCATCGTACCGATGCCCGGACCAATTTCCAATACACAATCATCTTTGTTTACGCCTGCTGCCATGATAATATTTTCAAGAATATTTGCGTCTATCAAAAAGTTCTGTCCGAATTTTTTCTGAAAATTAAAATCATATTTCTGCAAAATAGCTATGGTGTTTGTCGGATTTCCAAGTGTCGCCATAAATTTTCCTTTCAATAGTGTAATTCAAAAAATGACATGTGTGTCATTTTTCAGTATTTATAATCCAGTCGTTATAATTGATACATCCTTTCCGCATTTTTTGTCGTTATTTCGATAACCTCTTCATAGGAAAGCCCCTTAATTTCCGCAATCTTTTGTGCTATATACGGCAAGTTCAGCGATGAATTTCTTTTACCTCTGTTTGGCTCCGGTGCAAGATATGGGCAGTCCGTTTCAAGGAGAATACGCTCTATTGGCAACGCCTCTACTACCTCTTTCATCTTCTTTCCATTCTTAAATGTAACCACTCCGCCAATTCCAATGTAAAAACCCATTTTTACAAAGTCAAGCGCCATCTCAGCGCTGTATGAATAACAATGAACAACACCGCCGATTTCGCCCGCCTTGTTTTCTGTCATAATATCAAACGTATCTTTTGCGGCATCCCTGGAATGAATAATTACGGGCTTTTTCAGTTCCCGTGCCAGGTCAAGCTGACGCGCAAACCAAATTTTCTGCACGTCATGCGCCGGTTCATCCCAATAATAATCAAGCCCGATTTCTCCTACGGCAACAACTTTTTCCAAAGCGCACAGTTTTTTCAGCCGCGCAAAGCCCGTCTCATCAAGCGTTCCTGTCTCACTTGGATGCACGCCTGCTGCCGCATAGACAAACGGATATTTTGCGGCAAGCTCCAAACTTGCCGCTGTGCTCTCTAAATTTGCTCCAACATTTACAATATACTCTATTCCGTTTTCACGCATAGAGGACAGAAGAATATCTCTGTCCTCGTCAAAAGCCTCATCATCATAATGGGCATGTGTTTCAAAAATCATTCTAATCTCCCATTCCTGCAAAAGTATGAAAATTCTCACACCAATTAATGCCAATCCGTTTTATATATACAGAGTATAGCATATTTCTATAAATTTTACATGCATTTTTATTAAAAAGAGAGTTTATACGTACAATGTATTTTAATGACTTTTTAGATTTGTTATATTGAAATAGCAGCTTTTATTGTATAAAATGCGACATTTTATTTAAAACACCTTAAATATCAGACAAATTTTGTTTATTTTTTATATTTTGTTTATTAAGTTTAAATATTTTTGAAAATTCAATAAACTATTTTTAAAAAAAGTGTTGACACTGCTTTATTTCAATGATATAGTATTTATTGTTCAGTAGTTGAACGCACCGCTAGCTCAGTTGGTAGAGCACCTGACTCTTAATCAGGGTGTCCAGGGTTCGAGCCCCTGGCGGTGCATGAAAAGCACTATTTTTGAAGCTACGGCTTTGGGGATGGTGTTTTTATTTTTGCATAACCTGCTTCCATTTCAATGATTAATTTATCTTCCAGCAGTTCTTTGTAGCTGTCATAACCATATGACATTGCCTTTATTTCCAGGTAATCCTCTGCCGGTATTTCACCTATGTTTGTCCTGACCATAATCCTCCTTTCCACCCTGATTTGTAATACAAATCTGCCGCAGCATAACGCTGATGCGCACGCTGCAGTTTATGATTTGTATTACAAAATACGTTTTCAGACACTCTAACAAAAAATCAGGGTGCCTAAAATCAGGATTTAGTTAATAGCCTTTTGTAAAAAATATTGGATCCAAATGGTACACGTCAACGCCCAGCATTTTGCTTTCCGCAGCAAGCTGGCTGTAAATTTTTGTTACATTGTAGTCGCTGTGTCCCATGAATACACGTAAAAATTCCAGGTTGCCGCCGCCGATGAGGTAGCTTGTCGCAAATGTGTGCCTGAGCAGATGCGCATGCAGCCTTTCTATTCCGGATTCCTTTTTTAGTTTCGAGAAAAGATGCTTGACTGCATTCGCCGTTAAAGGTTCATTGGAACGCAGGGACAGAAAAAGCATGTCAGAGGAACGGGCGCGACACAAAACGTAGCTGATAATTTCATTTATCAGAAAATCAGGGATTAGTGCAATCCTGCTTTTGCATCCCTTGCTTTCCAGTATATGTATGATGTTTCGTTCTTGATCAATATCAGTATAACGCAGATGCCGAATTTCCTGCGATCGCAGACCGCAGTCAAGCATTAAGTGAAAAATACAGTAATTACGCCGCCCTTTTTCCGTCAGCATATCAAAACAGGCGTCAATCTTTTTTACTTCATCAGAATACAGGACAACCTTCGGCACGGAATCATCCGGAGGCATCCGGACACCTTTTAAGTAATCCGGACACAGGTCATTCTGATAGCAGTACCTTAGATATGCTTTTGCAATACGGCAGTAACTGCGGATTGTGACGTTTCTTATATTCTTTTTCCGCAGGTAAATGATAAAATCACCAAACAGTGCAGTATCTTTAAAATTATCAAATGAAAGCTGTTCAATATCCCTGCCGCCTACGGTTTGCAGATAATCAAAGAAAACCTTTAAATGACCTTCATAAGAACGCAGCGTTTCAGGAGAGCAATAGACCGATCTATTCCGCATGAATATGTCATATGTATCCTTAATCGTCATTTTCAAACGCTCCATTCCTAAAGTTTTTCACACTTTCATAATTATATATTTCTCCTGTATCCTCATCCAGCAGACGGAAGCGGTGCAGATCTCCGCCCTCATACACTCCGGAAAGCTCCTCCGGATTAAACTGCCGCAACTTCTTTGACTTATAAAGCATCGCATTATAAATATCATTATCATTCATTTTCAAAAGCGCTTCATAAGCGTCCTGAATGGGGCTGTCTTCATTCAGTCCCCTTAAATAAATGCCAAGCGTGATCGCCGAACAAAATACACGTTTTTTCATAGCGTCAATATTCAGTTTCCTGTTATAGTTCCGGACAAGACGCGCCTGCTCCGGAGTCATCCGCATGTCAATGCAGCGTGTCCTGCGTAATGCTTCCCAAAATCCGCATAACGGGCGGCGTGACTTCTTTTCGTCCCCGGTCTTTTCCACCATCCGGAACACATTATTTGTAAGATAGTCAATAATAATCTTACGATTATCAAAATACTGGTAGACGCGCGCGCATTCGCCAAACTGAGAATAATCCTTGAACGGAATAAGCTCATAGCTTTTGCTGTGCCTGCGCATTGTTTGATACTCCACATTTACAATCAAATTAATTTTCGGCGTTAGTTTATCCGCAAGTTTTATCAGGTCATCCTCATTAATCCGATCCGTACCGTCCAGGATACGACTGACCTTTACAACCATTTCTGGATTTGTTCCATGCTCTTTGTAAAATTCAAGCCGTGCATAGAAACGGTAGAACCAGTTTTTCTTTTCATAGCATTTTTCGTACACATACTTGTCGTATTTGTTGATAAGACCGTTCATTTCCCATATCTGAAAGAACCACGGTTTGTAATTCTGTTCTATAACTTCTCGCGTTTTCAGATAGATCCTGATGAATACCTTGTCGGAACGCCTGCCGAGTGCGACATAATCAATCTCGTAATCCTCGGATCCGACTTTGTTTGTTACGTACGTAGCATTCTTGAAACGGTCAACGCGCATTTTATAAAAGCTTTCCGGTGCGAAAAACTTTTCGGGATTGTTTAAATAGTTTGTATGCCAGCAGTAGTCAATTCTGTTTTCTTTAACTTCGGAAATTTCAAGACCAAAAAAATTCGCAAAGCTCTGCACGTATCTATAGGAATTTTCAAAACTGTCGCGTACTCCGTACTGCCACAGCATGTAACTGCGCAGCTGTACGATACATTCCGCTGTCACGGACTCGCCGCCGTCTCCGGCTTTTGGGACGGAAGGCGCTATAAAAATATCGAAATACTCAGGGTACGAAATACAAATATTATAAAAACGCGAAAACGTAACAGGTCTTAATACAAGACGTTTATCAATGTCTTTCAGATAAAAATCACCTGTCTCCGGATCATCACTGTCATAAACATAACGGTATTTTAAGTCAAAATAACGGCGTAGTTTAAGAACATTTTTGTCCTTAGTTCTTGCACGAAAATCATTTTTGAATTTTACGCTGTAATAAAATGTGTCTATGTTATGCATGAATGACTGCTGGCGAAAGGAAAAGTATTCTTCCTGTTCCTCAAGATCCATTTCATTAAACAGGTTATTATCCGTATTATTGTGTCTCTCAATCATGTATAGTACCTCATCAATCTCTATTATTTTTATGTTGTAATACAAATGGTTTACATAATATTTCTTTCGGGAAAACGCAATTTCCCGAAACGAGTTAGTCTAAACTTATCCTCAATATTTACAGGCATTTGAGGTCGTTTTCAGCCTGTATTACATTGGATTTTGAGACCACGTATTACAGGCTGTGGAGCCGGGAAAAAGCCCCCGCTCCGCGCATGTCCGCGCCGCGGGGCGGCGCGGGCATGCTTTCCGGAGCGGGGGCTTCTTTCTACCTTTTTGGACCCTGGATGTTTATTTTAACCGTCCGGTCTTCCGAAATGGGATTATTCTCCTGAAAGCCTGACTGCGACAGCGAGTCCACAACACTCCATGTATCATAGGAATCACGCAGCCGGTCAGAATGCACAAAGCAGTACATGCCGCGGTATTTCAGTTCCTTAACATCACCGTCATTATCGATTACCGGTTCCCTCCTCACGACAATGGTAAGGACTCCCGCAAGCGTCATGCACTGCCTTATTTCCGCGCACTGGGAACGGATCGGCTTCGCCAGTAAATAAAAGTTCTGCGCGGTACCTAAAATAACACGTCGGTTTTTCCTCATCTGCGTAATGACCCCGAGCATTTCCGGGGGAAAGTTCCGGCTTTGGTTGGAACTGAACCAGTTCTGAAGCTCATCCATAATGACGACAATACCTTTATGCCCGTTCTTATAATTGACAAGCTGCTTCCAGTGCACAAGCTTCTCATCCTGGTACGCGAATTTCGTATTACTCAGGCACTTTGCCTTTGGGTATGTATCAAGAAGATCAATTGCATACTGCATCACCGCGGAGGTCTTGCCGTTCCCCTGCCTTCCGGTAAAGATAATCAGCCCCTGCGGACGGAAAAAGTCCGGCTCCCTTTTATAAATGTCATCGACGTAACGCCGCGGGGCATCCCAAAAGAGACGCAGGAACAAAGAGCGCGGTTTTATCCTCCTTACGCTGCCGCGCTTAACACGGTCTCCCATGATCCAGCGCACGCCGTACCAAAAGAACACCGCCGCAACGTAATAACCAATAAACAGAAATACCGCAATAAACGGTATCTTAAAAATGGACAGGAAAACGCCCATAATCTGTGCGAACATGTCAAACATAATCAGTCTCCTTTAAACTCAATCAATGCATTGCTGCCTGTACTTCCTTAATTACTTCCGTATATGGCTTACACAGAATTTCATGTACCTTTACGGTATCCGGTCCGTATTTTTCCAGTAAAATTTCCACATAATCTGTCGGATATGGGTACCCGACAGCGAATTTTTCAACCTGTCTTTTTGTCATTATTTCACCTCTCAATCTTTTTGATTTGTAATACAAATTCCGGCGCCAGGTGTCCTTCCGGGATACCGTTTTGTAATACAAATATTGAATGCTGCTGTTAATCCTGAAGAAAATTTATATTACAAAAAGGTAGCAAATCCCATATCTGTAATACAAATCCTCAATGCTGCTGTTTCTCCTGAAGGAAATTTGTATTACAATTTACCTGAAGATTTTGTGTTCTGGGAATATATTTGTCCTACAAAATAGGCAGTAAATCCCATATGGTTTTTACAACACTGATTATTATTCTGAATAGCATGATAGAAATAATAATTGTTACAATAGGCAAAAGCCCTTTTATCGGCAGTATATAAAACAAAAATGCAAAAAAATCTGAAAAGGTTCGAAATATTGTTGTATCCAAATTAAAATGCAGCGGTTCATATCCACCGAGAAAAAACATAAAAGCATTATAAATCAAAGTTATTAATGCATCCGTTATCATGTTTAATTAATCCTTTCCTGATGAATATTTTTGATATGATCTGTCTGCCGCCATAATGGAACCTTCCGTTCCGGAAATAATGCCCGGAAGTTTCAAGAATAAACGCCAAAGGAACAACGCCCATACAATGGCAAGTATAACTTTGTCCCCAAATTGTTTATACGGGGCATACCAGCTTACATCAATGATGATATAGTTTCCAGTTCCGTAATTATATTTCTTTGACGTTGTTTTTCCAATAGGTATCTTTAATATAGGACTGGGCGTTATACCAAAAAGCATAGTTTTTAAATCATCAACTGCCGTTATTACGTCATCCTTAAACTTAAAATATTCCTGCATTTCACCGACTTTCTCAAGGGTAGCTACTTCATTTGGGACAAACACATCCGTCAAGACTCCCTGCACGGCTCTAGAAATAATACCTTCAAGTCCCGTAAAATCATTCGCAACCGTAATGTCATACGAAGGATTAAGGGTAATGGCAGGAGCTTCAACAAATACATCAGGAACGGTTATATCCGGGATCTTAATTTCAGGAATGGTTATATCGGGAATTGTAATGTCCGGAATCACAATATCAGGAATTACAATATCAGGAACTGCAATCGAAACCCCTTCCATGACTTTTGCTATGTCTTGCGGAAGGGACATAATACCTTCAAACACATCTGCCACATTGGGAAACACTACATTAAGCGCATCCGTAATAACATCAGGAAGCGCATCAACTAGCCCATCAACAATTAGCCCTGGAGCTGCAGTAATCCCCTGCGTCAAATCATCCAGTCCAGGCAGAACCAGCGTGCCTCCCAATGCATCAGCTATCTGCGCCGGCAAGCCTTTCAGTAACCGTTCCATCGATAAAACAGATGTGAAAATACGTCCGGCAAATGTAGATATTTTTCCAATAGTCGAATGCATGTTATTGATTGCCGAAAGTGTGTCCTTTCCCTGCTGGATGATTGTCTCCTGATTTTTATCCTGCTCCTCACGCCATCTTGAAAGCTCATCGCTGAGGGAACTCACATAAGAGAGCAGGGCGGAAAGATCCGGATAATCAAATCCGGCAAAGTTATCCTCCGGAATATCAAAATCAACCCCGTCGGAAGGGATGGGGAATGCGGTTGACGGATTATAAGTCAGGTGTTTGGATACTGTTTTGAATGTATACAGAACCCTCTCCATTGCAGAAGAAAATTTGTTGTAAGATATTGATGCACCGTTTGCATATGCTGCCTGATAGTTGCATGTATACCAATTAGTGATGTTATAACGACCTGAAAGTTCACCATAAGACGGAACAAAATTTTGATTTTCTGTCTGTGTCCAAGAGTTGGAGGAAACATCATAAATATAATAATTACCTGTATATGTAGGAAGACCCAAAAAATAACTATAAAAAGAACTCGAATCCCGGATACCGTTTTGACTTATGGCATTTTTTGCATTGGAGTTCGAAAGTATTACAACACCTTCTTTTCCAAGCCGTGACGTTCTATATCCAACAACTGAATATCCGATTGGAATAGGCATAAAATATGTTTTTGCTCCTGAAACATATATCATGAAATAGTGCTTACTATCAGAATAACCTGCAAGTGAAAGATAGTCATACGCCCCGTCAATTCCAAAATATGCGTCTATATCCCTCATTGATGCAAGCGAAGGAAGCGTTTTCACTGTAGTAGTAATTGAGGACATATATTCGCTGCTGACTTCCTGTGTACCTGCAAGACTGGCATCCATGTCACCTTCAAAAACGTTCTCATTACTATCAGCCCATTTTTTTACGGCATCCCTAGCCGCAGTAATAAGACCTGCTGTCAGACTGACACTGATACCTTTTTTGGAACCTGTTTTTGCTCCGTTGGATATGCTAAAACCCCTGGATGATTTAAAGGAATAATCAGACGGAAGCATTTCCCCCTGCATTGAAGATTCCCATCCGGCTGCATCCGCAAGAGCTGCGGCGACTTTCGGATCAGACTCAAAAGCCTCCTTAATGAATTTATGCGATATTGGTTCATTGAATGTTATATCCGCAGCTTCATATCCTGCATAAATCAAGCCCGCCGACATCATAAGTTTAAGGAGAATTTCCTTAAGCGCAATCGACCCTCCTTCAATAACCAGGTCAGCTCCGGCTGCCTGCGCTTCCGTGTAAGATATAACAGGTGTGCTTATGAATATAAGTACAGCCATTATAATGCTTATAAATCGTTTTACTTTTTTCATATTTCCGTTTCCCCCGTATTTTTCCTGATACAAGAAAAGGGCACTGCCGAAGCAATACCCTCCCTGACACTAGGCAGCATGAAGAACACTCTGTATGAAGCTGATGCCTTTGCGCAGTCCGATGAATGAAATCATTACAGGAATGCACACGGGCAGGAGCCCGATTACTTCATCAAGCACTCCGTTCATCATGTCCGCCGTCACAACGCCTGATATTT
Organism: uncultured Lachnospiraceae bacterium; assembly: GCA_910586715.1. Classification (GTDB taxonomy): domain Bacteria; phylum Bacillota; class Clostridia; order Lachnospirales; family Lachnospiraceae; genus COE1. The sequence continues at coordinate 71,557 of CAJUJG010000004.1, forward strand.
TTCCCGCTGCGGATGACGCCGCCTGCGATGCCCTGACTACAGGCGCCATTACTAAACCCGTCATGGTAAAACCTCCTTCCAATCCGTTGACTTGTTACTGTATATCATAAATTGCGCAAATATGACCTAAAAGAATATTTTGAAAAACTTATATATGTAATCAAACAGGACAATGACAAGGAATACCACTATGAAACAGCAGATCACCTGCAGGTCCGTATGTATCTGCTGCAGGTCTTCTCCGTAAGCGGAACTTTCCGTCACTGTTTCGGTTTCCTGTTCTGTGTCCGGTTCCGTTTCCGACTCATTGTTCATTTCGGAAAGCATTTCCATTAAGGTTTTTATTTCCCTGTTCAGGGTTTCTGTTTCTGCTCCTGCTGTGCTTCCCGGTTCTGATTCCGGTTCTGACCCTGGTTTTGGTTCGGATGACGTTTCCGGTTCTGATTCTGTTTCTCTTTCTCCCTCTGTCTGCGCCACTCCCGGATTTCCTCGTCTATCGTCGCCGGCTCCGGAGTCTCCGTCTCCTCCTCCTGGCTGATCTGTACTTTCGGCTGCCTCACTTCCGGGGCTTTCTTCGCTTTCGTCTTCCTTTGTGCTGCCTCTTTCTCCATCTCCAGCGTCTGAAGACTCACTGTTTTTATAAACGGTATCTGCATCAGCAGCGCTTTCAGGAAATACAGTGTCCTTGTCAGCACGCGTTTCAGGAAGTTCATCATCATTGTTATCAGGCAGAAAAACAGCAGCAGCATTATCAGGCTCATCAGGTTTACCGTCATTTTCTTTTTCCTCCGCTCTTTCTTCCCTGTCGTTTTCTTCCGCGGCCGCTTCCGGTTCTTCGCCGGAGGCAGCCGCAAGGACAAGTGAATCGAATAATTCCGTCATACGCATAAGTTATACTGCTTTCTTGTCGGACTTCGCCCCGTTCTTTTCCGGGGCAGTTCCATTCTTTTCCGGTTCTGCCTTTTCCGGACCGGTTTCATTCTTTTCCGGTTCTGCCGGCTCATTCAGCATATTAAGTACGCGCTGTACGCTTATAGAATCCGGAGCGTCACAGGAAACCATCCCGGGGAGTTCAAGCCCTTCAACTCGGTATGGAACAAACCTCACGTTTGATTTGTATGCAATATCGGTAAGTTTCAGGGAGGGCTTTCCGTCCGATCCGACTGCCATTTCAAATGTTCCCTCATAGATTGCCGGCGCAAGGCGGACTTTGTCGCGCATTGCATAATCAACCCAGCTTTTACCGCGCTGCATGCCGACCGGCTTTGTGATGTCAAACTCCGACTGTACGGCGTACATTTGGTTCAGGAACACGTAATGTATTGTACAGCCGCGTATCTTGGAACCGTCCTCCCCGATTGTGTCAATCGCGTTTGCAAAAAACACCAGTATGTCGCATTTCTGTGAAAAACCCATTATTCCCATAGAATCCATTTCTGTTTCCTCCTTTAAAACGGTATTATATTGTCTTCGTGTTTCTCCCATTTCCTCTTTATCCATTCAAGCCACCTTTTCTCATCCTTCCTGCCTGCCCCGGTAGCAGCACACATTTCATGGAACGAATTGACCGTATGCCCTTCATATGCTTCCAGGTATTCAATGAACGTGAGGGATATATGGTCGAGATGGATGAGGTCCACGTACCGACGGTATTCGTCGTGATAATGTTCCATTATTTTATCCGTTGCCCACCATTTGTATATAAAACGCGGTTCCTTTCTCCGGTCCAGCTTTTTACGCAGTTCCTCTTCCGTCATGCCTGTACAGTCCCACAGCCATTCTTCATAACTTTTTACCATGACAGCCGTGCCGTCTGACAGTATATATTCTTTCATCCGTTTTCGGATGCGCTGCTGTCATCAGGTTTTTTCCTGCGCAGTTTACGGCTTATCACTTCAAGAAGCATTACAATGACGGTTGTTACAACCAAAACGGCTATATCCACAATAAGCAGATGCATTTTCGGCGGTATAACACTGATTTCCCTGCCGTGCATAAAATAATATACGAACCAGTACAGGTTATATACCCCCAGTCCAATCAAGCCTAAACTAAAGCTTTCTCCGAGTATCTTTTTAAATCCTTTTATTTCCATAATTTACCTCTTTCTCTTTATTCTCTGTTCGCCCTTTTCCCTGCCGGGGAGGGCGGCAGCGTCGGCCAGCCTGCGGCGGCCGAAAGGGCAAAGGGCGTTTCCGTCAGCAGGACTTTTGGCGGCGCCTCCACGCTGTGAACCGGCAAGCCGCACTAAATTCAGGCTTCGCGCAAGGGCAGCGCTCGCCTTCATCAAGTGCTTTGTTGCCGGCAGGAAGACGGCGCCGCAAAGCACTGCCGCCGCAGGCTGATGCCGGGCTTTTCCGGCGGAATTTCACCCTTTCCGGTTCCGCGGGATTCGGTTTGGGGGAGACCCCCAGGCCCGCACTAACCTCGAGGCTGCGCACTTTGTGCACGGCTTGCCTCACTCTGTTCGGGGGGGCGCCGTACAGCCGTGCTTGCTCTCGCTAAGTGCTTCCGGCATAGCCCCCTAATAGTAGGAAATTATCATTCTGCACGGTCAAAACTGTTAAACAGAAAAGGTTTTCTCCGCGCCGCATATTTCCAAAAATTGTCTTATATTTTCATTTCCACATGGCTAAGCGGTACGCCCTGTCAAGGGACTTTCGCGGCATAAAGTACGGCTAAAGGGCAAGCCGTAATTTATTCCACGGTTCCCCTGACAGGTCTAGTGTACAGCGGCGCAACGGCTTTGCCGATAACGGGGAACCGATTAAAGAACAAATCGGAGCCCCGTTACCGTCAAGTCCATTGTACCGCCGTACACAGGGAATCGAAGCCGTGAACGTACAAGTTCGCAGGGCTCCGCCCTACAACCCGGCCTCCTCCAAAGAACCAATTAGGCGCTGCCGGAAAGTTATTTTACTGGCGGACGGCTTCTGCAGTTTCCAGTTCCTCAAACAGGGCATCTACCCTTCGGGATATTAATGATACGCTGCCGATTTTCTGCATCAGGCTGTCAAGCCTCTTCTTACGCTCCGCTATCTGTTCATCGTAACGCTGGAGCATGAGTTTACGTTCCAGTTCTCCGTTCTTGTATTCCGTGAGTATTCCTATCAGCTTTTTGGAAAAGTCGGCTCCGGACTGGCTGTCAACAAACTCTACAAGGCTGCTGGGTATGCGTACGGATTTCTGTATCATTTTTTCCAATCAAATCAATCTCCTTTCTGACTCCTTTCCGGTATTATCCAAATGGCAGTTCTTCAGGCTCTTCTGTGTCATCATCCGGGAAATTCTCCAGTTCATGACAGCATTGTGCAAGCTTTCCGGCGCATTCATTAAAATCCTTTGATGTAAAAAGGATATATCCATTGCAAAAAGGAGAAGATGCCTTTTCAAAACCTACTAATGCATACTCAATAAACGAATGGGTTTCAGCTTCTTTCCCTTTTTCAAAAACAAAACATGCCTGCATGATAACATAACCGATGGACCTGATTCTGCCATCTTTACATTTAAAACATTTCATCAATCAACCTCTTTCCAGCAATCGCGATTCGCTTGTTTCATTCTCATTACATATGTGATACAATAAAGTATTAGATTAATCTAATAAGACATTGGTTGTCTTACAAATGTATTATATCCAACTAATATTGGAATGTCAATATTATTATCCTTTTTTTATTGGATAATCGGAGGAATAAAATGAATAAACTAAATGGTATAGAATTTGGAAAAAGGCTAGAAAAAGCAATGAAAGATGCAAAACTAACAAATACAGAAATTACAAACAGCTTAAATTTAAACAAAAATGCAATTGGCAATTATAAAAATGGACAAATACCAAATGCTGCAATTATAGTTGAATTATCCAACTTCTTAGGGATTAGTATTGATTATTTACTAACTGGAAAAAATCCAAAAGATCTAACACTAGAGGAAAAAAATTTAATTGAACTATATCGAAATACAAATGACATTGGTCAACCATTGACAATAAAACACGCAAAAGATATTCAACAAGCATTACCAAGATCTGACCAAACACAGGAGCAAAAATCATTAAATTCACAGATTGGATAAGGAAAAAATAAAAATGAATACATTTGGAGCATATACAATAACTGGTAATTTATCCTTAATAATTCTTAGCTTAGCCTTTATAGGTGCCATAACTGTAATTGTAATTTTGTTTAAAATAATAGCCAAACTTTCCAAAATCATTATAAAACCTAAAAAAAATATAACTATTGAAAAAAATGTACCTAAATATAGTTCATCTACATATTTTAATAAAACAATTGATGAATACCTTAAATCAACATATTACTTATCAACTCATCTATCTTTAAATGCAGTTAAAAGCGATAAAGGAAGATATGGCGAATATACAATTTTTAAAGTTCTTCAGACACAGGAACATTATGGAGGAAGATTTCTTTTTAATTGCTATCTGCCAAAAGATAATAAACAGACAACCGAAATTGATATAATCCTACTGACTTTAAACGGCATCTTTGTTTTTGAAAGTAAAAATTATAATGGTTGGATATATGGAAGTGAACATCAAGAATTTTGGACACAAACATTACCAGCAGGGAATAAAATACATAAAGAACACTTTTACAATCCTATAATGCAGAATAAGTCACACATAAAATCTCTAAAAAAACTAATTGGAGATACCTATCCAATATACTCTATTGTAGTTTTTTCATACAATTGTAAATTAAAAAATATTAGTGCGTCAGATCCCATGACAAAAATAGTATCTATCAATGATTTAAATTCAGCAGTAACGTATTTATTAAACCAACGACCTAATTCTTTAACACAAGACACGCTAATATCTATATATAACCAACTCTATCCTTATACACAGGTATCGGAAGAGGTCAAGCGGAAACATGCCGAAGACATACAGGCAAAAAAACAAGAATAAGAAATAGCGGAGCCTGCATATGAGGTTCCGCTATTTCTTATCTTCATAGAGATTGTTGATTGATTAGATTAATATTATCACAACTCGTATCTAAATGCAAACATATTTTTGTATATTTATTGACATCATTTGACAAAAATTATAAACTATTGATGTTACCCCTCCAATACTGGTGACAGGAAGGAGGTGCAAAGCATGGAGTTAATCACATCATTCATTCTCTCTGTTATGTCAGGTGTAGTAGCCGCCTACATTTGGAAATGGTTAGACAGAGATGATAAACGGTAACTAGCCTAGGATTGGTCATCCTTAATTGACAAAAAACCCTAAGAGATAGCCGCTCTTAGGGTTTTGTTTACTGCAAGCATAGATTAAATCACATCATTTGCCTACCGCTATTATAGCATATGCATTTTTGCATTGCAAGATACTTGTATTACAAAATTTCTTCAGCTTTCCAAAAACATCCAAAATTTGTCTTACAAATTCATTTTTTAGGCACCAAAACTCTTAATCAGGGTGTCCAGGGTTTAATCTCCTGGCGGTGCATGAAAAAATTGTATTTATATGGGTTTAAGGATTTTTTGTTTGCAATTTTCTTTCGTTTATCTTTTGTTATCAGTAGCTAGACAGATACTAAAATCTATTTCCACATATTTATAAAAGAACATAAATGAAAAAAGGTTGTAAGTCCAAGAATTCTTGAATTTACAACCTTTTTCAACGTTCCCTGCGAGAATCGAACTCACAACTGGGGCTTAGGAGGCTCCTGTTATATCCATTTAACTAAGGGAACTTATTCTGCTTTTGTGCCTCTTTCATTATCAGAAAGTAACGAACTCAACTAAAACTTAGGAGGCGTATGCCCTATCCAACTAAGCTATGAGGACTCGTATGACACTACTCATATGTGAAGCCTGCCAAAAGGCAGGCATCTCCCACATACATTATTAGTATACCGAAATAACAGCAAAACGTCAAATACAAATTTTGTACTTCTTAACAATGACCATGATGTCCGCGTCCATGATGCCCACCGTGGTGACCTCTTCTTTGTGTCGTCTGCGGAGCACAATACGTTGTGGTCTGCGCCGGTTTCCCGTGCTCGTGGCAGTGATCACAAATACCATCCTCATCATCATCCACGAAATAGTCACAGATACCATCCTCATTTTCATCCCAATAACAATGATTATCGCAAATGCCGTCACTATTATCATCTACGAAACAATGACCGTAATTATCACAATAGCCGTCACCGTCCGCATCTAAGAAACATTCACCCATGTTACAATGTCCTATTCCGCAGGTCTGAGGCTGTGCTTCTGCAGCCATAACCGGAATTGAAGCAGAAAGTACCATAAAACATGAAAGACCGATCGCTAACGCCTTTTTCATAAACAAATACCTCCTAATATACAAAAAACCATATTATCTGTAGTATACTGAGTATACCACATAACTATTTTTATTTCCAGTCTATTCCATAACTTAGTTATTAAAAATGAATAAATAACAATCTATGGAAACTCAATAAATCCCTGCAGCCACACAACACCCTTAAAACGCCTGCCTACTGCTGCTTCGCCGTATAAATCCTCCCTGTTGATACATACCTCCAGCAAAAGCTCATTGCATTCGACTGTCATAAAAACGACTTCTTCACCGCTCACTCTGTTTTTATCTGTATAAAAATCGGTAATTTCACCCAATATCGAATACTGGTCACACTCCACGCCATAAGGCATAAAATACGTATCAACCAAACTGAAAACATCCGTCTTATGAATTTTTCGGGAAATCATCGTGTACGTATCCATATCATCCAATGTCAGACTCTCAATTGCATCTTCATCACCCATCCGCGCCTGCGCAATCAATTGATTTCGCTCGGATGCTGCTTTTTTAATCCGTTTTTTATCATGTTCATTCTTATTAATCGGCATCATAATTGTTCCGTCAACAGAAAGCGCACTCAAAATCAGAGATGTCCCCCGAACTGGAAGTCGTCCCATAGCCTGAAGTCTTTTATATGGTATGATATTCTGCAAATAGAAAATTAGTGTCACGCCAACCTTGATGTCATCGCAAACACCTGCATAAGACTCTTTTTCCGCATGACGCTCCACTGTCACATCCTCATTGGAGCTGACATGCAGCGCACGTAAATACGGAAAATAATATTCATATAAAAATCTGTTTTCCGTATCAAATTCACCGCGGACACAAATTCCCGCACCGCGGACAAAATCAAGAGAAAGCTCTGCATATGCCCTGTCCTGATTGTCAACCGCAACATCCCGAAACGCATAATATTCTCCTTCAAAATTCTGCGATTTTGAAAGCGTGGATTTTACCACTTCATCAATCAGCGCACGCAGCTCTTCTCTTTTCTTTATTCCACTAAAGCCAATCGCTCTTAAATATCTATGCAATTTAAAAACTCCTTATGCTCTAATTTCCGTCTTTCCGCCCATATATGGCTGTAATGCCTTTGGTACTCTTACAGAGCCGTCCTCCTGAAGATTGTTCTCTAAAAACGCGATCAGCATTCTCGGCGGAGCGACCACTGTATTATTTAATGTATGAGCAAAATACTTTCCGGTTTCCCCATTTACTCTGATTTTTAATCTTCTTGCCTGTGCATCTCCAAGGTTAGAGCAGCTTCCAACCTCAAAATATTTCTTCTGTCTTGGAGACCACGCTTCCACATCAATTGATTTTACCTTCAAATCCGCCAAATCACCCGAACAACACTCCAAAGTGCGTACAGGAACATCCAATGTCCTAAATAAATCAACGGTATTCTGCCATAGTTTTTCAAACCACATCGGCGACTCCTCCGGCTTACATACCACAATCATTTCCTGCTTTTCAAATTGGTGGATTCTGTATACGCCGCGCTCCTCAAGACCATGCGCACCCTTTTCTTTTCGAAAACAAGGCGAATAACTTGTGAGCGTTTTGGGCAGCTCCGCCTCCGGTATAATGGTATCAATAAACTTACCAATCATGGAATGCTCACTTGTACCAATCAGGTATAAATCCTCACCCTCAATTTTGTACATCATCGCATCCATCTCATCAAAACTCATAACGCCTGTAACGACATTGCTTCGAATCATAAAAGGCGGTACACAGTATGTGAAACCTCTGTCAATCATAAAATCACGCGCATAACTGATAACAGCGGAATGCAGTCTTGCAATATCGCCCATCAGATAATAAAATCCGTTTCCGGCAACCTTTCTTGCGCTGTCCAAATCAATACCTTTCAGCTTTTCCATAATTTCCGTGTGATACGGTATCTCAAAATCAGGAACAAGCGGTTCTCCGTACTTTTGAACCTCTACGTTTTCTTCATCATTTTTTCCGATTGGCACGCTCGGGTCAATAATGTTCGGAATGGTCATCATAATCTTCGTGACCTTTTCACTAAGCTCTTTCTCCTTCTCGGCAAGCTCTTCAAGCTTCTGCGCCTGTGCACCTACCTGCTTTTTCACTTCTTCCGCTTCATCCTTTTTGCCCTGTCCCATCAGTGCACCGATTTGCTTAGAAAGTTTATTTCTCTCTGCACGAAGATTATCCGCCTCCTGCTGTGTTTTTCTTGCCTGTGCGTCAAGCTCAATTACTTCATCAACAAGCGGCAGTTTATGGTCCTGAAATTTCTTTTTAATATTCTCCTTCACCGCGTCCGGATTTTCTCTCAAAAACTTTATATCAATCATGATTATTAAACCTCCATTATTTGATTACGTCCTGAATGACCACTTTTGTTTCCTTAATAAGGTCAATAATTTTCTCTCCGTTAATAACCTGTCCAAATTTGTCATGCGTAACACGCAATATCGGTCGTTCTGGAAAGTGTGGATTTTGCTTCATAACAATCGCCGTCTCGCCCTGATTTGTCTTAACCTGAGAACCCGCAGGATAAACCGCAATGAGTTGTAAAAATGTATCGACAATATCACTGTCATACCATATTCCGCTGTAATTTCTGATATTATTAATTGCCTCATGAACACGAACCCTCGCCTTTCCAATTCCACAGATTAGTTCGTCAAATTCATCACAAACTCCCACAATCTGTGTCATGCGGGAAATCAAATCCGTGCCCAGCGGATATCCGGAACAGTCTTTTCGCTCATGATGGTTCATGACTATTTCCTTTGCCTGATTAGAGAGCCAGTCCTCATTCTTGATTGCCGTGTATCCGTAAATCGGATGCTTTTTATATTCCTCCTGATCCTTCGCCGGCAAAAGATTAATATCCTGATCTTCATACCGCACCACAAGATAACGCAGCCCCAAATCATGAATTAAGGCACTGACACTAATGTCATAAACCTGTTTTTCATTTAATCCAAGTTTTAAAGCAATGAGTGTGGCAATCGTACAAACCTGGAGTGAATGCTCATAAATATCCGCATTCCTTTCTTTCACGTCATATACTTTTTCAATTACTTCATCCTCTTCAAGAATATCTGTTATTATATTTTGCGCAGTTTCTGCGATTTTTTTCAATCCCTTTGTTTTTTGATAAACATGCAGCTCAAGAATATCCTTTATATTATTGCGGATTTCCTCTTCCACATCGTCGCGCAAAACCGTGACTGTTTCCAAAGAAAGCTTTGGACGCCGATTATCCGGTTTTTTCTCCTCCGGCTTTTTTTCCTGTGCCTTTGGTTTTGCTGCAGGCGCTTTTACCCGTTCGGGCGCTTTCTTTTCTTCCTTCGGAGCATCCTGCGTTTTCTCTTCAATATATACCGTAAAGATACTAAGCTCCCTGAGCTTATCAATATACTGCTCTTTTATTACTGTTCCTTTTCCAAGCACAACCGTATAATCTTCTAGCAGCACGTCATTGGCAATAATATCGCCATCCTTCAAATCCTCAATTGTTACTAATTTCATATGTTTCTTCCCCCATTTTTTATTCTGTATCTGATGAAGCATTACCATTTACGGCACGCTCCACTGCTACCTTCTCTTCGTTGCTCAGCTCAATTTCCGAATCCCCATTTTTTATCCGTTTCGTATAAGAATAACAACCGTCTGAGCTATGTACTGAATTGATTAAAAACCCATTATTATTTTCATCCAAAAGAACCAGTGCAAAACTGAGCTTTCCACCCATTTCCTTAAACGCGTCATATTTAACAAGTCCCAGCTTTTGGAATGCCGTTTCGTGTTTCTTGTATAATGCTTTAATATCATCTCGATTCTGACTGACGTTGAGCTTAATATATTTATTGTCCTCATACAGCGTCATAATGTCCTTTTCAAGACTTGCTCCATCCTTACCAAGCATAAACTTATTATACTTTTTCTTGAATTTTCCAATCTGTGCAAATGCCACAATAATCAGAATTAATAACAGAACACTTATAACTAACAGCCCAAGTAAAAGATACCCCGCATCAATCCCGCCAAGTCCAATCATATTCAAAAAATTGCTGCTCATCCATCTCCCCCCTTACATTGAAATATTGACGTTTGACAATGCCTCTATAAGCCTGTCCAAATCATCATTGGAATAAAATTCAATTTCTATCTTTCCGGTACCGTTTTTGCCCTTTGCATTAATCTCTACTTTTCTGCTAAGCTTCTCCTCTAATTTCTTTTCAATATCCTCGTATATATATTGGATACTTTGCGGAAGCTCTTCCTTTTGCGGTTTTTTCTCCGTCGGATTTAAAATACCTTTCACAATTTTTTCAACATCACGCACACTAAGCTTTTCATCAAAAATCCGTTCCGCAATCTGTTTTTGCTGCTCCTCGTCCTCAATCGAGATAAGCGCTCTTGCATGACCTGTCGTTAATTTATCGTCAATTATCATTTGTCGGACATACTCGCAAAGCTTCAAAAGCCGCATACTGTTTGTTATGGTCGTTCTGCTCTTTGATACCCGCTCTGCCACCTCATCCTGTTTCAGATTAAATTCCTCTATTAAACGTTTGTAGGCAATTGCCTCTTCAATCGGATTTAAGTCCTCTCTCTGAATATTCTCAATCAAGGAAATTTCCATGATTTCCTGTTCTGTATAATTTCTTATAATTACGGGAACTTCCTTCAGACCGGCAAGCTTAGCCGCACGCCATCTCCGCTCTCCCGCGATAATCTCGTAATAATCTTTTCTGTCCTGTACAAGAATCGGCTGCAGCAATCCAAACTGTTTAATTGAATCCGCCAATTCCTGAAGTGTGTCTTCATCAAAATTTTTTCTCGGCTGCTCCCTGTTTGGCTCAACCTTTGTAATTTTCACGGTCGTTTCTGCCTGTCCCGTTTCCTCCTTCATTGCGGGCTTTACTGCTTCTGCAGAAATCAAGGTATCTAAACCTTTACCCAGTCCCCTTCTTGCCATATAACTCTCCTTTTATTTTGTTTACATAATCATTTGTTATTATTAATAACTTCCTCCGCAAGTGCCATATAGCTTTCTGCTCCGGCTGACTTTGGATCATACACATTAATTGGCTGTCCATAACTCGGTGCTTCTGCAAGCCGAATATTCCTTGGTATCAATGTATCATAAACTTTCTGCTTTAAATTACTCTTAACATTATCCACTACCTGGTTGGAAAGATTGGTACGGGAATCGTACATTGTAAATACAACGCCATCCATATCTAAATCCGGATTTAATCGCTCCTTCACAAGATTTACTGTATGTATCAACTGACTAAGTCCTTCCAACGCATAATACTCACACTGTATCGGAACCAAAACAGAATCCGCTGTCGTCATTGCATTTACTGTTAGTAAATTTAAAGAAGGCGGGCAGTCTATAATAATGAAATCATAATTGTCCTTCACCCAATCAATTTCATTTTTTAAAATAAAGTCTTTGTCATTGACACCAATTAACTCAATCTCCGCTGCTGCTAAATTAACATTTGACGGAAGAACGGAAACATTCGGAAGAATTTCCTTTAATATACAATTCTCCACGGTACAATCACCCATTATTAATTCATAGATTGTATTCTCCAACTCATTTTTTTCAATGCCGTATCCACTTGTTGTATTTCCCTGCGGGTCCATGTCAATGACCAGTACCTTTTTTCCTTTTGCCGCGATACAGGATGACAGATTAATAGATGTGGTCGTCTTGCCGACACCACCCTTTTGATTTGCAATCGCTATAATTCTCCCCATTTAATAAATATACTCCTTTCTTTGCCTGCGAATTTGGGCGTAAGCACAAATTTGCTGATTGAAAAATCAAAGATTTTTCAACTTTTCCTCCCCCTTAAAGTTTTCTGATAATTTTCATTATACCACTAATATTTACGATATGCTATACGTTTTTGTTTTTTTATTGAAGAAATTGTAGGAATTTTGTTGATTTTCTAATGATTTCTAAAAATAATGTTTCACGTGAAACATTTATCTCCTTCTTCTATAATCCCACTTGGACAAAATCACTTCTCTTGGAGCTTCATAAGTAATTTCACAATTCCGTCCCTATTCTTTGCTGTTTTCATAAAAGTTGGTAACTTACTAAATTGATATTCCAATGCTTCCAAAGCTGTCCAAATGTCTGCCGACAAATAAGTAATCAAATATTGCAAATGTTCTCTATTCAATGCCCAAATTACTTTCCCTCTATATTGCGCTTGAAAATAAAGTGGATAATGAAAATATGGATTCTCCGCATTTCGCACATTTTGAAATATAATCTTTTGCTCATTCATATCTTTTACGACATCACCTGCAATCAGTTCCCCGCAATAAGGACACTTCACTTTTACTTTTTTCCCATGAACTTTATGTTTTGGAATTATATTCCGAAAAAACCGACCTGTCAATGTACATTGAGCATTTATTTCCATATTATCTACTCCGCATGAAACAGTTTCCTGTTTAGCATAACATGAATCACACTGGAATAATGCTATATTTTTTTCTCTATCAAAATGCACTGTTCCCGCACTTCCGCAGTGCGGACAAATAACCATCATGTCTGTCCAAAATAATCCCTTAGCCATATAATGTATACCCTTCTAATATGCACATTAAATATCTCTCAATTTGTCAGCTTCACTTTTGTACCTGAATAACACAATTATTTTCAAGAACAACTATTATTGATACTACATTTTTATAGTAATCTCTTATATATTAAAACCTTGTCTGCCAATCTAATACTTATTTACGAATGACCTTCCTCATTCCAAAACCACAACACTCATGCGGAATTTTTTTAAATCCTATCTTCTCATAAAAGCTTTCTTTCCCTTTTTCCGCAATAAGCTGTATACTGGAACGCCCTCCGACAGGTGTTTCCCCGCTTACATATGTAATCAGCATGTTTATAATCTCAATACCAATTCCTTTTTTCTGATAATCAGGACACACAGCAATATCAACAATCATATAATACATACCGTCGCCCGTCAGTCTTCCCATACCAACTGCATCTCCATAATCGTCTACTGCAATCACTGTATATATACTATTTAAAAGTGCTTTTTGCGTCTGTTCTTTTGAAAAATTCATCCAACCGACACTTTCCCGCAGATTAAAATAATCTTCATAAGTCAAAACATTTTCCTTATATTCCATACCATTCAATCCTTTAACATTTCAAGTATAACGCAGCAATTCCTGACAATGTCCACTAATTATCCAATATTCAAGCTTTGCAATAATCTCTGCTTTCACCCTTGTATGAAACACTTCTATTGGACATTCAAATGGTTTATCCTTCTTCGTATCTACAAGGTATAGCACATATTCCCCTGTAACATCCATAGAAGGATACCACCCCAAATCTATCAAAAGCTTATGATTTTTTAACTGCAATAAGTCTTCGACCAACTCGAAACGATACTTTTCACCGTCTTTTTCTAAGTCATATATTGAAAAATTATTGTATTGCACTGTCCAACCGGAAGGTATTCTCAAGGGCTGTCTTTCATAGATATTTTTCCAACCTGATAACCATATTGCTCCTTTCCCCCTAAAAGACAGACTATAAAATTATCTTAGCTTAATATTTAATAAACAAGTTTTTGCATTGTTTTCCATCTTCATTTTCGCCATCTTTATCATTACTATATACAATGATCTGTTCTATATCTTACTCCATCATAATCCTATACTTCATTCTACTACCTACTATTGGCAAAATTTCTTCCGTATATTTAACTGTTTATCAGCAATCCATTATAATCTATTTCACAGTAATTATCTTCAAAATCATAGAGCCATATTCTATCACATTTCAAACGCAAACTCTTCACTTAAATATCTCACAAAAATATCCATTTAATTGATAAGTCCCTCGATACTCTATAAATCTCTACTTCACCATATAATATAAAATCCTCTTGATAAGTATATGCTGCAAACATCACTCCTGTTGAATTAATCACTGTCTGCTGTACAATCTCCATAGTAATAGGATAAAACAACCATAGTATATTATTTAGCATAAGAAGTCAAATACCTCACAATACGCTTACGAATAATTAAAATACAACAGAATTGCGGGGTATCCGACCCTTGCGGCAGTCGTCAAATCTCTGCAAGCAGACATTTGACTCGTTGTTCACGGAAATAAATATTCTCACGCAAAAAAATACACTCCTCGATCAATGTAGAATATGGAACAATTAAAAGCAATCTCTTTAAAACAATTATCTTTTACTATTCAAAGTGAAATAGTTTTTGGAGAATATGCATAATCCTTATCTACAATAATAATAACCTTATCATATACAAATAAGGCGGTTCTAATTGAATTGAAATATTATAATCCATTACTTGTACTTTTTTCATTTAAAACCCCATCACTACAAAATTTACAATAATAAAATGAACACTGCCTTTCTAATGTTTCACGTGAAACATTCTTTATTTAGCAACTTTCTTTACCTGTTTTATATGTATTTATTTTATAATCTTAAAATATTTCAATTAAGCCCTACTCTATCGTATTTACAATCATCTGTGTATTTCATGTTTTGACTTTAAGAATAGAATTATTCTAATTATCTGCAATTAGTAGTTCAGCCCATTTATCATTTTTATGGTGATTAATCTGCTGAATAAATTAAATGTCATAGAAATTATTCTTCTCGGCACTATATAACATATCGGAACCATCACTGTATTAAGTAACATGAAGAAAAAAAATATGAATTCTCTCAAGTAAATTTCAATAATCTTAACCCTTTCCCATTTTCTGATTAGCATTTTACTATACTACGTACGTTTTATATCATTTATTATTTAACTGTATAGTACACAATCAATCATAAAAATAATCTTACAATTTTTATAAAATCTCAAAATTACTATAATACATGTTTTGCAATTAAAATGTATGTTTATAGGCTTGTCTTCCATTAATCTGTTTCGCAGATGCCTACAATGTAATGGCAAGCAATCACATTTATAGAAAACATCTTACGGAAGAAACAATTCTCCAAGAAATAAGGCGCTGCAGCAAATCACAGTTTAATCCATCTATGGCAGATTCATTTATTCAATTAGTAAAAGAAAACCGTTTACAGGAAATTATACTAGACCTATACAATAATCGGAAAAAGAAAATATGACAAATCAAGTTTTGCATCAACTTTTAAAAAATACAGAAAGTTTTGCAAAAAAAGATTTGGATTTACTGACAGGCGTATACAATAAAACAAATGATGAAGAGATTTTAAAACAATAGCTCATATATTAGACTCCCTCTAGAGATTAAAAATAAATTATTATTTTAGACCTCCTTTTTTAATCATCCAAAGAAACCAATCCATTCCGAATACAAAAAACTGCAGCCTGTGTACGGTCACTACATTCAATCTTTCTAAAAATATTGGATAAATGATTCTTTACTGTCCTCTCACTAATATAAAGCTTACTGCCAATATCCTTATTCAATAATCCCGCCGCTACAAGCTTTAAAACCTCAACTTCTCTATTCGAAAGAGATTCAACTTTCTCTCTATCCAAATCACGCGCAATCAGTTTAGAATTTAAAACAGGAATCATACTAGGCTGTATAAATTTTTCACCTTCATAGACACAATGAATCGCCCGAATCAACTCATGTGAATCCGAATCCTTCAAAAGATAACCGTCCGCCCCCATATCAAGAGATTTAATTAAATATTCCATTTCACTATGTACTGTAAGCATTAAAATCCTGGGACAGATTTTCTTCCTCACAAGAATTTCTAAAACCTCCATCCCATTAATATCCGGCATATTAATATCAAGCAGCAAAACATCAGGTTTTCTGTAACGCAATTTTTCGATACACTCATTCCCATTATCAGCCTCATCAATAACACGAATTCGATTATCAAATTCGATCAGATTTTTCAATCCCTCACGAACCATTTTATGATCATCAGCTATCATAACATGAATCATAATACAAAACCTCTTTTACCAATATTTTAACAAAATTTCTAAATTGAAACCGGAATCATCACATGAATAGATGTACCTCTTTCATTTGAAATAATTTCCATTTCTCCTGACAGCAATTCAACCCGCTCCTTCATAATAGAAAGTCCAAAATGATTACCAACAATCCTGCTGTTAAATCCAACTCCATCATCAGCAATTGAAATATTAATCTTATCACTATTATGTTTCACAAAAACAAATACCTTCTTCGCCTTAGAATGCTTCATTATATTCTGACAAGCCTCATTTACAATACGATAAACAGATAACGCCGTAACACCATCCGTCATACTGACATTATCGACATCAAAATGCACATCATATCCCTCTTCATTAAGCTTGTCATGCAATCTTTCAAATGCAGCATCATATCCAATATCATCAAAAATCATCGGACGCAAATCATAGATTGTATCACGAACGCCGTCCATAATCAATCGAACCTGCTTTTTTGCCAAAGCAAGCTCCAATTTTGCCTGCACAAGATCCTGGTCCATATAAAGCATTGCAAGCTCTAGCTTTTGCGACAAACATACAATATCCTGAACTGTATCATCATGCAGCTTTTCCGCTATCCTTTTTCTCTCCGCCTCCTGCATACGAAGAATTTCCTTATTATACATTTATAATCCCCCTGTTCTTATAATGGCTCTTTTGTTGGAATTCCAGCCTTGCGCGGATATTTTTTCGGCGTATCCTTCACTTTTTGTATTACAACAAGATTTCTGTAAATATTGGAGTTAGGTAAAACAAACTCAATCTGATTCAATAGTGTTCCGCCAAGTAAACAAACCGCTTTTTCGGCAGCAGTCACCTCCTCTGCAATTTTTTCTGACTTATAAGAAATAAAATATCCTCCTGTTTTTACATACGGAATACAATATTCCGACAAAGAAGACAAATTTGCAACGGCGCGCGAAACACAGACATCAAAATGCTCCCGAAGCAAATTTGGCTTTGCAAAATCCTCTGCTCTTCCATGTATTGCATTAATCTCCTTCAGTTCAAGCTCATCAATTACTTTATTCAAAAACTTTACCCGTTTTCCCAAAGAATCCAACAAAGTAATCTTTAAATTTGGAAAAGCAATCTTTAACGGAATTCCCGGAAAACCTGCACCCGTACCAATATCCGCAATTAAAAGCGATTTTGTACAATCAATCGCCCTACAAAGCGAAAGGCTGTCCAAAAAGTGTTTTGTACAAACCTCCTCAAATTCTGTAATTGCCGTCAAATTCATAAAATTGTTCCACTCAATCAAAAGCTCATAATAGCGCAAAAACTGCCTAAGCTGAGTATCACTCATCTTTAATCCAAACTCTTCCAATCCGCCTTTAAAAGAAATAAGATCATATTTATCAAAATCCATTCACTTCCCCCTTATCTATATTATTTGCAATATATTTATCCTATTGCTCACGCAGATAAACCAAAAGCACTGAAATATCCGCAGGAGAAACACCGCTGATTCGCGATGCCTGACCCACTGAAACAGGTTTCATCTTCTTTAATTTCTGTCTCGCTTCAAGCCGCAGACTTCCAATCGAATCATAGTCAATATCCACAGGTATTTTTTTCTTTTCCATTTTTTTATACTGTTCTACCTGCTTAAGCTGTCTGCTGATATAACCTTCATATTTTATTTCAATATTAACCTGCTCAATCACATTATCGGGAAGCCATTTCCGTTCCTTATCAATTGTAGCCAAAGATTCATAAGAAAGTTCCGGACGACACATTAATTCCGCAAGCGTAGCGCTTGTTTTTAACGGCGAACTTCCTTGAGAAATCAAAAAATCCTGATATTCCTTCGCCGCACCAATAGAAGTATTCTTTAGCCGCTCAATTTCCTTTTCCGTCATATACTTCTTTGCCAGCATTTCGTCCATCTCAATTTTCGATACAAGTCCTACCTGAAATCCAATTTTTCGAAGACGTAAATCCGCATTATCCTGCCGCAATAAAAGTCGGTACTCCGCACGCGAAGTCATCATCCGGTATGGCTCAAAATTCTCCTTTGTCACCAAATCATCAATCAGCACGCCGATATACGCCTGTGAACGGTCAAGTACAATCTGTTCTTTCTCCTGAATAAAGAGCGATGCATTGATTCCGGCAATCAAACCTTGTGCCGCCGCTTCTTCATAACCGCTGCTCCCGTTAAACTGCCCGCCGCTGAAAAGACCCAAAATCCGCTTAAATTCAAGCGTCGGATAAAGCTGCTCCGGATTGATGCAGTCATACTCAATCGCATAAGCATTTTTCACAATTTTACAATGCTCAAGTCCCGGAACCGTACGATACATAGAAAGCTGAACATCCTCCGGTAACGACGAGCTCATTCCTCCCACATACATCTCATTTGTATGAAGTCCTTCCGGTTCAATAAATACCTGATGCCGCTCTTTATCCGCAAACTTAACCACCTTGTCCTCAATGGACGGACAGTAACGCGGTCCCGTTCCCTCAATAATCCCTGCATAAATCGGTGAACGGTCGAGATTCGCCCGGATAATATCATGCGTCTTTTCATTCGTATAAGTCAGCCAGCATGAAACCTGATCAATCTGTACATCATCAGGATTTGTCGAAAATGAAAATGGAACAACCTTCTCATCTCCAAGCTGCTCCTCCATTTTGTCAAAATCAATTGATCGTTTATCCATTCTTGCAGGCGTTCCTGTCTTAAATCTACGCATCTCCACACCAAGAGATACCAAAGAATCCGTCAGATAATTTGCCGCCTGCAGACCATTTGGTCCCGTATATGTAATCGCTTCCCCACACAGACAACGCGCTTTTAAATAAGTACCCGTACAAAGAATAACCGCCTTTGCCTCATAGACAGCACCCGTATATGTTTTCACACCTGTTATTTTTTTAACATATTGTCCTCCCTGTGCGGACAAATCCTCTGCTAAAAGCTCCACAACCTCGGACTGCTTAATTGTCAAATGCTCCTGATTTTCAAGAACCTTGCGCATCGCTCTCGAATACTCCGCCTTATCAGCCTGCGCCCTAAGCGAATGTACTGCAGGTCCCTTTGAACGATTTAACATTTTCGACTGTATAAAAGTTTTATCAATCACCTTTCCCATTTCGCCGCCAAGCGCGTCAATTTCACGTACCAAATGACCCTTTGACGAACCGCCGATATTTGGATTGCACGGCATTAAAGCAATACTATCCACACTCACTGTAAAAATTACCGTTTCCATCCCCAATCTGGCACATGCAAGCGCCGCCTCACAACCTGCGTGCCCTGCACCTACTACACATACATCTACTTTTTCCCTTATTTCAGACATTCTATCAGTTCCTCTTTCCTACACTTCCCCAACAAGTATAAATTCATTATCAAACAGTACCATTGTATTACATAATTTCATACACGTCAAACTTCCCATAGCATATACAATCACTGATTTTATTTCCCCATACAAAATTTAGAAAATATCTCATTTACAACATCTTCTCCAACTTCTTCCCCAATAATCCGCCCAAGCGCCGCGTAGGCACTCATCAAATCAATTGAATAAAAATCCTCCGGCATATGATCGACTAAACTATGAAGTACCAATTCCATACTTTCATAAGCTTCAAACAATGCCTCCTTATGCCGTCCATTTGTAATATAAATCTCATCATTTATTACAATCTCTCCGCCAAAAAACATATCTTTAATTGCATCTTCAAACTCATCCATTCCAACGTTTTCTTTTGTAGACGTTTTTATAATGCGTAGATTTTTATTTTCTGACACAAGTGTCATTAATTCATTCTCATTAACAATCTGCTTTAAATCTGTTTTATTCAGCAAAACAACTACCTTTTTATCGGAAATTAATTTGACAATCTCAATATCATTTTCATCCAATTCCCGTGATGCATCGACCACATATATTATCAAATCCGCATTATCTGCGTATTTTCTAGCCTTTTCAACACCAATCTTTTCTACCTCGTCATCCGTATCACGAATACCTGCCGTATCAATAATATTCAAACCTAAACCATTTAACTTTATGGATTCCTCAAGCACATCACGCGTAGTACCTGCAACACTTGTAACAATCGCTCTTTCTTCTCCAACTAAAAGATTTAAAAGAGAAGATTTTCCTACATTCGGCTTTCCTACAATAACCGTATTGATACCATCTTTTAAAAGTTTTCCATTATCTGCACTGTCAATTAATTTTTTTATATCGTCTTTCACAGACAATACCGTTTGTTCCAGTTTTTCTCGATATCCGTCAAGACTAATATGCTCCGGATCATCAATTGCCGATTCAATAAAAGCAATCTCATATAAAATATCATCACGCAGTGCTTTCACCTTATCAAAAACCAAACCTTTCAGCTGATTTACGGATGCCTTCATCGCAAACTCATTTTTAGAATGAATCAGATCCATAACAGCCTCAGCTTTTGATAAATCAATTCTTCCATTTAAAAAAGCACGCTTAGTAAATTCACCCGGTTCCGCTAACCGACAACCGTTTCGAATTACAGTTTCCAAAATCTTTGTCATCACAAGCACACCGCCGTGACAATCAATTTCCACCGTATCTTCCTTTGTATACGTATTTGGCGCTTTCATCACAGCAACCATTACTTCATCAATCAGCTCATCCTGATCATAAATAAATCCATAATGAATCGTATGACTCTCCACATCCGCAAGCTGTTTTTTCCCCGACTTTGAATGGTAAATCTTATCCGTAACCGCAATTGCCTTATCACCGCTAATTCGTACAATTCCAATCCCTGAATCACTCATCGCCGTAGCAATCGCTGCAATTGTATCTGTTTCCGACATCATAAATATGCTCCTTCCACAGTTCTATATCTGCTTTTTCCCATTTATAACAATCATTTAACATTCTAATTATAAAAAAAGAACCCTGTTTTTACAAGGTTCTTTTTATAAAGTTCAAAACTACTCGTGACAGTTCAGCCTTCGGCTTCCTGTTACAAGCATCAAACCATGCAAAATCGCTTTGTGGTGGCTTGATGCATCTCTACCACTACACTGTCTCACGGACCTTGCAGTATATGCAAAGTCCTGGACTGAACTGTTACAATTATTCCTCTGATTCAGAAGAACTATTGGAAGTTGTCTGTGTATTTTCATTGCTGTCATTTTTATAATCTTTATTGTAATTCTTACGATAACCACCGCGATTGCTTCCATATCCGCCTCTGTTATAACCGCCGCGATTGCTTCCATATCCGCCTCTGTTATAACCGCCCCTTTCAGAATAATTACCGTCTCTCTTCGGAACTACCACAACACGTCTGAATGGTTCTTCACCTTCACTGTGCGTCGTAACATACTTGTCATTTTGAAGCGCTGAATGTATAATTCTCCGCTCATAAGGATTCATAGGCTCTAAGGAAACCGATCTTCTTGTTCTCTTCACCTTATAAGAAATATTCTTAGCGAGATTTTCAAGTGTCTCTTTCCGTCTTTCCCTGTAGTTCTCAGTATCAACCTTCACTCTGATATACTCGCCTGTTCCCTTATTTACAACAAGAGAAATCAGGTACTGAAGCGAATCAAGTGTCTGCCCGCGTTTTCCAATCAAGACACCCATTTCATCACCGCTTAACTCCACATCAAGATTATTGGAATCTTTGTCATATTTAATTTCTGAATTTACCGTCAGATTCATTGCCCGAAACACATCATCAATAAACTTCTTGGAAACAGATTCCACATCAATATCCACAACATTTGTCACTTCAGGTTTTACGCTTGCAATATTTGTAACAGCGGATGCTTTCTCTGTCTTTTCAGGTTTTTCAACTTCGATTTTTTCCTGGACAGTACTAGATTCTTCTTTAATTCTTGCCTTAATAATGGCAGGCTTAGCGCCAATGCTTAAAAATCCTACTTTTCCTTCATCAATTACTTCATAATCAAGCTTATCACTTGGAATAGAAAAATGTGTACACGCTTCTGTAATCGCATCATTTTTTGTTTTTCCTCTAAACTCAACGTATTCCATTCATAATCCTCCATTCTTAACACAAGTCCGTTTTTTACCTGTTATTTTTCTCATTATACTGCTTTACCATATTTGCCTTCGATGCAAGACTTCCTGCTTTGGCATTGCTGTTATAATATTCTGTTGATTCCTTTTTTGCTTTTTCTTTTTCTTCCTCCGTCATCGCAGGTCTCTTTATCGAACTGTTCTGATAAGACGCCCGTGATGAAATATTTTTTGTATTCGTTCTTGCAGCAGCATTTAATTTTGCAGGATCAATTCCCTGTTTCCGAAGTTTTTCATTATATTTTTCAACATTCTTTGCAATCTCTGCATCAATATCCATTTTATCAATATGCTTATTAATAATTACCTGCTGAATACTACGTACAACCGCACCGACAACCCAGTAAAGTCCCATACCTGCAGGAAGTGTTAAACAAAACCATGCTGACATAAGAGGCATCATCGTATTCATCATTTTCATTGACTGCTGCATTGCTTCTGCCGTATCGCTCTGCGACTCTTTCTTCTTATTATCATCATTTCCCGTTGCAGCCTGCGGCATCAGCTTATAATTTATCCACTGTGTTACTGCCGAAAGTACAGGAATGGCAATTGCGCCTGCAAGTAAAAAATAATTTCCCGCCGCAAACGCTGTCTTGATTGTATCCATCGGAGAATTCCCAATATTCAATCCAAGAAAATTATTATATATGTCTATAACGCCCCGCTCTGCACCATTTGAAAGAATGATATTTCCGTTATACATCAAATCCGCAAGACCGAACTTTTCAGACAAAGCCGCCATATCTGCTGTAGAAGTCTTATTTAATGTATCAATAATCGCATTTTTTGTATTATCTGCAAGAGAAAAATTCTTTGAAAACATTGCTGCGGCAGATGTTTCCTTCATAAAATCCGCACCGCCGGGCGTACTCATAATTTTATCTGCAAGAACGCCAAATGCTTCACCAATTTTCGTAACATATGCCGGCATTGAACTGATTACACGATAAAGTGCAAACAAAATCGGCATTTGTATCAAAAGCTGCAGACAGCTTCCGGAAGGAGACACACCATATTTTGCATATACTTGCTTTGTCTCCGCATTCATCGCCACAATGGACTCATTATCCTGCTTGCCTTTATATTTCTTCTGAATCGCTGCAATTTCAGGATTCATTTTTGCAGAAAGCTTTGAAAATTTCTGCTGCTTAATTGTAAGCGGCATCAGCAGCAAATAAATTACAATTGTAAATAAAATAATTGATAAACCAATATTCGGAATGCCAATCATGTTAAGCAATTCAAAAATTGCATTCATAATCAGACCAAGCAGCCAGACTATATACTTGAATATCGGAGTTGAATTCTGGGTTAATAGCATCAAATCCATTTTTATAACCATGCCTTTCTAGCATTAAAACTTATAAAAAGTTTTAATTTCTTTTTTTGTCGGAACCGGATCATAGCCTCCCTTGGAAAAAGGATTGCACCGAAGTATTCTCCATACAATAAGGAAACCGCCTTTTACAAAACCAAACCGTTCCACTGCCTCAAGTCCATACTGTGAGCAGGAAGGAAAATAAGGACATTTTGTAGATTTTAGCGGTGACAGGTACTTCCTATAAAATAAAATCAGCCTGATTAAAAGCCTTTTCATCATCATAATTACCCTGTTATTTTTTTAATACATTTCTGTGCAGCTTTGACAGATGCAGCAGCGCACTCTCAATATCGGCATATTTTACCGCGGCTGCACTGGTTCTCGCAATGACTACCATGTCTAAACCACTATTAAACATTTCCTCATGTAGTCTGTAGCTTTCTCTCACTAATCTCGTAACATGATGTCTTACGACACTGTTTCCCACCTTTTTGCTGACTGAAATCCCAAGTCTGTTCTTATTTAAATGATTTTCCAATACATACATTACAAGATATTTGTTAGCATAACTTTTACCGTTGCCATAAACAGTTTTAAAATCTTTGTTACTCTTCAATGATTCTGAAAACTTCATATTAAATTCCTTATTTTATGTCAAAATAGAACTGTAGAAAAAAAGGTCACACACTCATGTGACCTGTCAATTATGCGGATAATCTCTTTCTTCCTTTTGCACGTCTTGAAGCTAGAACTTTTCTTCCTGCCTTTGTGCTCATTCTTTTCCGAAATCCGTGAACCTTTTTTCTTTGTCTTTTCTTAGGCTGAAATGTCATTTTCATAATCGAAACACCTCCTTCTCACTTTCCTGCCAATTGTCAATAACCCTTCTATATATCTTGGCAATTCGTATTATACATGTCCAAAAAATGGGCATATAAATACCATGTATTAGAAAATATCGTATCAATTATATAATATCCATCTCCATAAGTCAACAAAAAATGCAGATTGTTTGATACAATTTTTTTCAAAGTGGAAATAAACTTTTCACTTCAGCCAATTTTTTTCAAGTGGAAATAAACTTTTCACTTCAGCACAATTTTTTTCAAATATTTCTGAAAAAGAATACGTCAACAAAATATTCACAGAAATAATATTTTTATTCACACGAACATTCATTTATCCACAAAATGTGATTAATTTGTGGATAAATGGTTGAAATAATGTAGAAAAGTTTTGAATAAAACCTCTTAAATATTCAAAATACAAGTTTTTAAGTTGTTTATAAATATCTTTTTATTTATCCACAATTATGTGAATAACCCTCCTTTAAAATGGATTTAATACACTTTTTTCCACATACTGTCAATTAAGTTATCCACAATATCAACAATTTTTTGGGGATTATGTGAATTAACCCTACAAAATTTTATTAATTTTTTCTAATCATTTGATTTTTTTCCACATTTGGTTTACTATTAATATGGTATGGAGTTTTTGTTGTACGGATAAACTGCAAAGAGGTATGGAATGGACGAAATAAAAGACAGATGGGACGAAATAAAAGATACGCTTAGAGAAGAATATGATCTTACCAATATTTCCTTCTCGAATTGGATTGCGCCCTTAAAGTTTTATAAGGCTGAAAATAATATGGTAACAATTCTTGTACCTGAGGAACAGGCACATTTGATTAACTATATTCAAAAAAAATACCATATATGCTTCAAGGCAACGATTTCGGAGCTGATGAATCACGATTACGACGTTGTTTTTATGGTTGAAAACGATGCTTCCCTGCAGGATACCGCTTCAAAAAATACATCCGCAGCAAACGAAACCATTGATAATCACTTAAATTTGGAGAAAGCAAACCTTAGCAGCAAATATACCTTTCACACTTTTGTGGTAGGAAGTAACAATAAATTTGCCAATTCCGCAGCGCTTGCAGTTGCCGAATCACCAGGAGAGATTTATAATCCGCTCTTTTTATATGGAGGCGCAGGACTTGGAAAAACACACTTGATGCATTCCATAGGCAACTTTGTTTTGGAACAAAACCAAAACATGAAGGTCCTCTATGTCACAAGCGAGGTTTTTACAAATGAAGTAATCGAATCAATTCGAAGCGGTAACGCCGCGGCAATGACTAAGCTTCGAGAAAAATACCGTACGGTCGATGTGCTTTTGATTGATGACGTACAGTTTATTATAGGAAAGGAATCGACACAGGAAGAATTTTTCCATACTTTTAACGCACTGCATTCTGCCGGAAAGCAGATTGTGATTTCATCCGATAAACCGCCAAAAGAGATGGAAACCTTGGACGAACGTTTCCGCTCACGGTTCTCCTGCGGGCTGATTGCAGATATTCAGCCGCCTGACTATGAAACGCGTATGGCAATTCTTCGAAAAAATGCCGAGACGTATGACAGGGAAATTGACGATGAAATTATTCAATATATTGCTACAAATATTAAATCTAATATCCGGGAACTTGAAGGCGCTTTAAATAAAGTTATGGCAAACGCCCGCCTGAATAAACAAGAGATTACGATTGAGCTTGCAGAAGACGCTTTAAATGACGTAATTTACCCGAATAAAATACGGGAAATCACGCCAAAACTCATTCTTGATACGGTTGCGGAGCATTTTAACGTGTCGGTAGACGATATTTCTTCCAAAAAGCGCGATAAAGAGTTCGCGCTTCCAAGACAGATTATTATGTATTTATGCCGCATTATGACGACGGAAACGTATCAGAATATTGCCGCTCTTTTAGGAAAAAAGGATCATACAACCATTATCAGCGGTGTTAAAAAAATAGAAAAACTGATTGAGAGCGATAGCGAATTAAAAAATAAGGTTGATATTATCAAGAAAAAAATATCACCGTCCTAATCAGGTTGTGGACTGCTGTTTATAACTTCAATATTTTTATGAAGGTTATCCACAGGATTATTTTTCATAATTTCCTTTAATTCTCAGCAAAAACATGGTTTTACACAAATCCACACCTGTTATTACTAAGATTACGGATTATATATTAATTTATATATACTTTCAGCGGTTTCGCCGCAAAAGCAAATTGACACAAACTTCACAATGATTCGAATGGAGGATTCGTATGAAAATCATATGTTCAAAATCAAATCTTCTAAATGGTGTAAACACTGTTTCCAAGGCTGTACCCAGTAAAACGACAATGTCAATACTGGAGTGCATTTTAATTGATGCCAACAAGGGCGAAATAAAGCTTACCGCCAATGATATGGAGCTTGGCATAGAAACCGTGATTGACGGCGAAATCATGGAAAAGGGGATTATTGCATTAGATGCAAAGATATTTCTTGAAATGGTGAGAAAGCTGCCGGACAATGACGTTACAATTGAGACAGATGCTACATATAAGGCAACAATTACCTGTGAGAAGGCAAAGTTTAATATTGTAGGAAAGTCCGGTGAGGATTTCTCTTATCTTCCACAGATTGAGCGATCAGAATCAATTGTTGTTTCGCAGTTTACATTGAAGGAAATTATCAGGCAGACAATTTTTTCGATTGCAGATAATTTTACAAACAAGATTCTGACGGGTGAATTATTTGAAATTAACGGAGATGTTTTAAAGGTTGTTTCGTCAGACGGTTTGCGGATTTCTTTAAGAAAAATACAACTAAAGAATTCATATCCTGCAAAGAAAGTGATTGTACCCGGAAAGACCTTGAACGAGGTCAGCAAAATTCTTGCGGGTGATATTGATAAGGATGTGAATATTTTCTTTACGGATAAGCATATTTTGTTTGAGTTTGATAATACGACGGTTGTCTCAAGACTGATTGAAGGAGAGTATTTGAAGATTGACAATATTCTTTCTGCGGACTATGAGACAAAGATTAAGTTGAATAAGAAGGAATTTTTAGGATGTATCGACCGTTCGACGCTTTTGATTAAGGAGGGCGATAAAAAGCCGATTATTCTAAACATTCTTGATGACGTGATGGAACTGAAAATGAATTCCATTGTGGGAAGTCTTGACGAGGAGCTTGATATTTCAAAAATGGGCAAGGATTTGATGATTGGATTTGATCCGAAGTTTTTGATTGACGCGCTCAAAGTCATTGACGATGAAGAAATTGAAATTAAGCTGCTGAATTCGAAAGCGCCATGTTTTATTAAGGATGACGAGGAGAATTATATTTATCTGATTTTACCTGTGACATTCAGCAGTGTGTAATTATACGGAATATTAATTTGCGTTTAAGCTTTATAGGAGTGGAAACGAGTTATGGAAGAAATTTTTATAAGAGACGATTTTATTAAGCTTGGTCAGGCGATAAAGCTTGCGGGACTTGTGGAATCAGGAGTAGAGGCAAAGGAAGTCATTCAGGACGGGCTTGTCAGGGTGAACGGCACAGTTGACACAAGGCGTGGAAGAAAACTTGTGCAAGGTGACGAGGTCCGCTTTGGCAAAGAAAGCTTTGTCGTTCAAAAACGCAATTAGATTAGCTTGAGGAATGTGAAAAATTTATTTTTCACATGGCAAATTTGTGCTTGAGACACAAATTTGTAGGTTAAGAAAAGAGTATGGTTGTATAAAATGATTATAAAATCACTGGAACTTGAGAATTTCAGAAATTATGCTGAGTTGTCGATTTCTTTTGACAGCGGGACAAATATTTTGTATGGGGACAATGCGCAGGGAAAGACGAATATTTTGGAATCGATTTATCTTTCCGCTACGACAAAATCCCATAAGGGTAGTAAGGATAAGGAGCTTATCAATTTTGAAGCGCAGGAAGCGCATATCCGTACTTATGTGATGAAGGACGGGTTGGAAAACCGTGTGGATATGCATCTTCGCAAGAATAAGACAAAAGGGATTGCCATAAACGGGCAGAAAATTAAGAAGGCGGCAGATTTACTGGGATTGTTGAATGTGGTGTTTTTTTCGCCGGAGGATTTGTCGATTATCAAAAACGGTCCGTCAGAGCGGCGCCGTTTTGTGGATATGGAGCTTTGTCAGCTCGACAGTTT
Source organism: uncultured Lachnospiraceae bacterium (assembly GCA_910586715.1). Lineage (GTDB taxonomy): Bacteria > Bacillota > Clostridia > Lachnospirales > Lachnospiraceae > COE1. The sequence continues at coordinate 100,340 of CAJUJG010000004.1, forward strand.
TTATTTATATAATCTGAATAATTACAATAAAATCGTTAATCAAAGAAATAAACTTTTGAAGGATTTGTCTTTTAACCCTAATCTAAGAGATACACTTTTTATATGGGATTCCCAGCTTGTATCCTATGGAAGTAAGATTATAGAGAGAAGAGCCGCGTTTGTAAAACAGCTCAATGAGATTATTTATGACATTCATGTCAGATTATCAGGTGGGAAAGAGGCGCTCGAGGTTGTTTATGAACCGGATATTGCGCTTTGTGAGCTGGAAACCGGATTGAAGAACAGTCAGGAAAAGGATATAAAGCTTAAACAGACGACAGTTGGTCCGCACAGGGATGATTTTTCGTTTTTGGTAGACGGGATTGATATTCGTAAATTCGGCTCGCAGGGACAGCAGCGGACGGCTGCTTTGTCGCTGAAGCTTTCCGAGATTGAAATTGTAAAAAAAGTAACAAAAGATACGCCGCTTCTGCTTTTAGATGATGTTTTGTCCGAGCTAGACAGCAGCAGGCAGAATTACCTGTTAAACAGTATCGGTGATATTCAGACGATTATCACCTGTACGGGACTTGAGGAGTTTGTCAATAACAGGTTTGAAATTAATCGGATTTTTAAGGTTTCAAACGCAGTTGTAACGAATGTGAAAGAAAATTCCAAATCGATAGAAGATATTAAATTGGAGGAACGATATGAGTAATGAATACGGAGCTGACCAAATTCAGATATTGGAAGGGCTTGAGGCAGTTCGGAAAAGACCTGGTATGTATATCGGCAGCACTTCGTCAAGAGGTCTGCATCATTTGGTATATGAAATCGTAGACAATTCCGTGGACGAGGCGCTTGCGGGGGTTTGTGATACGATTGAGGTAACGATTAACCCGGATAATTCCGTGACGGTCATTGATAACGGGCGCGGTATTCCTGTCGGGATTAACCACAAGGCGGGTATTCCTGCCGTTGAGGTTGTTTTTACGATTTTGCATGCGGGTGGAAAGTTTGGCGGCGGCGGTTACAAGGTTTCGGGTGGTTTGCATGGTGTAGGTGCGTCCGTTGTAAATGCGCTTTCCACGTGGCTTGAGGTAGAAATCCGGTCGGAAGGAAAGGTTTATAAGCAGCGTTATGAGAGAGGGCATGTCTGTTATCCGTTGAAGGAAATAGGTACATGTGAGCCGGAAAATACTGGTACAAAAGTGACCTTTTCACCAGACCCTGAGATTTTCGAGGAAACGGTTTTTGATTATGATATATTAAAACAGCGTCTTCGCGAAATGGCTTTTTTGACGAAAAATTTAAAGATTGTTCTGCGTGATATGCGTTCTGAGGACGGTATGATTGAGAAGACATTTCATTATGAGGGCGGTATTACGGAATTTGTAACGTATTTAAATCGGAGTAAAACGCCGCTTTATGAGGATGTTCTTTATTTTGAAGGCAAAAAAGACAATGTGTATGTGGAAGTGGCAATGCAGCACAATGACTCTTATACAGAGAGTACGTACAGTTTTGTTAACAATATCAGTACGCCGGAGGGCGGTACGCATCTTGCGGGATTTCGGAATGCGATAACAAAGACATTTAATGATTATGCAAGAAATGCAAAGCTGTTGAAGGACAGCGAAGCAAACCTGAGTGGTGAGGATATTCGAGAGGGACTGACGGCGATTGTTTCTGTTAAGATTGAAGATCCGCAGTTTGAGGGACAGACGAAGCAAAAGCTTGGAAACAGCGAGGCGCGCGGTGCGGTTGACAGCATTGTCAGTGAGTATCTTACGTATTATTTGGAGCAGAATCCCACGATTGCAAAGCAGATTTGTGAAAAGTCCATTCTTGCGCAAAGGGCGAGAGAGGCGGCAAGAAAGGCGAGGGATTTGACGAGGAGAAAGACAGCGTTGGACGGTATGACACTTCCCGGTAAGCTTGCTGACTGTTCTGATAAGGATCCGAAAAATTGCGAAATTTTTATAGTGGAGGGTGATTCTGCGGGAGGCAGCGCAAAGACTGCAAGAAACCGTGCGACACAGGCAATTCTTCCGCTGCGCGGCAAGATTTTGAATGTTGAGAAGGCAAGACTTGACAGGATTTACGGGAATGCGGAAATTAAGGCGATGATTACTGCGTTTGGTACGGGTATTCATGAGGATTTTGATATTTCAAAGCTGCGGTATGATAAGATTATTATTATGACGGATGCCGACGTGGACGGTGCGCATATTGCAACGCTGATGCTGACGTTTTTATATCGGTTTATGCCGGAGCTGATTAAGCAGGGGCATGTGTACTTGGCAAAGCCGCCTTTGTTTAAGCTGGATAAAAATAAAAAGGTTTGGTATGCGTATTCACCGGAGGAGCTTTCTAGTATTTTGGATGAAGTGGGGCGTGACCAAAGCAATAAGATACAGCGTTACAAAGGATTAGGCGAGATGGACGCGGAGCAGCTTTGGGATACGACGATGGACCCGGAGAAGCGGATTTTGCTGAAGGTTTCGATTAATGAGGAAACGGAGTCGGAAGTGGATTTGACCTTTACGACGCTTATGGGCGATAAGGTTGAGCCGCGGCGCGAATTTATTGAGGCGAATGCAAAGTACGTGCAGAATTTGGATATTTAATATGATTCCTCGCAATTTTTGAAAGGAGCAAGGTTACAAATATGGATGATACAATCTTTGACAAAATAGAGGAAGTCGATTTACAAAAAACAATGGAAAAATCATATATTGATTATGCCATGAGTGTAATTGCTTCCCGTGCCCTGCCGGATGTCCGTGACGGATTAAAGCCGGTACAGCGGCGTGTGCTTTATTCCATGATAGAGCTGAACAACGGTCCTGACAAGCCGCACAGAAAGAGTGCGCGTATTGTCGGTGATACCATGGGTAAGTATCATCCGCATGGCGACAGTTCGATTTACGGCGCATTGGTAAATATGGCGCAGGAGTGGTCTACGCGCTATCCGCTTGTTGACGGTCACGGCAATTTCGGTTCCGTGGACGGCGACGGCGCTGCGGCAATGCGATATACGGAGGCAAGGCTTAGCAAAATTTCGATGGAGCTTTTGGCGGACATCAATAAAAATACGGTTGATTTTGTGCCGAACTTCGATGAAACGGAGAAAGAGCCTACCGTGCTTCCAAGCCGGTACCCAAATCTTTTGGTCAACGGTACGCAGGGAATTGCGGTCGGTATGGCGACGAATATTCCGCCGCATAATCTGCGGGAGGTTATCGGTGCGGTTGTAAAGATTATTGATAACCGTGTCAATGAGGACAGGGATACGGAGATTGACGAAATTTTACCAATCATTAAAGGACCTGATTTTCCGACAGGCGGCATTATTCTTGGAACGCGTGGCGTAGAGGAGGCTTACCGTACAGGACGCGGTAAAATCAGGGTACGCAGTGTGACAAATATTGAAACTCTGCCGAGCGGAAAGAACCGGATTATCGTGACAGAACTTCCGTATATGGTCAATAAGGCAAGACTGATTGAAAAGATTGCAGAATTGGTAAAAGAAAAACGGATTGATGGTATTACGGATTTGCGCGACGAGTCCAACAGAGAGGGTATGAGAATCTGTATTGAACTGCGCAAGGACGTGAACGCGAATGTGATTTTAAATCAGCTATATAAACATACGCAACTTCAGGACAGTTTTGGCGTGATTATGCTTGCGCTTGTAAATAATCAGCCAAAAGTCATGAATTTGAAGGATGTGTTAATTCATTATATTCGGCATCAGGAAGAGGTTGTCACCCGAAGGACGCAGTATGACTTGAATAAAGCGGAAGAACGCGACCATATTTTACAGGGTTTGCTGATTGCGCTTGACAATATTGACGAAGTTATTAAAATTATCCGCGGCAGCGCAAATACGCAGGCTGCAAAGGAAGGTTTGGTTGCACGCTTTGGTTTGACGGATGTGCAGGCGCAGGCGATAGTGGATATGCGTCTGCGTGCATTGACAGGCTTGGAGCGCGAGAAACTCGAGCAGGAACATATGGAGCTTTTGAAAAAGATTGAGGAGTACAAGGCAATTTTGGCGGATGAAAAGCTTCTTCTTGGCGTTATTCGGACGGAAATTATGGTGATTTCCGATAAGTACGGTGACGACAGACGTTCTGCATTTGGATATGATGAGGCGGAAATTAACATGGAGGATTTAATTCCGCGCGGAAATACGATTATTGCGATGACGAGCCTTGGATATATCAAGCGAATGACGGTGGATAATTTTAAGACGCAGCACAGAGGCGGTCGCGGAATTAAGGGAATGTCCACGATTGAGGACGATTATATCGAAGATCTGCTGATGACGACGACGCATCATTATCTGATGTTCTTTACGAATTTCGGACGTGTTTACCGTATTAAGGCTTATGAGATACCGGAGGCGGGAAGAACGGCGCGCGGAACTGCGATTGTCAATATTTTGCAGCTGAATCCGGGTGAAAAAATAACGGCGATGATACCGATTAGTGATTATGAAGATGGAAAACATCTGTTTATGATTACGAAGAAGGGTATCGCCAAGAAGACGCCGATTATGGAGTTTTCGAATGTGAGAAAGTCAGGTCTTGCAGCAATTTCGCTGCGTGATGATGATGAGCTGATTGAGGTAAAAATTACCGATGAAAACTCCGAGATTTTCCTTGTGACGAAATATGGTATGTGTATCCGCTTTAAAGAAACTGATGTTCGCTCTATGGGCAGAGGCGCTATGGGTGTTATCGGTATGAACCTTGACGATGGTGACGAGATTGTTGGTATGCAGTTGAATACGCAGGGAGAGCGGCTTTTGATTGTGTCTGAGATGGGCATGGGCAAGCGGACGAATATTGATGAATTTACCGTGCAGAAGCGCGGCGGTAAGGGCATTAAGTGTTACCGCATTGCGGAGAAAACAGGAAATGTTGTCGGTGTTAAGGCGGTTAAGGATGACAGTGAGGTTATGATGATTACGACGGAGGGTGTGATTATTCAGATTTCCGTGGAGGATATTTCGATTTATAAGCGCAATACGTCGGGTGTTAAGATGATTAACCTTGATGAAGGTGTGACGGTTGCAAAGGTTGCAAAGGTAAAACAAAAGCCGTCAGACGGAACACATGAGTTTGATGATATTGAGGAAATTGGCGAAGAACTGGATGAAAACGACACAGACAGCGATTTGCCTGAAAAAGATATTTAATGAGATTAAAAAGAGTAAAAGGAGGAATGTTTATGTATCGTTATGTGGCTATTGAACGTCAGTTTTGCAGCGGCGGACAGGAGGTTGCAGGTATTCTTGCAAAAAAGCTTGGGTATAAGCTTTATGACCATGATATTTTGGTTGAAACTGCAAATCGTTTGGAGCTGCCTGCAATTTATGTTTCAGATTTGGAGGAAACATCATCAACAAATCCGATTTTTAATCTGTCACAGACAGCGCTTGGCGGGTTGAGCAAGAAAAAGAACATACCTCTCTCGGAACAAATCTTTCAAGCGGAAAAGCAGGTAATCTTGGATGTTGCCGAAAATGAGAGCTGTGTTTTTGTCGGACGCTGTGCAGGGCATATTCTGAGTGAGAAGGAGGACTGCCTTAGGGTATTTATCTATGCGGATGATGCGTTTCGGCTTGAGCGTGCAAGGACAAAGGAAAAGATTCCGATGGAAAAAGTTGAAGCGGAGATGAAACGTGTTGACAAGCGCAGGTCCGGTTTCTTTACAAATCATACGGACTGCAAGTGGGGCGCGCAGGAATTTTTCCAAATCAGTTTGAATTCTGCTACGCTTGGAATTGAGACATGTGCAGAGATTCTTGCAGCAGCTGTTAAAAATCACTAAAAAATTCTAAGATACGACATAATTTTTGTATATAAAGTACGCCAAATGCAGGTTATCTTGCATTTGGCGGTTTTATTCCCGCGAGCAACGAGTCAAGTGGCTGCCTGCAGACATTTGACTTGATATAAATAACTTCTGCCATCTTTTCCTATCTTTTCCACCACTCCTGTTTCCAACAATACATTCAGAAGTGTTCCTGCGCGCTGCTGCGGTATTTTTGCAGCTTTTCCAAAATCTTTGGATGTAAATTGTTCCGGCAGTGAATCAGGAAGAAATTTCAAATAGTCTGCCATCGAATCAATCCGCACTTCATCATAAATATCAACAGGAATTCCGTCCATTCTCGATGAACCCCTTTTTTTATTATAACTCCATCCGTTTAAATAACGTGTTTCTTCCACGTCAATCAGGGATATAATAAAATGGAGTCTTGGATTGTGTATAAACATTTTTATTTTATAAAGCTCCGGTATAATCTGATACTGTGTGCCTGTCTTGGGTGATTTGCGTTTTGGAGAAAGCTCACCGGTCTCCATATCAAGCCATGAAATCCATTTATGGTGTGCCACGGGATAAATAATTGTAACATCGTGTTCCTGAAGAAAATATTGCAGTTTATTGCGCATGGTGTTAAAATTTCTTGTCTGTACTTCAAAAATTTCACCGTCCACGCAAATATCTGCCACATATGGACCGATTTTTATCTCATGATAAGAAGAATCAGGTGCATAATAATATTTTAGAACGCTGTGGATTGTTTTTTCCCGTAATGTTCCGATGCCGTTTTGACCCTGAAGTTTTCCAATCATTTCATAACATGCTTCGGAAAAGAGTTTTTTATCTACTGTTTTTTGCATATGGGTAACCTCTTAGTTTACTCATTTTATTTTATCAAAAAAGTATCACTTTTTCTATATTATGTTGTAAAATCAAGGTTTTTGTAGTAAACTACAAAGTAATTAATATATGTAAATTTTATTAACTTCAGGAGATTTTATAGATAAATGCAAATAAAAGAAGGTAATGCAGATCATCCTCAAAATATCAGAAATAAAATTGTCGGGTTTTTATTTCCTGTTATGATTTTTTTTATGTTGGTGCTTGTTCTTTTAGGGCGCTCTTTAAGAGGAAAAGAAAGCGAAAAGATGAATGAAAATAAATGGGTAGCATCAGATTATTATCCATTTGAAGAAAGAGAAGAAAATAAAGAAGAAAATATCAAAACAGAAAAAAATATTCTTGATAACATTTCTGAGAAAATTTCAAAAATGAAACAGAAAACGGAATCTTATGTTGCGGAATCATTTTATTTCAGGATGCCGTTTGTTTTAATTAGAAAATGGAGTGATAAGGCAGTGGGAATAGATATGACCACTTCTCTTTGTGTTGCACAAAATAATCAATATGATATTGAAGATGTTGTATTGCCATACAAAAATGATTATTTGGGATTTGTTGTGGACGATATGGATATTACGGAAAGAATAAACAATTTAACGGATTTTGGATTGCAGATGAAAGAAGAAGGAAGAAATTTTTTATTTTTTGAAGTTCCCGGAAAATACGGGGAAAATGTTAATTTTCCGAGTTATTTTGAAGAGAAAGAGAAGGAAATTAAAGAGGCATTTGAAGAAAAGGGACTGGATTTTTTCCGTGTTTCAGATGCAATAAAAGAACAGCAATTGGATGAGTTATCATTATTTTTTAAAACAGATCATCACTGGCTTCCATCTACCGGCATTTGGGCAGATCAACTTTTATGTGAGGAATTCAATAAAAGATATGGTTATGATATTGATACTTCCGTATTTGATATGGAAAACTATGATGTAAGCATATTGAAGGATTTTTCCTTGGGTTCCCAAGGAAAAAAAGTAACGGAAGTATACTGCGAAAAAGAAGATTTTCCGGTTATATATCCTAAGTATGATACAGATTTAGAAGTTTTTATTTCAGGAAAGAATAAATCGTTTAGTGGAAGCATCGCAGATACTTTACTGGACAGCTCTGCTTTTGATGAAACAAATATTTATAAAAAGTATGATTATACTTTTTATGGCTATGGGGATAATGCGCTTGTTACGATTCACAATAATGAAATTCATGATGACAGTCATGTTTTGATGATAAAAATATCATTTGCAGATTCTATGTATCCTTATTTGTCAGCCGTTTTTGAAAATCTTGATGTTATAGATTTGCGGACTTTTAATGGGAGTCTGCAAAGTTATATCAAGGAAACAAATCCGGATACGGTAGTTGTTGTATACGGCGTGACATCCTTTTTTGGTGAGGAAATTGAGGGGTGGACTTGTGATTTCCGTTAGGAGGGATAGATAGACTATGGTTTTTTCGAATGGAGTATTTTTATTTTTGTTTTTGCCAATTGCGCTGTTTGTCTATTACAGCCCATTTTGTAAAAATATTAAAGTAAAGAATAGTTGGCTTCTTCTTATATCGCTTGGATTTTATGCATGGGGAGAGCCAATATATATTTTATTGATGTTGTTATCAATTTTTGTGAATTGGATATTAGGAAAATGGGTATCTGTTTATCCTAAAACATCAAAAGGGAAAAAAATCGTCGCCATTTCCTGTATTTACAATTTAGGTGTATTGTTTGTTTTCAAGTATGTATCATGGCTGCTTGGAAGCTTTGGATTGGTCGATAAAAACAGTCCCATTGCACAAATAGCATTGCCAATTGGTATTTCTTTTTATACATTTCAGGCGCTGTCCTATGTAATTGACGTATATCGGGGAAAAGAACAGGCACAGGAAAATATACTGGATGTTGGATTATATATCGCTTTTTTTCCGCAATTGATTGCCGGACCGATTGTCCGATATGGAACAATATCCAGGCAGCTGAGGGAAAGAAAACATAGTTTTGACATGTTTTGTGACGGAGTATGGCGGTTTTCCATAGGATTGTCTAAAAAACTTTTACTGTCTAATCAATTAGCAGTAGCAGCAGATCTTGCGTTTGGAAGGAATGCTGGTGAACGGTCAGTAGTTTTTGCATGGTTTGGCGCACTTGCTTTTATGCTTCAGATTTATTTTGATTTTTCCGGATATTCTGATATGGCAATCGGACTTGGAAAAATGTTTGGTTTTGAATTTTTGGAAAATTTCAATTATCCGTATGTTTCACGTTCTATTACGGAATATTGGAGACGGTGGCATATTTCATTGGGAGAATGGTTCCGTGATTATCTATATTATCCGTTGTCTTTTGGACCGGCAATTAAGGTTCGGAAAGCAGCAGCCCAAAAGTGGGGACGTAAAACAGCAGGTATTGTTTCAAGTGCATTTTCATTGTTTATTGTTTGGATGGCAACAGGTATATGGCATGGTGCCAATTGGACGTTTGTCGTGTGGGGATTGATACAGTTTGTTTTTATTTTTTGGGAACAATACCGAAAACCTTTAAAAAATGAAAAATTTGGAAATGTAGTTGCTTTTATCACAACATTTTTGGTTATATTATTTACAAAAGTAATTTTTAAAGCAGATTCCATAAGCCATGCAGTTCATTACTATGCATCTATGCTGCATTTAAGTGGAAATAACTGGGTTGATGAATATGGAATATACTGGATTGGACAATACAAAAGCTTTTTGGTTATCGGTCTGATATTTTCATTTCCTGTATTGGAATGTATTACAAAATGTATCAGAAATAAACGGGTAAAAATGATATGGAACATCGGAGAGGCAGTTGTAATGTGTTTTCTGTTGGTGCTAAATATCTGTTATGCAGTAAGCGGCGGATACAATCCGTTTATATATTTTAATTTTTAAGATTTATTTTATATCTATGCCTGAATTTACAGGTATGGAGGAAATCGGAGGATGAATATGAAAGAAGAAATGAAGAAAAAAATTTTAGAATTGGTAGAAGAGGTTCTTCCGCAGATTGATTTTACTGCATCAAATTCTCTTGTAGATGATGGAATATTGGATTCTATTTCTATTGTTACGCTTGTTTCAGAGCTTTCGATGGAGTTTGATGTTGTTTTTGATATGAATGAATTGGAACCGGCGGATTTAAATTCATTAGATGCAATTGCGGAAACAGTGCTCCGGCTGCAGAAACAGTAGGGGAGGATTATGCATATGTATAGTACCATTGTAGAAGCAGTTCTTGATCATGCATCTAAGGAACCGCAGAAAATTGCCATAGGTTTTAAGGATTGTAAGGTTACGTATCAGGAACTTGCAGTTCAGATGAAAACAGCAGCATATCTTTTCAGTAAAAAATATAATATATCTTCTAGTGATAAAGTTATAATCAGTGCAACATCAAAAATAGAATATATTGTCAGTTTATTAGGAGTTCAATATTTGAACGCTATATCTGTTCCGATAGATAAAAGCGCATTGGAAAAAAATATTTGTGATATATATCAGTTTATTTCTCCAAAACTGCTCCTTACAGATAATCGAATTGTATCGGATGCTGTAAAAAACGTTTCATTGTCAGGTTTTTATGAAGAGGTATTGGAGGAATCAGGAAAAGAAATAGTCAATATGGATTATGTTGTTCCAAAAAAGGAATCTGTTGCAGAAATGCTTTTTACAACCGGTACTACAGGAACACCAAAAGGAGCAATGCTTACTTATGGAAATATATATGCCAGCACCCATAATACATGGCATGGCGTTCATATGGAAGAATCTGATGTTGTATTAATTCCGCTTCCGCTAAATCATTCTGTCGGTATGCGCGTACTTCGTACAATTCTTTATATTGGAGCTACAGTCATACTTCAGAATGGATTTATGTTTCCAAAAGAACTGACGGAAAATGTAAATAAATTTTCTTGTACGGCGCTTGTAGGTGTTCCGGCGTCTTTGGAACTGCTGATGCGTCAAATGGGACAGGAATTTGTTCATACATTGGGCAGACTTCGGTATATAGAAGTAGGGGCAGGTTCTTTAAGTTATGACATGAAAAAAAAGCTTGTGAAATTTTTACCAAATACAATAATTTACAATACATGGGGCTCTACCGAAACGGGAGGAGCAATTTTTTTGAATGTTACAGAACATCCGGATAAACTGGCGTCTCTTGGTAAACCTGCCAAAGGAGTACGTCTGAAGGTGGTAGATGAATTTGGAAAGGAAATTAAAGCGAAAGATATTAATACAGCGGGACGTATGGTTATGCAGGGCGATATGCAGATGGCAGGATATTATAATCTTCCCGAAATAAATGCGGCTACGCTTGTTGATGGATGGCTCTATACGAATGACTTGGTTTATACGGATGAAGACGGTTATGTTTATATGCTTGGCAGGGCAGATGATATTATCAATGTAGGCGGTGAAAAAGTATCACCGTTAGAAGTAGAAAATATTGCATCGGAATCGGATCAGATCCGTGAGTGCGCATGTATTGGCGTTTCAGATCCGGAGGGTATGTTAGGTCAGGTACCAGTATTATATGTTGTACCAGAGGGTGCAGATATTGACAAGAAACAGTTGGCGCGTTTTCTTTCGGAAAGGCTGGAAAGCTATAAATTACCTCATAAATATGTTACTTTGGATGAACTTCCGCGCAATCGTATGAAAAAACTGGACCGGAAAACATTGCATGAAATGTGGAATAAAAACGGAGAGGAAGACCTTATAAATGATACGGTTCGGACAATCTTAAATAGGCATAGTGTAAGGGAATTTGACAATAAACATATATCGCGCCCTTTATTGGAGATGATTGTAAAAGCTGGTATTCAGGCGCCAAGCAGTCACAATATGCAGACATGGCGTTTTACAATTGTCCGCAATAAGGATAAGATAGAGGCACTGAAATGCCAGATAAAAGAAACTGCGGAGGAAAAAAATGTTCATTTTTATGGAATGCAAAATCCGGATACGTTAATTATCATATCAAATGACAGACGTAATGAAAATGGTATTCAGGATAGTTCGTGTGCGGCAGAAAATATTATGTTGGCGGCACAATCTTATGGAATTGGCTCTGTATGGATTAATGCTCTTAAGACAATTTGTGATGAACCAAAACTACGTGATATTCTCACTTCTTATGGAATACCGCAGCGTCATGTTGTATGGTCTGTAATTGCTATGGGTTATCCTGCAGGACAGCCAAAAATAATTGCAAGAAAGCCAAATGTAGTAGGATGGGTTGAATAGTAATAGGGATATTAAGGAATAGAATGAGAATTATAAAAAGTAAATATTATGGAATTATACGCGGTGTTACGGTTGGTATCGCGTTTTTCCTTCAGATAGGAATTATGGTATTTTTATCTATGTACCTGATTCAATTTGCGACCGAAATCTACTTTATATTAGAACTCATCAGTATTGCAATTGCTTTTGAGCTGGTTAATAATGCGGAATCTTATAAAATAGGATGGATTGTCATTATTTTAGTTCTTCCTGTTGCGGGTTTGTTTTTATATTCCATGTGGGGAAGAAGCCGCAAAAACTCAAGATATTTCAGACGTTTTAGGGAAATTGACGCGAACCGGACAAGACAGATTATGAATGATGATGCAGTAGCGCAGGATTTGGAAATTGATCATCCCAATAAAGTACAGATTAGCCGGTATTTGCGCAAGGAAGGTTTTCCAATTTATAAAAATACAAAAGTTGTTTATTATGAGGTAGGTGAGAAAGTCCTTTCTGCAATGATTGCAGATATGAAAATTGCGAAAAAGTTTATTTTTATGGAATATTTTATTGTTTCCGAAGGCAGGATTTGGGAAGAAATTCTTGAAATTCTTACACAAAAAGTAAAAGAAGGTGTAGAAGTAAAACTGTTGTTCGATGACTTTGGGACGTTAAAAATAAATACACATGCGTTTCGGACTGAAATAAAAGCCCGGGGAATTCAGATGTGTATTTTTAATCCAATACACGCAGATGTAGCGCGCATGTCGTTTAATTATCGAAATCATCAGAAGATTACTGTAATAGACGGCAATATTGCTTATACAGGCGGATTTAATCTCGCAGATGAGTATGCCAATTATGTGCAGCGGTTTGGTCATTGGAAGGATTCCGGTATGCGCCTTTGTGGAGAGGGCGTATATAGTTTTACATGCTTTTTTCTTGATATGTGGCGTATTTCCAATAAAAACATAAAGATAGAAAACGAAGCATATAAACCAAGCATAAATTTAGAGGAAGAAGGTTATGTGCAGCCATTTATGGGTGGTCCGCACAGAAATCCCCACAATCCGACAGAAGGTGCGTATACGCGTATGATAAACAAGGCAAGGGATTATATTTATATTACGACGCCATATCTTGTTCTTGACCAAAAGATGCTTGAGGATCTTACCAGCGCGGCGGAGAGTGGTGTAGATGTACGTATTATAGTACCGAAGATTTATGATAAGTGGTATGTTTATATGGTGAATGTTTCAAATTATGGAAAGCTTATGGAAGCTGGTGTTCAGGTTTATGAATATACACCGGGATTTATACATGCCAAAAATGTTGTGGTAGATGATGAATGTGCGATTTGCGGGACAATTAATACGGATTATAGAAGTTTTTATCTGCACTATGAATGCGGTGTATTTGTGAGTGAAATAGATGCGGTAAAGGATATGAAGGACGACTTTTTAAATACGATTGAGCAATGCGATGCGATGGATATGATTCGATGGTCAAAGCGTCCGATTGGAAATAAGCTGATACAAGGAATGCTGAAAATAATTTCGCCGTTATTATGAGAAACAAATATTAAGTGTTTGTATAAAATAAAAAAGTGCTTCTAGCACTTTTTTATTGCAGTATGAAATTATGAATTTATCCGATTACCTTTTTTAATGCTTCCAAAACTCGTTCTGCCTGGAACGGTTTTACAATAAAGTCTTTTGCTCCTGATTGGATTGCTTCGATAACCATTGCCTGCTGACCCATCGCCGAACACATAATAACTGTTGCGTTCGGATCATTGCCTTTAATTGCTTTTAGTGCCTGTATTCCGTCCATTTCCGGCATTGTGATGTCCATAAGCACGAGATCTGGCTTTGTTTCATTGTACTTATCTACAGCTATCTTTCCGTTTTCTGCTTCCGCAGCAACATTATATCCGTTTTTCGTCAAAATGTCTTTAATCATCATTCTCATAAAAGCTGCATCATCGACAATTAAAATATTTTTTGCCATTTTAGTTCCTCCTCTGGAATAATCTATGAAATGGAATATGTATATTCATGAAACCATTTTTAGATGTCGCTCAGATATATTCTACAATTATTTTTAAATTTTGTCTATATGAGAGTGAAAATAAATTTGTTATATTTCAGCTATATTTCATATTTTATTATTTTTCAAGCAATCTGACAGGTTAGAACGCTAGTTCAAAACTAAAAAAATTGCACAAATTTTTTTCCGGTTTCAAAAATTTTAAAAAATTAAAAAAAGGTTGATAATACGGGGGGGTGGTGTATTATATAAATATAGTCATTTTGTTATTAATTGGGTTTTCGATCATTTTGGCTTTTGTGCCGGATTTAGGAATTATCCATATGGGTAAACAATCAGAAATGGCAGAAACATACAAGGAGGAAAATGTATGATTAAATTAATCGGAAAAAGGATATTGGCAGTGATAATGTCAGGCGCCATACTGATGTCCAATATGAGCGCGTACGCCGCTGAGTTTTCCGGGGGTACGGCAAAAGAGTGCAGGGAAGCGTCCGAAAATGAAGACACGTCGATTGAAGTGACGGAAAAATCGGAAGAGACATTCGGCAGCGCTGCCGCGTCCGAGAATTTGGATGCGGAAAACAGCATGCAAAATGGAGAAGACGCCGAAAATGGAAACGGAAACGAAACGCAGGCAGTTGAAGAGTCTGCTGCAGACGGGACAGAGGCGGAGACAAAAATAAAGTCCGAAGTGGAATCCGAGATAAAAATGGAATCCGAAGAGGAATCGGAATCCGGGACAAAAATAGAATCCGAAGAGGAGTCGGAATCTGAGACAAAAATAGAATCCGAAACAGAGGCGGAATCCGAAACAGAAGCAGAGTCCGAAAGTATATTATCCCAAAGTACGACTGCAGCGCGGGCATCGTCCAGAAACAGTTCGTCCAAAGACAGCGTTAATCAATATATGGCGGATGCGTTTTTGAGGGATTCCTGCTGGATCAATAAGGATGAAGTGCAGGGCATTCCAGAGGCTTTTTACTATGCGGGGGAACTTCAGGACAATTATATATGGCAAAATATGGAATCCTTATGGAAAGCGATAGAATTAGCTGATGGGAATCCGAATCTTAATTCGTCTCCGAAAACATTATATCAGGCTGCCCTTATGGATATTTTGGCAGAGCAGGTTCAATTGGAGAAAGACCTGAACAGTTATTCGATTGAAGGGGACAGTATTGTTACCGTAATGGAAAACATTTCAAGTGGTAGTGATGAGAGTAAGGTTATAGAAGAAACCCAAAAGTTTATAGATCTTTCGGCTAAAGGCGCCGCTGCTGCACCTATGGGAGAGTGGATATCAACAAATCATAATCAAATATTTAAAGAATTATCTGACGTCAAAGTTTCGATTATTTTGGCTTCTGCACAGAGTACAGTATCTACAGGAGATGAAATGTATGATTATTTCATCAAGGTCGGAGAGTTAGTGCAGATTAATGATAGTATGATTACTGCGTTAGAAGATATGTATAACCATGTCGATGCTGCATTTTCATCAAATTATAAGGGCACTTCAGTCCAGAAAGCAGCTGAAAAGAAAATTATACAGGAAGCCATCCTGGAAATGATTAATATATTGAAGGGCGATGAATTTCAGGAGAAACTGGTAGGAGAGGCGGATATATGTATAAGAGAAGGGACTTCACTTGGATACAATATTTCGATATCATTATTATGGGATGAACTTGGGAACATAAACCCTGAATTTCAGGCCGTGAAATGGGGACTTGATAATGGGATAAATTTGTCAAACTTGCTTTTTAATATTGACAATAAGATCAAAGACGCTGCAATAGCGAATGTCAGATGTAAACTGCACCGTATTATACAATCTGGCGTAAAAAGAAGCAGGCAAGGATATAAGAGCAGCAGGTCGGATGCAAATGCAGAGCTGTTTGTCAATTATGTATATTTGCTGAGCGATTCTTACAGGGTGATGTTGGATACAATCCATGATTATGCCAAAAGTACGGGTATTATAAAGAGATTTTATCTGGAAGAAATAAATGCATCTAGTCTTAAGTTTGCAGGCGCTTTTTTTGAAAGTTTAGTACATGTTCCTATTTTTAATGAGGATGAGGAATATAAGAAATACGAGCGGTCATGGCTGTCAAAGGTTACGAATACGAAAGCTATTCCGCTCAACGAGATTTATAACTTATATGTAAAAGGTTTGGAACAATATGTGGAACAGCAGAAAGCAAGAAAAACTGCCATAAAACAGATATATACCGGTATCAGCAGTTCGGAAACGGCAGATGAACAGGCCAAACAAACCGCTTCAGAAGCGTTGGAATTGTTTGAAACTTTTGTTACATATCCTTCCGTTACCGCGCCGTCGGAAAGTAAAATTGCGGAGGATGAAGCGAAAAGCAAGAAGCATCAGCTTACCTATGCGGATCAGGTAATCAGTTCCGGAAAAACCCTTGATGAGGATATGATGACGTATGGGAACATGACGTTTTCAGGCGGCGTTTTGGATTTAAACGGGCATACGCTTGCCATATATGGGGATTTCTACCATACCGGAGGACAGATTCGGTTTAATAAAGGTACATTGATCATTCTCGGGAAGTATTACTGCAGAAAACAAAGTGGGGTGGACAATGACGGGAACTCGACCTATACGTCTAGTAGTGGTACGCTGCGGATGACGGATGCTACGGACAAGATGCAGGTATCAGGGGACTTCTACTGGCGTTCAAATAGTTTATGGACAACGGACATCAATGCGTCCACAAGTTATAACATGCTGCGTGCAGGGACAATCGAGATCGGTGGAAATTTCCAGGCGGATGATAATTGGAAACCAAGTACGCTGGAAGGCGATTCCCACAAGGAGGTCTTCAAAAATCTGGAAGGGACGGAAGTATATTTCAAGTGGTCCTCAAGTTATTTCAGCAACGTGGAGTTCCCGGAGAAAGCGGAAGGGAAAGACTATTATCCCATTACGTGGTCAGGTGCTATGAAAGGCTTTACCCTGCAGCAGGACATGTACCTGATACTGCCGGAAAGCAAATATCCAGAGGGGTATCAGACGCTTGGAACAGATGGAAGCATTAACCTGAATGGCCATACGCTGACGATACCGGGCAATGTGCTGCATATAGGAGGTAATATTACCTTCCGAGGCGGAACGCTGGACATCAGGGGGAATTATGAGGCAAAGCAGTTTAAGAACCTGGATAATAACGGTAACCCGATTTATACATATGGTAATGTCACGCTGCGGATGACGGATGCGTCGGATAAAATGCAGGTGGCAGGGGACTTCTATTGGGATTCATATTTTGGATGGACAACGGACATCAATGCGTCCACAAGTAGTAACATGCTGCGTGCAGGGACAATTGAGATCGGAGGAAACTTCCGGGCAGTTTCAAGTTGGAAGCCAAGCACACTGGAAGGCGATTCCCACAAGGAGGTCTTCAAAAATCTGGAAGGGACGGAAGTATATTTCAAGTGGTCCTCAAGTTATTTCAGCAACGTGGAGTTCCCGGAGAAAGCGGAAGGGAAAGACTATTATCCCATTACGTGGTCAGGTGCTATGAAAGGCTTTACCCTGCAGCAGGACATGTACCTGATACTGCCGGAAAGCAAATATCCAGAGGGGTATCAGACGCTTGGAACAGATGGAAGCATTAACCTGAATGGCCATACGCTGACGATACCGGGCAATGTGCTGCATATAGGAGGTAATATTACCTTCCGAGGCGGAACGCTGGACATCAGGGGGAATTATGAGGCAAAGCAGTTTAAAAACCTGGATAATAATGGTAACCCGATTTATACGTCTAGTAGTTGTACGCTGCGGATGGCGGATGCTGCGGATAAAATGCAGGTGGCAGGGGACTTCTATTGGGATTCACATTCTGGATGGACAACGGACATCAATGCGTCCACAAGTAATAACATGCTGCGTGCAGGGACAATCGAGATCGGCGGTAGCTTCCGTACGGATTCATTTTGGACGCCAAGTACATTAGAAGGCGACTCCCACAAGGAGGTCTTCAAAAATCCGGAAGGGACGGAAGTATATTTCGCTTCGTCCTCAAGTTATTTCAGCAACGTGGAGTTCCCGGAGAAAGCGGAAGGGAAAGACTATTATCCCATTACGTGGTCAGGTGCTATGAAAGGCTTTACCCTGCAGCAGGACATGTACCTGATACTGCCGGAAAGCAAATATCCAGAGGGGTATCAGACGCTTGGAACAGATGGAAGCATTAACCTGAATGGCCATACGCTGACGATACCGGGCAATGTGCTGCATATAGGAGGTAATATTACCTTCCGAGGCGGAACGCTGGACATCAGGGGGAATTATGAGGCAAAGCAGTTTAAAAACCTGGATAATAATGGTAACCCGATTTATACGTCTAGTAGTTGTACGCTGCGGATGGCGGATGCTGCGGATAAAATGCAGGTGGCAGGGGACTTCTATTGGGATTCACATTCTGGATGGACAACGGACATCAATGCGTCCACAAGTAATAACATGCTGCGTGCAGGGACAATCGAGATCGGCGGTAGCTTCCGTACGGATTCAAGTTGGAAGCCAAGCACACTGGTGGGAGACTCCAACACTGTCTGGCTGAAAGGAAACACCGCGAAAACAATTTCCATGCCGTCAAGCAGTAAATTCAATATCCTGAAACTGGACAGGGACGTGGACAGCTATAGCATTACCCCGAATCCATGCTGGGCAGTTCTGCTTACAGGAGGGAAGTACCATGTGCAGCCGGCGGCGAGTGTCAGCATAAAGAATACCGTTATCACGAACAAGGCGGACGGCACGGTAACGGTCAAAAATACGAAAGTCACGCCGAATGTGGATATTACGCTGAAACTGCCGCAGAAGAATATGGAGCTTGTGGTATCCCAAACTGGCGAGATAACGATTCCATCAAATACGGAACTGACAATGCCGGCGCGCAAGGACAAGATTACCCTGCCAGAGGGCGGAACAGCCAGCGCTTCCGGAACCGTTAAGAGTGGGTGTCTTGTTGTCGGTGATCTCAGGATTGATGCGCAGGAGAATGCTGCCATTAACGTGTCTGCCCAGGGGGAAATCACGCTGCCGAAGGATACCATTCTTACGGGAAGCGATGGAACGAAAACGAAACTTCCGCAGGGCGGAACCATAACAGCCGACGGCGAACTGACAGGAGATAAAAAACCTGACGATGAAGAGAGCAGCGGTAGCGAAGAAAGCAGTGGCAGCGAAGAAAGCAGTGGCAGCGAAGAGAGCAGCGGCAGCGAAGAAAGCGACGGTGATGAGGACGAGTGGCATTATCCGGACGAGGTAATTGTGAGCGCCGAAGCTAAAGTCAGGGATCTGAAGACGGACGCAAAGGCTGAAATTGCGACGAATATTAAGGAAAAAGTTTATGATGGAAATGCCTACACGCCCACAGTCAAGGTTACTGCATATGATGAAAACGGCAAAAAGACAACGCTTACGGAAGGCGTGGATTACAGGGTAAAATACAGAAATAACATGAATGCGGGAGACGCTGTTGTCGTAATTGAGGGTAACGGAGCTTACAAAGGAAGCATACAGAAGGGATTCAGGATCTCGAAAAAACCGATAAACAAGATTAAAATCGTTTCCGGCGCTATGATTGAGGGGAATACCGTAAGCCTTGACAGGCTGCCAATACAGGTCTGCGACGGCGCGAAACAGCTTAAATACGGCACGGATTACACGCTTGCGGTTTCGAATGCCGCTGAGGGAAGTTCCGTGACAAAAGGAATGCTTACCGTGACGGTTACCGCAGGCTCAGACTCGAATTACACGGGCATCTGTACGGCAAAAATCACGGTATTCGGAAAGCCTTCAAAGAATTTTAAGGGCTTTATAGCAAGTCCGGATGATGTGATTTTGGAATACGAATCCACCGGGTACACAGGGAAGCCGCTCAAGCCTGCTGTCAAGGAAATCAGGGTAAGGGATGAGCAGAACAATCTGCAGGAATCGCCTCTGGGCAAAAAGGATTTCTCGGTGAAGTATCAGAATAATAAGGAGGTAGGTACGGCATATGTTATCATTACCGGAAAGGGTGGATACGTCGGGAGAGTCATTAAGTCATTTACTATTGCGCCAAAAAATGCAGAGAACACGGCGTTTGTAATAAAAAACCAAGCAAAGATTGATCAAGGCGTAACATACAACGGGAAACTGCAAAAGCCGAAGGTAACAGTGACTGATAGCAGTACAAACAAGACGCTCAAGCTTGGGAAAGACTATACTGTCAGGTATGCGAACAATCTCCATGCTTCTGATACGGAAACAAACAGGGGAAAAGCCAAAATTATCATAAGGGGAATCGGCGCATACAGCGGCATTTCACTTACAAGGGAGTTTAAAATTTTACCGATCGACATTAAGAAGGCATCGGTAAAGGGAACGTCGGAACAGCTGAATATAACACATGCAAAACGTTTGCTGGTGAAAAATTATGATTACAAAATTGCAGGCGACCCGAAGCCCACAGGCAAAAAAGTTGAAATTACGCTGGAAGGAGTGGGAGATTTTAAAGGCACAGTGACGAAAAAAGTTAATCCTTGACGCTTAAGAACTTTATAATAAAGGCATTTCCAGGAATTTTTGTCCAATTGCCCGAAAATTAAAGGATGTCGGAAACCCATGAAATTCAAGGGTTTCCGACATTTAAGATTAATAGGAGCTATCCATTTAAAACAAAAAAGGAAGAAAAGAGCACTATTGCATTGCAGGTTACAATAAGCTATACTAGATGGGAAAATAAAAAAACAACTATAAAGGTATATAATATTTTCTCGAATGAGGAGGAAAAATATTTGTAAATGGCGATTTCGCGTCTGAAGTAACAGAGAATGGAAACTGGTAATATGAAATAAAAAGTATCAAAATGAATAGAAAGGAATTTATAAAATCATGACAGAAAAGGAACTTTCAAGTGTATTGGAGGAACATGGACAGCAGCATATTTTTGCGGCGTATGAGAAGCTGAATGAGGAAGGAAAGAAAAAGCTTGCCGGACAGGTGGAACGGATTGACTGGTCAATCATGGATATACCATGCCATAAAACGGCAAGTGATGAGGAGCCGAAGCAGGAGCGAGGGAAGCTTGAGCCGCTTTCTGCGATGGAAATATCTGAAATAGAGAAAAATAAGGCGCGGTATGAGGCAATCGGGCTTGACGCGATTAAGGCGGGTAAGGTCGGCGCCGTGCTTTTAGCGGGCGGACAGGGGACGCGCCTTGGTTCCGACGGACCGAAGGGTAAGTATAATATCGGGCTTACAAAGGATATGTTTATTTTTGAGCGTCTTATCAGAAATCTGCTTGATGTGACGGATAAGGCAGGCTGTTTTGTGCCGCTTTATGTGATGACGAGTGACAAAAATCATGAGGAGACGGTTTCCTTTTTTGCGGAAAAGAATTACTTCGGGTATCCGGAGGAGTTTGTGAAATTTTTTAAGCAGGAGATGGCGCCTTCGGTTGATTTTAACGGAAAGCTTTATATGGAATCTGCTGATTCGCTTTCGCTTTCACCCAACGGAAACGGCGGCTGGTTTTATTCGATGGCGGTAACGGGCGTTTTGAAAGATGTCAAGGAAAGAGGCGTTGAATGGCTGAATATCTTTGCAGTTGACAATGTTTTGCAGCGGATTGCGGATCCCGTGTTTGTGGGGGCGACGTTGGAGTCGGGCTGTGTCAGCGGCGCGAAGGTTGTTAGAAAGGCAGACCCGCATGAGAAGGTCGGCGTGCTTTGTCTTGAAGACGGGAAGCCTTCAATTGTGGAATATTATGAAATGACGGATGAGATTATCAATTCGAGGGAACCGAACGGCGATTTGTCTTATAATTTCGGCGTGATTTTGAATTATCTGTTCCGCGTTGACAAGCTTGAGCAGATTATGAATGAAAAAATGCCGGTACATGTGGTGGAGAAAAAAATTCCGTACATGACGGCGGACGGTGATTATATCAAACCTGAGACACCAAACGGTTATAAGTTTGAGCTTTTGGTGCTTGATATGATTCACTTGCTTGATAATTGTCTGTCGTTTGAGGTTGTGCGCGATTATGAGTTTGCGCCGATTAAAAATAAGACGGGCATTGATTCAGTGGAGAGTGCGCGTGCGCTTTTGCAGAAGAATGGAGTTGCGTTATGATAAAAAATGTTGTTTTTGATATTGGAAATGTGCTTGTGTGTTACCGCTGGCGTGCGCTGATGGACGAATTGGGATTTCCAAAGGATTTGCAGGAGCTGTTTGCCGAAAAGGTGTTTGGTAATCCTTTTTGGATTGAGCTTGACCGCGGCGTGATTGATGAGAAAGATGTAATTGCCAAAATCCGCGGGGAAATCAGCGAATATGGCGATGAATTTGACAGGATTTGGGACAATATTGACAGGCTTGTGGAGCCGTATGATTATGCGGTAAGCATGATTGACACGTTGAGGAAACGGGGATTTCGCGTTTATCTTTTGTCCAATTATCCGGTGAGCATGTTTGAGCTGCATACAAGGTGCGGGCGGTTTCCGTTTTTGGAGCATGTTGATGGGAAGGTGGTTTCGGCTTATGTGAAGCTTGTGAAGCCTGACAGGGAGATTTATGAGTTTCTTCTTAAGAAATATGATTTGAAGGCGCAGGAGTGCGTATTTTTGGATGACCGGCTGGAGAATGTTGAAGGCGCGCGCAAGGTTGGTATGAAAGGGATTTTGTTTGAGAATTATGAGCAGGATTGGGCAGAGCTTGAGGAGATGATTTCGCTGTAAAAGGGGTTATACCGTTTTTTAATTAAGTATCGTTTTAAAATGGAGTTTATTTTAAAACGGTATTTTTTTGTTACTTATAATAGTCATTTTCAAAAAACAGCCAATAAACTTTCAATATAAAAGAAAAAAGTGTAAAATTGTTGAAATAAAAGTTAATAACCCCATTTTATACTGTTATTATAAAAATATAAACTTTTGAATTAACAAATTTCAAGCGAACAAAACTTTTGAAACAAAAATAAAATGCTTGAAGAACACAAAAAACATGATACAATGAAAGGAGTAGATAAGTATGAATTTTATAACGTGGAAAACATAGATACAGGGAGGTAAGCAGATGGATACAATGGAACAGCGCAGGAACACGATTGTGGATTTGGTTAATCAGAGCGGAAATATTAGTTTTACACAGCTGAAGAAAAAATTTCCCCAAATCTCCGAAATGACACTGCGCACGGATTTAAAGGCTCTTGATGAGGCGAAACGAATTGTCCGGGTACACGGGGGTGCAAAATCGGTTGATGTTGTGATTGGAACAGATGATATGCTCAGCCGAAGGCAGGTACGCAAAATTGAGGCAAAGCAGCTTATCACGCAAAAGGTGCTGCAGTTTATACGGAAGGATACGACGATTTTTTTGGATTCTGGAAGTACGACAACCATGCTTGCGTCCTGTATGCCCGACCAGTCTAATCTGATTTATACAAATTCGCTGACATGTGCGGCGGAGCTTGGCAGGCTGACAATGCCTTCTATACATGTTTTGGGCGGGAAAATGAACCGTTACAGTATGAGTGTGTGCGGTATTCACACGGTTTCTGAGGTACAGCGTATCAATTTTGACCAGGTATTTATGGGAGTTACGAGCTATTGTGAGCAGACGGGATTTAACTGCGGCGTGGACGAGGAAGCGGTTTTGAAAAGTACGGTACTGCATCAGGCGGAACAGAAAATCCTTTTGATGGATTCCTCAAAGGTCGGCGTGAAAAGCACGTATTCATTCTGTACATTCAGCGATGTGGACATTATTATTTCTGATGATAATCTTCCCGAGGAGTTTCGGGAGGACTGTAAAAAGCACGGAGTACAGATTATATAGGACAAACAGTTTGGTTTATCGGGGGCGGCGAGTAAGGAGATAATTCATGAAAAATGGGGTGCAGCGTTTTGGTAAATTTCTTTCGGCGATTTTGGTCTAAAAGTCCGTACCGCAGGCGCATCTTGTAACGTATTTGGGAATATGACGGGGAGAGTTATTTTGAGGCGTATTACGGTGAGCCGATGAGCTGCTGCATTGGCGGGTATCATAGCAGTTATCAGCGTCATTAATATCCGTAACGACAATCCGCTTCGGCTTGTTCTCAAACGCAAGACCATAACTTATTGAGGCAGAGGATATGCTGTTTGAACATTTTGGAGGAAAATAGTGTGAAAAATAAATTTGCAGACTGAGAAGGGAGAATGGTTATTAAGATGATTTATACAGTGACTTTTAATCCGTCTTTGGATTATATTGTATCCATGAATGATTTTCAGATGGGAATGACGAACCGTACCACCGCGGAGCAGATCTTTGCGGGCGGTAAAGGAATCAATGTTTCTATTGTGTTAAGGAATTTGGGGATAGAAAATACGGCGCTTGGTTTTACGGCGGGATTTACCGGAGAACAGATTGAAAAGAAAGTTTGCAATATGGGGCTGCTTGCGGATTTTATTCGTGTTTCGGACGGAATTTCGCGTATTAATGTCAAGCTGAAGGATTATGACGGCACGGAGATTAACGGTATGGGTCCTAAGATTGACGAACAGTCCGTGAATGCGCTATTTGAGAAGCTGGAACGTCTTGAGGCAGGCGACGCGCTTGTCTTAGCGGGCAGTATTCCGAAATCCTTACCGGATTCCATTTACAGTGATATTATGAAGCGTCTTTGTGACAAAGGGATTTTGTTTGTGGTAGACGCGACGAAGGAGCTGCTTTTAAATGTATTGCAGTATCACCCGTTTTTGGTAAAACCAAATAATCATGAGCTGGGCGAAATTTTTAATGTCACATTACGTACAAGAGACGAGGTTGTCCCGTACGCGAAAATGCTTCAGGAAAAAGGTGCAAAAAACGTGCTGGTGTCTATGGCGGGTGAGGGCGCTGTTTTGGCAGATGAGACGGGCGGCGTGCATATGCTTGCGGCGCCAAAGGGAAAGCTGGTCAATGCGGTCGGAGCAGGAGATTCTATGGTTGCGGGCTTTTTGGCAGGCTGGACGCAAAAAAAGGATTATGAATATGCATTCCGCATGGGCATTTCCGCAGGGAGCGCGAGCGCTTTTTCGGAGCTGCTTGCAACAAAAAATGAAGTAGAACATGTGTTTAACGGTTTAGATAATGAGGAAGCGGCGGCAGCGGCATTGGAGACATTTTTAAAAGAGAACCTGTAAGTGACAGCTATTTGGGAGGTAGGATATGGCAGAGAAGGTTTCGGGTATGAAATATTTTGGAAAGACTGTCTACAGCGGTATTACAATGGGAAAGGTACTTGTTCTGCGCAGCAATCAGGAGCCAATCAGAAGGGCGAAGATTGAGGACGCGGAACACGAAATCAGCCGTGTGCATGATGCGGCGGAAAATGCCAAACAGCAGCTTGGCGCGCTTTATGAAAAGGCGGTTAAGGAAGTAGGAGAATCGAATGCCGCAATTTTTGAGGTCCATCAGATGATGCTTGAGGACGACGATTATCTTGACGCGATTTCCCATATTATCCGTACGGAAATGGTTAATGCGGAGTATGCGGTGGCGATTACGGGAGATAATTTTGCGGGAATGTTTGCAGGAATGGAGGATGAATATATGCGTGCGCGTGCGGCTGATGTTAAGGATATTTCGGCGCGCCTTGTGCGTAATCTCTCCGGTCAGGAAGGGATTGATTTTACGGCAATGGAGCCTTCCGTGATAGTTGCCGATGATTTAAGCCCAAGTGAGACGGTGCAGATGGATAAAAAGAAAATCCTTGCGTTTGTGACGGTGCATGGTTCTGTTAATTCCCATACGGCAATTCTTGCGCGTATGATGAATATTCCGGCGCTGGTTGGCGTGACGCTGAATCTGAATGAAATCCATACGGGTATGACGGCGATTGTGGACGGTGCGGCGGGTGAGGTTATTTTTGAGCCGACAGGGAAAGAGTGCAGTGAGGCGGAGGAAAAAATCAGGAACGAGCAGGAAAAAGCCCGTCTTTTACAGGAGCTGAAGGGCAGGAAGAATGAGACGAGGGACGGCAGGACAATCAATATTTATGCAAATATCGGCAGTGTCAGCGATGTGGGTTATGTGCTTGAAAACGATGCGGGAGGGATTGGGCTGTTCCGCAGTGAGTTTCTGTATCTAGGACGTGATAATTTTCCTACGGAGGAGGAGCAGTTTCAGGCGTATAAGCAGGTGGTTCAGACGATGGGGCAGAAGAAGGTTGTTATTCGGACGCTCGATATTGGCGCGGATAAGCAGGCGGATTATTTTTCGCTCGGGAAAGAGGACAATCCGGCGATGGGTTACAGGGCTATCCGTATCTGCTTAAAGCAGCCGGAGATTTTTAAAACGCAGCTTCGCGCGCTTTTGCGCGCGGCGGCTTACGGAAATCTGTCAGTTATGTATCCGATGATTACTTCCGCTGATGAGATCAGGCAGATTAAGAAGATTGTGGGGGAAGTGGAGCAGGAGTTGAAAAGAGATGAAATTCCTTACAGGATACCGGAGCAGGGTATTATGATAGAAACACCGGCAGCAGTTATGGTCAGTGACGAGCTGGCGGAGCTGACAGACTTTTTCAGCATCGGCACAAATGATTTAACGCAGTATACGCTTGCGATTGACAGGCAGAATCAGAAGCTGGAGGATTTTTACAATCCGCATCATAAGGCGATTTTGCGAATGATAAAGATGGTGGTGGACAATGCGCATCAGTGCGGGAAATGGGTAGGCATCTGCGGGGAATTAGGCGCCGATACGGCGCTTACCGAGGAATTTGTCAATATGGGCGTGGATGAGCTTTCGGTGGCGCCGCCGATGGTGCTTAAAGTACGGGAGAAGGTACGCTCTATCTGAGCGCGTCAATTTGCGTGTGCTGAGTTGAATGTGTTAATACTTTGTCAATGTAAGCGCGGTAATTAAGCAGATGGCAGGAGGCTGAATATTTTATAGCGAACGGATTAACAGGCAGGACGAATGCATTTTGCGGCATTACTTCTGTCTGTTTTCCGTTACACAGCTATGCAGAGGAAATATACTGATATAATGGCGCATGGGTATTTTTATGGGTAAAAGGAAAGTATTGTATTAAAGGTTGTTTTCATTTATACTAATCTTAGTGTTTCAATAGCGTTTATTGATTGTTTATATTAAAAATAGGAAAAGGAAACAGAAATGTATGATATTTGTAATACAAAGAGTAACACATGCAGATGTGACAGTGGAAAATAAAGTTGTGGGGAAAATCGGACATGGGCTTTTGGTCTTTGTCGGTGTGGCGGATTTTGACAATCAGCAGACGGCGGATAAAATGATTGACAAAATGACGAAGCTGCGTATTTTTGATGATGCGGACGGGAAAACAAATTTGTCAGCTTCCGATGTGGGGGGTGAATTTCTGATTGTTTCGCAGTTTACGCTATATGCGGACTGCAAAAAGGGAAACCGTCCGTCGTTTACGAAAGCGGGAAATCCAAATATGGCGAATGAGATGTATGAGTATATTATCAGCGAGGTGAAAAAGAAGGGTTTTACGGTGGAACATGGTATTTTTGGGGCGGATATGAAGGTTGGGCTTGTGAATGACGGTCCGTTTACGATTGTGTTGAATTCCGAGGAAATAATGTGAAATTAAAAATTCCCGCATCCTGGTTTGTACGCCCGCAAAGGCGGGAATATAGGAGTTTATGTAAAAAATAAATTTGTAGGTTTTGGCGAAATGGGGGATTAAATGTTTACAACAATGCTTTCCGGTTGGACATGGGGCAGTATTGTCATTCGAATCGTGGTTTCTTTGGTGATAGGTATGATTATCGGGATTGACCGCGGTGCGAAACGGCGCGGCGGCGGTGCGCGTACAACGATTACGGTGTGTCTTGGCGCGACGATGGTTATGCTGATGGAGCAGTATCTTGAAGAGATTTATCCCGAACGGCTTGATATTTCAAGGATTGCGGCGCAGGTTATCAGCGGCGTTGGTTTTCTTGGCGCGGGTTCCATTCTTGTGTCGGGACATCAGATTAAAGGGCTTACTTCTGCGGCAAGTATTTGGACGTGCGCGTGCGTCGGGCTTGCAGTGGGAATTGGTTTTATTGACGGAGCTGTGGTTTTGACGGCGCTGTGGCTTGCCGGCGTACATTTGGTGCCCTATATTGAGGAGCGGGTTTACAAGTATTCGCGGTATATTACGCTTTATATCGAGGTTGAAGACGGAAAGGCGATAACCCATGTGTCAAGGTTCCTCAAGCAGGACCATTGTTTTACGGACACGTTTTACGTAGACAAACCAAAGGCGAAGGGGCAGCATTTTCAGATTGTTACGACCTTTAAAATTCCGCGGGGGAAGAACAGGGAGGATTATCAGCGTTCTTTGCAGGAAATTAAAGGTGTGGTTTCAATTAATGAGATATAAGGGTATTGCCAAATATGTTGTTGATGTTATATTTTTATGAAAATATACTTTTAGAGGAGGGTAACGGAATGAATGCATTGTTTACAATTGTTTTGGGAATAATCGGAGCCATAGCAGCAGTGAAACCGGAAAAAATATTGAAACCGGCCATACTTGAAAATCCGACCAGGGTGAAGATTGTAAGGATAGCGGGGGGACTCTTAGCAGTTTGCGCTGTATTACAAATTATATTTTTAATAGGTGCGAGCTATTAATGAGTAAGGAAATAACTAACCATTAATCATAAAGGTGAAAAGTCTTGTGAAAAAATTATAAGACTTTTCACCTTTTTTGACTTGCAGACGAATGAAAAATACTCCATTGTTTAGGATAATCGTGCCATATTTCTTAATTTTTTATGAATATGGTAGACATAATTCTTAGATTAAAATATAATTTAAGTGACATTTTAAACTTGTTATAATTAGCAGAAATGTTTTAGGATATTGTGTTTACGGTTCTAAAAACATAAACGGCAGGAAAGGTGTGATGTGGATATGGAAGAACCAAATCACGGATATTTTGAGGAAGCATTATCTAATTTTACAATGGATTTTGCGTATGGGGGCGCGATTAGGCATCTTGTTGACCACGGATATACGGTTGACAGGATTATAAAGGAATTTCATTATCCAATATCAAGAGATAGTATCGAGAAGATTGTGGATAGATACCGAAAGGATAAGGAGAAAGTTTAAAAGATAAGGGGGATTATTATGAACAGGAAAAAGAATTGGTTTGTCAAGTTTTTATGCATGAATTTATCGTTATGTTTGGCAGTGCCAAGTATGCCGTTTGTGCAGGAGAATGCAGGGTATGTTTATGCGGCGGAGGCTGAGACGCAAGTACAGGATGCGGATAACGCCGAGGAAAAAGTGACACAAGTGTCAGAAAATGAGAAAGATGAAACGCAGGAAACAAAAACACAGGAAGAAAAAGTGACACAAGTGTCAGAAAATTCGGAAGTCGAGGGAACAACGCAGATAAACGAAACTGCAGAAACGAAAGCTACAGAAACGCCAGAACCAAGCGAAACAATACCAACAGAACCGGAATCAACCGAGATAATAGAAACAGAAGAACCGGAACCAACCGAGACAATAGAAACAGAAGAACCGGAATCAACCGAGACAATAGAAACAGAAGAACCGGAATTAACCGAAACTCAGCTTGAGGAACTAGAAACAAACCAGGAAAATGACGATACGGAATACCTTGATTCATTACTCCAAAAGTTAAAAGAAAAGTACAGCAGCATGTACATAAATGAAGACGGATATTTTGCATATACAGACGAAAACGGTATGCTTCACACATATGATCCGTACGATCCCGAGCTATACAAAAATCTTTTGGGAAATGACGAAACCTACGAAGAAGAGGATAACGACTTAAACCAGTTTAATGCCGATAATTCTGACACAACCGTAAGCCCTTTCACAAAAAAGACATACACGCACGAAGATCATGTATTAAATAAAATTGTCAGACACGGTATCGATGTGTCAAAATATCAGGGTAATATTGACTGGAAAAAAGCGAAAAAAGCAGGCGTCCATTTTGCATTTGTCAGAGTAGGCTACAGGGGCTATGGTGACGACGCAAAATTAAACGGGGACGAGTATGCAAAGGACAATATCAAAAATGCCGCCGATGCAGGCGTAAAAGTAGGCGTATATTTTTTCTCACAGGCAATTACAGAGCCGGAAGCATCAGAAGAAGCGGATTATACAATCAAATTTTTAAAGGATAATGACCTGAAAAAATACATATCCCTTCCGATTATGATTGATTATGAATACACGGCAGGCGATACAAAGGGAAGGCTTGAGAAGGCAAATCTTTCTAAAAGAAAGCATCAGGATATTTGTGACAGATTTGTGAGAGATGTTCGCAGTGAGGGTTTTGATGGCGGTATTTATGCCAATTATCAAATGCTGACAAAGGATATGCAGCCGACCTCTTCTTCTATTTATGGCAAGACAAATTACTGGATTGCACGCTACAACGATAGAACGAAGTATTCCGATAACTATCGGTTTTGGCAGTATTCTTCAAGTGGAAAAGTAGACGGCATTTCCGGCAGGGTAGACTGTAATTTTTGGTATCAGGACAAACGTAAAATTACGAACTGCCGCGTTAGTATCGATACGGAAACAGATTACGTTGATGACATAAAAGAAGCGTTATGTATTTATGACAGCTCAAGAAAATACGAGCTTATAGAAGGAAAGGATTATGAAGTAACAGTAACGACACAGACTGTTATTGAAAACGAACAGGAGAAGGTAACCTATAAGCTTATTATGACCGGAATTGGCGAGTATGAAGGGCGAATGGAGCGGACTGTTACAAAGACGCAGCTTACCCTTTCCGAAGCAATGGTAAGCGATATTGCTCCGCAGGAATATACAGGTCTCGAAATCACGCAGGAAACCGGAATTAAATTAAAGGTAAATAACGGAAACGTAACACTTACGGAAGGCAAGGATTACACAATAAGCTATGCGGATAACATCAGCGCCGGTACAGGATATGTTATCATTACAGGCATGGGAAATTATACCGGAGAGGTACGCAAGGGATTCACGATTAGAGGAATGAAGCTCACAAAGGAAATGTTTGAGGAAATTCCCGATGTGACGTATACCGGATATGATTTAGAAACTGACACAGGTGTCATAATTAGCGGTACAAATAAAAATATTGATTACAGGCTCATAGAAGGAATTGATTACACGCTGAAATACACCGCGAACAGAAATGCCGGCGAAGCAGAGGTAACTGTTGTCGGGATGGGCAACTATGCAGGAGAGCTGCCGCTTACCTTCCAAATCCTAAGTAAGGACTTTTCGCAGACCGCAATAGTCAGTGTCGGCGGTTCTTATGATACTTATGAAATGGCATACACAGGGAAGGCGTTAAAGCCGAGTGTTGCCGTGATGGAAAATGGTGAAAAGCTTTCAAGGAATGATTATACGGTAGAGTATGGAAATAATGTAGATATTGGCACGGAAGCTTATGTTCTGATAAAAGGAAAACGAAATTATACGGGTGAAGTAAAAAAATATTTTACAATTGTACCAAAAACGGAGAAACAGGCAAAGCTTTCCTCAAAAATGGTATCGTTAAAAAATATTTATCTATATACAGACGGTGGAGCGCCAGTACAGCCTGAGCTTTATGTCATAAGCGGTACGAAGCGTTTGGAACAGGATGTGGATTATACCGTAATTTATCAGGATAAGCGTGGCGCGCAGCTTTCTGAGATTACTGACGCCGGAGAATATAAGGTAATTGTAACGGGTATCGGTAAATACAGCGGAAAGGTGACAAAGAAGCTGACGCTAATATCCGAAAACAATAAAGAGTTGGATGACAAACTGACAGAAGTGACACTTGTGTCAGAAATTGAGAGTCTGATTTATACCGGTAAAGCAGTGACGCCGCAGATAAAAGTAGTCGATAAGGTAAACGGTGCAGAGCTTATATTGGGAGCGGATTACAAAGTTTCTTATATTGATAATAAAACTGCAGGGGCTGCAAGGATTGTCGTAAAAGGTAAGGGCGTATATAAGGGTGAGGTTGTAAAGACATTCGACATTCTGCCCAAGGACCTCGGGATAATGGCTCAGGAAACAGAAGGACAGCCGATTTTTCATGAAAATACAACCGTTAGCCTGAATCAATACACATATGTTTATAATGGTAAAAAACAGCAGCCGAAGCTTACGATAAAAGACGGTAAAACGAACTTAAAGGAAAATAAAGATTTCAGAGTTGCTTACAGTGCCGCGGGCAATGCGGAAAATGCAGCAGCTCGCGCATATGCCGATAAATATACGATGACAGTTACATTTCAGGGAAATTATGCGGGGACCGCAACAATCCTTTATGAAATAACACCGGCGGATTTGAGTAAAATAAAGGTAAAGCTTAAAAATCAGCTTTATACTGGAAGTGAGATTTGTCCGGAGCTGAATCATATGGAAATCAAGCTTGGCAGTGCAAAGCTTGATGTTAAGGCAATGGAAGGAATTGTCTTAGAAGATTGGTACAATAATACGAACGTCGGCAACGCAGGATTTCGTATGACGGCTACTGAGGAAGCAAAGAATTTTGTAATCGGCAGCAAAAAAGATGACGTTAAATTTAAGATTGCCAAGAAACCGATGAAGGATAATGCAATTGCGATTACAGTAGGCGGCTTTGCGGTTTCTTCAAAAAACCAGTGTGATTTGGAGCTTGTGTACAATGACGGAATTGAGTATAACCAGTCCAATGGTGCGAAGGTGGAGATTCAGGATACGCAAACCGGTGTCGTGCTGGAGGAAGACAAGGATTATACGGTAAAATTTTCGAATAATAAGAATGCCGGAAATGCAAAGGTTAAGGTTACCGGTATTGGCGGTTACAGCGGATCAAGAAATATTACCTTTAAGATTATTGGAAAGCCTTTGACGGATGAATGCCGTATTGAGCTTTCAAAGGACAGTTACGTATACAACAATACGGAGCGTAAGCCCACGGTAAAATTTTTCTATGGAAATATGCCGCTTAAAAATGGAAGAGATTTTACGGTATCATACAAAAACAACACGAATGCAGGCGAAGCAACGGTCATTGTAACCGGAAAAGGAAAATATGCCGGAACCATGACAAAGAATTTCACAATTCTTCCGAAGGAGGCAAAAAATGCTTCCAAAATTACGGTAAGCAATATTGCTGACCAAAAGTATACGGGAGAAGTGATTGTGCCGAAAGTAACGGTAACGGTTGACGGTGAGCAGCTTGTCAAAGGGAAGGACTACACGGTCAGCGTTTTGAACAGTACAAGACTTACGTATGACTTGGATAAGAAAAAGCAAAAAGGTACTGCGACTATGATTATTACAGGTATTGGAAATTACAAAGGCACACTTGCAAAGAAGAGCTTCACGGTTTATAAAAATAATTAGTTTGAAATGGGGATTCCTATGAGTCTTACACAGCTGCAAAAGCTTGAATTAAATAAAAGAACGGATAAAATATTACATGCGCCCTCCAACGCTCCGGCGGGAGGGCAGCAGCTTGAAATTGCATTTGCTGCAGATTTATCGGGCTGTATTGACGAGGTAAATCAGTCCATAAAAGACGCAGCCGCGTCGTTGAAATCACATGATAAAATATTTCAAAATGTGCGGAGTAATCTGATATACTGGGGAAACGGAAAAATTATTATAAGAGCGACTCCGATGTCATTTATTCAAATGGGCAAAGCGTTTGAAGGCATTGTTGGAGATACTGTTGAAAACTCTGTTGAGAACAGGGATAAAAATGTGGATAAACCGCCGTATTTTGAAGATTTATGTGGATTTCTCAAGCTTTATGGCGCGCGGTGCAGATGTGTCCTGCTTTTTCTGAATGAAACTTATGAAGAGTTTGAAAAACAGTATTTCAGGGTAAAGGATACAGAGAAAGCGAAGGAGAATTTAAATCCGTTTTTAAAACATAGATTACTGGTAATAACAAAGGACAAAATGGTTACGGGAAGTGAAATTTTAATGAAATTAATCACAAATAAATAAAAAAGGATTCCGTAGCATGAGGTGAAGGAATGGAAAATAAGGAATATTCGACAGGTGCGCTGATTCAGCGTTTCCTGCCATATTTTAAGCCATATAGAAGGACGCTTTATATGGACTTATTTTGTGCGGCACTGACGACGGCTTGCGAAATTGTGCTGCCTTTAATTATCAGAATGATTACAAACACAGCCCTTCAGGATGTGGCGCTTTTAACGGCGCGCATGGTGACAGGGCTTGCGTTTGTTTATTTTGTATTGCGTATAATAGACGCGATTGTTAATTTTTACATGGCAGACGTCGGTCATGTCATGGGTGCAAAAATCGAGACAGACATGCGGCGCGACGCCTATGCGCATTTACAGCAGCTCTCAAATACGTATTTTAATAATACAAAAGTGGGACAGATTATGGGACGAATCACAAACGATTTGTTCGACGTGACGGAATTTGCGCACCATTGTCCTGAAGAGTTTTTTATTGCCGGATTGAAAATTGTTATTTCGTTTATCATACTGGCGCGTATTAATTTTGCGCTGACGCTGATTGTATTTGTGTTTGTGCCGATTATGACAATTGTCTGCCGGATGATTAATAAAAAAATGCGCAAAACATTCAGTATGCAGCGCAATCAAATCGGTGAGTTAAATGCGAAAATTGAGGACAGTCTTTTAGGACAAAAGGTTGTGAAAGCATTCACAAACGAAGCGCTTGAATCGCAGAAATTTGAGGACGGCAACCAGGAATTTCTGAAAATAAAGACACATGCCTATGTGATTATGGGTATTTTCAGTACGTCAACGAGAGTATTTGACGGGTTTATGTATTTGGCAGTTATTCTTGGCGGCGGCTTTTTCTTAATGAACGGCAGGATACTGCCCGGCGATATGGTGGCGTATGTAATGTATGTGACAACGCTGATTGCCACGATACGAAGAATTATCGAATTTGCGGAGCAGTTCCAGCGGGGTATTACTGGAATTGAACGTTTTTTGCAGATTATGGATGCCGATATTGAAATCTTTGATGAAGCGGATGCGCAGGATATTGAAAATCCGAAGGGTGAGATTGTGTTCCGTGATGTAAGCTTTGAATATCCGGACGACCATAATAAGGTGTTTACCAATTTGAATTTGGAAATCCATGCCGGAGAAAAGCTTGCGATTGTCGGACCTTCAGGCGGCGGTAAGACGACTTTGTGCAATCTGATACCGCGATTTTATGATGTGTCGAAGGGTGAAATCATGCTCGACGGGAAGAATATTAAGAAGATTACGCTAAAGAGCCTGCGGCAGAGCATCGGTGTTGTGCAGCAGGAGGTTTATCTGTTTTCGGGGACGGTTTATGAAAATATTGCCTATGGAAAGCCGGGCGCTTCTTATGACGAGGTTATGGCGGCGGCAAAGCGCGCCGGTGCGGACGAGTTTATTCAGAATTTAAAGGACAAATATGACACATATGTCGGTGAGCGGGGCGTAAAGCTTTCGGGCGGGCAGAAGCAGCGGATTAGTATTGCAAGGGTATTTTTGAAAAATCCGCCGATACTGATACTTGACGAAGCAACCTCGGCGTTGGATAATGAGAGTGAGTATGCGGTGGCAAAATCTTTGAATGAGCTTGCGAAAGGCAGGACGACGCTAACCATTGCACACAGGCTTTCCACGATACGGGGTTCTGACAGGATACTGGTGCTGACGGACGCTGGAATTGTTGAAGAAGGAAGTCATGATGCGCTTATGGAACAGGGCGGTATTTATCATGGACTGTATACAATGGCGAACGAAATCAAATAATGGAGGAAAATGACAGCAGATGGCAGAAGAAAACAAACGAGGGCTTGTTGGGGTAACGGATAAGAAGGTGGAGACAAAACGTCTCCTGATATTTTTTGCGCTTTGTTACGGCGTGACGTGGGTTACGGAGATTTTTGGCGTCATTCCGATGTATCGAAGCGGTGATGTGGAGATTGTAAAGGACGCCGCGGATCTGATTTCGCAGATTATGCTTGCGCCCGCTTTGGCGGCTTTGGTAACAAGGCTGTTTACGAGAGAGGGACTTGTAAAATCGGGATTTCAGTTTAATTTTTCGGAGCAGCGGTTTTTGTTTTTGTTTGGCTGGTTCGGGATGTCTGTACTTACGTTTGCCGGCGCGGTAATTTACTTTTTGGTATTTCGGGACAATTTTGATCCGAATATGACAAATTTTGTAGCATCATACAGTGAGAGTGCGGCGGGCGCAGGCGCGCAGATTACGCCGGTAGAAATTGTGGCAGGCGTGAAGACGGATTTGCTTGTGAAATTTTTCACGGCAGCAGTGCTTGATTTTATCAATGCGTTTGGCGAAGAATGGGGATTTCGGGCATTTCTTTTACCGAAGCTTTTCCGAAAGGTTGGTACCATTCCTGCAATGATTATCACTGGATTTGCCTCCGGTTTATGGTATGCGCCGTTGGTGACAATCGGGTATTATTATGGTGAGGGAAACAGTGGTTTTCCGATAGTGAATATTATTGCGATGTGTCTGTTTGGTACGGTTACAGGTATTATTTATGCATTCCTTACGTTGCGTACGGGAAGTATTTTCCCTGCGGTATTTGCACACAGTGCGATAAACGTTATGATGGGACAGGCGTCACAGTTTACGTTTGATGGCGGAAATTTCTTTGTAGGTCCGGCTCCGACAGGTATTTTGGCGGGAATACCGCTGATAATTACAGCCGTGATTTGCTTAATTCATATTCATAAGTATCCGGTACAGGCAAGCGTTGAGGAAGATGAATAATATTATCACAAAAAGTAAAACCCTTGGGCAAATCAAATCGCTCAAGGGTTTTTGTGTGTCATTATAAGGAATTATTGTAGGGGTATTTTTTTATCTGTATGTAAAATATGGTTGACAAGCCATCCCAGTAAAAATTCCAAAAGCTGCTGCAAGGATTCTTGGGGATTTTCATCAATTTCCGAAAGATTAATGTTCTCAAGTTTCTGAATAAAGGCATCATGTGCACGTCTTTGTGCCTCAAGCCCTTCATAGTGAATGCTTTCCATGTACTCTTCTTCGTCTGCAAAATGTTCTTTTGTATATTCTTTCAGATTGTCTAAAATATCAAGGATTTTATCATAACCGGAAGCTGCATCGTATGATTTTACCAAACGGTTTGCCTGATCGACAATGCGGAAAAGCTCTTTATGCTCGTTGTCAATCAGTTCGATGCCAATCAGGTAATCATCCGTAAATTCACAGGGATTTTCGCGCACCATCCACTCCTCAAGAGGGGGTAGCTTCCCGATTAAAACATCGCTTCCGATAATGTGGCGGTAAAGCCATTTTGCAAGAAAATTGACTAGTTCAGTCAAAACTCGCTGCTGTTCGTCAATATCATCAATGTTGACAAACTCATAATCGCGGATTTTTTCACGGAAAAATGCATGCTGTGCGCGCTGGCGGATAATTTCAGGGTCGCATATCTGCACCATATAATCCTCCTCGTGCGTAAAATGCTGTTCCGCGTAGTAGTCAAGCTCCTCAATAATTTCTTTTAAATCCTGATAGCGGTCGCTGCAGAAATCGTTTGCAAGCATTGTTCCGGCTTTATTTAAGAGTGAAAATAAAGTCCTGTGCTCCTCGTCAATCTGCTCTATTCCTATTAAACAGTCGTCCGTAAATTGAAACATGATACTCCTCCATTCATCTTGTAATATTTAAAATTACGTTTCTTGTCTTTGTTTTGCCAAAACATATTGCTTTTGTGAACATTCTATCACAATCAGTATAAAATGGGAATAAATAATTAGAACAAATAAACAAGTATTGGTTGCCAATAAAAAAGGGAAATAGTATAATATTACATATATGAGGGGGAATTTTTGCAGCTGGTTGTTGTATTGTGTAAAAAGAGGGAGCATTTATATGAAACAAAAGACACGTAAATTAAGTATTCGTTACAAAATTATTTTTCCTGCAACATTTCTGATTATTTTAGTATGCCTGATTATCGGTGGAAACTCCTATATGAGAATACGAAACAGCATGATTGATATGGCAGTGGAAGAAGCATCGTTAGCTGCCAAAATTGCGGCAAAATCCGTTAATCCTACATGGGTAGCAGGCATTGCATCGGAAAAGGAGGGTTCAATAACTTATAATTTACTGTTATCTCAATTGACCAAATTGCGGGACGAGTGCGGAATGTTGTATATGTATACCGTATATCTTGCGGATGGAAAGAGTTATTACGGACTTGATACGGATGAAAGTGAAAATCATTGTGCGATAGGTGATGAGTTTTCTGCAGACTATGAGGTTTTGCTTCCTGTCATGGACGGAGAAATTATTTCAACAAAAGAGATTGAAAGCTATGAGGATGAATACCTGCTTTCCGTATATGCGCCGGTATATGACGGGGAAACCGGACAGACAGTGGTCGGTATTCTTGCCTGTGATTATAATGCCGGCAGTGCAGTAGAAAAGATTAATATAACAATCAAAAGTGTTGTGATTATTTCGATTATATGCATGATTTTGGCGGTACTTATTATGAATATTATTGTTCAGGCGATTATGGGAAATCTCCTTGTTATTAATCAGAAAATTTATGATTTGGTAAACAATGAGGGTGATTTGACACAGACGCTTGAAGTAAAGAGCGGTGATGAGACAGAGCTTATTGCAGGTAATGTAAATGGGCTTTTGGCACATATGCGTGAAATCATGCAGAATATATCGGCAAATTCGATAAGTATTAAAGATTCTTCCAACAGTATGGTTGACAGTGTTTCGGATGCAGAATTGAATATTACGGATGTGTCTGCAACAATGGAGCAAATGAGCGCGGCAATGCAGGAGACGTCGGCATCCATGAATCAAATTGCGGAATCTGTAAATCAGATTTATCAACAGGTTGAAGAAATCTATGAAAAGTCAAAAGACGGAATGAATAATACGGATAAAATCCGCACAAAAGCGCAGCAGATTCGCGCGGATGCCCTTGAAATTCAAAGTAGTGCGAAAAATCAGGTAGAGCATATGACTGCCATAATGAATGAAAAAATCGAGCGTTCCAAAGCAGTGCAGGAAATCAGCGAGTTGACGGAAAACATTCTCAATATCACGGAGCAGACAAATCTTCTTTCCCTCAACGCCTCTATTGAAGCCGCCCGTGCAGGAGAAGCCGGAAAAGGATTTGCAGTCGTGGCGGACGAAATCGGAAAGCTTGCAAGCAGCTCTGCCGAAACCGCCGAAAAAATCCAACTGGTGAGCAGGGAAGTTATTACGGCAGTAGACGATCTTTCTAACGAAGCGGAAATTATGGTTGAATTTGTTAATAACACTGCTATGAGCGGTTATAAAACGCTCGTGGATACCAGTGATAATTATCAGAACGATGCGGGCAGCTTTTACGGAATAATGAACAGATTTTCGCAGACTGCCAGCGATTTACGCCAAAATATGGACAGCATTAAAGAAGCGGTTGAAGCAATCAATATTGCAGTGGAAGAAAGTGCAAAGGGAGTCACGAATGTATCGGAGATGTCCGTTAACCTGACGGAAATCGTAAACACTATCAGCGAAGAAGCCCAAGGCAATCAGGAAATCGCAGGTCGGCTTAACAATGAGGTTGGGAAGTTTAAAATATAATGAGTGAAAAGATTGTATCCTATAACGCTAAAAAAGCATTGAAAATTTTCAATGCTTTTTTAAACTTATTCAATATCATAGATTAGCAAATGTTATTGTTTCTTGTTCCAATTCAGCCGCAACTTTATGATTTACATCCATGCGGCTTGTGATTTCTGTCATATCTGTTACCAAATGCTGAGCGCTGTCCGCGACGCCGGAAATACCTGAGGTGCCGTCATCAATGGCTTTTGTAATCGTTTCTATAGATGTTACAATTTCGCTCATGGAAGCCTTCAGACGGTCGGTGTTTTTATTAAATTCAGCCATAGCCTGACGAATATAGGCGGCGTCATTTTGATACTGCTGTCCCGAGGCAACAAAGGAAAGGAACTCTTTTAGGATAGAATCCTCAATATAATTTACAAGATTTTGGGCATTTTCGGAGAGGTTGTATACAGCATGGGTTACGGTAGCATTAACTTTTTGAATACGGTTTGCGGTTTCGCTGCTGGAGGCTGCAAGCTGGCGGATTTCATCCGCCACGACTGCAAAGCCCTTCCCTGCTTCTCCGGCTCTTGCCGCCTCGACGGAGGCATTCAGGGCAATCAGGTTGGTTTGCGAAGCAATCCCTAAAATAGCATGGCTCAGGCTGTCTACCTGATCTACGCTGCGGCTTCCCTCGATGGCTTCATTTAGGACATCTAAAATGTCTTTTATTTTGGCGTTGGTTTTATTCAGGCTTACCTGTGCGGATTGTCCCATTTCCTCAGCCCGTATGTTCATTTCATTGCAGTAGTCAGTAATTTTTCCGCATTCCTCTGCCATACTTTCTGCATCCTGCTGTACGTTTTTCGCATTTTGATTAATTAGGGAAGTATTGCTTGCCACTTCCTGAATTGTTGCAGACAGCTCCTCGGCAAGAGCGGATAAGTCCATAGCGCTTTCGCCGGAAGTGCGTGTTCTTGACAAAACCTCGTCGACCACGCCGCTGATACGTCCGGAACATCCCCGAAGTGTTTCCAAAATATTTTTTATCGGCTTAACGACAGATCTTAGGATTAGGGAAACCGTAGTGAATACGAGTATAATACAGGTGAGAGCGGATGCACTGTTCGTAATCATAGAACTAATGTAAACGGAAGATAGCTGTGCTCTTGCCTGGGTTGTCCGGCTGCTGATGGAACTGTCCAAAATGTCGATATTGTTTTCAACCGCAGTGTTAAAGGATGCCACATCACCGTTGGCAAAGGTATAGGCATCCTGTGTTTTGCCGGATGCACTGGCACATACAAGAAAAATGAGAGCGTGTTTTAACGAATCATAGTCGGAAAGCAAGGCATTATAAGTTTCCCTGTCGTCATTGGTAATGTAGATTTCGTATTCCGTCAGCATACCATCCAGTTTTTTCTCTTCTTCTTTGATGTCGTTGACAAGAATAATCATCGTATTATAATCGGTAGCTACAATATGCGATAACGCCATTTTATGTATGTTCATAACGGACTGGTGGATTTTTGCCAGCTGGGTTCTTCCTTCCATATAATTGTCCGCAATATTGGCGGCATTGTCATTGACGTTTTTAATATTGGAAACTGCAAGGATATTTGATATAAGCGCTACAATTCCAAGCAGGGCAATGGGTAATATTAATCGATATTTGATGTTCAGTTTTTTCTTCATAATCCCTATATCCTCCAAACAAAACAAATGTATTCTTTATGGGGCGGTAATCCCTTCCACCATCGTATCAAGCTGTTCCTGCAATCTTTTTCCTCCCGGATTTCCGTTAGCCATATTTGTGGCAAATGCAGATACCGGATCCCAAAAATTGCCGCCGATTCGCTGCAGACAGGAGAATTCCGACTGATCAATTAAAGCGGTAATGGCTGGGGAATCCTGCACGCTGGCAGATGCAGCGGCGTTTGTATTTGCGGGTCCCTGACCACGCAATTCAAAGCGAAGCTGTTGGTTTTTTTCATTGGAAATCCATTCCGCAAGCCGGGAAGCCCATACATATTGTTTGGAATAAGCATTGACGCCAATTAATTTA
Source organism: uncultured Lachnospiraceae bacterium (assembly GCA_910586715.1). GTDB lineage: Bacteria > Bacillota > Clostridia > Lachnospirales > Lachnospiraceae > COE1. The sequence goes on from CAJUJG010000004.1 coordinate 142,042, forward strand.
TATCCGGAAAAAGACGCCATTTGTATTTGCCGGTTCGCGCAGGTATATGTAGGAAGTTTGGCAGCGCCATAATTTACGCCCAAGGTTTCTTTCATGGCAACCGCATTCCATACGCCGCTGACCCCGGCAATTACGGAACCATCCTGAATGCCTGCAAGAAAGCCGGGTTCCTGGGTGTTTAGGAAGGAGGGACTGCGGGAAATAGAAAGCATGGCATTGGCAACGTCTACTCCTTTAATGTCACCATCTGTCCCATTCCAAGTACAGTAATTCGTAATTCCGTCATCATTTAATCCGACTTCCAAACCGGTATTGCCAAAGAAGGCGTATACATACCATGCAGAAGACCAGTCCATCGTAATCTTTTTTTCATTTTCCTCAGCAATCTGCAATATACGGTCAAAAGTTTTTATATCATTCTCATTGAAATATTGCTTATTATAATAAAGGAAATAGCCGTTGTCTGCCGTTAAAGGATACGCGTACAGCACATCCCCGACGCAGGCGGCTTCTACGGCGCCAGACAGATTTTGCGATTTGATTTGGTCCGCATTTTCTATCGGTTCCAAAGCGCCTGCCGCCACAAGGGTATTCAACTGATCATCGGCAAAAGCAAAGACGTCTGCACCTGCTTCCAAATCTGCCATCAAAGCGTCTTTGCAGCCGGCTTCACTTTGGGCGGCAAATGTGATATTGAAATTTGCCTGTTCTTTGTATTCATCCTGAAAGCTCTCAAAAATTTGCTGCAAAAGCGCCTCGTCCTCTTCGGCGCCCCAAACGACCAATTCCACGTCCTGGTTGTTTTGCAATGTTTTGTTCTCATCAAGGTTTGAATTGGCAATACTGCTTTCTTTTTCTGTTCCGCCACATCCAAACAACGCAGCAGCCAATACAGTGGTTACAAAAAACATGCCAAATCTTTTGCTCATAATGTTCCAACCTCTCATTCTGTTATTTTTATTAGCGTTATTATAAGCGAGATGCTCATAAGACAGTATAGAATTTATTTCCTTCATTTTTGTGCAGCAGTTTTTCTTTTGTGTATCTAAACCATGCTGTAAGATTAGTTTCTGTTGCTGATGTTATTATATCGGTTTCTAAATGTTTATTCAATATTTTTTCTAAAAATTTTCCATTAGCCGGCAATAAGCTTTTGCAGGTATTATTGACATACAGAAAAAAATTACATACAATAATTGATAATTTTCAGTGTTTTCTTATATTTGGAGGTATTTTATGGAACAATCCGTATTTGAAAAAATATATGAAATTGTAAAACAGATTCCGTACGGGCAGGTTGCGACGTATGGGCAGGTAGCCGCACTTGCAGGGAACAGGCGGTGGGCGCGGGTGGTCGGATATGCATTGCATGTCAATCCGGACCCTGATAATATACCTTGTTATCGTGTAGTCAATAAAGAAGGCAGGGTATCTGAGGCATTTGCGTTCGGAGGCGAAAACAGGCAGGTTGAACTGTTGAAGGCGGAAGGTGTGAAATTTGTCAATGGAAATGTGGATATGAAACGGTATCAATGGGAGAGACCTGTCTATTAAAAGAGATTAGGAAAACATCTGCATCAAATAAAATCATTTAATGCAGATGTTAGGGGGAGTTGCTAAAATGCTATAAATAGGCGGTACATACATGTATAATAACGGTCCATTTATCAATAAACGGTTGCCACGTATGTCTAAAAATTTGTTATGTTTGTAACAATTGTTATAATTGTACAAAAATTATTTGTGCACAATACTCCAATTAGATACATTATAACGTGCAATATAAAAAATATGCAAGGATAAATTCACTAAGAAAGGCATATGATTTTTGATTATCGGCAATTGTTCTTATAGTTGTGAAAAATTAGGATTTATGTTATTCTATTTAATATAAATTACTGGATTATTTTCATTTCCTGTTTTTAGAAAAAGTATTGCAAGAATGGAAGATGTCGATGAATTATATCATTTTAGATTTGGAATGGAATCAGGCGGATGATTTAAAAACAAAGCTTGAAAGCAATCTGCTGTTTGAGATAATAGAAATTGGAGCAATAAAATTAAATAAAGAGATGATACAGGTTGACAATTTTCATGAGCTGATAAAGCCTCAGGTTTTTAATCGTATGAATCAGGTAACGGGAGAATTAATTCATATTAGTATGAAAGAATTGCAGGACTGCCGTAGGTTTCCTGAAGTTGCCGGAGATTTTATACGTTGGTGCGGTAAAGATTCTGTTTTTTGCACATGGGGAAATCTTGATCTTTCAGAACTTCAAAAAAATATGGATTATTATAATATGCCGTATTTGTCGAAAAAACCGTTGAAATTTTATGATGTGCAGAAACTTTTTAGCATTGCATTTGAGGATCGAAAGAAAAGGCGTACACTTCAGTATGCTGTAGAATTTTTGAATATCAAAGAGGAAGTTCCCTTTCACCGTGCTGATGCTGATGCTGTGTATACAACAGAAGTTTTTAAAAGAGTAGCTGCAGTTGAAAAAGTTTTGAATAATTACTCGTTTGATACTTACCATCTGCCAAGGAACAAAGCAGAAGAAGTTAACGTGGTGTTTGACGATTATGCAAAGTATATATCACGCGAGTTTATAAATAAACTTTCAGCAATGAATGATAAGGATGTCGTATCTACAAAGTGTTTTCTCTGCGGCGCAAAAACAAAGAAAAAAGTACCGTGGTTTTCAAATAATGGAAAAAATTATTATTCTGTGATGGTTTGCCCAAAACATGGAGATATTAAAGGTAAAATACGTATGAAGAAATCCTTACAGGACAGGGTGTATGTGGTGAAAACCATGAAACAGGTAAATGAAGAAACGGTTGATGATATTATTATGAAAAGAAATCAGATACGGGAAGGCAGAAGAGAAAGAAGGCACAAACCATAAATTGTGCCTTCTTTTTTATTTTCGTTTTTTATATTCTTTTCGCCGTTTGCGTTGGCGTTTTTTCTCTCGCATTTTTCTTCGAAAAGATTGAAATCTTTCTAAACGGCTCTCCTGTCTGCGTTTTCTTCTCCGTTTATGGCTCTGTCCTCTTGGCGAAAAGCTGTAGCTGTTGAAAACGGAAATAATGAATAAAATGAAAATTGCAAGTGCAGCTAAAATAAGTATACCGATAATAACATTTTGTACATTGATGAAAATGACATTGTCTACATCATTGGAGATGCCATTTTTCGTTTGCTTATTCTTTTCATTTCCTGTTGTAATTTCGGCAATTTCGGGAATAGAATTACCAAGCGCAAACGTAATGTCTTTCTTTTCCGAGTTTGAAAAAATAATTTTACAGCTGCCTACAGGTACATCAGCATAAGTATAATTTATTGTAGCAATAACATTCTGATCGCCTTGATTTGAGTGATCTTCATAATCAAGCGATGATACCATATCAGTAAAGGCAGCTGTGTTCGGCAATATCACATAACTGCCTTCTTCCAAAGACATCAGAGGGGTGGAATCACCAAAAAGGTCATTATCCGTATCAAATAAATCTCCTGCGATAATTTTATAGTTTGTTTCATTTTCACTGACGGAAAGTCTCTGAAAATTTTCAAATCCATACTGGAAAAGTGCGATAGTATCTTCAAACTGATAAGGTGTTTCTTCTCCAAATATGACGCAGACAAGTTTCATTCCATTTTTTTCCGCTGCAGAAACAAGCGTTTGCCTGGATTGTGAGACAAATCCGGTTTTACTGCCAAGCAGGTAGTCATATTGATAAGGTTTTCCTTTATACAATTGGTTTTTAGACGCCATCCACCGTTCATCTTCATCAGAAGAATTTAATTTAAAATGGTATTGCGGTGTTGAAGAGATTTTACATAACAATTCATTGTTAAAAAATTCACATCCTATCAGGGCAAGGTCGTATGCTGTTGTATAATGATTTTCATCATGTAGTCCGTTAGCGTTTGTAAAATGGGTATTTTTACAACCGAGTTCCGCTGCTTTTTGGTTCATAAGATCGGCAAAAGCATCTATGTTTTTTTGATTTTCGCCCGCTAATGAAAGTTTTTCTGCGACATGTTCTCCTACAGCGCTAGCCACTTCATTGGCGGACTGTACGAGGATACAATAAAGAGCCTGCTCCATTGTCAGAGTATCGCCTTCATTGACATCACCAAGTTTTGAACCGTCAAGAGGCACATCGTGAATAGCATCGTACGAAAAAGTAACGGTTTCATCTAAAGTACAGTTTTGCATTGCAAGCAGGCAGGTAAATATTTTCGTGGTGCTGGCAGGAAAATTTTTTTGATCAATGCTTTTGGCATATAATATTGTATGGGTATTCATTTCCATAAGAATCGCTGACTTTGCACCGATAGCAGGACCTTTTGGCCAGTTTTCAATATGGTCCGTCTGTATGGGAAGTGTTTTGCGTTCTTCTCTTTCTGCCTCGAGATCCGATTCTGCGGCGTAGACTGTACTGCTGGTATTTATCATAGTATTTACATTTGTTGCAAATAAAAAAACAGCAAGTAATATAGAGATAAATTTATATAGTAGTCTGTTGTTTTTCATTATAATAACGATGCTCCTTTTACTGCCTTAAAAATTATGCAGGAATATATTTTTAAGCACTCATTGGAAAACTTATATATTTTGAGAATCACTTATTTTATATATTTAGATTGTACACTATTTAAAAAAAAATGTAACTATAATAAAACGGAAAATGTATATAAATTTTTACTAAATTTTTATAATGACAAATAATGGATTAAGGAGTAAAATAATGTGGACATATTTAAGGTATACAGAAATTATAGATTGAGGTGATGATTTGAGGCTTAGGAATGTGACCGGTTCAAGGGAGATGATTGCGGACAGCCGTTTCGTGGTGCATGAGCCGTTTGAGAATAAAGGGAAGTGGAATCAGGTTTTCGGCAATGACCATCCGATACAGATTGAAATTGGTATGGGAAAAGGGCGCTTTATGATGGATTTGGCGGCTGTAAATCCCAATATTAATTATATTGGAATTGAAAAATATTCGACAGTGCTTTTACGGGCAATTCAAAAAATGGAGGAAAATGAACTTGCAAATCTGCGGTTTATACGTATGGATGCGGAGGATATTTGTGAAGTTTTTGACAAAGGAGAGGTGGCAAAAATTTATCTCAATTTTTCCGACCCGTGGCCAAAGGACAGACATGCCAAAAGGCGTCTGCCTTCAAGGCAGTTTTTGGAGCGGTATGACGCGATACTTGCAAAAGATGGAAGAATTGAGTTTAAGACGGATAATGAAGACTTGTTTGATTTCGCGCTTGAAGAAATTGAGCCTGCGGGCTGGCAGCTTGAAGCGGCAACCAGGGATTTGCACCATGATGAAAGGATGCTGGCGGGGAATATTATGACGGAATATGAGGAAAAGTTTTCATCGCTTGGCAATCCGATTTATAAATACATTATCTATCGAAATTAGTGTGAGAAGAACTTCTAATCACTCGCAGCAAAGGCTGCTTCGTGAAGAAGT
>CAJUJG010000005.1 GCA_910586715.1 uncultured Lachnospiraceae bacterium
ATATTCAGGCAAACCTCCTTGCCTATTTCCCTGAGAGCACTACTTCCCAAGCCTCTCCGTAGCCACCGCTACGCCTGCGTTTGTAAAGCAGCACTCTCAGGAAAATATTCTGCAGAGTTTTACTAGATATGAAGCGGTCAGTACACTAGGCAGTTTTTATTTTCATACCCTATACCCGTTCCAAAACCTTCGCAACCGCGCCGACGCCCTCTATCATCTCGCCAAACAGCGCTATCACCTTCTCACCAAGCACGTTCTGCGTCAAATCCACACCGAAAATATCCGCACGCTTCAAAATCGGCACTGTCACTGCCTTCACATCGCAAGCCTCTCCAAGCTTCACATCGGCAAGCATCGGCATCAGCGTCTCCAGCAGCGGATCGGGGCTCGGCGTAAACGTTTTCCCGTTATCATCAACCCCCATCAGATACCGCAGCCACCCTGCAAATACCATCGGAATACCCTCCAGGGTGTTCACGTCCAAATCCTCCGAAGCCATATAAGCCTTAATCGTCTCGCCAAACCGAATAGACAGTTTCTGCGACGTATCTGTCGCAATGCGCTGCGGCGTGTCAGGCATAAACGGATTCGGAATACGCATTTGCAAAACCTCGTCAATAAACTGTTTCGGCTCCAAAATCCCAGGATTGACAACCACCGGCAAGCCCTCCTGATACCCGATACGCTCCACCAGTTTCTTCAAGGCAGGATTTTTCATTTCTTCGGAAATCAGCTCATACCCAAGCAGGCACCCAAACACCGCAAGCGTCGTGTGCAGCGGATTAAGGCAGGTGCACACCTTCATTTTCTCCACCTTATCCACCGTTTCCCGCGCGGTAAACATCACACCCGTCTCCTCCAAAGCAGGTCTGCCGTTTGGAAACGCGTCCTCAATCACAAGATACTGGCACTCCTCCGCATTCACAAACGGCGCTACCCATGTGTTCTTGCTTGTCACTGCCTTTTCTAATCCCTCAATATTATCCGCCTCCAAAATCGCCTCCACCTTCGGGTCTGGACGCGGCGTAATCTTGTCAATCATGCTCCAGGGAAACGTCAGTTTGGATGTGTCATTTACATACTCCAAAAATCCTTCCTCTGCCGTACCTGCCTTCACCCAGGCGTCCGCAAACGCAGTCACCGCCGCTTTCAGCTTGTCGCCGTTGTGCGAACAGTTATCCATACTTACAAGCGCGAGCGCAAGCTGTCCTTTAAGATACCTCTCATACACCAATGCACAGACTTTACCCAAATAGCTCTCCGGTTTTGCGGGTCCGTTCTCCAAATCCCGTGCAACCGCGGGCAGAGTATCGCCCTTGCCGTCCACAAGACTATAGCCCTTTTCCGTAATCGTAAAGCTTGCCATTTTCAGCGACGATGCGGCAAAAATCTCCTTTAAACGGGAAAACTCTTCGTCATTTTCACTGTCCAAAATCAGTGACTCCACAATACTCCCAATCACCGTTTTTTCTACTTCGCCGTTGCCCTTTAATGTCACAAGGATGCTGTAATCATCGTGCGGACGGTACATCTTTTCAATAATCTCATAGTCAAAGCCTTCCGCCACGATTAATCCCGTGTCGCTCTTTCCCTCTTCCATCAGCTGCTGCATCAGGTTCGCCTGATACGCACGGAAAATGTTGCCCGCGCCAAAATGAATCCACTCGGGATTTTTCTTCGTATTCTCAGTCAACTGCTCCCTGTCATATGCAGGTACATGATATCCCAATGCCTTCCACGCCTCGCGTTCCTGTAAACCCGTTTTATCTAATCTCATATTAATAAACCTGTTCCTTTCTCAGCCCGCTATATCACTTTATTTTATTGGAAGAACGCCGCCCTTGCGTTCTTCTTTTACGAATAGGTTCGCCTGCTCACTTAGAATTACTTTTCGTAATCGCTTCCCAAAGTCCGTTCAAATAAGTCGCACCTAATGCCCTGTCATACAATCCATAACCCGGCATTGCCACTTCTCCCCAAATCATACGACCGTGGTCGGGACGAATCGGACCCTCAAATCCAATATCATAAAGCGCCTTCATAATCTCATACATATCAAAGCTTCCGTCCGACGACAAGTGTGCCGCCTCCTCAAAATCGCCCGGATAATTGTGCTGCAAATTCCGCACATGCGCAAAATGCACGCGTCCCTCAAGTGCCCGAATCATACCCGGCAAATCGTTATCAGGATTGGTTCCGTAAGAGCCCGAGCAGAACGTAACGCCGTTATGCGGATTGTCCACCATCTTCATCATTCGCTGGATGTTCGGCAAGTTCGTGATAATACGCGGCAGTCCAAACACGCTCCACGCCGGGTCGTCAGGGTGGATAGCCATATTAATATCATACTTATCGCAAACAGGCATAATTGCCTCTAAGAAATACTGCAAATTCGCAAACAGCTTTTCCTCGTCCACATCCTTATACAACCCAAACAATTCCTTAATCCGCTCCATGCGCTCCGGCTCCCAGCCCGGCATCACAAAGCCGTTCGTATCGCCCGAAATTGACTCGAACATCTTTTCTGGATTTAAGTTATCAACCGTTTCCTGATGGTATGCCAAAACCGTCGAGCCGTCGGGACGCTTTCTTGCAAGCTCCGTTCTCGTCCAGTCAAACACCGGCATAAAGTTGTAGCATACCATGTGAATATCTTCCTGCCCCAGCTTCTCCAGTGTCTTGATATAATTGTCAATATACTTGTCGCGCTCCTTCAAGCCAATCTTAATCGCATCATGAATATTCACGCTCTCAATGCCCGCAATGCGCAGTCCGCCTGCCGCTACCTCAGCCTTCAGCGCGCGGATATCCTCCAAGCTCCATTCATCGCCGGGCGCCGTATCGTAAAGCGTCGTAATTACGCCCTTTACCCCCGGAATCTGCCGAATCTGCTCCAGCGTCACCGAATCCGATTTGCTCCCGTACCACCGTAATGTCATTTCCATAAAAATCTGCTCCTTTCTTCCATTCATTATATTTTTTCCAATTGAATCCATTGATAGACAGCCTGCCGTTTTTATTCGGCAAACGCCTCCCTGTGCCGCCTGATATAAAAATTCAATGCCACAATCAACGCCAAGTCAATCAGCACCACCACGACAATCGAACTCATTCCGTACGCAATCCCCGCACTCTCTGCAATCCGTCCGATAATCATCGGCATTAAAATCGACCCGAAGCTTGCCAGCGTCAGAATAAAGCTCCACGCCATCGAATACTTCTGTATCAGTCTGCCGCAAAACGACACGGTTGTCGGATAAATCCCCGCCATACTGTAGCCAAAACCCATAATGCCGATAATAATTGGCACCGTGCTCTTCGAGAACAGCAGCCAAAAGAAGAATCCCACAAAACCAACGCCCATGACAAGCAGCAGCTTCTGCTTTTCCACTTTCCCTGACAGCGCGGCTGCGGTAAGTCTGCCTGCTAAAATCATCACCCACAAAACGCTTGCCATAAGCTGTGACAGCGCATCACTCAGTAATTGCGTATCCACAAAGTACGTTATCAGCCAGCCGATAACACCCTGTTCCGCGCACAGATAAAAAAACAGCGTAAACGTACACAGATAAAACAACGGTTCCTTAAAAAAGCCGACACCACTGTCATTTTTCTTCTTCTCTGTCTTCTCCTTTACAGGCTCCGAAATCGGAACCATAAAGTACAAAATCCAACTCAGCACACCCATTGCAATCATGAAATAACATGCATAAACCCAGCCGTCCGCATTGGTGCGCGTTAAAACGGTCAGCAAAATCGGAAACGAAAACGCACCGATGGAAAACATCGCATGCAGCGCATTCAAAAAACCAGCCCGTCCCGGCGCAATGCTGTTCACGGTATAATTTCCAAAGTTGCTTGACGCGCCTCTTGCCAGTCCCGTCATCAGAAACGCAAGCTCCAGCATCAGATTGCCATTTCCAAACAAAATCATCACATAAGCAACCGCATAGCAGGCATTAAACAGCAGAATGCTCTTCTTCCTTCCCAAAAACACGGAAAGCGTCCCCGATGCAAAGCTCGAAAACAGGTTTCCAACGGAATGCAGGCTGACAATCAGACCTGCAAATGCATAGTTTAATCCCTTCGCCTCCCGTATAAACGGCAGGAGAGAGCCAATCGACAACGCCAATACACCGTTTAGCATAAATGCCAAATACGTAAAGCACAATTGCTTTTTTTCGTCCGCAGTTTTCAGATAACCCATTTTCTTATATTTCCTTTCCCGTCTGTCACTCTTTTTTATTCAAATTCCCCAAGGCGCGTATCTGCGCAATATCCTCGCCATACTCCGCATCATACCGCTCATAAAGCGGTTTCACCGCGTCCTGAAATTTTTTCTTCTCCTGCGCGGAAAGCACAATCTCCTCCACTTGATTTTCAAGCGCCGTCTCCCGTGCCGTCCGCTCGTACTCTTTCCAAAGCCTGCGCTCATAGAGCGCCGACTCTTTCGCACATTCCAAAATAATAACCCTGTCTTCTTCAGAGAGCTGCTCCCATGTATGCTTCGCGCAAATCTGCATCTCCGGGATACGAATATGCTCATCCACCGTATAGTAGCGTGCCACTTCGTAATGCTGCATCGCTTCAAAGGACGACCAGTTATTTTCGGCGCCGTCCACCTGCCTGCGCTCCAATGCCGCGTACACCTGATCATACGGAATCTTGACCGGAACGGCTCCCAATGCAGTTATCATTTCCGACATGGTGTCCGACTCCTGCACGCGGATATTCAATCCCTTAATATCCTCCAAGGTCCGCACCGGTTTTGACGAACAATAGATATTGCGCGCCCCTGCGTCGTACCACGAAAGTCCGATTAAGTCATACTGCTCCGGATAGTGTAGAAACCGTTCACCGATTTCCCCATCCAAAACCCGCCACATATGGTCCGCATCTTCATACAGATACGGAAGCTGCAGCACATTCATTTCAGGAATATGGTCCGCCACCTGCGCCAGCGAGATACGTGCAAAATCAATACCCCCGTATCGCATCTGCCGGATTACCTCCGTCTCAGAACCAAGTACGCCCTCCGCCTGAACCAGTATCCGAATGCGCCCCTGTGTACGCTCCTCCACCAATGCGGCAAACTTCATGCCGCCCATTGTCGTAGGATAATCCTTTGTTTGATTTTCAGCGTAAGTAAAGACATACTTTGGCACAACCGCTTTTGTCTGTTGAAACAGGAACAAACCGGCACACAATCCTACTGCTGCCGCCATCGCCAAAAACAAATACACTTTTTTCCCGCTCCGATTTCCTGTTCCCATATATGCCTCTCACTCTGTCCAGTCTCACATTGATGCGCCGTATCGATACTCGCTCGGCGTCATGCCTGTAACCCGCTTAAAAACCTTGGTAAAATAGCTTGAATCGCGGTACCCGACTCTTTGCCCGATCTCCTTAATGTTAATCGTAACATCCGACAATAATTCTTTTGCTTTCTCCACCCGCAGCTCCGACAAATACACGATAAAGTTTTTATCAAAATTCTGCTTGAAAAACCTGCAAAAATACGCATCCGAATAATGAAGCTGCTTTGCTGCATCCTGCAGGCAAATGTCCTCCATGTAATGCGCCTCGATATACTCCCGTATATGCTCTGCCAAAACCTGATTTTTTATCACTTCCTGTTTTTCGTCTTTTTCTTCCGTTTCTGTCCTCTGCAAAGAAGTCACCTCTTTCGTACTGTGCCTGCTTACATACACAGCTTCCTCCAAAACCGCAATCAACTCGTCTTTCGCACTTGGCTTTAACAGGTAGTCCATCGCGCGCACTTTAATTGCCCTTTTCGCATATTCAAACTCGTCGTACGCGGTTAAAAAAATAATGCTGCACGTCGGATTTTCCTTTCGGATTTTTTCCGCCGCCTCCAAGCCGTCAATTCCCGGCATGGAAATATCCAACAGCGCAATCTGACAATCCTGCTCCAAAAACCGCGCAATTGCTTCCCGACCGTTTTCGGCTTCAACAATCTCAAGCTCGTCTCCGAAATAATTGCGCACTGCCTTACTGATTACCATTCGTTCAATCGGTTCATCATCGGCAATTAAAATACGGCATATTTCATTTTCCACCATGATTTCCCCTTTCATCTTCTATCCAAATTCTGATAATCGTGCCGCGTCCGCATTTGCTGTGTATTCTCATTGTGCCATTTTGATACATCATATGAACTCTCTTATAAATATTGGAAAGCCCGATGCTTGTCCGGTCTGTCCGTCCCGTCTCGTTTCCCCGCAGCTCCTGCCTAAGACAACGCAGCGCTTCCAAATCCATTCCGACTCCGCTGTCAGCCACGACAATGCATATCCTGCCATGCCGTTCCCGAACACGGATTAAAATCCTGCCGCCCTCCTCTTTCGGCGCAAGACCGTGTATAATCGCATTCTCCACAAGAGGCTGAAATGTAAAGGTCGGAATCAGCACAACCTCCGCGTCCGTTTGGCAGTCAATTTCATACGTAATTCTGCCGCCAAACCGCATTTCCTGTAAAAACATATAGTCCCTGACAATCTTTAACTCCCGTGCCAGCGACACCTTTTTCTCCGGTGTCTTTAAGTTGTAGCGGAATAAAAAACTCAGCGACTGTATCATTGCCTCCGTTGTCTGCGCGCCCTCCAAATCCGCCATACCGCCGATTACATTCAGCGTATTAAAAAGGAAGTGCGGATTAATCTGGCTCTTTAACAAATCCAACTCCATCGCATCAAGACGTGCCGCAATCTTAATCTTTTCAAGTTCCTCGGCATGGTACAAATCCATTGCCTTTCGCCGCTCCTCCAGTGCCATGATATATTCGCCGGTGGCATATTTCATTTTATTAAAAGCAACCACCAGTTCGCCCAATTCATCCTCACTCCGTACTTTAATGTCATCAATAAAAAAATCATTTTCCGCAATTCTTCGGGAAGCCTCCGCCAACTCCACGACAGGGGAAACAATCGAGATATTGAGCAGCTCCGCAAGCTTTCGCGTACAAAAGAAAAAAAGAAGCTCAAACAATAGCAGCAATGCCGGCAGCACCATAATCATCCGGACTTTCCCTGCATAAACGCTGACCCCGTCCTCCAGCGTATCCCGCATCAGCAGTTTGGCGTAATTTTGCAGATAATTCTGCATATCGTATACTTCATACAAATCGGTGATATACTCTAATGTCCGCTCTCCTCCATTCAGAATACAATCCCTTTTTGTACAATATACCTGATACATATTTAATATTGACCATGTCTTGGCATAACGCGCTTCTCCCGTCTTTTCATAATCATACGGAAGCTGTTCGACAACTTTCTGTGTCTGCGCAATCGCTTGTTCCAACGCGTCACGCGCGTCTTTCTTTCCCGTTTTGGCATAAGTCACAAAAAGGCTTGCTTCTTCCTCCATGCATTGCACAAAATCGGTTACAGCCGAATTGCTGTTTAATATGACGGAAAAATCAAACAAAGAATATTTCACTGTCCAAATCGCCAAAACAATGGATAAGAAAATCAATAAAAATATAATTGTAGTGAAGGCTTTTATCTTCTGCTTGATTTTTAATGAATTCCATACCGTTTTCAGGCGCTGCCTCATAAAATACCTCCGACTGCTTGACCCGCACTAACTGCGCCGTTTGGAAGAAAACGCATACTCGTTTATCCGCGCTTCCACATAACGGTAAAAGTCGTCCCGTTCTCTGCCCAGCACATGTCTTGTCAGCATGTATCCGTGATTGACGTCCGTGTAAACAATGACAATTCCCGCTTCTTTGCGCACGCCTTTCACTTTATCCCACCGGATTTGTTCCCTCTTATCCCCCAATGTCACATGGATGCCGTCTTCCGCAAAGACAAGCTGCGTTCCCTGCGGAATGACGGAAACCTGCGCTTTTGCCTTTAGGTAAGCGCCCAGCGGCTGTATCACCGGAACCAGAAGGCACGCAAGAAACAGAAATGCCTGCACGGCATCGCTTGCCTGATTCCAAAATCGAACCGTTAAAAGGATCATTGCAATGGCAAAAACAATGTTGCACACCCCCACAAGCGAGTGGTAGGTGCGGTACATTGATAATGCCCAAAAATCCACCGGCCGCACTTTACTTTGATATTGATAACGCATATAACACCAATACCTTTCTCTCACATACACTATTTACACGCGAATCAGCCGCTCAAACAATTTAACCGAATAAATTGGGAAGAAACATTGTAATCTGCGGGAAGAATGTCAGCAGCAGCAAAACTGCAATCATGCACACATAAAACGGCATCGTCGCCTTGACAACCTTCTCCATTTTTACTTTGCCGACCGCGGAACCGATAAACAATACGGAACCTACCGGCGGTGTTAACAAACCAATACCACAGTTTAAGATAACCATTATACCAAACTGAATCGGGTTAATACCGATTGAAGTTGCAATCGGGAGTAAAATCGGCGTTGCAATCAAAATAATCGGCGCCATATCCATAATACATCCCAGTATAAGCAAAATCAAATTCAACATCAGCGCAATCAAAACAGGATTATCCGTCAGACCGACTATCGCTTCCGACGCAAGAACCGGCACATGCAGCGTCGTCAGACAGTAACCGAAAATGCTTGATGTCGAAATCAAAATCAATACAATCGACAGCGTATCAATACAGTTTTCCAATACCTTCCATACGCCCTTCCAGTCCAGTCCCTTATAAATATACACGCTCACAAGCAGACTGTAAATAACCGCAACCGCCGCAGACTCCGTTGCCGTAAACCAACCGCCGACAACGCCGACCACAACGATAATAACCGCTGCCAATGCCCAAAATGAAATGCCGAGCTGTTTGATTAAATTTTTAAAGCTGAACTTATCACCCTTCGGGTAATTCCTGCGCTTCGAAATAATATACGAGCCAATCATCAGCGAAATCGCAAGCAGCGCGCCCGGAATATATCCCGCGAGGAACAGGCTTCCTACGGAAACACCGCCTGCCGACATTGCATAAATTACCATATTATGGCTGGGCGGTACCAAAAGACCTTCACATGATGATGTAATCGTTACTGCCGTCGAAAAATCGTCATCATAGCCCTGATCCACCATCATCGGAATAAGAATACTTCCAAGAGAAGCCGTATCTGCCGCCGCGGAACCCGAAATACCGCCAAAGAAGTAAGACGCCACGATGTTTACCATTGCCATACCGCCTGTCATCCACCCGACGCAGGCGTTTGCCAAGGCAATGAGCTTTTCCGAAATACCCCCGCTTCCCATAAGACAGCCCATTGTGATAAAAAACGGCACCGCCATCAGGCTAAACGAATTAATGCCTTTCACCATCTGCTGGCAAATCGTCGTAAACGGCAGTCCCTGATACAATAAACATAAAAGAGAAGAAAGCGCAACTGCATACGCAATTGGAAAGCGCAGAAAAATCATTACCGCAAAACTAACAAGCAGAACCAAAATTGCCATTGTCTGTGTACTCATGCTTTCCCCTCCTTTAATACAATATTCTTTAAATGATTATAAAGCGTTTCAAGCTCAAAAATCAGCATCGCGATACCGGCTACAGGCACCGGAAAATACATCCAAAATCTTGAAAGCCACGGCATGCTGACATAGCTTCCTTTTGCGCCAAGTCCTGACGCATATTTCCAGCCTACAACAATCATCACAACTGCCAAAATCAAGACGCAGACGTCTGCCAAAATGTCCAAAAACCGAAGCAGACCTTGCGGCAGAAAACGGTCGAGCGCTGTCATTCGGATATGTGCCCCGCGCCGGATTGCAAGCGCTGCGGACAGCACTGCCATATATGCCATACAAGTCAGCACAACCTCCTCACTCCATGCGGGGTCCGGAATAAACGAAACATATCTGCCGATAACACTCATCGTCGTGATTAAAATATCGGCAATCAGCAACAGCTTACAAACAAACAGAACAATTTTATATGTAATGTCAAATACCGGTTTGATTTTATCAACCTGTTCAAAAAAAGCAGACATAAAATACCTCCTCTCTTATAGGTGGGAAAAGGCGCCGCTTTGCGGCGACGCCTGATAAGAATGCTTCGCATTCAAAGTTTATTTTGCCAAGTCAAGAATCTTCTGATACAGTTCTTCCTGACCCTTTGTGTTTTCTTCAATAACACCCTTTACAGCTTCCTGCCAAGGAGTAACGTCGCTTACTTCCACTACGTTTACGCCGTCTGCCTTTAACTGCTCTAAAACTTCATTTTCAGCGTCCTCAGAAATCTGTCTGTTGAACTGTGATGCATACTCGCCTGCCTCAACCAGGATGTTCTGCTGCTCTTCTGTCAGAGAATCCCAAGCTTCGTCTGTGATAATAACCTGAATTGCGCCAAGTGTATGTCCGTCTAAAATCAGGTTCGGAGCAACCTCAGGGAATGCATTTGACTTGTAGTTTGCAATCGGCTGTTCTGCACCGTCAACTACGCCTGTCTGCAATGCAGAATAAAGCTCGTTAAATGATACAACCGTCGGGTTTGCGCCAAGCGACTCAACGAGACCGTTCATAACCGGATCGTTGGAAACGCGAAGCTTCATGCCTGCCAAATCTTCCATGCCGGCGATTTCCTTTGTCGTAAAGAAATGACGGAAGCCTTCTTCACCGTAGAAGAGACCTCTTACGCCGCTGCCGTTCTCATGCGGCTCAAGCAAGAATTCTTCTGCCAAATCCGATGTTGCAAACGACCAAAAATGTTCACGGTTTACAAAAGTGTAAGGCAGAGAAAGAAGCATTGACTTCTCGCCGCCGTAGCTTGTAAGAGCAAATGCGGAAATACGAGACATATGTATTGTACCGCCGCCGCCTAACATGGTATCCAAAACGTCGTTCTCAGAACCAAGCACACCGCTTGCCTGAATATCAATTTTAATTGTACCGCCAGAAAGCTCTGCAACCTTATCGGCATATGCCGTTGCTGTCTGTCCAACAATTGTGTCAAGCGGGTTTACCTCTGCGTATACTAAGGTTACTTCCGGCTCTGCCGCAGGTGTTGTTGTGTCTGCAGGCGCTGCCGGCTCTGCCGCGCCTGTTTCCGCAGGTGCTGCTGCCTGTGTCTGTGCAGGCGCCGGCTCTGCCGCGCCTCCCGTTGACGATGTATCCGGCGATTTCAGCCCGCAGGCTGTTACGGATACAATCATAGTCAATGCAAGCATGACTGATAATACTTTCTTTTTCATAAATAAAATCCTCCTTTTTATTTTGTTAATAAAATTATAAGAAATTTTTTATAAAAAAGAAATCCTATATTTTTAATATTTTTGGTATTTTTTTAATATTTTATCATTTTCCTTCCATATTTTTAGGCAAAACATACAAACAGGAACCAATTACCCTTCTAATTGATACATGATCCAAGCCATAACTGTCATGCCTGCGGTCTCAGTACGCAGAATGCGTTTTCCAAGTGTAACGGGCTTCATGCCAAGTGAAATCGCCGCGTTAATTTCGTCCTCCCCGAATCCGCCCTCAGGACCGATAAAAACGGCAATGCGCTGTCCTTCTGACAGGTTATTGATGATTTTTCTCGTTCCTTCCATTCCCGATGCGCCATCTAAAAAATTTTCCATTTCGTATGGTACAATCTTTACCTCCATATCTTTGGCGTATTCCAATGCCTGACGGTACGTCATCACCTCTTTGACCTGTGGAATAACGGCGCGCTTGCTCTGCTTTGCGGCAGCCTCCGCAATTCCCTGCCATCTTGCGGTTTTCGATTTTGCTTTTTTTTCGTCAAGCTTCACCACACAGCGTTTCATGGCGACGGGAATAATTTCATAAACGCCCAGTTCTACCATCTTTTGAATGATAAGCTCCATTTTGTCACCTTTTGGAAGTCCTTGAAACAGGTACACCTTTGCGGGCAGCTCCACGCCGTCCTCCTTGATAAAACGCAGCTTGCATACTATCTGCGTTTCCGTGATTTCCTCTATTCCGCAGCGGTAGTCTTTACCGTCCTCTCCGTTGCTGACGCTGATTTCATCGCCGATTTTCAGACGGATTACGTTTTTAATATGATTGACATCATCGCCTGTAATTATGACACTTGTGTCATAAATTTGGCTCGGATTTACAAAAAAATGGTACATTGTGTCGTTCCTTCCATCTTATTTTCGCGAGTGATTTTTTGACTCGTTATGTATTGATTGCAATCAAAATTGTTTCTACATTGTTCCCGATTATTTTTTCCTTACTGAAATCTGTTTTATCTAACAAAATTTTTTCCGGCGCAAAATAATGATAGGGAAAGGACTCCACATGATATGGTCCCTGTTCGTCACTTAAAACAGGATATGATTCTCTGACTTTAAGCAGTTCTTTTAACAGGTCTTCATCATCGTATTCCATCCTAATAAACTCAGGATACCTGTCCATAATATAGTGCGCCCGTTTCTCGGCACAAAGTCCAAACGCCTCCATGCCCCACTGATGCGCCTGCTGTGCACAATCTCTGTCATGAAATGCCAACGCCAGCAGCCTGTGATTGAGCAGCGCAAGGCAGGTCGATATCCGCACCGCCCTGTTCCACGCCGGCAGTATACAGCTGTCCCTCGTGGCATGAATCACTTCCCAATGAAGGAGATATGCCTCGTATAAATTCAGTGCCTGATTACGGAGTCCGTCTGTAATAACAGAAGTCATTTTCTGCGCTTTCAACGCGGGATTGCCTGTTTCCTTGATTTCCTGAATAATGTTTAATAACTTTTCTTCCATCGCCTCTCCATCGCTTTCCGTTTCTCACAGTCTTCTTTGCACTTCGGCAACTGTTCAGTGCCTTCACAGTTACAAGCAAAAATCCATGCAAAATTACCTTCGGTAATGGATTTTTGCCTGCTAAATTTACGTTTTCTCACGGTCAGCGCAGTAAATGCGCAGACCTGCTATATAGTTACGCACTTCGTCAACCAAAAGCGGCTGTATCTGAGGGTATGTCCATTTGCCTGGCAGCTCGTCAAGCAGCAAAACCTGCTCCATTTCGCTATGCAATTCCTGCTCAAATGTTTCGATTTCCGCATAGTAAAGCATTCCGAAGCTTTCCTCGCCCGTTTCGTTTACCCGGTTTTTCCCAAGAACGGAATAAACGCATATCGGTTTGATATCAAATGCAATGGCTCCCGTTTCCTCATATAATTCCCTCTTTGCCGTCTCCAAAATCGTTTCGCCGTCCTCCCGATGCCCGCCGGGAACCTCATAGGTATCCCGCTCCTTGTGCTTGCAAAACACCCATTTACCATTGGACTTGGAAACAATTACTGCGAATTTTAAAAGTGTGTCATCTGCGGTTTCGTAGAACTTTACTTTCATATTGTACCTCGCCTGTTTTTATCTATTTTCGTAACTATTGAGCACCTTCATAGTTACGAGCATCAAACCATGCAAATCCACTTCTTTTCATATATTTTATTGAAAAAGGACACCCCAACTTTAGAATGTCCCTCCTGCCAAACATATAAACCTTAGTCTTCCGCATACAAAGGTCTGCTCATAAAAATGCAGCCTCTATCATAGCGCGGCTTATAATTTCTATGAATAAACGCTTCCTCTACTCTGCTTAGACGCCTAAAATTTAATGTTTCATAATACTTAATCAGCGGACTGTATGGCAACGCAAAAATATAAACAATGCAAATGCCAACCCGTTCAGATGCCATTTTGATAATTGGAAGTATAAAGTCAATAAATATAATACTGCCAATTCCTGTCTGCTCCTTATGTGCCGCCTTATATGCACTGTTCACTGCAAAATTTGCAAGCTCTACAGCAGGCAGCGAATCAATTTCCAACTGAAACGGACTCCATTTTTTTCTTGAAGCTACCATTCCTGTTTTTAATGAAAAATACCCGACAATTTCATGCGATATATTGTCTTTTACTAAATACGTTCTAGCCTCATGCGACAACTCATCGGATACCGCATATCGCTTCAGATACATTTCCAATCCCAATCCTGTTTCCGCTGCAACATGGAAGCTTTGAATGCGTTGTAAATTCTTTTCGCTTGCCAAAAGTGGTTCACAATAAAATATTTCGTTTTCTATCAATTTATTTTCCATTAAACGCTCCCTTTTTACACAGCCTGCAATTTTTTGATGATACCTTGCAACAATTCGTTTACCTGTCTGCCAAAATTCTTGCTTTACATTCCTCCGCAGCTTTTTTGATATTATTATCAGATTTTACAGTTTGTTGACGAAGCGTCCGCAATATCTGTTCCCCGATTCTGCCATGCAAATTTGCCATATTAGGTTTTATATATGCCTTTGAGCCTGTCATCTTGCCTCCCATGATTCAACATCTCCCTTCCCGATTCCTCTCTGTTTCATTATTATACGTCTTTTCACATAATTATTCAATACCGGCATCTATAACCTCTTTCACCAACTGCCACGCAATACTCCCTTCCCGTAACCGCGCCAAAGCATCTTCAAATTTTACCCAAGCGGCAGAATCAACTTCCCTGGACAATTGGAAATCGCCCTTTTTCACCACCGCTTTATATCCCAACATCAACATTTCCTTTTTCTCATACGGATAGCTTTTTATATATTGTACGCTCTCCACATCTAAGCCGATTTCCTCTTTTATCTCACGAACGACCGTTTCCTCCGCCGATTCCCCAATTTTCATAACACCTGCAACGCAGACATATTTTGTCGCAGATACATAATTCTGCCGCAGCAGCGCAATCTCATTTTGCTCGTTCACGACAGCGGCAATAATGCTCGTCGTAAACATATCCCACAGCGGTATGTTACATTTTTCACAAAAAGGGATGGTCCCTTCATCACCGATTTCCTTTTTTCCTGATTTCGTTCCGCAATGCGGACAGTATGTAAAGCGCATCTTGTTCCCCTTTCCTATGTATTTGTTAAAATATTATCATTTATTCCCGCGAGCAACGAGCCAAGTGGCTGCTTGCAGACATTTGGCGACTGCCGCGAGGGTCAAATACCCCGTAGCTCTGCTGCGTTCAATTTTGATGCCCCGTAGCTTGCTGCAGGGTTTTTGACTTGATTGACTGCCCTGCATCTTCCTTTACCAAAGCATACATCTTCATATCCAGCACCCGACCGTTTTTGACGGCATTTTTTCGAAGCAGTCCTTCCAATTGAAATCCCGCTTTTTCAAGCACGCGGCAGGACGCGGTGTTACTGCCAAACGGCTCCGCAAAAATCCGGATAATGTCCGTATGTTCAAAGATATACTGACACGTCTGCCGTACTGCGCTCGTCATAATTCCCTTTCCCCAGTATGGCTCACCGATATAGTACCCCATTTCAGCCGTGCGAAAATGAATATTTTCACACCGGAACACGCCGATACTGCCAACCGCCTTATCATCAATTGTAATTGCAAAAGCAAATGTCTTTTCTTCATCTGCCGAAAGCATCGCAGCAATAAATTCCTCCGCATCTTTTACCGTATACGGAAACGGCAGACCGTCGCGCAGATTGTCCATAATCTTTTTGTTGTTTAGCAGTTCTGCTAAATTGGAGGCATCTATCATATTCCACTTTCTAATCTGAACACCTAATCCTATTTTCATCTCAGTAAATCCCATATTGTCATCTCATCCCCTCTAATTTTTGAAATTCTTCAATATTCATACAAAGCATCAATCAACACCTGCATATCCGCAAAATACTCTTTAACAAATTCATAACTTTTAACTTTTTTATACTTTAACTCCGATTTGCAGTAACTGCTCGGCTTTAATTTTGATTTTTCCTGGCTTTCTTTTCATAATCCGTGTACTTGCCCTCATTACATATAATCAGTTTTTCAATTTCCGGAGCAGTAATTACGTTCTTGACATCAACTTTATGCTCATATGCTTTACTTAAATTAAATTTCTCACTTCGGGAATCATGAATCCAATAAATCGTAATTTTTTCCGAAAATCCTTTCCTTAAGTATCTTTCCTCAAACTCCTTACCACTTCTGCACCGTAAAACTTCTTCTTCAATCAAATCAGTTCTATCAAAAATCAGCTTACGGCTATCAAGCAGCAAGTCCATTATTGCACGTTCAGCACCGCCTTCACAAATACAGGCTATATATTTTTTCATACCAGTTCTCCTATCCTATGTGAATCAGGACTTTCTTTAATGCCATATAGGCTTCATACGACGGCACAGTGCCTCCTAAATAATCGCTGTCATATACCTCGCTCTTTTTCATATCATTTCTTTTTAAAACATTCGCTAAATTCTCTGCAATAATACCCTCTCTGTTTTTGACAATGTAAATACTGTCATTTCTGTCAAATTCATCCAGCAATTCCGAATAATGCGTTGAAAACAAAATTGTTGCGTGATTTTTATTGACTCTCTCGTCCATAAAAAGGCGAATCAATGTAGCCACAATTTCCCTGTTAAAATGGTTTTCTATTTCATCAATGATTAAATATCCTCCCTCGCTGAATGCAAATACTGCGCTCATGAACACACTTAATCCTTTTATTGTTCCCGACGAAAGATAGTTCCCAAGAGCCCGTATGTTATTAATCACAATCTCGTCTTTTCCGTAAAATTTCAGTCGAATATCAACCTCTTTTTCACGCCTGCTGCACTCAAGATACTCAATGCTTGAATCCAAAAAAGCCAAAAGCTCCTTTGGAAATTTCCCCAAAACGCTAAGCATATTATGATCCGTCCACACTAACATGTCATAGACAAAATACCCTCTCTCATTTTTTTTGTTAATTGCAACCATAATACTAATATCTTCCATTAAATATTGCTCATCTTGATTTCTTCTCTCTTTCAGATCCGTATCCTGAAAATCAAATATGCTTTTTTTTGTCTTTACTTTGCAGACTGATTTCGACCACAATCTCTCATCAGTAATGACAAATTTCTCGCTTCCATCTATGTCATTAACTTTTTTTTCAATGCAAGTTTCCAATTTATGAATTGAATCCTTACTATAAAAATATGACGTAATAATTACGTTCTGATTTGTTTGTAACTCATTTAATATTTCTTTTGAAGGAATATTATTAATCGATTCATTATTAAGCATCTTCATCGCAAAAGAAAGCGCCTTCAATATCGTCGTTTTTCCGGAAGCATTAATACCAACAAATGAAATCACTTTATTCACATATATTGAAGAAAAAACATTATAAAGCCGCTCTTTATCATCTTCATCAACTCTTTGCCGTGCCACAAAATCAATATCTAATTTGTTTTTGAAATGCGGCAAGCCTTCCATGGTTATTTTTAAAAGCCTCATACCATTCTCCTTTTATTTACACATTTTATGTTTTTATATTTATAATATACCTATATTTTATGCAAAAATCAATAATTATTCACGCAATATTCGTTTTTATATTTCAAGGTTGTAATGATACGTGCACTTTTTACAAATAATACCTTACCGTTTCCGCGCCGTCACGCTCACCCATTCGCCCTGATAGGTCACGTCAATTACTTCAAGTCCCGCCTGTGTCACCGCATCGCGCACGACCTGCTCCTTATTGTCAATAATCCCCGATGTAATATAAATCCCGCCGGGTTTTAGCTGATTGACAATAACAGGCGTGAGCGGCACCAGCACATCCGCAAGAATATTTGCGACAACAATGTCATATTTTCCATATCCGACATGATCCTGCACCTCCTTATCGGTAATAATGTTCCCAATCATCATGTCAAAACTCGCAGGATTGATGTTGTTAGCCTTCATATTCTCCTGCACAGCCTCCACCGCACACGGGTCCAAATCCGTTCCCACCGCATGTTTAATACCGTACATCAAGGAAATAATTGCAAGAATCCCGCTGCCCGTTCCCACGTCAAGCAGTTCTGTTTCAGGCGTAATGTATTTTTTCAACTGCCGGATGCAAAGCTGCGTCGTTTCATGCATTCCCGTGCCAAACGCCGTGCCGGGATCAATATGAAGGATTTTCTTATCTTTATCCTCAGGCTTTACCTCCTCCCACGACGGAATTACAAGCAAATCGTCAATATAAAACTGATGAAAAAACTGCTTCCAGTTGTTAATCCAGTCAATATCCTCCGTTCCCGATACCATTACCGTACCCTCGCCCACATCCATAAAATTGCGCAGAGCATCAAGTTCCTCATTAATTTTTGCCGTCATTTCCTCTGTGTCCACAGGACTTTCCTCACTGTCCTCCACAAAAAAGCTCAAATACGCAATCCCGTCGTCCTCCGGTCCGTCAGGCAAAATATCAACAAACATCTGTTCTTTCTCAAGCGGCGTAAGCGGCACCTTATCTTCAATCTGCGCTCCCTCAAGCCCAATATCATAAAGCGTGCTGATAATAATATCCTCCGCATCCGTAATTGTCTTTACCGTAAATTTTTTCCACTTCATATGTTTCCCCTTTCAACTGTCTTATTGAATCAAAAAAACTTCCGTACAATACAATATCTTAACCAATATCATACCATACGGAAGTTCAAATTGCTATTTAAAAAAACCTTTGCGTTTCTTTTCCTTTTTCTCTTTTTCGTCATTCGGCTCGTTGTTTTCCATATTTTTCACGGCTTCCAAACTGTTCCCCGTCTCACTGTCAAACTTGCGCAAAAGCTCCTTTGCCTCGTTCGAAAGCTTCTCCGGTACCTGTACGACAAGCGTCACATAATGGTCGCCGCGCACATCTTTGTTGCGGAGCGACGGAACGCCCTTTCCGCGCAATCTGACACGCGTGTCAGTTTGTGTGCCCGCTTTCACGTCGTACACAACCTTGCCGTCCACCGTATCAATCAGCACCTCTCCGCCAAGCGCCGCCACTGCAAAAGAAACCGGCACCGTCGAGAATATGTTCATATCCTGCCTTTGGAAAATCGGGTGTCTGTCAACCACAACCTCTACCAGCAAATCGCCGCGCGGACCGCCGTTGACGCCCGGCTCGCCCTTATCCCTGATACGCACGCTCTGCCCGTTATCGATACCTGCGGGAATGGATACCTGTATCTTCTTCCTGCCCGAAATATATCCGCTTCCGCCGCAGTCAGGACACTTATCCTTGATGGTCTTTCCGGTACCGCCGCAGTCAGGACACGTCTGCGAGTTCTGAATGGTTCCAAACGGCGTCTGACGTCTTGTCACCACCTGACCGCGTCCGCCGCAGCGATGGCACGTCTCCGGTGAAGTTCCGGGTTTTGCACCGCTTCCGTTACAGGTCTTACACGTATCCTTGAGATTTAAGTCAAGCTCTTTTTCTACGCCAAACACAGCCTCCGAAAATGTGATTCGGACACTGGTGCGCAGATTTGCGCCTCTCATTGGTCCATTGCTTGAACGGCGGCTGCCGCCACCGAAAAAGTCGCCAAAAATATCTCCAAATATGTCAGAAAAATCGGCGCCGCCAAAGTCAAAGCCACCAAAGCCGCCGGCGCCGCCGCCTTCAAACGCAGCATGACCAAACTGGTCATACTGGCGTCTCTTTTCAGGATCACTCAGCACCGCATATGCCTCTGATGCCTCTTTAAATTTCTTTTCGGCTTCAGCGTCACCCGGATTCATATCAGGGTGATACTTCTTGGCAAGCTGTCTGTATGCTTTTTTAATTGAAGCATCGTCAGCGCCGCGCTCGACGCCCAATACCTCATAGTAATCTCTTTTTTGTTCTGCCATAGTTTTAGCCTTTCTTAATTTACAGTATATTATGCTACATAAAGAGCGCCTCCCTTTGGCGTTCTTTTAAACGAAACTTAGAAAATCTTAGGCATCGTTTTTTGATGCCTTAGATTTTCTTTTCGTTTTTTAAACCTCTCTGTAATCTCCGTCTACAACGTCATCTGCTGCGCCCGTGTCTGCCTGTGCGGCGCCGCCCATGTCCGCACCGCCCATGTCAGGACCTGCGCCTGCCGTACCCTGCATGTTCTCATACATCTTTGTGAAAAGGTTCTGCGCCTTTGACATCAGCGCTTCCTGTTTGCTCTTTAACTCTCCAACCTGATCCTCTGTCATTTCGGCGTCCTTTGTGCTCTCAAGGAAAGACTTGATGTCGTTTAAGTCTGCCTCTAACGATGCCTTCTCGTTTGCGTCAATCTTATCGCCTACTTCTGTCAATGCCTTCTCTGTTTGGAATACAAACGAATCCGCATCGTTTCTTGCGTCGATTGCTTCCTTACGCTTCTTATCCTGTGCCTCATACTCCGCAGCTTCTTTTACTGCCTTCTCAATATCCTCATCAGACATGTTGGAGCCTGCCGTAATTGTGATATGCTGCTCTTTGCCTGTACCCAAATCCTTAGCGGATACGTTTACAATACCGTTTGCATCAATGTCAAACGTTACCTCAATCTGCGGAACCCCGCGTCTTGCAGGCGGAATACCGTCAAGACGGAACTGTCCGAGCGACTTGTTGTCTCTTGCAAATTGACGTTCACCCTGTACAACGTTTATATCAACCGCTGTCTGATTGTCTGCCGCCGTTGAGAAGATTTGGCTCTTCTTTGTCGGAATGGTTGTATTTCTCTCAATTAACTTCGTCGCAACGCCGCCCATTGTCTCGATTGAAAGAGAAAGCGGTGTAACGTCGAGAAGCAGGATTTCACCTGCGCCTGCGTCGCCTGCAAGCTTACCGCCCTGAATAGACGCACCGATTGCCACGCACTCATCCGGATTGAGGGACTTGCTCGGCTCTTTGCCCGTGAGCTGTCTTACCTTATCCTGCACTGCCGGAATACGTGTTGAACCGCCTACCAAAAGTACCTGACCGATTTCCGATGCCGTCAGACCTGCGTCACGCAATGCGTTCTGTACAGGGATTGCCGTCTTTTCTACCAAATCGTTTGTCAGCTCGTCGAACTTTGCTCTTGTCAGGTTCATGTCGAAATGAAGCGGTCCGTTTGCGTTCATGCTGATAAACGGAAGGTTAATGTTTGTCGTTGTTGCGGAAGAAAGCTCTTTTTTCGCCTTTTCTGCCGCTTCCTTTAAACGCTGCATTGCCATCTTGTCGCTGGAAAGATCTACGCCGTTCTGACCCTTAAACTCGCTTACCATCCAGTCAATCAGCTTATTATCAAAGTCGTCGCCGCCAAGATGTGTGTCGCCGTTTGTCGCAAGCACCTCGATAACGCCGTCGCCGATTTCGATAATGGATACGTCGAATGTACCGCCGCCAAGGTCATATACTAAAATCTTCTGCTCTTTTTCATTGTCAAGACCATAAGCCAAAGCTGCCGCTGTCGGCTCGTTGATAATACGCTTTACGTCAAGACC
The DNA here is from genome assembly GCA_910586715.1 of uncultured Lachnospiraceae bacterium. Taxonomy (GTDB): domain Bacteria; phylum Bacillota; class Clostridia; order Lachnospirales; family Lachnospiraceae; genus COE1. The sequence goes on from CAJUJG010000005.1 coordinate 21,206, forward strand.
CGCAATCTTGCCTGCGTCCTTTGTCGCCTGACGCTGTGCGTCGTTGAAATATGCGGGAACCGTGATAACCGCCTCGGAAATCTTCTCTCCCAAATAGCTCTCCGCGTCCGCTTTGAGCTTCTGCAGAATCATTGCGGAAATCTGCTGCGGCGAATATTTCTTGTCATCGATTGTCCTGCCATTATCCGTACCCATGTCACGCTTAATTGACGCAATGGTCTTCTCTGCGTTCGTCACTGCCTGACGCTTTGCCGGCTCGCCGACAAGTCTTTCGCCGGTCTTTGTGAATGCCACTACGGAAGGTGTTGTCCTTGCTCCCTCTGTATTTGCGATAACGGTGGGCTTACCGCCCTCCATAACTGCCACGCAGCTATTTGTTGTACCTAAGTCAATACCAATAATCTTTGCCATGATGTTTCTCCTCCTACATATTTGAAATCATTTCAATTTGTTCTCATTTTTTACTTTTTTCGTACTTTATTCCACAACGGCTACCATGCTGTGGCGCACGACGCCGTCACGGTATGTGTAACCTTTTTGAAGCTCCTGTGCAATAATGCCCGATTCATATTCCTCACTTGCAACCTGCATTACCGCATTGTGCAGCTCGGGATTAAACTCGCAGCCGACTGCCTCGATTGGCTTTACTTCAAGCTTTTCAAGCTCCGTGATAAGCTGCTTATAAACCATGTTCATGCCCTCGGCAAACGGTTCCTTCATTTCCTCCTCGGAAAGTCCTGCAAGCCCCCGCTCAAAGTTATCTACCACCGGAAGGATTTTTTCAACAACGCTTTTTGCTCCGGTTTCAAACATTGCCGCTTTTTCCTTTTCGGAGCGCTTGCGGAAATTATCGAACTCTGCCATTTGACGCTTTACACGATCTTCCAGTTCATCTACTTTTTCCTGAAGCTTGTTAGGCTTTTTTTCTTTTCCCAACAGCGATTTTTTCTTTCCTTTTTTTTCATTCGGATCTGCATCCTGCGCCGTATCCTGCTCTGCTGCGTCAGCCTCCTGAGGACTTTCTTCCTCCAAATTTTTGTCTTCGGAAACAGTTTCCTGTGAATCCGTATTCTCTAAATCCTGTTTGTCTAAATCCTTTTCTTCCACGCTCAATCGTCGTCCTTTCCATATTATAATAATCTATCGTTCAAGTCTGCCCGTCATCTTTTTTGTAAATGGTGTCCAGCTGGCTTTTTAACGTTTTCAATGTATCAATTACCTTGTCATAATCCATTCGTCTTGGTCCGATAATACCGATGGTTCCTTTCACACCCTCCTCAAGCTCGTAGGTCGCCGTAACCACGCTGCAATCCTTCATCGTCTTGACCGGCGTTTCATTTCCGATATAAACCTGTATGCCCGTTCCTGTCTCATCGGTGAGCGTTTCATTGACCAACTCGGTCAGAAGCTGTTTTTCCTCAAACGTTGTAATCAGCTCACTTGCCCTTTGATTGTCCGCAAGCTCGGGATATTTGAAAATGTTGTTTGCGCCGCTTGTGTAGATTTCAATGTTCTCGTCATTTTTAATCTGTGACGCCACCGCATCCATCACTTCCGCTACAATGCCTGCATGGTCACCTGCCTGCTGTTTTAATTTTGCGATCATCGCAAGGTTGATTTCCTCAATTGGCAGTCCGTTTAAGTTTGTGTTCAGCAGGATATTCAGCTTCAAAAGCGTTTCGTCGTCAAGCGGGTCGCCGACGGTAATCATGCTGTTTTTAATCACATTTCCCTCGACCACAATCGTCGTAAGCAGCTGATGTTTGTCAACTCTTGAGAGCTGGATAAATTTGAGCTTATTTCCCCTGACCTGCGGCGCCGAAATCATGGTCGCGTAGTTTGTGTTTGCAGCAAGCATTTTTGCCATCTGCTTGAGCACCGACTCCATCTTGTCTTCCCGCTCAAGGAGAATGCGCTGCATTTCTTTGACCTCCTGCGTCGCCTGATTGAGCTGCTCTTCTTTCTCAAGCATCATGCGGTCCACATACAGCCGGTAGCCTTTGTCCGAAGGGATACGTCCCGCGGAGGTATGCGGCTGAAGAATATAGCCAAGCTCCTCCAAGTCGGACATTTCATTTCGGATTGTGGCGGAGCTTAGGTTCAAATCCGTGTACTTTGAAATTGTCCTGCTGCCTACAGGCTCGCCCGTCTCCAAATAATTTCGGATAATCGCCTGCAGAATTTTCAGCTTCCGCTCGTCTAAGTCCAACCTGCCACGCCCCTTTCTGACTGATGTTTGAGAATTTATTAGCACTCTTTGTTATTGAGTGCTAATATTTACATATACTAACTTACTACTTTCCAAAATTATTGTCAACAATCTTTTTGGAATTATTTATAAACATTTTCTAAAAAAGCATTGGCGAATCACTTTTTTGCTCGTATAATGAGCTTACAAATGAAGTAAGACCATTTTTGACTTGTATTTTATGTGGAGGCAAGGCATATGAACCGGAATCATTGGAACATGCTGATACCATTTATGATATTCGTTTTCGGATTTGGAAGCGTTTATTTCTATTCATATGGGGTACAAAATACGCGCTCGGAAAAAACATCTTTTGAAGATGCACGCACACAGATGACGTCGTCTGCCGTTTCGGACAGTGCGCCTTTTGAAAGCGCATTTCAAACCACGGAGGCACCGGAAACAAACGAAAGCGTTACCATGCCCGATGCCATGACAAGCTCCGAACCGCAGTCACAGGAAGAAGCAAAGGACGATTCTACGGAATTGGAAACAGGCATTGTTACGGACGGCACCGTCTATGAAAAGCTGATGAGCGGAAATTTTGCGTGTTTAATGGATGATGACTGGGAAGCAATGGAACGCGATTATCATATTATGGTGGAAAATGGGACCGCCGAGTGGCGTCAGATTGATTTAAACGGGGATGGAACGGACGATTTGATTTTGCAGGAAACACGCGATAGTTGGGAGGATATCAAGTCAATCGCAGGCATTTTTGACTGTAGGGAAGGGCAGGAGAAATGCGTTTTTTGGGACGTAAACGATTATTCGGAATTTATGTTCTGCGGCAGCACAGGCGAGCTGATGTACTATGCGTCCTATTATGGGGGCGTCCTCTCAATGGAGCCGTATACGCATTATTATTATGACACGGAATGGAACCGCATTAAAGATTACACGATTATCGCTTATCGGATTGAAGCTTCTGAAAGCGAACCAATTGGGGAGGACTGGATTGAAAACCATCCCGATATGGCGGAAAACGGGGATTATTACCGGAAATACGTCGGGGATGATGAAACGGGAGAAATTTTGACATTTTCGGAATTTGTTTCAATCTATGAAACGGAAACCGGATTTACGTTTGATAATTCCTATTTTGGGAAATAGGAAGGGGCGGCTGTTATGATGATGATATGATACGCCGCCCTTTCCTGTTTTTTAGTTAAATTAAACTTGTTTATTTGTTAAATACTTAAAATGGCTATTTCTCGCATTGTGAAAATTTAGACAAATTCATCGCGCATCGGATTGAAGATGTCAACCAAAATTCCCTCTTTTAAGCAGACACAGCCATGCTCAATTCCGTTTCGCTTTAACAGCACATCGCCTGCATTTACAATCTTCTTTTCCTCACCAACCGTAAACTCAAACTGCCCTGACGCGACATATGTGATCTGCGTGTGCGGATGGCTGTGCATTGCGCCGATTGCGCCTTCCTTAAAATGGTTTTCGACACACATCATTTCATCGGCGTATGCCATGATTTTGCGCTCTACGCCCTCGCCGCAAGGCTCGGCGTCGATTTCAGTGTTGAAGTTCCAAATGTTGTTTTTTGCTGTTTTCATAGTGGTTAGATTCCTTTCTTAATTACATAAAATTTTCTGTTTCTTCCTCATTGCTTTCTTTTATCATATCCGTTAATTCATGAACATCTCCAATGTCCGCAACGTCCATTCTTGTAAGACAGTTTCTTAGCCAGGGACAGGAAGCATTCAATTCATCAACCAAGTCATAAACTTCATGCGCAGACATTTTTTCAATAGAACAGTATACAGAACCTTGTCTATGCTCAAAACAGTTCGTTTTGCAGAAAAAGCCATTTAACTGCTCATACCCTTTCGCATAATTTCCCTCTCCAAATTCTTTTTTTAAGTCCTCCACTTTTAAGCCAAATGTAATCTCTTTTCTATGCTTATTCATCCTATGTTCAGTTTCCTCTTATAGTGTTTTGCTAAATCATCTACTTCATCGCCAACATATAATACCCATGTTTTTACAAACGGCAAAAACCATTCCTGTTTTTTAAGATACAACACCATCAGTCCAAAATTAGAAAAACCCTTATCATCGCCATTGCCTATAAATAACCCACTCTCATTTTTTTTCGTTATTCCTTTTTTTTGGCAACTTCACTCACCATAGTATTTATTTGTTCTACCGAATACGCTCCGCTCTGCTTAATCTTTTTTTCATCCATTTGAACTTCCATTTTCATCATAATCTCATTCTCCTATCCGAAGTTTTATGGCAATTTCCTATTACTTCCTTTTTTTCAAAACCAAAGCTTTTTCTTTATCATACCATGCGCCCCCTCAAATTACCACCCCGAAAAAACTCCCAAAATCCAGTCCCGAAAATTTTTACCAGCATACCGCGCCGTATCCCCGCAAAAAATAAAACCGTAACCCGTTGTAAAGTCAACAACCCCGCTACAAGTAACAAGGCATCAATCCTGTAAAGCTAACGACTAGCGGGGTTGTTGACCCTCGCGGCATTCGCCAAATGTCTGCTTCGCATACGCTTGGCTCATTGCTCGCGGGAATCAATCATCAAAACGTAACAAAAAACGGAGGCGCTTATGAAGAACCAAACTACATGCCAATGTACCGCCGAAACCCTTGCAATGGCATCCGTTCCCATGCAGGAATGGTGCGAGCCTTTCGACCTTGCCGCTGCAATCCATAACGGCACGCTTTTCCCATGCCTGAACATGAACTTTTTTGACGCTGAGGACATTCCCTGTCCGTTCTGCGACAAACCCGCGCTGACAAAAGCAGCGGAGCAGGAAAAGGCGCTGATTGAAATCTGTAAAATCGGCTTTGCACTCAATGATCTTACGCTTTACCTTGACACGCATCCCGATTGTCAAAACGGTATCAATCTCATGAAAGACCTTTTGCAGCAGCGTCTTGACGCACTTGCGGAATTTGCCAAAAACCATTACCCGCTGACACAGCTTTCCATAGTCACGGGTACGCCTGAAACAAAGCAGTACGGCTGGGACGAGGGACCGCTCCCGTGGGACCCGTTCGCAAGCTGCGCGGCAACCAAGTCAAATACTCCGTAACAAGCAGCGGAGTATTTGACCCTCGCGACAGTCGCCAAATGCCTGCAAGCAGTCACTTGGCTCGTTGTCCGCGGGAATAAAAGGAAGAAAACAAGGAGGATTATTTATGTGGGCTTATGAAAAACGACTTCAATATCCGGTTAAAATAACCAAAACATGCCCAAAGACCGCACAGCTGATTATCAGCCAGTACGGCGGTCCTGACGGCGAACTTTCCGCATCCATGCGCTACCTTGCGCAGCGCTATTCCATGCCTGTCAAAAAAGTCGGCGGGCTTTTGACGGACATTGGTACGGAAGAAATTAATCACATGGAAATTATCTGTGCCATTGTCTATCAGCTTACAAAGAACCTGACGCCCGAGCAGGCAAAAACAGCAGGCTTTGACGCCTACTATATCGACCACACCGCCGGGCTTTGGCCGCAGGCGGCTGCCGGCGTACCCTTCACGTCACTGGAATTCCAGTCAAAAGGCGACGCTTTTGCCGATTTGTATGAGGACTTAGCTGCAGAGCAAAAAGCGCGGACCGTCTACGAAAACCTGCTGCGCGTCATCGACGACCCCGACGTGCGCGCGCCCTTAAAATTCCTGCGTGCCAGGGAAATTGTTCATTTTCAGCGTTTTGGAGAAGCGCTCGAAATGACGAAAGACAAACTTGACCACAATAATTATTATTTCTTTAATCCGGAATTTGATAAGAAGTTTTTAAAAAAATAATGAAACAGAAAAAGCGGAGAATGCGAACATCCATTCTCCGCTTTATACTCTCTTTACACCGTAATTACGCCCCCCACGCCAAGCGCAATCACCACAATCCCAAGCGCAATCCGGTACCAACCAAATACTTGAAAATCATGTTTTTTAATATAATCCATCAAAAACTTTATCACAAACACCGACACCGCAAACGCGACCACCATCCCGACAAGCAGAATGCATACCTCCTCGCCGGTAAATGAAAACCCAAATTTAACAATTTTCAAAAGACTTGCTCCAAACATCACCGGAATTGCAAGGAAAAATGTAAACTCCGCCGCTACGCTGCGCGACACGCCGATTAACAGCGCGCCCACAATCGTCGCTCCTGAACGCGAGGTTCCCGGAAAAATTGCGGCAATCAGCTGAAACAGTCCGATAATCAGCGCCGTGCGGAACGTAATGTCGTCCAACGCCTTTATTTTGGCGCCCTTTCCCTTATTCTTCCGTTCCACAATAATAAATGCCACACCAAACACAATCAGCGCAATCGCAACCGAAATCGCATGATAAAACAACTCTTCGCACAAATCGTCAAACAGCAGTCCCACAATCGCCGCAGGAACGCACGCAACTGCAATTTTCAGCCACAGCATAATCTTATCCATCTCAATCACAGGCTTTGACTTATCTTTAAACTGAAACGGAAAAATCTTTCCCCAAAACAAAAGCACCACTGCCATAATCGCGCCAAGCTGTATCACCACAAGAAACATCTCCAAAAATTCCGGCGTGCAGTCCAGCTTGATAAACTCATCAAGAATAATCATATGCCCCGTACTGCTGACCGGCAGCCATTCGGTAATACCCTCAACAATCCCAAACATAATCGCTTTAAAAATCTCTATCATATCTATCTCCCTATACAAGCTTGTGTTCACACAAACCTGCTGCATGAAACTTAGTACTTTTTAGCTTTGCGTCTTATGACGCATAGTCATTTAGAAGTCGTTTACATGCTATATTCTGCTTCGACAAATTTACGCAGCGCCGCCATTGCACGCTCCACCTTTTGTGTTTCGACACAATATGCCATTCTGAAATATCCCGGACATCCGAACGAATCCGCCGGAACAAGCACCAAATCGTAATCCAGCGCCTTTTTGCAGAATGCAACCGAATCCGCCTCAAGCGCTTTCGGGAAAATGTAAAACGTTCCGCCCGGTTTTACCACCTCAAACCCTAAACTGACAAGCGTGTCATAAATGATATTCATGTTCTTTTCATACACAGACAAATCCGACGTCACGCCAAGCACATCGGCTACTGCTATCTGTATGATTGACGGCGGACAATTATGACCGATACCCCTTGAAATCTGCGCGCACATTACGGAAATCAGCCCGCTGTCCGTACACTTCGGGTTTGCCGCCACATACCCGAGACGCTCGCCCGGAATGGACATTGACTTCGCAAACGAATAGCAGGAAAGCGTGTTATCATAAAACTTCGACACATACGGCGCGTCCACGCCCTCAAAAATAATTTCCCTGTACGGCTCGTCCGAAATGATAAAAATATCATGTCCGTATTCCTTCTGCTTTTCCTCCAGAACCGCTGCAAGCCGCTTTAATGTTTCCGTCGAATATACCGTACCCGACGGATTGTTCGGCGTATTAATGAGCACTGCCATTGTCTTTGGATTTAAAAGTTTTTCGAACTCCTCAAAATTAATCTGAAACTGCTTTGTATCCGCAGGCACAACCTTCAAAACAGCACCCGTCTGATTAATATAATGATTATATTCCGGAAAATACGGTGCAAACGTAATCACCTCATCCCCCGGCTGCGTCACAACTCTCGCCGCATGCGCCACCGCACCCGCCGCGCCCGTTGTCATAAACAAATGTTCTGCCGTATAATTCATATCATACTTCTTATTCAAAAACTCCGCAAACTTTTGACGGACAGGTAAAATCCCCTGCGACTGACTGTAACCGTGCAGCTCCATTGTATCTTTCGTCTGTAAAAGTTCTATCATTCTGTCCGTAAACTCCTGCGGAACCGGAACGGACGGATTGCCAAGACTAAAATCAAACACATTCTCCGCGCCGACTTCCTTCGCACGCCTTCCTGCCCACTCTGACAACTCCCTGATAACCGACTTTGCACCGAGCATGTCCTTATATTTTTGTGAAACCATAATGATTTTCCTCCTTATACACTGTTCCTACTTACGTTACCACATTTTGCCGGTTTCATCAAGTATAACGTTTTGCCGGTCCCTGCCGCATCCTTACCGATACACCAGCCGGTAATAACTCCCCGACGTAACCCGGAACACGATAAAATAAATCACTGCAAACACTGCCGCCGTCGCAATCAGACAGCCGACAAACAACGGTACATTTGCCAAGCCGAAAATCTGCATCATCAGCTTTAACATCGGAAACGCCATCGCAAGGTGAACGACTGCAACCGTAATCGGAAGGAAAAACACCATGCGCATCTGCGTGCGGATTGCGGATTTTACCATGTCGCGGCTCATGCCGACTTTTGTCATAATCGCAAAACGCTCCCTGTCCTCAAATCCTTCCGAAATCTGCTTGTAATAAATAATCAGCACCGTTATCATCAAAAACATGCTGCCAAGAAACAGTCCGAGAAATAAAAATCCGCCGTTCATTTCCAAATAAATTTCCTGCTGCTCCACCCTTGAAGTAATCAATCCCGTCGTAAATCCCAACTGAGCTTTGCAATCTTCCATCACTCCTCGAAAAGCGGATACAAATGCCTTTCGCTCCTCCTGCGTTCCGTCTGTTTCGATACCGATATGATACTGAACTTGGTCCTGCACGCAAAAACGGTTCAGCACGTCATCGTCCGCCACAATGACATAAAGCACATTCGCGTCACCCAAAAGTTCCGTCATCTCCCCATCAGGAGAACTGCGCGGATAAGCTGCCTGCCCTGACACCAAATAATCCTGCCCGAAAATGGTTATCGTATCCCATGTAAAATCCGTCGGCGATGCGATCAGCACATGCCCTTGCTCCAACGCATCAGTCTGCTCTCCCGCATACAATTCGTAATCCGCCTTTGTCATCACATAAAGCATTCCCATACCCGCATAGCCATAGGACGCAGTTTTATCAAAACGCTCCACCACATTCCCCTCATTGTGCGTCACAGTGACCACATCGGCATAATATGACACATGTGTCATATTTCTTCCCTGTTCTTCTGCCACAGACGCAATCTGCTCCCGCAGATATTCCTGCGCCGCGTCATCCGGCACACTGTCAAAATAAAGGGTCGCATTAATCTCTCGCGGAAAATTATTCTGCAAAGAAGCCTCCGTGCCCGCATACAGACACACCGTCGTCGAAATCATCACAAGCACCATTGTCGAAAGAATACAGATATTCGCAAGCCCGACCGCATTGCGCTTCATGCGGTAAATCATACTCGAAACCGTGATAAAATGTTCCGTCTGATAATAATATTTCTTATTCTTTTTCAGAAGTTTTAAAACGACAATGCTCACTGAAATAAAAAGCGCATACGTTCCGACTATCACTAAAAGAACCGCCGCAAAAAACATATTGACTGCCTCAATCACGCCATAAACCGTCAACGCAAGATAGTATCCCGTCACAATGCACCCTACACCTAATCCGGAAAACAGCCAGTTTGTCTTCGGCTCACGCTCCCCTGCATACGTTCCGTGCAGCAGCTCAATCGGATTGGCAAGTTTTACCTGAAGAAAATTGTAACAAAGCATCACAAGATATAAAATGCCGAAAAGTTCTATTGTCTGCAAACATCCCCATCCCGAAACGGAAAACGGAATGCTTTCTGACAATCCTGTCAGATGATAGAGAAACATTGCAACAAGCTTGTGAAACAAAATCCCAAACACCAGCCCGCCGCCAACCGAAATTCCATACAAAATCACTGCTTCCCACGCCATCACCTTCGCAATGTGTTTTTTCTCCATGCCGAGAATATTATAAACCCCAAGCTCTTTCTTACGCCGTTTCATGACAAAACTGTTTGTGTAAAACAGAAAAATACAGGTACACAGTCCGACAATGATAACACCCAAAAACAACACGATTTTCAGCGTTCCATAACCGCGCATTGCGTCAATTCCTTTATTTCCCTGAATGGCACGCATGATATAAAACATCATTACGGATACCATTCCCACCAGTATATATGGCAGATAAAACTGCCTGTTGTTTTTCAGATTTGTCATGGCAAGTCTGCAATATAACGTATTCATACTATATCACCCCTTTGTTTTTTGTGACAGCACCGTAAGCGTGTCCGATATTTTTACATAAAGCTGCTCGTTTGTTAAATTTCCACGATACAATTGGTGGAATACTTCGCCGTCCTTTATAAACAGAATACGGTTGGCATGGCTTGCCGCATTGATACTATGCGTCACCATAAGAATTGTCTGTCCGTCACCGTTAATCTCACGAAACACCTTTAACAATCCTGCCGCCGCCTTCGAATCAATCGCCCCCGTCGGCTCGTCTGCAAGAATCAACTGCGGTTTTGTGATAATTGCCCGCGCCACCGCCGCCCGCTGTTTTTGTCCTCCCGAAACCTCGTATGGGTATTTTGACAACAGCTTCGTAATTCCAAGCCGCTCTGCAATCGGCTCCAAACGCTCCTCCATTTCTGAAACAGTTTTTTTCTGAAGCACCAACGGCAGCAGAATATTATCCTTTAAGGAGAAGTTGTCCAGCAGGTTAAAATCCTGAAAGACAAATCCAAGATTGTCGCGCCGAAACGCCGACAGCTCTTTTTCCCGAATCATTGTTAAACTTTTACCGTTCAGCAGCACCTCGCCGCCCGTCGGCTTATCAAGCGACGCCAAAATGTTTAACAGCGTCGTCTTCCCCGAACCGGACTCGCCCATAATCGCCGCATACTCACCCTCCTCAATGGAAAAATTCATATCGGAAAGCGCCTGTACTTTCGCACTTCCAAAACGCGTTGTATAAATTTTGCTAATATTTCTGACCTCTAAAATTGACATCCTCGTTACCTCTCTCATATCTTTTTTCTAATCGTGAACACAACTGCTGCTCTTTTCTATATAATAGCAAAAAAAGGAAAACGTAAGCCATTTTTTAAGCTTACATTTTCCTTTTATATCTTACATTTATGTAAGATTGGACGATTTTCTCCGCAGCCGTCAGCCTTTCGCAATCACAATCTCCACCTGCGTCCCCGTGCCCTCTTCTGACGCCACCAAAAGCCTGTGCCCAAGCTTATCCAGTATCGCCTTGCACAGATAAAGCCCAATCCCTGTCGAATACCGGTCCGCATGCCCGTTGTAACCCGTATAACCCATTTCACAGACGCGCGGCAAATCCTCCGCACGAATGCCAATTCCCGTATCTTCTATGATAATGTGAACATTCTGCGCGTCCTCAATTGCGCAAAACACCCGAACCGTAACACTGCCCTCTCTTGTATATTTCACCGCATTTGACAAGAGCTGGTCCACAACAAACCCCAGCCACTTCCTGTCCGTCACTGCCGCAATCTCCTGCGGTTCATAACATAACCGCAACTTTTTATGGATAAACTGTTTTGCATATTTACGGACAGAACGTTTAATAACCTCATCCAAAACCACGCGCTCAAGTACAAAATCATTTGACTCCGCGCCAAGGCGCGTATACTGCAATGCCATATCCGCATACTGTTCAATCCGAAAAAGCTCCTGCTGCTTCTGCTGTTCTTTTCTGACACGCGTGTCATTTTCTTCCGTCTCATCCGCTGTCTGAAAGCAAGTCTCCAAATCCTCGTCAATCAACAGCTTTAACGCCGCAATCGGCGTCTTAATCTGATGCACCCACATTGAATAATACGCCGACCTATCCTGCTGCCGGTTGCGCATCTCGTTGCGCAGCCTGTCCTTCTCCTGCGCAAGAGCCCTGATACAGTCCTGATACTGCTCCTCATACAAATACTCCGGCGCTTTCATTTCATATGACAGCACCGTAATATTCTCCCGCATCTGCTCCAGCTTACAAAGGCTCTCCCAATGTCTTCCATATCCCGCAAACACCACCACTGCCGTCACAAATGCACACAAAGCCAGACCGTAGCCAATCTCCGTTGCAGGCACTCCGTTAAAAAACATTGTCCCCGCCATCATCGTCGCAATACATAAAATCACCGCCAGCCAGCCAATGCGCTCCCCGATATACCGTTTCAAATACTTAATCCCTTTCTTATCCAACCCTGTACCCGATTCCTTTCTTTGTCTGTATAAAGTCCGCAAGTCCCAAACTCTCAAGTCTTTTGCGCAGACGGTTTACATTCACCGACAGCGTATTCTCATCCACATAACTGTCACTCTCCCAAAGCTTTGTCATCAGGGTATCCCGCGAAACCACCTTTTCTTTATTTTCCATAAGCGCCTGCAAAATCCGCAGCTCGTTTCTCGTAAGCTCCAGCTTACCGCCTGCGTACAGAAACGTTGCCTCCGTCAGATTCAGCATCCCTCCCCTGTGCTCCAAAACAATGCTTTGGCTCACAAAATCATAACTCCTGCGCAGCATCGCCTGTATCTTCACTGTCAGAACATCCAAGTCAAACGGCTTCGCAATAAAATCGTCACCGCCCATGTTCACCGCCATGACAATATTCATATTGTCCGCCGCCGAGGACAAAAAAATTATCGGCACTTTGGAAACCTTCCGGATTTCACTGCACCAATGGTATCCGTTATAAAACGGCAGCTTTATATCCATCAGCACAAGCTGCGGCGCTGTACTTGCATACTCCGGCATAATATTTGCAAAATCATTCACACAGACAACCTCATAATCCCAACGCTCCAAATGGCGTTTTACGCTGCCTGCTATCATTTCATCATCTTCCACCACTAAAATTCTGTACATTTTCGACCTGTTCTCCCCACGATCCATTCCTACTTACACATTAAGAGCGACCGCTATATCCTTTTTCAGTGATATACCGATCGCCTTAATTCATTTCAATATCCAATTTTTTCCTCTTTCTCGGCATTTTCTTTTTTCTTCTTTGTACCATCCTTTATTATTTGCCGAATTTTTTATGGTACTCTTTTTTTCTTCCGATTTTTACGTCCTCTTTGTGTTCCTTTCATCTGACTACTCTCTCTGAAACATTCTCTTAATCTTTTCCTATGTGTACAATCCTCTTAAATACACATTCTCTCATTCTCATATTCGTTAAGGATTTTCATTTTCATCAGATTAAGGTTCGTGTTCATCCAATGGACTCATCTCCTTTCTTAAGAATACTCTTTATCGCTATTGTTTACGGTGTCCGAAAATATATAGGATAAAGCTGAAAGATTAAAGGTATCTTTTGTGCTTTTTTGTTTTTTCTTTAGTGTGATTGTAGAATAACATTATTTGCAGGATATTTCAAGGGTTTTTTGGGATTTTTCTCAACACTGTCGTTTTGCACATCTGCTTTCAGTTATTTCGTACAGTATTTTCTGAATTTTCTGACCACTCTGACTCTATTTCGTTTCTGCCTAAAGCAGTAATAAGGCAACGGGAAATTACGTAAAATTTAATGGAATTGTGTGTGCGTTTGTGGTATTATGTCGATAGACATTATACTCGCCCGAATGGGCATAAACTTACCATAATTGCGAAGTAATTATGGTAAAATAATGACGTTGAACAATTCAACAGAATAGTGTACTGACCGCTTCATATCTGGTAAAACTCCGCAGAATATTTTCCTGAGAGTGCTGCTTTACAAACGCAGGCGTAGCGGTGGCTACGGCGAAGCTTGGGAAGTAGTGCTATCAGGGAAATAGGCAAGGATGTTTGCCTGAATATGAACGAGTCAGTACACTAGAACTTGTGAGGTATCCGCTATGAAATATAATAAAATGATAATGTTAAAAAATGGTATGGAATGCTGTTTGAGAAATGGAACAGAATGTGATGGACAAGCTGTATTTGATAACTTTAATCTGACACATGAAGAAACCGATTATTTACTTACCTATCCGGACGAGAATTGCTTTGATGTTATGCAGGAAAGCCAATTCCTAAAAGGGAAATCTGAAAGTGAAAATGAAATTGAAATAGTTGCCGTAGTCGATAATGCAGTTGTGGGAACCGCCGGGCTTGAAGCAGTGGGGAAAAACTATAAGCTACGGCATCGTGCCGAACTTGGTATCAGTGTCGCTAAAGAATTTTGGGGGCTGGGGATTGGGCAGGCATTAACTACAGCATGTATTGAATGCGCAAAAGCTGCGGGATATATCCAGCTTGAACTGAATGTAGTTGCCGACAATGAAAGAGCATTATCCATATATAACAAAGCCGGGTTTGTTGAATATGGCAGAAATCCTAAAGGCTTTAATTCTCGATTCGCAGGATTTCAGGAAGTTATTTATATGAGATTGGAATTATGATAGACGTATAAATTACCATTTGTCGCGGAAATAACATTTAGGCAGAAAAATGAAACTGGAGAAAACGCAACAAACAACGTCAATTACTACACGGAGGGATAGCCTTGTTTCAAAAGAAAGATGTCATATACAGCGAAACCATCGGCGTATGTATCGTCGAAGATATTGTAAAGCTTGCAGACAATCGAAAAGATACTTACAGTTATTATCTGCTGCGCTCCGCCTTTGATAAAACAAAAAAAGCCTACATTCCCGTAGAAAACCATACCGTTAAACTGCGCACACTGATCAGCAGAGAAGAAGCACAGGCACTTAAGAACAGCGAGAAATTTGACCAATTCAGTCAAACCATAAAGGACGAAGCGCACTATGTACTCCAAAATCAAGCAGGGAAATGACTCCGTGCATAAAAATCCCCCAAATCATTCCTGACTTGGGGGTATTATCCGGTTCCTTACGCAATATGTGCGCCAATAAACGCCTTGAGCTTTTCCTTTGACTGAAATCCCACGCTTCTGTCCACAATCTCACCATTTTTAAAAATGACAAGCGCCGGAATATTTTGAATGCCGTACTTCAATGCAAGCTCATCATTGGCATCAACATCCGCATTAAAAAAGCCAAGCTTTCCCGCAAACTCCTCAGAAATCTCCTCAAGCACCGGTGCAAGCATCTTACACGGACCGCACCACGTTGCGGAAAAGTCTACCAACGCAAGACTGCTTTCCAGCGCTTCACTCATATTGTTGTTTTCAATTTTCTTTACCATGTTTTCCTCCATTCTGTTAAAAGCAACTGTTTGTCCACACTTTTGTACGTTTTAGGCAATGGGCAGAGTACCGAGTGTCCCCAAGTCCTCCGGCTCCCCGACAGATGTTTCTGCATTTTCTGCCGTTCCCTCGGGATCGTATTCCTGCTTTTCTTCCTCATCACCCCAAAGTGAATCATATTCTTCTTTCTTCTCCTTCATCTTGTTCATCATCGCAAGATTTTTTGCCGCCATGTATAATTCCATACTGTATTCCATGACTTTCTTCTCATCGCTTGCCGGCACCCGCGCACCTCTTCCAATGCGGCGCGCCGTTTCCATAATCCTCCCCATTTCCAAGGCAGCGTCTTCCATTGCATCCTTTTGCTGCTTAGACGCCTCCGCATTAAAGACAGACACATATTGCTGCGTCAATCTGTCAAGCACTTCCTGATTTTCATCAAATTTCTCATTCAATGCACCAATGGAAAGCTCTAAAGTTGCCGCCTCATTTGCGTAGATTTCCCGCTTTTCCAAATCAAAAGTGGTCTCGGCTTTTTTATCCAACTCCTCTTTTTTCTTTAAAAGCGTTCTGCGCCGGTCAATAATCGTCGCGCGCTGCGCACGGTATAATTTCTGTGCGTCTCCGACTTTCATATGATCACATCCTTTTGAAACGTTCCCACTATCCTTGTGTTACAATTATTTTTTCTTTAACGTTCTCCTCTTCGGGTGTCTTAGGGTTTTCTTCAGCTTCCTCCGGCTCTTCCGTTGGATTCAGTAATTCTCCGATTTCCTTTTCTTCTTCGTCCTTTTCCTCCTCGGACTCTACATGGTCTATCTCGTTTCTATCGTCAATTAAATCTTTTACTTCGTCTGCAAGCTCCTGTGATGACTCGTCAAGCTTGCCCTGGGAAGCCTCGTTGAACGCAGCGTCCACTGCCGACTGTATCATGCTGTTTTTCGTTTCCACCATGCCTTGAAGCGGATTCATTGCAATGTGGTCGCTTTTGCACTCCTTCGCATCTCTGACCATCTGCATACCGCGTCGTCTGTAATACGAAAAGTCACTGTCTTTTTCCACCATAGAACGATAGGACTCTAGTGCCGCCTTTTTCTCTTCCTCGGAATAATCCGCGCCAAGCAGTATTTCCAATTCGCGATATGCTTTTGGCGCCATTTTCAATCCATAGTTGAATACAGCCTCCCTTTTTTCCTCATCTGACATATTCTCATCATTGAGCAGCTCTTTTAAGTTTTGCGCCTCGTCATCAACCTTCTGCGCAATATCGTCTGCTTTTGCAAGATTCCGAAGACCTTCTTCCTGCAGTTCGTTAATCAATCCGACTACATCCATTTCCCGTTTCATCGAAGACGCGGCAAACTGCGCCGCTGAATTATTAATAATGTCGCTTATATTTTCTTCCTTCTTATCGCCGCTTTCTTCACTCTGACCGTCTTCGCGCTCTTCTTCTGTCTCCTCAGATTCCTCAATACTCTTTAACATAACCAGCAAATCCCGGTTTTTCTGATCGATCTCATCCTGCATTTCCGAAGACTGCATTGCCATCTGCTGCGCTTCTTTTGCCTTCTTTTGGTTCTCCTCTATCTGCTTTTGCTTCTGATCGCGCATCTCACGGATAACTTGTTGCTTTCTCTCAATAGTATCCAAATCTTCGCCTGCCATATTAGAGTTCCGCATTGATTTTATAATCTTATCTATTTCCCCAATTAAGTTCAAATATTCGCTCTGCGTTTCATCTGCCTGTTTTGACTGCTCCTGCTGACGCAGCATCATCTTTTCAATCTTTAAACTCTGAGCGCTCTTTTCCACGTGCTTGCCCTGCTCCTGCCTGCTTAGTTTTCTGCCCTCTTTCGAAATCGTAACTTTGCACTGTGGCGTATCAAAAGCGCCGCCCGGCTTCTGTGCAGGTTGATGTTGTTTTTGACTCGCTTTTCCGACTACTACATTGATATTGTTTTCCGTAAACATTTTAATTTGCATAGAACACCCCACCTCATTCCTTTGAAATTTATTTGCAATTCCGTTTGCTTTTTGATCCAATATTTATATTATTATAAAAATTTATAATTTAAATATATATCGGCAAACTACCGCATTTTTTTTACATTTTGACATACTTTTCTTAATATTATCCGCAAATTTTCCACAATACAAAAAAACAGAAGCAGCGGCATTTTTACCACCCGCTTCTGATTTTCCTTTAAAAACGAATCTTTTCCATAATCTTTGGCAATTCTGCAAGCTCCGCCAAAACATAATCCGGCTCATTTGCCTCTCCAAAACCATACGACGCGTACACAAACGGAATTCCCGCCACCCGCGCGGACTCTTCGTCGCCCGCCGTGTCGCCGACATAAACCGCCCGCGTGACATTGTTGCGCTCCATAATCAGCTTATTGTTCTCGCCTTTCGGAAGTAAATTATTCCCCCAGCACTCAATATCATCAAAGCGCTTCTCAAGCCGATGCGCCTTGATAAAGCTTTCAATATATCCCTTTTGACAGTTGCTGACCACAAAAAGCCGATACTCTCTTTTCAACGCAAGCAGCGTCTCCTCCAGCTTTGGATACAGAACGCCGCCGTGCTCGCTTAAATACGCATTTTCCAGCGCACAACACTCATCCATAAGCATCTCCTGCTGCTGCCCTGTCGCCTTCGGAAACAGGCGCGCTGCAATCTCCGTCATCGGAAGCCCGAAACAGCCCCTCAGCTCTTCCTCGGAAATCAAACCTCTCCCGCATTCCGGATGATTTGCCACTACCTCATTCCATGTCCGCAAAATCCCGTCAACCGCATTCCACATCGTCCCGTCCAAGTCAAATAAAATTGCTTCTGCTTTCATCTCTGCAACCATACTCCTTTCAAAGTCTGCACTTGCCCAATGAAACTTAGCGTTTCTTAGCCGACGTGTTTTTGCGGCTTAGAAAAACGTTTCATTGTATCTCCGCTCCTGAAGGCATCGGCTTTTCCGCCGTCATCAGCGCAAGATTTCCTTCCGCGTCTTCCGCGCACAAAAGCATTCCCTCCGACAGCACGCCCGCAAGCTTTGCCGGCTTCAAATTCACAAGCACCATGACCTTTTTACCTACCATTTCCTCCGGCGTATAATGCGCCTTGATGCCTGACACAATCTGCTTTACCTGCGAACCGATTTTTACCTGGCTGCAAAGCAGCTTTTTCGACTTCGGCACCGCCTCGCACGCGATAATCTCACCCATCTGAAACTGCATTTTTGCAAAATCGTCATACGTGATTTCTTCTTTCGGTTCTATATCTACTACTGCATCATTTATGACACTCGTGTCATTTTCCTGCACCGCACCGTCGCCGGACGCCGCATTCTGCCGCTCGGCAATCTCCTGTGCCTTCGCCGCAATCTCTTTGGCATCCAAACGCGCAAATAAAATCTCCGGTGCATCCGTTACCTTTGTCCCCGATGTATAGACTCCAAATGTTTTTGTTGAATCAAAATCGCGGATTTCACTGTTTAACTGCTTCATAATTCTCGCGGCAGTTTCCGGCATAAACGGCTCTAACAGCCCCGCGCCGATGGAAATGCCCTCCACAAGATTATACAGCACCGTGGCAAGCCGGTCCTTCTTTGCCTCGTCCTTTGCCAGTACCCACGGCTCCGTCTCGTCAATATATTTGTTGCAGCGCTTAAACAGATTGAAAATCTCCGTCAGCGCATCCGCAACGCGCAGGCTGTCCATTTTTGCTTCCACCTTATCATACGTGCCTGTCGCAACCGCCTTTAAATCCTCGTCGACTGCCTCCGCAGCGCCCTTGTCCGAAACCACGCCGCCAAAATATTTATTGCTCATGGAAATCGTTCTGTTGACAAGGTTTCCGAGCGTATTTGCAAGATCGGAATTTAACCGCTCCACCATCAAATCCCATGTGATGGACCCGTCGTTTTCAAACGGCATCTCATGCAGTACGAAATAGCGCACCGCGTCCACGCCGAACACCTCGGCAAGGTCGTCGGCATACATAATATTTCCCTTTGACTTACTCATCTTGTCATTATTCTGCAAAAGCCAAGGATGTCCGAAAATCTGATGCGGCAGCTCCTCGCCGAGCGCCATCAGGAAAATCGGCCAGTAAATCGTATGAAAACGAATAATATCCTTTCCTATTAAATGCAGGTCGGCAGGCCAAAGCTTTCCGAACTGCTCCGTACTGTTTCCATCCGCATCATAACCGATACCCGTGATATAATTCGTTAGCGCGTCAAGCCACACATAGACAACATGCCTGTCATCAAAATCAACCGGAATACCCCACTTGAACGACGTACGCGACACACACAAATCCTGAAGTCCCGGAAGGAGAAAATTGTTCATCATCTCATTTTTTCTCGATACAGGCTGAATAAACTCAGGATGTTTATTGATATGGTCAATCAGACGGTCGGCATACTTACTCATCTTAAAGAAATATGCTTCTTCCTTCGCAGGCTTTACCTCGCGCCCGCAGTCAGGACACTTGCCGTCCTTCAACTGCGACTCCGTCCAAAAAGACTCACAGGGTGTACAATAAAGCCCCTCATATGCGCCTTTGTAAATATCGCCTTGGTCGTAAAGGCGTTTGAAAATCTTCTGTACCTGTTTTTCGTGAAAATCGTCCGTAGTGCGGATAAATTTATCATACGAAATGTTGAGCATATCGCAAAGCCCTTTGATAACCCCTGCCACGTTGTCGACAAACTCTTTTGGCGTCACGCCTGCTTCCGCCGCCTTCAACTCAATTTTCTGTCCGTGCTCGTCCGTACCCGTTTGGAAAAAAACGTCGCAGCCGTCCTTTCTTTTATACCGCGCAATACTGTCCGCAAGCACGATTTCATAATTATTTCCGATATGCGGTTTGCCCGATGTGTAGGCAATCGCTGTTGTGATATAATATTTGCCCTTATTCTGCATTGATTTTCATCGCCTTTCCTTATTTCTTTTCATTAACGCCCATTTTATCATATAACAGGGGGTTTTGTAAACATATGCCCCGTTAACTTTATCAGAACGGCAAATGCTTCGTCTTTTCTGCCAATTCAAAGTTGACAGACAACACGGCAAATTATACAATAATTATAGGTAATTATTTGATTATTCCAAAACAACACCGCGAAAGGAGAAGACCTATGAAAAAATTAATCCTGTCCCTTTTTACTCTGATGTTTATTCTTGTATGCGTACCGGCAGTTCACGCCGATGCAGCCGAAGACAATGCCGTATGGGCCAACGCCGGAAATATGACGTGGACCCTTCAGCGTGACGACGGCACCAATATTACCGTAAAACTAATCGGAAATGTGCTCCATGTACAGGGAACCGGCGCTGTCCCCTCTTATTCTCCCGAATCTTTGGGGCTCAGACCGTGGCATGTCGCAAATATTTCCGTCTATGAAATTCTTGTTTACGACGGAATCACCGAAATCGGCTCAAGGGCATTTTCCGACATGACATTCCTCAAAAAAGTTACCTTGAATGCAAATGTGTTTATAAAGGACGGCACTGCGTTTGCAGGTGCAGCGGAAGGATGCCGTTTTCATTTTCTTGGCACGAACATGGCAACCGAACTGATCGGCGGCAAAATCCCCTACACCTCGCTTGACAGCATCGTACATTTTGGACTCGCCAATAACAACGGCTGGTACACCTACATCTTTGCCAACCATTATATGAAACGTATGGTAGACCTAAAATCGGGAGGAAAGCTTTTCAACGTGGTCGCATCCGATGATTACGATACCACCGCAAACGCAAACTATCCGTATATTGACATCACCACAAAAGTAAAAAAGGTTTCCGGTGACCTCCATTATCTCACATCCATCACCACCCAAAGCAATATTCAGGGAAGAAGCGCACTTGAAGCCTTTGCGATTATGATGGGTGATAACCAGTACGTGGGCGCCTACAACGTGTCCCTTAATTTAAATGATAAGATTGTCAAAAAAACTGACACACCTGTCACTTATTCGCTGGAAATTCCAAACGCATACAGGTTCCCTAACCGTCAGTTTTCACTGATACAGTTCGGCGAGGGCGTTATTAACGTACTTACGGACGAGGATGCGGATGACAGCACCATGACATTTACCACAAGCTATCCTTCTACCGTATATGCATTAGTTTATCACGATTAAAAAATATAATTGACCTTTTGTTCTATTATCAGTATAATTATATTTGTTATTTATTTATCATATCGAAACAAAAGATATGAGATATAAGAAAGGATGGAAGCTGTATGAGGCAGTTTTTTGGAACAAGTCAGAGCGGAGATTTGGCGGCGGCAGTCCGCAGCTTAAACAACCCGAAATTTATTATGCTCTTATCAAACAGCAATCAGTTTGAAGCGCATGTAAAAACATTAGAATCCCTATATCCCAAAGTCCCAAGTATCGGCTGCATTGGCATGAGCTACGATACCAATATCACGGAAAACGGCGTCAGCGTAATTGCATTTCTCGACGATGTCAGCGCAGCGGCAAACGTGCTTGAGCAGGTGTCTGTCATGCCGGTAAAATACATCGAGCGATTGGAGAAGGATGTCACAAAAATCGGCGCTTCCGCTCAGGATACCGTATGTATCGATTTTTGCAGCGGCAACGACGCGTGTGTCCTCACAACCATTTATTCCTGCCTGAAGCACAGAGGCATTCAGCTCGTGGGCGGAACCGGGGACGGCGGAAAGGTATCCGCAAACGGCAAGGTTTACCATGACGCTGTAGCTTACGCACTCGTTAAAAACCACGGCGGCCGCGTCAAAACATATAAGGAAAATATTTATCACAAGCTTGGCAATTACCGTTTTATCGCATCCAATACGGACCGTGCAAACTACATAATCGGCACACTCAACGGAATCCCTGCAAAACAGGTGTACAAGGATATTCTTCATGTGACCGACGAGGGAATCCTCACGCAGACCTTCAAAAATCCGTTTGGAAAAATAGACGGAAACGACACCTGTATTATTTCTATTAAAGAAGTCAGCGGAAACGCATTGGCATGCTTCCGCCAGGTAAACGACTCCGACGTTTTGATTTTATTGGAATTAGGGGACTACAGAGCAACCGTAAGAAATACGATTGAGACTATTCGACGCGAATTTCCGAAGCGTTCCGCGGTTTTTTCTGTAAATTGTCTGTTCCGGTATAAGCTTTTTTGCGAGCATAACTACATGAATGCGTATCTGAAGGATATGGGAGCGCTTGGCGCTCACGCTGGTCTTGTCGGATACGGAGAACATTACAACAACCGCTTTGTCAACCAGTCGATGACTTGCGTTGTGTTTGAATAAAGGAGGTAGCGCATCATGTTTTCAAAAAAGAGTCGGGGAAAAGCGGGACAATCTAACAACCTTTATCCGGTCCTGCATGTGACAAGCAGTTTAAACGACTACCAAAAACAGCTTGCACAAAAAGAAGTAGAATCCTTATCGGAACTGAGTATGGTCAGCAGCTCCTTTGCAGGCGTACTCAACGAAGCGGAAAACTTTCAGGCACAATTGCAGGATTTTGGTGACTCATTTTCCAGTGTTAATCAGGCGGCAAGCCAGTTTGCACAGGTAAAAGAGGATATTGCCCAAACTGTATCCGGTGCACAGGACCGGGTGGAGGAGCTTAAAATGACCTCCGCAAAGGTACAGGAATCCTACAGCGCAATGGAAAGCACTTTCGAGCAGCTTCAGCTCGCCGTAAGGGATATTAAACGGTGTATGGGAAAAATCGTATCTATTGCGGACGAAACAAATATCCTTGCTTTAAACGCGTCAATTGAGGCAGCAAGAGCCGGAAGCCACGGCAAAGGCTTTGCAATTGTTGCGGAAAAGGTTGGCGAACTTGCCAAGGAAATCAAAGGGTTAACGGATGACGTTGATCTGAGCGTACATAATGTGGAAGAAGGCGCAGGTCAGTTAAGCGACAGCATCATGGCGTCGCAAGAGGCATTGGGACATGGCTATGACATTGTTAACAATACTTCCAAATCATTTGAGCAGATTACGGAAGCCGCAGAAGGCGCATCCACCGTACAATCGGACATTTCCGATGTTATCATCGATTCGCAGGGTAAACTGCAATTACTTTGTCAATTTTTTGACAAGATAAAATACCAGTATCAGGAGGTTGTGAAGCACATTGACCGTGCAAGCAGCCTTGGCACAACCAAAAGTACTATGTTTGAAGATATGAACAATATGCTCTCTCAAATTGAGCCAATGATGAAGGATACGAATTCTTAATTCGTAACAGGGGGGAGGTATCATAATAATTATGATACGAAATAAAACAACAGCGCTCTGCCTGATTTTGGCAATGAGCGCTGCCTTTTCGGGCTGTGCCGAAAAGGACACAAAATCGCCTTTGGACCCAAAAAATCCTGTGACAATTGAAGTGTGGAACTATTATAACGGAGACCAACTTACCGCATTTGACAATTTGGTAAACACATTCAACGAGTCGGTCGGCAAAGAAAAAGGCATCATTGTCAAAAGCAGCAGTCAAGGTTCCGTCAATGATTTGGAAACCAATGCCCTCGCCGCCATCCGCGGAGAAGTCGGTGCGGCGGAGATTCCAAATATTTTTATGGCATACGCTGATACGGCGTACACCGCGGATCAGCTAGGCGGTATTGTGGATTTAAAACCTTATCTGACCGAAGAGGAAGCCGCAGCATACATAGACAGTTACATCAAAGAAGGTGATTTTAACGGCAGCGGGGAAATTAAAATTTTTCCAATGGCAAAGTCAACGGAAGTATTGGTGATAAACAAAACGGACTGGGACGCATTCGCAGCGGAAACCGGAGCGCGCATTGATGATTTGGCAACAATTGAAGGGCTGACGGCAGCCGCACAATCCTACTATGAATGGACGGACGCCAAAACGCCCGACGTTCCCGAAGACGGCAGCGCACTGTATGGCAGAGACGCAATGGCAAATTATATTCTTGTCGGCAGTATGCAGCTTGGTACAGAACTCTTTACGGTATCAGACGGCAAAATGACACTGCATTTTGAAAAAGACGTCGTGCGAAAACTATGGGACAATTACTATATTCCTTTTATCAAAGGATATTTTGCTGCTTCCGGACGGTTTCGCAGCGACGATATTAAGACGGGCGAGATTATTGCATATGTGGGCTCTTCTTCCGGCGTATCGTTTTTCCCTGATACGGTAATAAAAAGCGAACAGGACAGCTATCCGATTGAAATGGAAGTCTTTCCTTGCCCCACATTTGCAGGAGGAGAATCATACGCAGTACAGCAGGGGGCGGGAATGGTTGTGACAGAGGGCAGCGAAGCAGAGCTTTACGGATGTGTGGAATTTCTGAAATGGTTTACCGCAGACAGCCAAAATATTTTGTTTTCTGTCCAGTCAGGATACCTTCCTGTCACAAAAACCGCCAACAATAAGACTGCTATTTTAGACAGCGGCGCACAAATCAATCCGAATATGGAAAAGACGCTTCCGGTTGCAGTGAATACGGTCAATGAAAATCAGACTTATACCACAAAAGCCTTTGCTGATGCAACAAAGGCGCGCACTATATTGGAGTATTCCATGAGCGACCGCGCAGTGCAGGACCGCGGGATTGTGGCACAACGGCTTGCAGACGGGCAAAGTCTTGAAGATGCCGCTTCCGAATTCTGTGCAGATGCATATTTTGATGAATGGTATGCAGAAACTTTGGAACAGCTGCAGGCATTTGAAAATAAGTAAAGCAAAAGGGAGGAATGTCTGTGAAAAAACGGGATCGTACAATTTTCCGTGAGCTTTTGCTCCCGCTTATTTGCGTACTCGTGTTCGAAACATTGTTTATGATATGCGCCATTGTGTTTGGCGGCGTCATTGGAAAACTCAACGACAATGCCACAGACATGCTCGCCCAGCAAACGGAAAACAGAGGAAACTATCTGTTAAACGAAATGATCAGAAACTGGTCGGACTTGGGAATGCTTTCAGACAGTATTGACGCTAAATTGAGTGAAAAACTAGCGCTTGGGGATCTCATGTTCGATGATTTAAGCGAAAACAGCGCCGGCTGTGTTGAACTGCTCAAAGAAATCAGCCCCGAACTGATTGACACAATGTATGCCAAAAAGATTTCCGGCATTTTTGTAATATTGAACACTCAAGAGCCAAACTCTGCGGCAGCAAAATCATTACAGGGCATTTACCTTCGGGATTTGGATCCTATGGCAGCCCCTTCGGAGCGCAGCGCAGATTTGCTATGGGAACGTGCTCCTGCCGAAATTGTCCGCTCCGGCTATATTGCCACGGATACCGGCTGGAAGCCAGGCTTTTCCGCGTCTGACAGCGTTGAACAGGATTTCTTTTACAAGCCATACGAAACCGCCCATGCGGACGATTGCAGACTAGACGAAAAAGACTACGGTTATTGGACAACTACACCCTACTCTTTGGAAGGTGATACCCGCACCGCTATCTCATACTCAGTTCCGCTTATTTTAGAGGACGGAACCTTATATGGTGTTTTGGGCGTTGAGCTTTTAACAGATTATATCAACTCTCTTTTGCCAAGCGAGGAACTATTGGATAAGAAGCAAGGCTCCTATTTACTGGCAGTGGACTTTGATTCGGACAGGTATCTGACACCGATTGTAATTTCCGGCGATACCATTGGATTGCAGGACGTTACAGACATGCGGCTTACCTTATCAGAGGATTTTTGCAGCGCAGAAAGCTCCGATAAAAATTATTATGGCGCCGCAAAGCATTTGGTACTCTATCGCAATAACGCACCCTTTGACACGGATCAATGGTATTTGTTGGGAATTGGCACAAAAAGAAGTCTGTTTGCCTTTTCAAGACAGATGCAGCGTATTCTTTTTATATCCGTTGTCCTGACTTTCATCATCGGTTTTGCAGGAATTTTATATGCAAGTTACCGTCTTTCCAAACCGATTCGCACACTGTCCGAGGAAGTGGCTAAGGCACAGCAGGACAACAGTATGCCCCAGCTTCCGCCTACAGGAATCCGCGAAATCGACCGATTTGCAGATTCCATTACCCGTTTGGGCAGGGAGGTCGTGGTATCTTCTACCCGCCTGCTCAGTATTATGGATATGGCGAGCGTAGAGCTTGCAGGATATGAATTGGAAGAGGAAACAGACCATGTCTATGTAACCGACAATTACTTTTCATTGCTGGGTATCACAGACATTGATCAAACAAAACTGAACATCCAAAAATTTTTGACACTACAGGAACATCTGCATCAAACGCTTGATTATTTTGACGCGGAGGACGGCAGCATTGTTTACAGTGTGCCGCAGCCGGATAAAAGTCTGCGTTATCTGCGCTATGAGCACCAGCAAAAAGGCAGGCGGCATATCGGGCTCATAGAAGACGTCACGGCATCTACCCTGGAGAAGATGCGGATTGAGCGGGAACGGGACAGCGACGGACTGACGAAGCTCTATGCAAGAAGAGGATTTAAACGCGAGGCAGACCGTCTCTTCTTAAAACCGGACCTGTTAAAACACGCAGGGCTTTTAATGATTGATTTGGATAATTTAAAGACCACCAACGACCGCTTCGGACATAATTTCGGAGACTTGTATATTCAGACCGCAGGCAGATGCTTTGTAGAAAATACGCCGGAAAATACACTGTGCGCCCGCATGTCAGGGGACGAGTTCATTGTATTTTTCTACGGATACGACAGCCAGGACGAAATCCGGCAGAAAGTGGCGACGCTCTACCGTGCCATACGGGAGGTAGAGTTTGTTCTTCCTAACGGCGATAATATGGGGCTAAGTGCATCCGGAGGCGTGGCATGGTATCCCGAAGACAGCATGAATCTTTCGGAACTGATGAAATATGCGGATTTTGCCATGTATCAGGTAAAACGTTCCAAAAAAGGGGCTTGTCGGGAATTTGATGTAAAAATTTACGAACAGCATCTCATGCAAAACCAAAACCGCGTGGAATTCCATAAAATATTGGAGACACAGGATATCAACTACTTTTTCCAGCCAATTTTCTCATCCGCGGACGGCGCCGCATATGCATTCGAAGCGTTGATGCGCGTCAATCTTCCCACGCTGCGCTCACCTGAAACAGTGCTGCGCCTTGCAAAAGAAGAGGGACGCATGCATGATATAGAATACCTGACCCTGTTTCGCGCCACAGAATGTTACCGAATACTTTTAGAGCGCGGTGCAGTACCGCAGGAAGCGCTCCTTTTCGTCAACTCAATCGCCAACGAGCGTATGACTGAGGAGGAAGAACAGCGCTATCATGAACAATATCATGAGCTGCAAAACCGTGTCGTTGTGGAAATCACGGAAGCGGAACATTTGGACATGGAACTTATCCATAAAAAGAGCAACGTGGAAAACTTTTCTGGAATGTTTGCATTGGACGATTACGGCAGCGGGTACAACAGCGAGCTGAATTTATTGGCATTAAATCCGAAGTTTGTAAAAGTGGACGTCAGCATCGTGCGTGATGTCGATACAGATTTGAATAAACAGCAGATTATCAGTAATATTGTAAATTACGCACACAAACGCGATATGATTATTATCGCGGAAGGCATTGAAACATCGAATGAGCTGATCAAAGTCCTGGAACTTGGCGTGGATTTACTTCAGGGATATTATCTCGCACGTCCGGCGGAAGTGCCTTTATCAATCAATGCGGAAGCGCTTGATGTCATTCGCAATTTTCATGCATAAAAAACAAGTAGGGAAGATTCTTTTCCCTACTTGTTTTTTATATTTCCCCTAAAGCAGGGTATACTCCATCATCTCATACAACAGCCTTGAACCCTCTGCAATCTCTGCCGGAAGCAGCGCTCTTGCAACACATTTCGGCTCTTCGGACGAATCGCCTTCCTCCCGCCCCAGATACGCATAATCACCTTCAAGGCGCTCTACAGTGTAATAAATCTTGTCCAACAGCATACAACTGCTCCTTACGCTAAAACTGCTTTCACTGCCTCAGCGATTTTCTCGTCCTTGCAGTTCGCAAAGAAATACTCCTCAAACTTCTCGCCGCTTAACGCACCCTTGCAAAGCTCCTTGTCAAGCTTCGGCAGAATATCGCAGATGTCTGCATGTGTGACGGTCTTTACTTCATCAAGGATTTTCTTGTTTCTCTGCTCCGGTACAACACGCTCCTTCGGGTATCCGCCGCCGCCTGGCGCGCAAAACAGTTTTTCGAATATATATTGGAGGTTTAATTCTCCTCCCCAGCCAAAGTTTTCCGCGAAAGGAAGTGCAACACAGTTTCCGTCATTGACCTGCGAGAACAAGTATGCATCAAGCGGTGACTCAATATGTCCGCAAAGCACTTTTGGAAATGAATTGCACGCAAGCATTGCGCCCTCTCCGGTGCCGCAGCCCGTAATAACAAAGTCGGCAGCTCCGGAATTTAATAAAACCGCAGCAAGGATACCGTTTTGTACGTAGGTAAGCTGATGCGCGTCCTCCGCCGTATACATGCCGTAATTAAATACCTCATGTCCCATGGGCTCTACAACCTTTTTAAGCGTTTCACAAATCATAGCATTTTTTGCCGCCTGGCTATTTTCGTTAATTAATGCGATTTTCATTTTAATATCTTCCTTTCCTGTTTCTATCTTTTGATACCCTAAGTATATCACCAATACCCTTCGGAATACCACTGTTTCTTGAAAATATTTTCAATCCTGTCTCCTCATGTTTACATAACCGTTCTATTTTTGGAAAACTTTATAAAAAAAACATTATACTTTTAATTTTTTTGTTTAATTTATACATTTTTAATTGCTTTCATGAGCAATTTGGGATATAGTAAAATTATAAGATACGTTTTACTAATCGATCCAGTCAGCAGGAGGTATTTAGATTGATTGCAAGGAAAAATGACTATCCGTCAGAACTATTAAAAGAAATGAATACGGAACGAATATACGAGTCCACTCGATCACTTGCCTTCGTAGCCGCCTCCGCAAAAACCGAGCGCATTTCCCAAGAGGAATACGATCAGTTAGTCGAGCCTTACCGCGAAGCAATGACCCGCCTTGAGGTTCGCATGAACGGCTTAAATGAAGATTACCGAAAAAAGTACCGCGACTACCCAATACATAATATACAAGCTCGTATCAAGAGCAGGAAAAGCATTGAGAAAAAACTCGCATATCGAAAACTTCCGATTACGGCATACACCGCCAAGGATAACTTGACAGATATAGCAGGAATCCGTGTTATCTGTTATTTTGTGGAGGATATTTTCAGCATTCTTTCTCTCGTGAGAACACAGACAGATCTGCTTATTCTGAAAGAAAGCGATTATATCCATTATCCCAAAAGCAGCGGATACAAAAGCTACCATATGGTGCTCGGCGTTCCGGTATACCGTATTGAGGGAATGCAGTATTACCCTGTGGAAATTCAGTTCCGCACGCTCGCAATGGATTTGTGGGCAAGTATGGAGCACCGCATCTGCTACAAGGGCGAAACCACCGATGAAACAACGGAGGCTTTTCAAAATTATTCCGCGGAGCTTTCCGAAATGGAACGGCGCATGAAGCATCTGCTTGATGAAGCGCGACGGGATAACCCCCAGGAACCGATGCAGTAACTTTGTTCGTTAACAACTTTTTCTCCTTTCTTAAAGGCAGACCGTTTTTATATGGTCTGCCTTTTTTATGCACAGAAACATGCCGCCAAGGCGGCACATGGGGGCGCGGAGAGCAGGGAAGATAAATCTTCTCTACTCGATTGTTCTTCCTAGCGCCGTAATATGTACTGCAATGTTACAGTCGGCAATAAACTGATAATTTGCCTCAAGCCCGTATTCAATCAGAATATGAATCGCATCCTCCGTCTCCTGCGTCTCAACCTTTTTCGTATCAAGCGCAACCATGATATTCCCGAACGGCGTATGATAATCAGTCATCGTCTTTTTTCCCTCTGAAAACACCATCTGTACATTTACCGGACCTTTTTTGGAAATCATAAACTCTCTGTCCCTAAGCTTTATCAGGTTTTTAACCGGTCCCGCAAACCCGTCTACAAGCTCCTCATATACAATAAAGTGTCCGTCATTTTTATAATAATATTCTCCGGGGCAGATTGTCTCTATCGCGTCAAGCTCCTCGTCACTTGCCGACTCTCTCACATCTGCATCGGCAAACTGCAGTCCCCTTATCGACACCAGCACATCCTTCGTCATTTATACTATCCTCGCTTAATTTTTTCCAAGCAGCTCCAAAATTCCAAGCTTCCATTCCAGCTTAGGGCTCTGCCCGTTATCCGTTTTATTTTTGTAGAAATACAACTCCATAAACTCCTGTGCCTCCTCTTCGTCAAGCGCGTTTCCGTTCTCGTCAAAGATGCAGCCACAAGCTCCGTCTATCAATATTTCCGGAGAAAGCGCACCGATCCAAAGCACTACCCCAAGCATCAGCATCATATTTCGCATCTGTCCATACCTCCTGTTTTTGATGTATAGGATAAGTATGGTC
This sequence comes from uncultured Lachnospiraceae bacterium, assembly GCA_910586715.1. Lineage (GTDB taxonomy): Bacteria > Bacillota > Clostridia > Lachnospirales > Lachnospiraceae > COE1. The sequence continues at coordinate 51,937 of CAJUJG010000005.1, forward strand.
CGCTTTGTGCATCTTATTCACTTACGCTGCTTTTTTTCACCTTTTTCAAGCTGAAGCTGCCGGATAATTGCCTCCTCCTGATTGTCAATATGCTTTTTCACCACACTTGCAGCCGCTTTTTTGTCCTTGCACTGAATACTGCGGTACATTTCCTTATGCTCCTGTACAAGCATATCGTGCTGGCTCTCGTCCTTAATATACTCAAACCGGTACCGGTACATCTGTTCGGAAAGATTGTTGACAAGCTGAATGAGCCGTTTATTTCCTGTTGACATCACGATTATATCATGGAACGCCACATCTGCCTCGGCAATTTTTCTTGTATCCCTTGTCTCTGTCGCCTCCTCAAAACGTTCACACGCTTTATAAAGCAACTCAAGCTCCTCCTGCCCCATACGTTCACAAGCAAGCTCTATTGCGAGCGCATCAAGCGCGCTGCGCACCTCAAGCACATCCTTTAAGCTCTTCCACGAAATCTGTGCTACCTCAGCGCCTCTGCGCGGTATCATAATGACAAGCCCCTCAAGCTCCAGCTTTCGGATTGCCTCTCTTATCGGCGTACGACTCACGCCAAGCTTATTTGCCAAATGAATTTCCATCAGACGCTCACCCGGCTTGAGCTTTCCCGTCAAAATTTCCTGCCTCAGCGTGTTAAATACCACGTCTCGAAGCGGCAGATATTCGTCATCCATAATCATGCTCATACGGCTCCTCCTTTCCTCCTGACATTGAATGCTTACTCCTGACCATTATAAAATGCCGTAACATAAATTTGTGCGCAAATTCCCTTCTGCTGCAGCGTCCTGTACACATATTCCGCCGCAGCCTGCGCCATTGCTGCATCTGTAAACACGCCGAAAATGCTCGGACCGCTCCCGCTCATCATCGCGCCAAGCGCACCGTTTCCCGTCAGCATTTTTTTAATATCCGTAATAATCGGAAACTCCCGCTCCGTAACCGTCTCCATAACATTTTCCATGCGCCGCACAATTCCCTCTAAATCGCCGTTTCCAAGCGCCTGCACGATACCGTCAATATCCGGATGCGTTTTTAGCCCGTTTAAATCAAGGCTTTGATAAACTTTTCCTGTCGGTACCATAATCGGCGGTTTTACAACCACAAGACTCGCATGAGGCGGTGCGGGCAATGGTGTCAGCAACTCTCCAATTCCCTCCGCAAGCGCTGTTTTGCCCATAATGCAAAACGGAATATCCGCACCAAGCGGCAGCGCAAGCTCCATCAGCTCCTTTTTGCTTCTGTTCAGTCCAAACAGCTCATTCATCGCAAGCATTACGCCCGCCGCATCCGTGCTGCCTCCAGCCATTCCCGCTGCAACGGGAATGTTTTTTTTCAGGCTAATCTCAATCCCGTGTTCAATGCCGTAATGCTCCCGCATCAATTTTGCCGCCTTATAAATCAGATTGTCCTCCGTTTTTCCAAGGTCATCTTTGCTGTTCACAATCAAAATAATATCCGGCTCGTGCCGTTTGGTCAGGATTAGCTCATCATAGATGTCTACGGTCTGCATAATCATTTTTACTTCATGATAACCGTTTTCTAGCCGCTTGCATACGTCTAAACCTAAGTTTATCTTTGCCCTTGCTTTATAGTTTAATGAATCCATTCCAATCCCCTTTTGTATTTTTTTCAGTACAATTTTGATTATATCGGAAAAACTACGCTTCGTCAACCTCCCAAAGGCTTACCTCGTTCTCATAGTGGTGTTTTTTAAACATCGCTCTATAAACTGTATCAAGCGCTTTATGCCAGGCTTCGGTTTCACCGAACGTGATGATGGTATCGGCGGTTCGCTGATTTTGGGCAAAATCGTATATTAAAATGCTGTAGGTTACACCAAACAGGCGTGAACCAAGCCTTGTGCTCTTACAGCCGTTCTTTTTGTAAAAGGCAATTCTGCGGCAACGGATTTCGCGTTCCTGTTCATTCTTTGCAAAATCAATGTTTTCCGATTCGATAAAAAAGCCTTTTAATAATGGATAGTTTTCTTTTAAGGTATCTTCAATCAAAGCAAAGAACTGATGTCCGATACCGGTACCGCGGTACTCTTTTACAACGGCGAGATAATCAAGCAAACCGTAGGATTGTCCTTCGGGAACGATAAAAACAGCGTAAGCACGCAGAATGTCGTTTTCATAAAGTCCATACGCACTGCTTAGTCCGGTTTGTATGGTATGTATCATACGTTCAAGAGGTTTTAGCTCATCCTTGGGGAAATCGGTTATCATGAAGGTATTATATATATCTGTGAATTCTTTAACATTTAATTCTTTTAGCATCATTGTTCTGATTCCTTCCTCTTAATACTTTCCGTCATGCCATTCGGTCGGATATAGTGTCGAAAGACATTGTATCATAAATCTTCGATTTATGATCAACATTCGCCGTTCGCAAAATGTACAGGTTCACTTTGCTCTCTTGCGCTCATTGTATCATATCAATATAACAAATTCTACTGCATTTTATATGACTGGATCAAACCAGTCTATCCATAAAGGAGAAAATAAGGCAGAGGTCTGGCCCCTGCCTTATTCTCTTCTTTATTGAATTACAAATTCCTTAGAAACCGTTCCGGAATAATTTCCAATTCCGATAATATGCGCTGCTGCCTTATCATTTGGCTGCATGTTGCCTGTATAAGTTACAATATAATCCTTACCCTGCGCAAGACTCTTTCCATTGACACGAATGCTAAGCTTCGGCTCCGCCGGCTTTCCGCTGAAGGTCTGCACCTTGATTTCCTGTACGCACGCCGATGTAATCCGCCCTGTCGTAATGGTAAATGCCAACTCCTGCGTCTTCTTTTCGGCGCCCTTTTTAGAAGCATTCAAGCCCTTTTCCGTAATCGTTACAGTAGGTTTTACCGCACTCTCAATACTTGCAACCTTGATATTGTCCTGATATTTTACGGCATATGCCGCGCCTTGTTTCATGTCAACCGCTACGCCAAGCTCCTTATACACAAAGTTAATCTTTGGCTTCACCGCTTTTCCAGTATATTCTGTCGGGCTGACCGTGATTACAAAGTCGTCCAATGTCACATCTTTTACCGTGAAAATATTGTCAAATTGAACGCTGCCGCTGTAATTGCCCTTACCCGTGATGGTAACGGATGCCACATCACCGGGCTTTTGGTTTTTCTTATAGGTAAGCGTGTAATCAACACCCTTTATTAGCAGCTTCTTAGCGCTTCCTTCGTTCACGGCATAAATGTCAAGTTCCGGTTTCCATGCAGTTCCTGTGTATGGAAGATAAAGCATTCCTCCGTTTTCTCCGACTCTTTTTGCCTCCTTATACAAAATGGTGTCTTCCTTCGTATCCCATGTGATGAGTCCCTTGCCTGCGGCATCGGAAGCAGTCATCGTAATCGGACGCTTCTTAATCGCAAAGGAAACCTTCTTTGTTCCGGCATAATCGCCCTGTCCGGTGATGGTAACCGTTACCTTTCCGCTCTTAATGTTTGTCTTATTTCCGTTCTCATCATTGTAGCTTACCGTGTAATCCTGACCGCTGACCAAAGGACCGTATTTTTTGCTTTCGATTGTCAGCTCCGGGTTGTCGCCTGTTGTGCGAAGCGTAACCTCACTTCCCGTATAAACTTTCGAACCTGTAATCTTGATTTTCGTGTTGGAAATCAAATGATCCTTATCGACAACCCTGAATTCAACGGTGCGGCTGCCCGTATAACCATTGCTTTCCACGCCTTTGATTGTCGCCGTATATCGTCCGGCTTTTGCCAGCTTCGTGCTGTTTGACTTCGCACCGGTTTCGTCCTCATAAACCGTTTCTTCTCCGCCATCCGTTTTGCAAACAAGCTTTGTGACGATATATTGCTTATTGAGCGACAACGTTTTTGAACCGTTCTTTATTGCAATCTTATACGGCTTTCCTTCCGCCACGGCATCGGCTTTCACAACTATGCCGTAATCATTGATATTCTTCGGCGAAATTTCAAAGTAGTATTCCGGCGTTGAACCTGTATAATTTCCCTTTCCGGTAATCTTAAGCGACGGCTTTTTATCTTCCCCGGCGCCTGCGCTCACCTTAACGTTATTCTTGTACGTAACCGTATAATCCCTGCCCTTTTGCAGTACCTTATTGTCCAGCTTCACGATAACGTTCGGTGTAATCTTCTGTCCGGTATACGCGCCTCCGGCAGGTGCCGAAATCGTGATATGCTCATCCGTAATCGGACGTTTTGCAATGGTAAAGGTCTGTTTCAGCGCACCCTTAATTTTTGTGCTTCCGGTCTTTGCAATGACATACATTGTCGCCTTGCCGACTTTGATATTTTTCTCACAATATATAGAATAGTCCTCTTCGGGCGTAATGCTTACATTGACAGCCTGACCGTTTTTGTCTGTCAGTCCCGTAATTTCCGGCTCAATTTCATCTCCCGTATAATAGTAAACGGTTTCTCCCAATACTGCCGTTGCTTTTGAGATGTCAAACTTTGTATCCGCAATGGTAAAGTACAGGGTCTTTGTGCCTGTAAATTTGCTGCCCTTTGCCTTAATTGTAATTTCTGCCTCGCCTTTGTCCTTATTGTTCTTATAAGATGCGGTATAGTCCGCCTTTGTCAGCTTATAGCCCGCGTAATTTAGCTCCAAATTCAGCTCGACATTTTTGCCGGTGTATTCCTGTGCCGTCTCATAAACAGCCTTTCCGTCTGCTCCCTGAACAAAGCCTTTCGCCTTGACCTGCTCCATCGGGACTGCGGTGTTAAAGTCAATCTGTGTAAATACCGCACCAAGCTTTACAGTACCCTCGGGCATTATAAAGGAAGCAAGCATGGTCTCATCACTTCTGTTATTGTCATCAACATTGTACTTCAAAACCGCCGACTTTTGTCCTGCCTCATCCGTGCTGTATTCCGGCGTTACGCCTGCACCTGCTGCATCTTTTAAAATACCGTCTTCGACATTTTCACCGACAAGTCTTAACTCCGATAAATAATATCCGTTTTCCGGCATAGCCGCAATGCGCACCACTTCTCCGCTGTCCGGCTCCATGTTGCTGACATTGATAATTCCGTGCTCGACATTATCTAAATCAATTCCGTACTTACCATATAAATACAAATCGTCAATTGTTCCCCAAGCACCGGCAATTGTGGATTGGATTTCCATTCCGACACTCAGTTTGTCTCCGGCAGAAACCTTGATATTTGTAATCTCCGGATTTGTCCAGTTAAGCCATCCGTTGAGCGAACATGCCTGCTCATAAGTCGTCTTGCTTCCGTCCGCCCCAGTCACGGTCACATACAAAAGCTGTTCATCTTTTGCGGATGCGCCGTTTCCCTGAAGGAAACCGCCAAACGTATAGGTTCCTGCTTTCAGGTCTGCAATCTCCTGTGATATTGTAAAATGAAGCGTATCCGCACTCCAAAAGTGCATTCCCGAACCGCCCGAATGCGGGTCGTCGCCATTTACGACAGCAGTGCCTGCCGCGGTATTATCCAAAAGCGCAATGTTCCACGGCTCCTGACCGTTCTCGAATCCGCCGTTTACAAGAATACTGCTGGTCGAGAGCACCTCCAGTTCCAGTGTAATATCATGCTTCTCCGTCTTGGTTTCCGGCTTTCCGTCCACAAGATAATAAGTACATGTGGCAACGCCGTCAATATTGTATATTGCTGCTTTGTCCGTATTGACAAGCGGCGCCTGATCCTCGTCCCACTCTATGGTAATGGATGCAATATGCGAATTCCCGCCCTCGTCCGAGGTCTTTGTACCGTCACTAAACGTAACGACTACGTCTTTTCCTTCCGGCCAGGGAATCGGTTCGCCTACATTAACTTTTTTCTCGATTTCATTTTCTACGTTGGCAATTTCATTTTGCCGCTCTGCGGCAACTGCGCCTGTTTTGATATAGCTGTATACCTTTGATGTTTCAAGTGCTTGACCGTTAAAGTCAAACCATGCCTGATTGTCAACCGCGCTTCCGCCGTACCATCTTCCCGCATCTGTCGGATCATACTCCGCGGAATAGCTTGTCGCCCAACCGGAACCGTATTTCTCCCAAAGCTGTTTGTTTTTGTTATACAAGCCTTGGTCAATCGTTTTTCCATTGTAGACATAGTAGGGAGAAATCCAAGCCGGTTCCCAGTAAAATACGCCGATTGCCGGATTTCCTGCGGCATTGCTGTTTACAAGGTTTACCGCGTTGATTACATCACGCATTTCATCTGCCTGTCCCTGAACGGAAACAGGATACTGTAGTGTCTGTGTTGTTCTCGGTGCGGTGTTTTCGTGACCGTCACCATCCTCCCATGTCGTTACCCAGGAGGTTTCCGCTACCATAACTTTTTTTCCATAAGTATTGGCTACATTGGTCAATATATTGGTCAGATTTTCTGTCGTTCCGTGCCAAAACGGGTAATACGATGCCGCAAAAACATCATAATCAACTTTATAATTGTCTACCTGCGCCGCATATCCCGGAAATGCACTGGAGGAAGGGTCTGCAAAGTGCAGCGCCACAAGGCAGTTTTTATCAAATTCCCTCACCGCCTTACTTCCGGCATTGAAAAGCTTAGACATATTTTCCCAGCCCTTTTCGCCGCAAATGCCGTTGTTGGTCTCATTTCCTACCTGAACCATTCCCACGTCAACACCTGCTGCCTTTAACGCATTTAAATTATTCAGCGTATATTCATAAACCTTCTGTTCTTTTTGTTCCAGTGTCAATCCTTCCCATGCTTTCGGTGCGTCCTGCTTTGACGGGTCCGCCCAAAAATCAGAGTAGTGGAAGTCAATTAAAACACGCATTCCAGCGTCCGTCGCAAGCTTACCGATAATCTTTGCTTTCGCCAAATCGGAATTGCCGCCGCCGTATCCGTTACCGTTGCCGTCATACGGATCGTCCCAAATACGGATACGAACCCAGTTTGTGCCGCCCTGATACAGCATTCTGAAAAAGTCTTCGTCAGACAGCGCGTTGCCGTTTTCATCTTTAAACACGACGCCGCTTTCTTTTAACGCAACATAAGAGGAAAGGTCTGCACCAGTAATAAAGCCGTCAGGCACCGCAACGCGTTTTACGTTGATTGTTTTTGCGTCCTGCGGAACATAAACCAGCTCTTCCATTGCTGTGTTCAGGTTCTGATATGCCGTTTGGATTTCATCATCTGTCGGATTTTCTTTTGCGGCAACTGCCTTCGCCTCGTCAAGCTTTGTGACAAATGCCTGCCATTTTCCGCCGTCATTTTCGTGCAAGTATTTTGGTTCCTCTGCCTTCTCGTCATCCTCTTTAAGCTGCGCGGCTTTGGCAATTAAGGTCTGCAGCTCTTCAATTGTAAACAGCATGGAATCATACAGCTTACCGTTTTTATAATATGCCGTTTTTCCAAAATAAGGCGTCAGGCTGAGCGTATTCTCTGCCGTCTGTGTGCCCTCCATAAACGTTATAACTGTTTCATAGCCTGTATCGTTCTTTTTATATAATTTTGCAATTTCGTTATTCTGCGCTTTTGGTGCACAAAATTGTATCGAATACCAGTTTGTATTCTCTGTGGTATTCATACGGTAATAATAAATTCCGTCACTTTGGTCTGCGTAAGAAACCGAAACCGTATTTCCCGTACTTTCATCCAAATAATCGGAAAGCTCTTTTGCTGCCCCAATCACAGGCAAACCGTCCTCCTGATATGCATATAATGTGATACTGCGCATCAAAAGGTTCACTTTTTCGCTGCCTAAATAGTACTTGCCGTTTTTCACTGCGTATGCGGCTTCACCGTTACTTAAAACGGGATAATTATTTGCGTCGGCAGAGAATGTCGCCACCGCGGCGGAGGGGTCGCTCTTTTTATGGATTTCAAATCCGGGCCAGTTTTCCGCAGGAGTCGGTATCAAAACCATAGGGATACTGTACCATCCCGGATAACCTTCTACCTTTGTCATAACATGGGTATCGCCCTCGTTCCATACGCACCAGTCCGTATAAGTATCTGCGGTAGAATACGAGTTGTCGCCGCTCCAAAAGAACAGTCCTAGTTCGTCATCTGCAGCAACGCTGTCGTTATAGTAGTAGAATGTAACGGCTGATGTCTTCTCTTCCATATTTGCGATTGCAGACTCAAGCGCAGCGTATACGTCCGTAATGGCATCGCTCTTGTAATCATCCGCCTTCGTCTCGTCATTACTTTCACAATCCTTTACGACTGTCTCTGCCTGTTTTTTTGCGTCGCTGAATGCTTTCCAGGAGCCTTCCGTATAGTTATCCTGACCGTTTGCTTCAATTGCGGCAGTCTCATCTGATGCCAGCAAATCCTTCAGCATTTTTAAGGTAATGCCTTCCGCAAGGTCGATTGACCCATAAAATCTTCCATTTCTATAGTAAATATTTCCCTCAAAAACAGGGCTGAAATGAACGGATTGCGTGTCTCCCGAAGCAGGCTCTTTGTTCAGGAATTTTTTTGCAAACACGTAAGATGAATCCGCGTATGTATATAAACCGCAGATTTCATCGTCTGCCGCGGCTGAAAACGTTAATGTATACCAGTTGTCGTGGTTTTCTGCGGGCTTCATCTGATAATAAAAGCTGCCGTCTGCGTTGTCTGTTTCCGTAAGCTCTTCGATCGTTCCGTTTTCTGCATTGATTGTTTTCAATTTACTTACGGAACCAATTGCAGGCGTTCCTTCGCTGTCATATACATATATTGCAGTATTGCGCAGCGCGGGATTTACCTCGTCTTCACCCTCGTAAAATTTATTGTTTTCACCGAACAGCTTTACTGCATAGGGCTTTTTGTCGTTTTCTTTGTTGAAGAATTTGGCATAAAGGGCACTATTTCCGCCATTGTCCTTGCTCGCTTCGCTGCCGCATTTAAAAACGGAATCTGAAGTGCCCTCAACAAATACCTGGAAGTTTGCGTCATCTTCCACGCTGCCTTTAAAGGTGAGCGGTATCGTATACCAGCCGGAATAGCCGGAAGGGGTCATCTCGTAAACGGGCTGTGTTCCCCAAGCCTTCCACTCTGCAATTGGAGCTGTCGAAGAAATATTGTCATTGGAACTCCACTGGTAAATACCGACGCCTTTGCCGTTTGTGTCTCCCGCATAGTAGTAGAAGTCTATTGTAACGGATACTTCCTTTTGCTGCAAACCTTCTATTGCTTCATTTAAAGAATTATATGCATCCGTAATTGCAGTCGAACCTTCTTCGTCCATATAAGAATCATCTTGTTCTTTTAACGTATCCGCCAATTCCTGTGCTGCTTTTAATGCCGTGGCAAAAACAGACCATGAGGCTTCTGTATAATCGTCCTGCGCTTTGCCTTCTGCTTCTGCTATTAAAGTCTTTAATGCACCAAGCGTAATTCCGTCTGCAAGTACTTTAGATGCATAAAATTTCTCATTTTTATAATATGTTTCACCTTTGAAAACAGGCGCAAAATCACTGTTTGTAAAATTTTTTACAACGCTGTATGTTGAATCTGCAAACGAGTATAATCCGCAAACCTCACCTGCAGCATCATCGGCAGCCGGAACGGAAAATGTCAGTGAATACCAGCCGTCGTTTTCAGAATCGGGTTCCATATTATAATAGTAAAGACCGCTTGCACTTTCTGTTTCTATAAGGTCTATTATTTCCCCATTATCGTTAAGTGCCTTAAGACTTTCTTTATAACCAATCGCAGGCGTTCCTTCGCTGTTATATACGTGTAATGTGACATTGCGCATTGCAACGGTTATAGTTTCTTCGCTTTCATAAATAAGCTTTCCGCTTTTATCAACCGCATAAGCGTCTGCATCACCGGAAACCAGCTTTTCATATGTATCCGTATTGTTCCATTGTTTGTCATAAGAAAGTATTTTTGTTGCTTCACTCTCTATACTTTCTAATCTGTATATATCAAAACCATCATCTGTTATCGACGGGTCAAATTTTAAATCAACACGGTACCATCCCGGATAATCCTCAGATTCTTTCACAAGACAAACGTTTACGCTCCAATCATCTGAAGCATCATCATTGTCTTTATCATCAAGCAGCCACTGATCCGTTGACCAGTCACCTTCCAAATTCACTCCTGTGTAATGCCATGAAACTGCACCAAGTGTTTGACCTTTTTCCCCATGGTAATAAAACGCTGCCGTAATGTCTGCAAGTTTTAGATTATTGACGGCTGTTTCCAACTCTGCATAAGCAGTTGAAATTGCGGCAGTATCTGTAGAGTTATTATCAATCAGTGTCTTTGTTGTTTCTAAGACAGACTTTAATACGCTATAACCTTCCTTAAAGTCTGCTTCCTCTTTTCCTTCAATCAAAGCTGCCGCCTGATCATATAACGTCTTCAGCTCCTGTAAGGTATATCCATCCGAGCCTTCCTTTGTACAGATCAAAGACACATCGTCAAGGCATACCCATGCACTCGCATCCGCAGTAATAGAAATGCCGACAACATATTCTGTTACCGCAGATTTAATCTCAAACTCATAGGATAATTGTTCCCATGTAGGTTGCAAATCTAAAGAATCAGACGCATAAGTCAGATTCTCCTCATTATACGCTGTTCCGTGAAACCCTTTTGCTGATGTTCCATTTTTAAGGTACGCTGTCAGCTTATATGTTCCTGCTGGCAGTGTTTTATTAATAGTTTGGTATATTTCAAAGGTATATGCTTCTGACAAGTCAGTGTTATAAGAAACAGCCAAACCATATTCACCATTATCTTCAGCAGTTGTTTCAACATTTGCTGCCCAACAGTCTGCCTTTAAAGTAACACTGCTCCAATAATCATTAATAAACGCCCAACTTCCGAATTTGCCATCTGCCCAATCATTATCGTTGTCAAGATTAAAGTCACCGTCCACAATATAATTGGTTTCCTCTGTTGTTTCGCCCTCTTTATTGGTTACTTCCTTTTCACGTTTCTCCAATGCAAAACTAATCTTATCTGTTTCTTCTTTAACAACTGTTTCACTTTCCGTTTCGGAGGCAGCTTCCGTTTCTGTCGATTCTGCCTCTTCTGCTTCCGTTTCACTCTCCGTGCTTTCTAAAGAGTCCTCATCCTTCCCCATCTTAGAAATACTTGAAGGCATTGTCTCTGCTGTTTCCTGAGTTGAAGTTTCTTCTTTTTTCTCACTCCAAACTTCTTCCGCAGACATTTCCTCGGAAATTTCCGTCTCGCCAGGCTGTGCCGCATAAGCCGTTATCTCCGGTACCGACAGACTTGTCAGTATCATTGCCGCGCTCAAAATCCCGCACAGACTTTTTTGAATGTACTGTTTCACTTTTTTTCTCATGCTCGTAACCTACTCCTTTCCTCGTTTGAACCTTCCCGCATGAGGTTCGTTTTTTTGTACATAACTTGCACGATTTTTAATTTTAATGTGTATATATTATAAATTTTTTACAAAAAAGTTTCCATCACTTTATTTTATCTTGTGTGAAACTGCACGGTTTTTGGAGGTTTTTACCTTATATGCGGACATCTTCCCCAAATCCTGTCTTCATCGTTAAAAATTCCATACAAAAAAACAAAGGACATTAACATTTCCAGTCAATGCCCTTCGGCTTTTTGGTATTATCCATTGTCTAATCTGTCAGCTTTATAAACAGTACTTACGAAAACAAATCCGCATGTGTCCCAGTGTCAACTAATGTCAGTGTCAGTATATCGTCCTCAACAAGGTAAACAAGCAGCCAGTCAGGCTGAATATGGCACTCCCGAAAACCGTCCCATTTTCCTTTTAAAGCGTGATCCTTGTATTTTGCATCTAATGGTATCCCATCACCTAATTTTAAAATCACTTCTTTTAACAAGGAACTGTCCAAACCTCTTTTCTGAACCAGCTTATAATTTTTCTTAAACTTTCCGGTTCTCTTTATCGTATATTTCATGAATCCAAATCCGCAAACAAATCATCAATATTGGTAAATCCTTTCACATTCGGATCCCTGCTAATCCGCTTCGCCTCCTCCATCGCCTCAAGCACCTCCGGCTTATATTCCGGATACTTCACTTCAAACGGAAGCCCGCGCTGCAAAATAACCTGCTTCAAAAACATATTCACCGCTTCCGATAAATTAAGCCCTAATCCCTCCAAAAGCTCTACTGCCTGTTTTTTCGTTGTTTCCTCAATTCTGATTTGTGTTGGCGTTGTCGTCATACAGTGCACCTCCTTTTCTTCTGATTTTACTACAAACGGTCTACACTGTCAACGCCTCAAACGGCTTATGACCTTAAACATCTTATCCATATCCACCGGCTTTGCCAAATGCTCATTCATTCCGGCGTCCCTTGCCATTGTGACGTCCTCCTCAAATGCATTTGCCGACAGCGCTATGATAGGCACGGATTTTGCATCCAATCGCTCCAAACCGCGAATCACACGGGTCGCCTCATATCCGCTCATAACCGGCATCATCAAATCCATAAGCACGCAGTCAAACGTTCCCGGAGCCGATTGCACAAACACATCCACAGCGGCTTTTCCGTCATTTGCAGTTACAACCTCTGCACCCGCATCTTTCAGCATAAACTCTACGATTTCACAGTTAATCTCATTGTCTTCCACCAAAAGAACACGCATTCCGGCAATATTACTTCGCAAATCACGCTCCACATCCACAGGCTGCGCACGCCACGTCCCGTCAACCCGAATCGGCAGCGTAATGCGCACCACACTGCCCTTGCCGGGCTGGCTCTCTATCTCAACAGTTCCCTTCATTTGATCTGTCAGCTTTTTCATGATAGACATGCCAAGACCAACGCCGTTATAATGCGTTCTTGCGTCTTGCTGCTCCTGGGTAAACGGCTCAAATATGTGATTTCTGAATTCCTCACCCATTCCGATTCCCGTATCCTCAATCACAAACAGAAAATTCGCAGTCCCGTTTTGACAGCCAATTTCTTTTGCCTGAACAAACACGGAACCGTGAGGGCGATTGTATTTAATGGCATTATCAATGACATTCATCAGGATTTTCCTCAAGTGCAGCGGATTCCCAATCAATCTGCCATGCTGCAGGTCACTCTCCTTCAGCTCAAGCCTAATCCCCCGCTCCTGCGCCTGAACCGACATAATTGTAATGCAGTCTTCCAAGGTTTCATGAATATCAAACGGCTCCTCCACCTCAACCAGTCTTCCTGTCTCAAGTTTACTGACCTGAAGAACGTCGTTCACCAAAGACAGCAAGTGCTGCGTTGAGACACGGATTTTCTTCCGGCACGCTTTTTGCTGCTCGGGATCATCCTGAATTTTTTCCATTATTTCCAGCATTCCCAAAATTCCGTTGATTGGCGTACGAAGATCGTGCGACATATGGGAAAGAAATTCGCTCTTTGCCGAGTTCGCCCATCTCACCTTCTCCAACAGTTCCATAATCGCCTGTTCCTGTTTTTTTCTTGTCACCATAATCTCCGTAATGTCCTGGTGGTATCCGTTCAGACTGACACCCGGTTTTGTGAATGTTTTGTCAGGAACACCGCCGCAGCGGACATAAATTTTTCCCAATTCAGGATGATGCCACGGATAAATCACCTCGGAACGTCCGGTTTCCAGTATCTCTTTTACTGCCTCCTGCACCATTTCCACATAGTCCGGCTCAACATTTCCAAACCAGTGCCGATAGCACTCTTCCGGTTCAATCTTATCCGTTACACCTAAAAGAATCCGCATCGTCCGGTCCGCATACATCCTTGGCTGACACCCTTCTTCCAGCTCGATTGTCCAAATTCCGGTCCTGGCGCCCTCCAAAATATCCTCCAGGCTCTGCCTTGCCTGCCTTTGAAGCTCACGGAACAAATTGCGCTGTTTCAGGGAAGATACGATAAAATAAGCCGCGGTTTGAAGCATATTCGATGCGTATTCCAATAATTTCACCGGCGGATTGTCCACGCCGTAAAAGCCGATAATCTTTTCACCATTATAAAGCGGAACAACTACCAAAGAATGTATATTCTGATTTTTCAAATTCTCATATTGAAGGGGATCCGTCTCCCGAATATCTTCCAAATCCTCAATAACAATATGTCCGCCGACACTAAAATTCTGATACCAAGCCGCACATACCTCAGGGGGAACATTTTGAAGGTTATCCTTTTCCGGCTCTACCCCATCGGCAACCCACTCATACGTATTGTCATCACAGCCGGATTCGTTCTGTTCAAATATATAAGTCCTCTCTCCGTTCAGCGCCTTTCCCAAGTGCTCCAGCAGCACCTCCAGCGTGCGGTCGGGTGTCTCCTCCTGCAGGGCGACGCGAAGACCCTCATTGATGACAGTCTCCAAATTCTGAACGCTCTTCATCTCATTATGCTGCTCACAATCTCTATTGACCGGAGCGACTTCGTCAGTCTGTTTAAAAAGCTTACTTGAATAATCCATACGCCTGCCCTCCATATAAATCTTGCCGCAAAATCAGCAACATCTGTATCATATTACCATATGCCCACAATCGCGTCAATACAGGGCGCAAGAGCAAAACCGGTCTCCTCAAAATCCATGTAAAAATCGGCGTTTGACCCGCTGCCCATAGAAAAATGCACGAAAAAATAGTTTTTCCCCTGCAAATGCCATAGGGCAAAAACAAGGGAAAAACTTCCTACTGAATATCCGCAAAAATACCTTTCACCGCCGGATACACTTTTCTGAACTTCTGATACCGCGCCTCATACCGCTTCGCAATCTCTGCGTCAGGCTCTACCATATCTACCACCTTCACAAGCTTATCCGCCGCTTCCTGAACCGACGCATACTCACCGCATGCCACAGCCGCAAGAATTGCTCCGCCGTATCCCGGTCCCTCTTCGCTCTCAATAATATCAAGGCGGATATTTAAAACATTTGCAAAAATCTTTTTCCAAAGAGGGCTCTTCGCACCGCCGCCGCAGATTTTTGACGCCTGAATATCAATTCCAAGGCTCTTCGCCACCTCAAACGAATCACGAATTGCAAACGCAACGCCCTCCAAAACTGCCTGATACATATCCGCTCTTGAAGAGTCCATTGTCATGCCGATAAGCGTTCCTCTCGCGTTCGCGTCATTATGCGGAGAACGTTCTCCCATGAGATACGGGAGAAAATACACATGATTATTTCCAAGCTTTTCATCTGTAATCGGCTCCTGCTCCTTTGCAAAATCCGTCGTCTGTAAAATATCCTCCATCCACCACTTATTGCACGAAGCCGCGCTCAGCATACAGCCCATCAGATGATAGCTGCCGTCCGCATGTGCGAACGAATGAAGCGCATTGTTTTTATCCACGCCAAAGCTCTTGCTGGATATAAAAATCGTACCGCTTGTTCCAAGGGAAATGTTGCATCTTGCATCGCCGACTGTTCCGGTCCCGATTGCCGCCGCCGCGTTGTCGCCTGCACCCGCCGCAACCTTAACACTCTCCGGAAAACCAAGCTCCTTTGCAACATCAGACTTTAACGTTCCGACAACCTCATAGCTCTCATAAATCTTTGCAAGCTGTGACTCTTTGATACCGCAGATTTCAACCATTTCCTTCGACCAGCGCTTATGCTCCACATCAAACAAAAGCATACCGGACGCATCTGAAACATCGGTACAGAAGCTGCCGGTCAGCATATACGCGATATAATCCTTGGGCAGCATAATCTTTTCTATTTTTGCAAAATTCTCAGGCTCGTTATTTTTTACCCACAAAATCTTCGGTGCGGTAAAGCCCGTGAATGCAATATTTGCCGTGTACTTGGAAAGCTTATCCTTCCCGATTTCATTGTTCAGATAATCCGTCTCCGCCTGCGTCCTGCCATCGTTCCAAAGGATTGCCGGACGAATCACATTGTCGTCCTTATCCAAAATCACAAGCCCATGCATCTGACCGCCGAAGCTGATACCCGCAATTTTGGTCTTATCAAACTCGCGTGTCAAAAGCTTTAAGCCCTCTTTCACCGCGCTCCACCAATCTTCCGGCTTCTGCTCGCTCCACCCCGGATTCGGGAAATAAAGGGGATACTCCTTTGACACAACATTCACAATCTTTCCGTTCCCCTCCATCAAAAGAAGCTTCACCGCCGAGGTTCCCAAATCAACACCTATGTAATACATACCGCACCCGTCCTTTCACTGATTGAAATTTTATCGTTCCGAACCGTTATTTATAATATAACTATAGCATCGTGCACGAGCACGGTCAAGGAAAATATCACAACCACCTGCAAGAAAGGAACGCCATATCATCGCGTTCCTTTAAAAGATTCTAAAATTTCATTATGACCGCCACTCCTGATGATGCAGCGCCCCTTCCAGCTGCATATCTTCAAATCCCTGCTGTCTGAGCGCCTCATATAAAACAATGCTCACGCTGTTTGATAAATTCAGGCTGCGAATCTTATCCCGCATCGGTATCCGAATACAGGTATCCTCGTAATCCACAAGGATTTCCTCCGGTATCCCCGCGCTCTCCCTGCCAAACATGATAAAATCATTTTCACCAAAAACCGCTTCGGTATAGACTTTCTTCGCCTTCGTCGTCGCCATCCAAAGCTTCGCATCGGGATTGTCCGTAAAATTTTTTTCTAAAAATTCGTCAAAATTCATATACCTGCGCACATCCAAATGCTCC
Source organism: uncultured Lachnospiraceae bacterium (assembly GCA_910586715.1). GTDB lineage: Bacteria > Bacillota > Clostridia > Lachnospirales > Lachnospiraceae > COE1. Next base: position 68,504 of record CAJUJG010000005.1, read on the forward strand.
CAGTAATCCATCCCCGCGCGGCGCAGCTCCTTGCCCGTCAGCCGAAACCCAAGCGGTTCTATCAGATGCAGCACGGTTCCTGTCGCAACGCAGGTTCGTCCGATATTTCCTGTATTTGCAGGTATTTCAGGTTGATGCAGTACAATGTTCATCATCCTTTTTTCTCCTCACGGAGTTTCGTGACAAACCGCTCCAGCCGCCCAATCGCAACTTTGAGCTTCTCCAGCGAATACGCATACGAAATACGCAAAAATCCCTCGCCACAGTCGCCAAATGCCGTGCCCGGCACAACCGCCACCTTCTCCGCATCTAAGAATTTCATGGCAAACTCATCGCTCGTCATGCCAAATTCCTTGATACACGGGAATATATAAAACGCTCCAAACGGCTCAAAGCACGAAAGTCCCATCTCCTGAAACGCATGTACCAAAAACCGTCTTCTCTGATTATAGGACTCCCGCATCTTCTGCACGTCCTCATCGCCGTTTCGCATCGCGTCAATCGCCGCATACTGCGAAGTCGTCGGCGCACACATAATGCAAAACTGGTGTATCTTATACATCTGTTCAATAATATGTGCCGGCGCGCACGCATATCCAAGCCGCCAGCCCGTCATCGCATGCGATTTGGAGAAACCGTTAATCAAAACCGTGCGCTCCCACATGCCGTCAATATTGGCAATCGACACATGCTTCTCCGTATAGCAAAGCTCCGAATAAATCTCATCCGAAAGCACAAACAAATCGTGCTTTTTAATCACCTCGGCAATTGCCTCCAAATCCTTGCGTTCCATAATCGCACCCGTAGGATTGTTGGGGAATGGCAAAATCAAAATCTTCGTTTTGTCCGTAATCGCGTCCTCAAGCTCCTGTGCAGTTAGTCTGAACTGATTCTCGTTTTTCAGCTCAATAATCACAGGCTTTGCGCCTGCAAGCACAGCACACGGCTCATAGGAAACATAGCTTGGCTGCGGAATCAGCACCTCATCGCCAGGGTCAACCATCGCGCGCAGCGCAATGTCAATCGCCTCCGAACCGCCGACCGTCACAAGAATTTCTTCTCTTGCGTCATAGCTTAAATCATATCTTCGTTTTAAAAATCTGCCAATCTCCTCTCGAAGCTCCACAAGTCCCGCGTTTGAAGTGTAAAATGTGCGTCCCTTTTCTAACGAATAAATACCCTCGTCCCGGATATGCCACGGCGTTTCAAAATCCGGTTCACCGACGCCGAGTGAAATCACGTCAGGGTCGTTCATTTCACTTACAATATCAAAAAACTTGCGGATGCCCGAAGGCTTTATTTGTGTAATGGTACTTGATAATGGATTTCTCATGGTGTTATCTGCATCCTTTCATCCGTTTCTTTCGTTCCGAGAATTGTGCCGTGGTCTTTATATTTCTTTAAAATAAAGTGCGTCGCCGTGCTGATAACAGCTTCCAGTGTGGAAAGCTTTTCTGACACAAAACGCGATACTTCCTTGAGCGTTTTCCCTTCTATTGTCACAAGAAGGTCATAACCGCCCGAAATCAGATAGACTGCATGAACCTCCGGATATTTGTAAATGCGCTCCGCCACGCTGTCAAATCCGTTTCCGCGCTGCGGCGTGACACGCACCTCAATAAGCGCGTTCACCTTTTCCACGTCCGTCTTTTCCCAGTCAATCAGCGTATGGTATCCGCAGATTACACCTTCCTGCTCCATTTTCTGCATCTCATTGATAATTGTTGTTTCGTCGACACCAAGAATAATTGCAAGTTCCCGCAAATCAATTCTGCTGTTCTTTTCTATAATTGATAAAATCTGTTCTCTCATTTTATAATCTCCTTTTATAATATGATGTTGGGGTCAAAAGGTATTTTGCCCCCTATGATATAATTCGTCCCCGCGCACCGGCTCTAAAAACCTGCTTTCGTCCTCATGACGGATAATCCGGTCTTTTCCCTCCGTGATTTTCCCAATCACCGCCGCAAAGATACCGCGCCGCGCAAGCCCCTGAACCAACGCACCGCCGTTTTTGCACGTAACGAGCAGGCTTCCTCCAGCCATAAGCTTATAGGGATTCAAATCAAAATACTCGCATACCTCGATGGTTTCCTGCCTTACAGGTATGTGACCCAAGTCTGCGACCAGTCCGACACTGTTATTTGCAGCCAGCTCCCAAAGTCCCCCATAGATGCCTCCCTCTCTTGCCGCCTGCATATAGCTTGCGCCGGACTTCACGGCGCAGGCTGCCTCCGGTATCACGGAAATATATTTTAAAAAGTCCGCCGCATCCTGTACAATATCCGCCGGATAGCGTGCTTTCAGCCTGTCGGGACTGCTTCTTGCAAGCACCGCCGTACCCTCCAAACCAAGCCACTTTGTCATCACAATGTCGTCTCCCGCCGCCGCACCCTTCATGCCTGCCTTGCAGGAATGCGTCATATGAATGACACAGTTTGCCGTTTCAACGCCAATCCACGGCAAAACCTGAACCGTCACGTTCCTGACCGGAATTCGCAGCTCGTCGGCACGCTGCGCCGTCTCCGCAAGCATCTCGCGCACCTTAATCTCACGGAGCCGTTCCGGAACAAAAAGCGTAACGCCCGCATACGCGCTGCCATTTGTATCACCGAACGCACCTTTTGCCGCGGCGCAGTTAAGCGCAGCCTCATACGCTCTTGCCACGGCATTTTTTCCGCCCGCCGATGCCTGCACGAAAGCAAATGACTGCGCATTTGTACCGTCAGCGGTTTTACAATCGGCATCCCCATATGGAAAAATGGCGCAGAAATCCCCTATTCCTGCGCCATCGTAAAACGTTCGGTTATTTGTTGAATTTGTCTTTATCACTTTCACGACCGAACGCTCATAAACGTCCTCGCTCAGTTTTCCGTAATTCATTTAAAATCCCCTTAATGTAATGCATTTATGGCTGCTGTGCCTGCTGTTGTTGCTGCGCCTGCTGCTGTGCTTCAAGCTGCTGCTGTTGAAGCGCCTGATAGTATGCCTCCAAATCCGCCTGCTGCTGCGCTGCCGCCGCAACCTCCGCCTGAATAGCCGCCGCCTCTGCCTTGCACGCATCAATGCTTCCCGAGTCAATCGCCGCCTGAATCCTTGCCGCATGCGCCGGATTATCGGTGTTGATTCCCACGGTTGCCGTTCTCGGCGAAACCTTATATGCGCTCTTATTAATGACATCACGGCTGACCTCCGCACCGTTTTCCACAACGACCTTCCATAACTGTGCCGTATATCCGATATGTGCCGATTCCACATGAATATACCCAATTCCCTGACCGGGCGCAGCGGTAATCACCTCATGGTCGGGACGCGTTACCGACAGTGTTTCGCTCTCATAGAGCACCTCACGGTCGGATGAACGCTCCTCCACACCATATATCGTAAATGTAATCTGCTTATTTTCCGTATGCCCTTCAATATAAATTGGATTGCTGTAATTGTTTACGAACTTAAAATCCTTGCCTGCCGATTCCGCGATTGCCGCATCCATAGAAGGCTTTACATAAGTCACAATCATGGAATGGTTATGCCGTTCCGTCACCTCAAGCTCTGATAAAAGAACCGTATTGTAGAGCGTTGTCGAAACCTGGCAAATACCGCCGCCTAAACTCTCCACAACTTTACCATTCAGATAAGAACCTGCCGGAAAATAACCGTTTGCCTCTGTAAACGGCTTTATCGTCTCATATGTTGAAAACTCATCGCCCGGATATAAAATTGTGGAATTAATCAGATTACAGCCATTTTCAATATTTTTACACCGTGCCGCGCTGCTTGTCGAGTAGCTTGTCGTAAAGGTTCCCAATACATCGGTGAGCTTGGAAAGCTCCTCGGCGCTTCCTTTTGGTTCGGTTACGTCAACAACCAAGTCGATTGCCGCATCCTGATGATCCCATTCGTCTGTAATATATTCTGATACCTTTAGCAGCGATTCTTCAATATTAACCGTCTCGCCTGCCTGACCTTCCTCAATTTCAAAAGCGCCGTCCACACGTGTCATCGTCGCGTTTTTCGCTAAAATATCGTACTGCGTGCACTGCTCCTCAAGCACTGACCGCACCATATTCTCGTCAAGTGACAGCTCAAGGTCATATACCTTACTGCCCTTTTTCAAATCCTGAATTGCCATGTAGCGTTTGATAAAATTTCCCTTTTTGCCAACCGACATTGCCTCTGACAAAACATCCGTATTTTCCCATTTTAATCCCAATTCACCGGCAGTTACCGCCACATAACAATCCCCCGGCGCGCCCAACGTCACATTCTTGGTTTTTAAATTATCCACATACTGGCTGACAGCCTGCTGCGCTTCATCAGCTGTCATTCCGGAAAGCTCTACTTCTCCTATGTAAACACCGTTCAGTATGGTATCGTTCTCCTCTTTTGCCTCTGCCGCAGTCTCTCCCAAACTACCCATAAGCACTATCATCAGCGCAAGCGTCCACAGATATTTGAAACACTTTTTCATATCAATAACCATGCCTTTCCCATGTCCGCAGCTAAATCACTGCAATTTTAATATGCAACATTTTTTAATTCTTCTTTTCTTAACCGGTTACAGTTCACACCCAATGTCAGTTTTTATCGGCATACAAGCGATTGAGGTGTGAATTATAACAGATTTTGCACACAAAATACTAAAAGGCGAGCATTTTGGCGCATGATTCCCACTACTTTGGTGGATGTCTGAACAGTAACCTTAACCATTCTGTAAATTGTCGGAATATAAATTACACTAACGACTTGTAATTTACATAATTTATGTATTATAATCAAATGGTATTCTAATACCCTACAACGCTTGCGACCAAAGGTATTACCATACAAAGCACTAAAATAACCGCAATGACAGCCGCGATTGTACGTTGAGTTTTTTTGTTATTCATGTTCATCATGCGCTGTTCACCCCTTTTCTGAAAGGATATTATATATGAATTTTATAATCATTACAAGCTTTTTGATTTTTTCAATTGTATTTTTTTTCGCACGCAGACGGACCACACGTATTGAAGATGCCCGGGAACGTGAATTTTGGGAGCGGGAAAAACGCGCCAATTTTATAAGACGCAAGTCCCTTGACGGTCTGAACTACATTCACATTCCCGAAGAGCTTCTGAATATGAAGCCTTCTTCCACTACGGACGCTTTAAATACCAGTATTAAAGACTTGAATGACTTGTCCGAATATCAAATCGTAAATCTCACTGGTTATACAAACACAGATTTAAAGCTTGAATATGGTACTGCTAATATTACTATATTAAGCGAATTTGATTTACATTACACAAATCTTGTAACGCTGCTGCAAAAACTTGCAGAACAGCTTTATGAAAACAATGAATACGAACTTGCTGCCGCTACTTTGGAATTTGCCGTTTCCACAGGCACCGACGTAAGCCAGTCCTACTATCTTTTGGCAGATATATACCAGCAAACCGGAGCGCCGGAAAAAATTGCCGACCTAATTAAACATGCGCAAAATGTTAATTCCCTGATGAAGGATACGATCGTCCAAAGGCTGACAGAAGATTATCAATAAGTCTGCTTGCCTCATTTTTTGTCATCTTCTTTAAATTAATACACTCCGTCGTCACATTTATGACAGGCTGCAGCACAACGCTGTCATTTTCGCCCGCGCACATTTCAAGACGGTACTGTTTTGCAAGCTTTTGCAGCAATTCATACTGCTTTGGTGTAATCGGGCCTTCTTTTTTTACCTGATACACCAAATCCTTCGGACAAAACACATCTGCCTCCTTATCCGAAAATTCACTCACAAGCCTTTGATACAGCATATGCGTAGCGAGCGCGTCATTCAGCGCCCTGTGCGCATCCAAATGGATTTGATAGTGCTCACACAATGCGCTTAAACTGCGGCTTTCCAAATCACGAAGAAACCGCCTTGCAATTCTAAGCGTATCAATACCCTTACGGTCAAATTTCTTCTTTTGGTTTACTGCCGCTTTTTTAACAAATGAATAATCAAAAATGAGATTATGCCCTAGCAGAATATCATCGCCTGCAAAGCTGATAAAATCGTCCAGCACTGACTCAATATAAGGCGCATTTATGACGTCTGTGTCATGAATTCCCGTAAGCTGCGTTATCCGCTCTGGAAGACCTTTACCAGGATTGACAAACGTCGCAAATGTATCAACAACCTCACCGTTTCGCACACTTGCGGCTCCAAGTTCTATTATTTTTTCATATTTTGGATTTAATCCCGTCGTTTCTATGTCGAAAACCACATAGTTCATTGGTATCCCTGTCATCATTTTTGTTTGTTTTTATACTCCGTATCAAGATAAATAAGGTTCATTTCGTAATCCTGTTTGTTTTTCTGATTAATCGTAGAAAGCGTAAGCCCTGCAAAAAATGCCTGCATCGCTGCAAGATACACAAAACAGCAGACAATCAAAGTCGGAAACCGGTCTACAAAACCCGTTGAAAAATATTCCCCCAAAACAGGCGCAAGAAACGCTGTCGAAATTACTGTAAGAATTACGGAAATCCACGTAAAAAATTTCATTGGTTTGTAATTTTTATAAAGTTTAACGATTGTCATCAATACTTTAACGCCATCCGAATACGTGTTCAATTTTGATACGCTGCCCTCCGGTCTGTCACGGTATTGGATAATCACATTTTCCACGCGCATATTTTTATCAATGGCATGAATGCTCATCTCTGTCTCAATCTCAAACCCTTTTGAGAGTACCGGAAACGATTTCACAAACTGATAGCTGAATGCACGGTAACCTGTCATAATATCACGAATATCGCTCTTAAACATGCTGTTAATCGCGCCGCGCACCAAAGAATTTCCAAAATTATGAAATGGACGTTTATTTTCTTCAAAATAAGAGGACGACAGCCTGTCCCCCACGACCATATCCGCATTCCGTTCCAAAACCGCTTCGCAAAGCTTAGGCGCTTCATCAGCCGGATAGGTGTCATCGCCATCTGTCATAATATAACACTTCGCGTCAATCTCGCGAAACATCCGACGGATGACGTTTCCTTTTCCCTGCTGATATTCATAACGTACCACAGCGCCCGCCTTTTTGGCAATCTCATCCGTTCCGTCCTTGGAATTGTTATCGTATACGTAAATCGTGGCATTGGGCAAAACAGTCCGAAAATCCTTTACTACCTTTTCTATTGTCTTACTTTCATTATAACACGGTATCAGCACCGCAATTTCATCCATGTACCAGTCTCCTTCTTTTATATCCATTATCTCAATAATAGCTATAGTTTAACATATCCCAGTTACATAATAAAGAGGTAAATTACATTTTTTCGAGCTTATTGCGAATACGCAGTTCTTTAAAAAAGGTTTTAAGAAGCGCGGAGCACTCCTCCTCCATAACACCGCGCACAGCTTCTACCTGATGGTTAAACTGCGGCATATTAAGGATATTTAAAATGGAACCCGCGCATCCTGCTTTGGGATTCATACACGCCATGACCACACGCGGAATGCGCGCCTGCACAATTGCCCCTGCACACATTTGGCAAGGCTCAAGGGTAACATACATCGTACACTCCTCAAGCCGCCAGTCACCAATTACTTTACTCGCACGCTTTATTGCCGTAATTTCCGCATGTGCAAGCGTATTTTTATCCGTATTCCTGCGATTGTAACCTCTGCCGATAACTTTTCCTTCATGCACAATCACACAGCCAATCGGGACTTCCCCCAGTGCATACGCTTTCTTTGCCTGTCTGTACGCATCCTTCATGTATTTTTCATCTAAATTTATTTCATTTGACTTCATATTATTTATTTTGCCACCACCATTGAAAGGGTTTTGTCTTAATTTTAAATTTTACCGTTTTCGTGCCGCCAAAATCACCAATGCCTTTTATATAAAGCTTTGCCGTTCCCTTTTTTATATTATTGTCATAGCCCGTAATTTCATAATCCACACCTTGCGCCAGCTCACTGTCATAGCCCTTGTACGAAACACAGACTCCGGTATCCGAATCCGGCTCAAGTTCGCTTCCGGTATAGGTCTGCGCCTCAACGGTTACCTTTGCCTTTCCAATGTCGTATGCCGCTATGCGGTACAAGCCGCTCACGCTTCCATAGTATGCGCCCGATTCCGCCGCGTTTACCGTAACACACAGCTGCGTACCCTGCAGTACCATGTCGTCCTTTCCAACAGGTTTTCCGGTATCCGCATAAGTGTATTTTACAGAGGCTTTATCATAGTCTTTGCCTGACGACAGCCTGTTTCCATTTTTGTCCACAATCACAAAGCTCGTTTCAAATTTGCCTGCTTTCTTTGTATAAACCTTATCCTTTGCCAACAGCATAAGCCCGCCGATGTCCTGTTTAACGATTGTAAACACAGCTTCTCTTTTTCCTTTATAGCTTCCTTTTCCTGTAATTACCACGGCAGGCGCCTTTTTATCCGATGCGGCTGCAACTGACGTATTATTTTTATAGGAAAGCTTATAATCGGTGTTCTCCTCAAGAAGCTGATTTCCACAATACACATGCAAAGCAGGCTTTGCACCGCCCTTTGCATACGCAACCTCCTGTGTTTCAAATACAAAGCGCATCAGCTCAGCTTCATCTTTTTGAATATTATAGCATACCGTAAATGGAACTTCTTTTGTCCCTTTATAACCGTTCATGCCATGAATTACAATTGCCGCTTTTCCAGGAATGTCATTATTTTTATAGGAAAGCTTATAGTCCGTACCTTCAATAAGCGTCCTGCTTCCATCCTTGACAACAGGTTTCGGCTCCAAAGCTTCGCCCATGTATTCAAACATGCCGATATTTTTGACCTTTGTCTTTAAAATCGTTTTTTTACTGACATCGGCATCCGGTTCAGGGAGTATTTCAAAATTAAGCGTCTGTATCCCCGTATAACTGCCCTTTCCTTTTACAGTCATGACAGGTTTTTTTGATTTCTGCGTCTCTTCCACGGATACTTTTATGTTGTTTTTATAAGTGACTGTATAATCAATACCCTCTGTCAAAAGCCGGTTTCCGTCATACACTTGAGCGTCCTGCTTCAGTGCGGCTCCCGTGTACGTAAGATTTTTTACGCCTGTTACCCAGAAATCATTTCTGTACGCAAAAATCTTACAGGCAGCGCTGATTCCATCAATTGCCGCCGTCAGTGTAATCTTCGCCGTATCAGATGCGCAGACGGCATATATTCTATCATCTGAAATATAAAGAATCTCTTTGCCATCCATGCCATTTATGACAAGTGTGTCATTTTTCTGTACAATTTCCAGCACATTGTCGTTTTCGTCATATGCAGACCATATCAGTTCCTGCTCATATGGATAGTGTGCCGGTTTCGGCATAATTTTAAACGCTTTCCATGTATCCCGCGCAATTTCTATATCTTCTATAGACATTTCGAGCGCTGTCAAAACAGGTCTTGTCGTAATTGTCTTCGCCTCTGTCTTTTCAAGGTCCGAATTCAGTCCATTAACAGTAACTGCAAGTTTATAACTGTACGATGTATCCGGAACCACTGTATTGTCAATGTATTGTCCTTCCGTGATATTTTTCGCAATGCAGACGTATTTGGGTGTATCCTGTTTCGATGTCTCACTTCGATATATCGTATAAGACTGCACATTTTGTTCCGCATCCCATAAAAGCCTGACAACTGTTTGTCCGCCTTGTTTTTGTTCCGCAATCGTTGAAAATGCCGCCGGTCTCGGCAAAACTGCCGTATCCAGCACGCGAATCGCCGGCACCCCAATCCTGCTTCCATCCTCTGCCGTAAAATATGACTGTATCCTATAGCGGTAACGGTTTCCGGCTTCCACCGTTTTGTCTGTATAAGCTGCTGCCGAATTTCCTTCCAAAACATTGAGCACGCGAAAATCTCCTTGATTATCGCTTCTTTCTATAATGTAACCTTCTGCTCCTTTTGCCGTCTTCCATACAAGGTTTACACCATTTCCCTCCATATACTGCGCTGCTTCAAGTGTAACAGTTTCTGGAAATGTTAAAACTTTATCAGATAATGCCGGCTGCCCTTTTGTCCATCCGCCATCCGTTCGCATTGCACTTGGAACAAGATAATACCAATACGTCTTTCCCTTGGATACCGTATCCTCATAATAAAATGTGTCTGTCTGCGCATCAATCTCCGCAATCAATTCTCCTTTGTCTGATGCTGTTTCACTTCTGTAAATTGCTGTCCTGTCGGCTCCCAAACTGCCGTCCCACGTAATCGCTACCGTATTTTCATAATCATATTCTATCCGTTGTATGCTGACTGCATCCGGCTTCATTTGAAACACAATGGTTGAAGACACGCCTGTTTCCGGAATAATCTCTTTGCCCGACTCATCATATGCTTTCACATAATATTGATGTTCATCACAAGGACGGTAGTTTGCGCTCTCCATATTCATCAATGCACTCGCATTTTTGACCGTCGCAGAGAATGTTTTGCCGTTCACCTTATGAAAAAGCTTATAAGACGATGCGCCGCTCACGGGAATCCACTCAAAATATGCCCTGTAATAACTGTTCTGCCGCCAAGTCAGATTTCTGTTAATGCATGCCGTGCTCCAGTTCGTGTACTCGTTTCCATGCACGGCGCGCAATTTATAATAATAATTTCCAAGCGCCCATCCATCCGTATCAATTACATAAGAATACGCATCACCTGATGTAAAATCCTCTACATGTACATCCTCTGCGTCTTCGTTCCCATTATCCAAAACCCGCCATAGCTCGTATCCATCCGCTCCCTTAATGTCCTCCCATGCAAAAACCGCCTGGTAGCCGTTATAAGAAGAAAGCGTAAGTTTTGGCGCCTCAATCACTCCTTTTACGTTTTGCGCAACAGCCTCCGACAGCTCTGTCCTGTCACTGTAAACCGCCTCCGCCTTATAAAAATACTGCGCTGCCTTTCTCTTAGGAAGTGTATCTGTATATGCTCTCACACTGCTGTCCGATGTGTATATTAACTCATAATTTTTTCCATCTTCCGACCGGTAAATTTTATAGCCCTGCGCACCCGTGCACTTTGACCACCAGATATTGATTTGCGGAAAACTGCCAAAGTCCTGCGCTTCCTTAACATCTATTTTCTTGATTTCGGGAACACTTACAATTTCATCGCTGTTAACCGTAAGTGCATTAATCCGAAATGTTCTGTCATTGCCGTAATTATCTTTCCATGAGGTCAGATTAGAACTGTAAAAACTGCGTCCCTCTTCAATGATATGTACCCCTCTTTGTTTACCGCTATCCGATGTATAGCTTCGGTCAAAATACATATTCGGACTTGTATCCGGAAAAGTCAGTACCACAGCCGCGTAATCGTCCGCATCAAACAATACAGGCGCTGCAAACTCTATTGTATGCATTCCCGCATAACCGGTTACTCCTGTCTGAGGCGTACTAAACATAGGCGTACCGCTTGTGGGATCTGTTACTTTTCCTTCTTCTATGTCAGGATTTTTATAAACCTGCAGTTCATATTTTACATTCGATGTACCAATCAAAAATGACACTGCTGTCATTTTTTCACGTACGGCATTTTCACTCTTAATCTGAAAAACCTGCGCTGCCCTTTTAACTGCAATTGTCGCGTTTGAATAAGCAGTATTTCCATAAAAATAATTATTATCATATTTTGCGGAATCACAGACCGTAAAAGCATACACCGGATTTCCCGAACCAAGAGATACATCCTCATAGGATATGTAATTATATCCTCCATCTCCATTTCCCGTTCCCCAGCTGTTTCGGATAATCCAAGCGCCGTCATTCTGAGGTCTGATGCCTTCTTTAAAGTTCTCTTTCGCGTAGTTATCATCCCAGCCTACCGCCATAATTGCATGGTTCGTCTTTGCCGTACCGGAACCGCCGGAATTATTATAATAGGCGCCTGTTGCCGCATTCAGATATTTGGAATCGCTATAATAAGACCATGACACTGCCCCATAATCTGATATCATTCTTTTGACGACTTTTATTGCCTGCGCTTTTTTCTCTAAATCCACATTTTTGTTTTCATCCAAAATTGCACTTGCAAAATTATATCGGTATGCATTCTCAAGATATACATCCGCATCCTGTGCCGCTGCCCGCTCCAATGCCTCCGGAAGATTTCCAGACACGTAAGGATACGTTGCTTCATCCGCTCCTCCATTCCAATTCATAAGGCGTATTACGCCCCTTATATCATTTCCGCCATTTGTTAAATAATATTCGGGCGGGCTGGTCATCGTATCTTTGTTTGCGTTACCGAGCGCGTCATATCCTGTATTATATCCAAAATATGCAAGATGGCGTTCTGACAGATCAATCTCATCTGCGGCTGCTCCCATATCCCTTACCGCAGATACTTCCATTGCGCCCAGCAAGGAAAAACTCCAACACGCTCCCCATGTCCCCTGATTTCTGATTGCAGGAAGATAATTTTTTTCCCGCGCGTCATATCTTGGCAAATCAGCATTCCTTGACCTTTTGTTGGCAAGTGCATCTGTAAATGCATCCTGATTTTCGTCATACGGAACATTTTCCGGCTCAAGCCCTGTCGGACATGGATATTGCGCAGCCTCCGTTTCTATCTCCTCTGCAGTCTCTGCTGCGTTTTCAGTCTCTGGTTCTGTCACGGTCTCTGACACAGTTTCGGTTTCATTTTCATATGCAGATTCCGACTCAGACTCCGCAGTATTTTGCATATCCGTTTCCGACTCGCCAATGCCATCCTCACTGCTCTCCGATTCACTGGAACATTCCATACTGCTCTCTGATTCGCCGCTGCTCTCACACTGCGTAAGGCTTTCTTTTTCTGTATTCTCTTCATTTTGATCCGTTTCGCTTTCTGCTTCCGAATGCTCCTGCATTTGCGCCGCATACAGCCTTATCTCTGAAAACGGTGAAATAAGCAACGCTAATGCCAATGCCAGTGCAATGAATCTCTTTATCGTTCCGGTCATATCACAAACCTGTTCCTTTCTATTTCCTTTCTACCACCCAAGCCTTTTGTAAATTTTAAAAAACCGCCTGCACTTCACAGCACATAAAGCGGCTTTTTTTACTTTTCACTCATCTTTTTAAAGCTTTCCAACAATTCCCGCTGCATGTTCTGCACCCGATCAGACAACTCCCGATGTGACTTCGGAATCGTAAGATAACAGGCAATTCCCAAAAACAGAAATGGCACCAACACTTCCATAAAAAACACAACGCCCAAGACCGGTATCTGCGCCACCGCCTCCTGAAAATACCCTTGCAGATTGCTCATATAATTGTTAAAATTCAGTGCCAAATTACTCAGCGCCCAAAAATAAAAAACCACATTAACACGCCACGTACCATTTGGACTGATGAAAACATAAATCCAAAACAACTGAAACAGCGGTCGCAGAACATCCGTTGCGAGGCGAAAACCTGCTCCTATCTGCTGCAATGCAATAATACTCAAAAGCGCATGCACAATCCAATAGACCGCCAACGCCCAAAAAATAGTCCGCTTTGTTTTTATCCAATGTTTTACCTCCGGATCCGCATTATACATTCGTTCTTTTTCTTCCGCCAACTGCTGTTTTGACACTCTTCGTTCTTCTTTATTCATCGTAAAGCCCCCTTGTCATTCACGTACAATAACCACTTGTTTTGCCGTCGTATAAGGATGCGAAAAATCCACATGCTCCAACCGATCCGGCGTAATCGTAATACCGGATACCGCCACGGACGACATGCCTCTTTCCACAGACACAATTACCGAATCAAACGCCGTATTCTCCACTTCCAGCTTCATATCCAGCTCATCACAGACCGCTTTCATAATATCAATATCTATCCCGATAATCTGCCCATCCTCTGTCATATTCTCATACGGCGGAAACTCTGCGTTCGTTATCATCGACATGACACCATTTGCATACGAATCCTTATTCTGTCCGTCATAAGCGGTAGTCTCCGCCTCCCCCATAATCCAGGCATCCTTAATATAATCCAACGTTCCGTCATTTTCCAGCTTTTCCAATGCTGCATTGATTTGTTCCAGCAATTCAGGATTGTTCTTATTGACAGCAATCCCATATTCCTCCTCCGCAAAAGGCTCATCCAACAGCTTTAAACCGCTCACTTCTTCCACAAACACTTTTGCAGGCATATCATCAATAATCACCGCATCAATAACACCCTTTTTCAGCGCTGTCGCGGCATCTATTCCACGATTAAAACGCACTACTTCCGCATTCTCAATATCACTGGCATATATATCTCCTGTCGTTTTACGCTGTACACCTATCTTCTTTCCGTTCAAATCATCAAGTGAACTGACTGTATTGACAACCGATTCATCCCCGCAGCCTGATACCATTATTATCAAAAACACGGTTACAGCTGTTAAAGCTGTTTTCCCGAAAGCGTTCTTCATAAATACCTCCACTTATGCAACGACTTGATTTCTTCCATTATTTTTACCTACATAAAGCTTCTCGTCCGCTTTCTTAATGACATTTTCATACCGAATATACTCCGTTCCATCAGCAACGCCAAAGGTCATTGTAATATCCATTTTTGTTTTTTCATATATAAAGTCGTGCTCCAAAATACTTTCACGCAGCTGCCGTGTTTTTGCAACCGTCTCCTCATATCCAAGCCTATATACCAGCAGGAATTCCTCCCCGCCCCATCGGCTTGCAAAACCATAGTCCGAAACATTTTTCTTAATCAAATCAGATACTTCCTGCAGTACAAAGTCTCCTGCATCATGTCCATATGTATCGTTTACTTTCTTGAAAAAATCAATATCGCACATGACAACACAGTATAATTCATTTTTCTGAGAAATTGCTGACAGCATATTGTGACCGCTTCTTCTATTATAAAGCTCCGTCAGCGCATCCCGTTCAATCAGTTTCTGAAGATTATCCCGCATTTTCAGCGCATAAAGACCGATTGAACCGATCTCATCATTGCGCTTCACAACGCAGTTTCCGAGTGTCGACCTTAAATTTCCTTCCGAAATCGCTTTCAAAAAACGATTAATGCCATTAATATCTGCAATCATACTTGATGAAAATTTAAGTGTAATAATAACAGAAACAACAATCATAATGACGGAAAATACAGCAAACCATATAATAACTTCTATTATTTTTTTATAAACCAAATCTTTTTGTTTACCGGCAAATATCATGCCCACAATCTCTCCGCCTGCGTTTTTAAGCGGAACATAGTACCCGATATACTTGCTGCCGTTTATCGTCAGATTTTTCGAAAAATACCGCTGCCCCTGATTTAACACAATCTCCGTTACCTCATTGACCGCCTTTGTATCCACAGCAGAGATGCCGTATTCATCCTCTATCGTGGTCATTATACGTAAATTGTCCCAAAAAAAAGTCGTATCAATCTGCGACTGTTCCTTAATCCGCAAAAGCATCGTAGAATCCGTGATATTCAAATCCCCTTTGAGCAGCATCTCATTCTCATAGCGATAGTCTCCGCTTATCGCAAAATTCAGACAGTCCAACAGTGTGTCTGTGGTTGAAACCAGTTCGTTCCGAATACTCTGTGTATAAAAACCATAAAATAATGTCACACCGGTGACCGTAATCAAACAGCTCAGTAAAATAATAGGAAATATAACTATGGGAAGAAGCTTTTTACGGATACCTCCATTTGTCTCCATCAATAGATTATCCTCCTTTATCTTTTTAATCATAGCATAATTGATTTTTCTTGGCAACGTGTTTCTGAGCAGTAACCTTGTCATTACTGTGTCTGCTCCTCCCGCAGGCATTTCTGTCATTTTTAATGCAAATCCAGTTATTGTGTGTTATACTTGAGAAAATCAGATATTATATGAAAGGAACGGTATACAATGGCATTTCAGAAAAAATGTCCCTTATGCAGTGCAAAAATGAATAAAATCAATGGGGTGCTTACATGCCCTGACTGTGGTTATAATGAGTCTTTTAACCGCTCATCCTATACCACCTCCAGCTCAAACGCAACCATAAGCGCCAATACGAGCGAATCGTCGCGTGCGCTGTATCAGACGCCTGCACAATCCGAGGGTACAGCACAAAATGCATACGGGCAAAGCAGCCTAAGACCATATGAGCAATACTTAAATCAGCAGCAGGCGAATAATCCCTCCGGGCAAAGCTTCGCAGAAATTACAGCACAAAGACGCGCTCTATACGGCGACGAACGACCAAACTCATCCAATCGCATTATTCTTGTGTGTGCTATACTGATTGTCTTATTTCTTGTGGTTCTTGTCCCTGTTGTCATAAGCTTCTTCTCTGCCACAGGCACAGCCGATAAAGCCCGCACATCAGCAGACAGCGAATACGTCAATGAGGCAGACAATCAATACAGCCCTTATACGGATTATGATCTTCAAATGGATGATTCACAGGAAAAGGCTGCAATAACAGTTCCTCAGTCTTTATTTTTCACGCAGACAATGTGCCTTATTTTTGACAAAGATATTGACGAGCTGCGCGCAGACGACTCCGGGAAAATTGTTTCCCTTCATCTTTATGAAGTAAACTACGATTACATGGCAGTTGATTATGTTCTTGCAGACGGAACAAGCGGTACGGTTTATCCTGCTTCTCAGGATCCTGATATCAGTGAAGACCTTACCTGCTTTATAAACCTAGAAGAGCTTTACCTCGAAGAAGCTTCTTACCGCAGCGTGAATTTGGATGGGCTTGACAAACTGCATACACTCTACTATGACGGCTATGTCAGCGATATTAGAGATGCCATTCCTCCATCTCAAATTACAGAGCTTGGTCTGTACGATGTTACTTTTTCCGTTTCTGACCTGAGCGCTTTTACCAATGTCGAAAGCCTTTACATTAATGGCAGTATGCTCTCAGACATTTCCGGTATTTCAGATCTGCCAAACTTAAAGCGTTTGACCATTATGGACAGCGATTTCATTGATGACCTTTCCGCATTGTATCAGGCAACACAGCTCGAATCGCTTTATATTGAATCAAATTCGATACGGGATGTAAGTTTCTTAACAGAATTTGAGAACCTGAAAGAACTCACCATTATCGGAAGCAAAGTTCTTGATTTTAATCCGCTTGCAGCATGTACAAAACTTGAAAAACTGTATCTTTTGGAGAACTATGAAGCAACAGATTATGAATTTGTAAAAAGTCTTACAGGTCTTAAGGAATTCGGTTTGATGACAAGTTTTGATTTTGATGATTCTGATATGCCTGATTTATCGGCACTCAGCAATGTCACAAAACTATATCTTGGAAAATATGAAAGTTTTGACAACTTAAAATACATGACAAATGTCGAGACGCTTATCATTAACGATGGCGGCTACGGTGATTTTGGCAGCAGTAACGCACTTTTATCGCTCCCGAATCTGCGCTCTCTTTCTGTGATAAACAGTTCCATTTCACCGGAAATGATAAAACAAATATCAGAGGTTGAAGGGCTCGAATCTTTGGATTTATATTCAAGCTATCTTTGGGGAGACATCAGCCCAATTATCAATATGCCCCATTTGAACGAACTGCACCTTAACTATGCATCTTATATGCTTGATACAGACAATGTCGCAGTAAATGAAAACCTGCGTATTTTGGACATGCGCAACGCTATTATTTTCAAGAACAATGCTGACCAATGGGCTGACCGCGAAGACATTGACATTGAAAAGCTGCAGAACGCGATTGCAAACCTGCATGGCATGGAACAGCTCACACTTGAAGATTTGATGATAAACAGCGTGGATTTCGCAGCAGAAATGAAAAACTTAAAATTATTAAATATCACGGATAACTACGTAACCTCGCTTTCACCTCTTAAGGACCTTCCAAAACTTCAGGTTATTGTATGTGAATCCAACCCGATTTCCGATACCGCAGACCTGGATGATATTTTAGTAAAATAAAAAACAGCATAAAATCGAGTAGGGGAAGAGCTATCTTCCCCTACTCGTGCGCCGGGCATCCGTCAGTGTCAGTCGGCATGTTTCCTTTGGATGCCCGTGTGCATAACAGCTTCTTAACTCCTGCACAGAACAATTACCTGCTCTAAAACTTTCTCCGAAAACATTTCTTCATTTCTTATAAAACAAATGTTCTCATTCCTGTCCATCCTATTTCTCAGGCTGTCCGGTGCAATTGCATAATCCGCTCTTTCAAGCATAGGCAAGTCAAACTCACTGTCACCGGCAGCTATAATCGTCCTAATGCCTAGCCGGGCTTTTAGTCTTGCAACCGCTTCGCCTTTATTCAATTGTTTCGGAACAATATATACCTTTACCCCATTGTGAAAAACATCCACTTTTCCAGTATCCAAAGCATTGCGCAAATCTTTTACGACAAGTTCCGGCTCATTGCACTTCGTAAAAACAAACAGATCTCGCAACAGACGCAAGTCAAATATTCTACGCCCATCATCACGCAAGAGCAAAAATCCCTTTTCGGTCTCAGCTTTCGACTCCTGTATCCGCCTCAAGGACTCCAAATACCATTCCGAATCTTCCACACCGTTTTTTAACAAAATGCCCCCGTTGCAAACAAGCGCATACTGCGGCGTATGAATTCCCAAATCAATTCTCCCATATTGTTCGACCGTCCTCGTCGTAGTTGGCACAAAAACCGTTTTTTCTGCGACCTCTTTCAGAAGCTCAAAAGTCCGGCTTGTGATAAATGAGATTTCCCTTCCCTGATACTGTTCGACATTTATTTTATCTGCACCAATGTCATGCTTATACGAATAAATGAGTGTATTGTCCAAATCACAATTGAATAGATACACTTCGCTCCACCTCACCTACTGCTGCCTTTTACAAACAGTTTTCTTACCATATCAACCGGAATCATTGTCATAGCCAGTACAAATACCACACCCCAGCCAGCTATTCCAAACGGCACACAGCTAAACATATTTCCAATCCATGTGAACAGTTCAAACGGAACCAATGCTGCATTTACGATTACAGCCTGCACAAGAATAATAGTGAAAAATACTTTTAAAAATCCGGTATTTTCATTTAATCCCTTAAAAATACCAAATCCATCATCACGGACATTAAATCCGTTAAACAATGCTGCTACAATAAACAATACGAAATATCCCGTAAGATGCTGTTCTTCCGTATCAAATAAACTCCTGAAAAACGGAACTTTCAGATAAACAAAGCTAATCAAAGTCATCCAAAATCCCATAATCAGGATTTGAGCCATCATTTTCCTGCTCACAATGCTTTCATCCCTGCGTCTGGGTTTTTCCGTCATATACATCTCAAGCGCCGGCTCATTTCCAAGCATAATTGCACCCAATCCGTCCATAACCAAATTCACGAATAACAGATGCGTTACTTTTAAAGGTTCCTCTATTCCAAAAAACGGAGCAATCGCACTTACAATAACTGCCGTAACATTAATTACGAGCTGGAATTTACAGAATTTAAGAATGTTATGGTATATCGTCCGTCCATACAGAATCGCATCCTTAATCGACTTGAAATTATCATCTAAAATAACGATTTCACCAGCCTCTTTAGCCGCCTCTGTACCGCTTCCCATAGCAAATCCTACATCTGCTCTCTTTAGGGCAGGAGAATCATTTACACCGTCACCCGTCATTCCGACAACAAGATTCATTTCCTGGCATAACCGCACCATTCGCGACTTATCCGTAGGAAGCGCTCGCGCAATCACTCTAATCTCAGATATGATTTCCTTGACTTCCTCATCTGTCATCTCATTCAATTGTGCAGACGATAATGCCCGATCCGTACTGTTCTGCAAAAGCCCTGCATCTTTGGCAATCGCAATTGCCGTTTCCAATCTGTCGCCGGTAATCATGACAACTTGGATACCTGCCCCCTGCACTTCCTTAATCGCTTCCTTCGCCTCTGGTCTGACATCATCCCGAATCCCCACAAGACCGATAATGACAACATCATCATTTATCGCATTTTCTGTCATTTCTGACTCAGAGTATCCAAAAGCAAGAACACGCATCGCTTTTGATGCCAGTTCGTCAATTTTTTGGTTTAAAACAGCCATATCAATATCACAAACTGTTCCGGAACCGTCTAAATATTTGTCTGCTTTAGCCAAAAGCCTTTCCGGAGCTCCTTTATAAAAGGTTTTTCCCGCAGAATCAATACGCGCCTGACTAAATTTATTTGCAGAATTAAATCCCTGCTGCTGCGTAACAGCACATTCCTTATTATCTGCCAAAGCCTTAAAAGTTGTCTCTCCAATAAATTTCATCAGCGCCTGATCCGTCGCATTTCCGCCGATTACCTTATGGGAAGCATCAAACATTGACTGTGTATTCTTTCCGATTGCCAAATCGACAAGCCCTTTCACCTTACTGTGCCTGCTCAGATCAGCGATTGGAATAACGCTGCCGTCACCTAAAAAGAACTCTACAACCTCAAGCGCGCCTTTTGTAATGGTACCGGTTTTATCGCTGAAAAGAATATTCAGCGAACCTGCCGTCTCAATTCCTTCTGCCTTGCGCACCAATACATTATGATCCAGCATTTTACTCGTGTTCTGCATAAGCACCAGCGAAATCATCAGCGGCAAACCTTCGGGAACTGCGCATACAATAATTACAATTGCCAGCGACACCGCCTCTACAATATCTTTAACAATTTCCTGTATGCCAATCGAAAAGTACGCGGAAACGCCGCCAGCCGAAATAACAAAGTACGCAAGATATAAAACTGCAATTACAACGGCTCCGATATAACCGAAAGTCGATATTTGGTTGGCAAGCTTGGAAAGCTTAACCTTTAATGGAGAATCCGGCTCATCTTCCTGCATCTCTTCCGCCATTTTGCCCATCATGGTCTTCAAACCGACTTTTCTGACATCAAGAATACCTTCACCGTCAAAAACCACTGCGCCCCTGAACAGGGAATGTGCATCCACAAACGTATCTCCCGTTATGTCTTCCGGCAATTCAATGGTTTCATCCGCCTGCGTTTTTTTGCATTCCTCCGCCTCTCCGTTTAATGCGGAATTGTCAACACGCAATGCCCCGTCCAGCAAAATACCGTCCGCAGGAATTTTATCCCCTGATTGCAAAAGCACTTTATCACCGACAACGACATCATCGACATTAATAACAGTAACAACACCGTTTCTGTGCACCTTGCACTTGTCCTTCTCCGTGCTGTCCTTAAGTTCCCTGTATTTCGTGTCGCTTGCCACACCCGTTTTGGCGGAAACAACAGCTACAATCAGCACTGCAATAATTGTACCCAGCGGTTCATATATCTCTGCATATCCAAAGAAAAACATTGCAATCATCAATACTGCGATTGCCAACAGTATTTTAATCATCGGATCGCTGAAGGTTTCTTTAAACTCCTCCCAAAATGTGGTCGGTTCGGAATCCGGAATCTCATTTGAGCCATATTGTTTACGTGACTCCTCCACCTCTTTATCTGTAAGTCCATTAAATTTCATATAAAATCTGCTCCTTCTTCTTTTCATAAAGAAGGAGAGAAACCTTATCGATAGCTTCTCTCCTTCTTTCATTACTCTTTGCTACTGATACCTTCTTGCAAGCTCTCCAACTCCCGGATCATTTGTTCCCTGACCGATTGCATTGAATTTCCATTCACCATTATGCCTATATATTTCACCAAATATCATAGCCAACATTCCTGAATAGTTCTCTGTTAAGTTGTATTTTAGCATTTCACTGTTATTGCGGGCATCCACTAACCGGATAAATGCATTTTCAATCATTCCGAAATGCTGGTTTCTCTGAACCGCCTGATAAATATTTACTACAACAATAATACGGTCATATTCAGCCGGGACACTCGCCAAATCGACTATAATCTGCTCATCATCACCATCGCCTGCACCAGTAAGATTATCTCCCATATGCCGAACCGTTCCAGACTTATGATTTAAATTTCCAAAAAAGACAACATCCTCCGGTGCGACTAATTTTCCATTCTTTAGCAATAATGCCGACGCATCACAATCAATCGGCTTTGGCTTTGGTGCAAAAAATCCGCCTTTCTGCTTTACCTCATCCCATCCTAAACCTACTATTACTTTTGAAAGCCCCGCATTATCCTTTGATAAGCTAACTTTCTGTCCCTTCTGTAAACTTATTGACATATTGTTCTCCTTCCCTATTCTACCTCAATGCCGTAATTGGAACACAATGCCGCCAATCCGCCTTGATATCCGCTTCCGATTGCATTAAACTTCCATTCGTTTCCGTTCTTATACAATTCTCCGAAAACAGCTGCTGTTTCAATGGAAAAATCTTCTCCCAAATCATAGCGCAAAAGCTCTTCTCCTGTCGCTTCATTATAAATACGAATAAACGCATTATTAACTTGTCCAAAATTCTGACACCGTTGTTCCGCCTCATAGATTGTAACCGTGAATGCTATTTTCTCAATATTGGATGGTATTTTTGAAAGATCAACCTTAATCTGTTCATCATCCCCATCGCCTGCGCCGGTCAAATTATCTCCCTGATGTATTACCGCTCCTGACGGATGAGACAGATTTCCAAAAAACACAAAATCTTCCTGTCTGCTTACCATTCCATTATTTGCAAGAAGAAATGCTGCTGTATCCAAATCAAAGCTTCCGCCTGTATCATACTGATTGGTATCCCAACCCAATCCGACAATAACCTTTGTAAGTCCCGGATTGTTCTTTGTGAGGCTTACCTTCTGTCCTTTTTGTAAACTAACCGGCATATCGCATTTCCTCCTTTATGCTACTTCAATTCCATAATGTCCGCATAATGCTGCTAATCCGCCCTGGAAACCGCTTCCAATTGCATTAAACTTCCATTCTCCGTTATTCTTATACAGCTCACCGACAACAACCGCCGTCTCAATGGAAAAATCCTCTCCCAAATCATACCGGATTAATTCCGTATTGGTCGCAGAATCCACAATTCGGATAAAGGAATTGGAAACCTGTCCAAAATTCTGATGCCTTGTCTCCGCATCGTAAATGGTAACCGTAAATGCAATCTTTTCAATATTCGCCGGAATTTTTCCAAGATCAATTTGAATCTGCTCATCGTCGCCTTCGCCTTCACCGGTAAGATTATCGCCC
Organism: uncultured Lachnospiraceae bacterium; assembly: GCA_910586715.1. GTDB lineage: Bacteria > Bacillota > Clostridia > Lachnospirales > Lachnospiraceae > COE1. The sequence continues at coordinate 91,583 of CAJUJG010000005.1, forward strand.
ATATGTTTTACGGAACCGCTTGCATGTTCCAAATTACCGTAAAATACAAACTCTTTCTCCGTCGGGCACTTACCGCTTGCAGCACACATGAATGCAGCTGCGTCCAAATCAAAATCAGAACCCGAATCAAACGAATTGACATCCCATCCGAGTCCGACCATGATATTTTTCAGTCCCGGATTTCCTTTCGTTAAGTCCACTTTCTGTCCCTTTGCTAAATTAATTGGCATTGTTTGTCCTCCTTTATTTTATAAATTTATTATTTAGTTCTTTTTTACCGGCATATGATACATTTTGTTAAATTCCTGTTTAATATTCTCAAGTCTGACCTGATCTTCCGCCCTTTGTTTTCTGGCGTTTTCCTGAATCTGCCTTGTTTCATCAATACCGCTTACAATGGTTCTCCAGGTTGTCTCAAGTGTTTCTATCTTAATGGAGCTTCCGGATGCCAAACGTGCTGTCATCTTAGACTGCTCCACAGTATTGCGGGCATTCTCAATCAGCATCCGGTTTGTTTTTTCATCCAATGCAGCCATTGACTCCGCCTGGATTTTTTGCCGCTTAAGCATAATCGCCTGCGCCAGCGCCTGCTTAAATACAGGCAGTGTAATTATAAATGCTGAATTGATTTTCCTGACAAGATTCATATTACTGAATTCCATCGTTTTGATCATCGGGATGGACTGCATCGCAACGTTTTCCGCTGTCCTTAAATCCTGTGTTCTTTGCTCAAGCATCATCAATGCCTGATTGAGACTTGTCAACTCAAACTGAATGGAATTATCTCCTGTCGCTTCCATATCCGCCTGTCTTTGTGCAATATATGCTTCGATTTCTTTACAGCCCTGTTCTCCTGCTAAAATATATTTCACAAGTTCGTGATAATAATTCACGTTCGCATCAAAGATTGTACTTAGTTTTCGGTTAGACTGCTTTATTTCAGTCTCATACTGTTTCAGCTGCACATAGATTTTATCTATCTCCTCACCCATCGTATGATATTTATCTAAAATCTTATCCAACTGTTTTCTAAGGCTTTGGAATAATTTTTCAAACAGCCCTGGATTATCGCGAATTTCATCAATATCAAACTTATCCATAATCTTTGCCAATGTATTCAGCAAATCGCTTGAATCATCCAGCTGCGACATATTCATACTGTTTAAAACCGTATCCGATGCCCTTGATATTTCCTCTGCAACCTCGTTGCCAAACGAAACAATTGTATCAAGATTATTTATCTCAATTGTGCTGACAATCGCATCGATCTCTGCAGAATTTACGAGTTCCTGATTCATTCGTTCCCTGTCCGCCACGATGTCATACTGTTCGACAACCTCAATTTCATTCTTCGTATCCGGTATTACAGCCGGAGTCTGGGTTACCGCTGTCCTGCCAAAGTTAATTGCCATAATCATGTACCTCTCTTAAAAATAATATCACGCCAAGATTTTGGTCGTGTGTTCAATGGAATCTCCGCAAAATCAGGGACTGTAAGATCATAAATGTATTCCCCTATTTGATGTTCCTCCATTAGTTTTTTATTATAGTATCGTTCTATCGTCTGATAACCGGTTGGCACAAAACAGATTACGTCAAATCCTATCAAATTTAAAAATGCAATTAAAACAGCGTCATCTAAGGAAACCATTTTCTCACTTGTATTAATATACACAACTTTAGGATTTTTTTTCGTAAAATCAAATTTTTGTATCATTCGGACAAGGTCCTTTGGGAGATTCATCACGGCAGCAATTACCGCATACTCTGTACCATTTTCAAATGTTCCTCTTATCAGTTTTTCGTCAATCAGCTGCTGCAGCTTATCCAGCATATGTTCCTGCATTTCATCCCGCAGGACTGCATAGGGATAATGCGCATGTTCCCTGATTTTTTTTCTTTGCAGCTTCCTGTTTTTATAGAACTCCGCAGCAAATGCCTTCATCGGGTTGGGCGCTGCGGGCTGGATAAATGGAACATCTTTTATTAAAAAAGTATCCTCTCCTATAAATTCCTTTACCGACTGCCAATATGACATTGTTTTTCCGTTCTTAATCCCTGATATTTTTGCAAATATAACCGGAATATTCACGGTATCCTCAATTGTGCTGAAACTTGGTCTGTACTTAAGCTCCTGATTCCACAAAATCTTAATCTCTTCATACATCGTCTGAAGATTAATAATATTTGCCTTCGAATATTGGCGGTTCCTGTATATTCCTGAATCCTGATACATAATTGTATCCAGTTCTCTCTCTGCCTGATAGGCAACTGTCCCGATTTTTACATCTGAATTTTCCCGCGGAAACTTTGCAGCTGACACAGACTCCTCATAATTGATTTCGTAAAGCAGCGGATCCGTAAGGCAGCATTTTTCATTCAGATTCGGGCTCAAAATCAGTACATCCACCGGAAGTCTTGCAAGCATCTTTAGAAACAATGCCTCATTTTCATTTTTGCAGCCTCCCATATGAATAAAACAGCTGATATCCGGAGCATTCCAGTTCGCAAACAACTGCGATTGATACCGTTTTATCCAACACACCAAATATACGCCTTTATTGGTAAGCCTGTTAAAATTCGTATCCGCGTGCTTCGATTCCTCAAGCAAAACATCCAAAAATGCCTTAACCATTAAACATTGCAGCTCTATATTTGCCGGATGCTGGAGTTTGGAAGACAAATCCATCAGCATCTGATCCTGATTTTGGTAAGTTTTCCTGTTTACTGCTGCGATTTCTTCCATCGTCGGCTGACTGATTTCCCCGTCAGCAATTACAACTTTGCGCTTTGTACTCTTCAGCTCCTGCCCAAACTGATACAGCTCATTGGTATATGTCAGTTTATCTTCAACGCCGTTTATCCTGCAAAAACAATTATAGAACAGCTTGGGATCCGTCCCTCTTGACACAATATTCTGTAATATATCATCAAGCCCTTTGCCTTCAATCCATGCATTTGTGCAATTAAGCAGTTCCGGTTTTTTCCCGTAAAGCCGCTCTTGTTTTGCTGTTGTCTGTATCTGCTCACGCACCTGCTTTAAAGAATATCCCCCTGGAAAAGCTGTCATATTCGAAACAATCAATTCATTGGATTGCTTTGATGACGCATCAAGCGCCTTATAATTTTGGTCGCCCTTATATTGCAGAAGCAGCACATCACATCCTGCATTTGAGAGTATTGAGATAAGCATCAGTTCATAATTGTTTATCTCTCCCTCATATAATATTTTAGGCACTTCATCTTCTCCGAGGAGATTCACAATCCGTTCAAATTTATAATACAGCCAGCACATAAATTTAATATATGCATTTTTCAGCATGTTCGCGTTTTTCCCTGCTTTACGCAATGAATCCAAAGAATTATAGAGCGACAGCGCCACATTGTTCCTTTGATACTCTTTCATTCGCGGCAGCCATTTTCTCAGGCTTTCGGAAATAAACTCCACATTCATTTGGAAATCCATTCCCATGACTTCTTCATAATACGCTAAATTATTTTTATCAGGATTCGGAATTTTACCTTCAATCACAACGCCTGACAGCCGCGCCTTTTCGTAATATTTCTTAATAAACTGCCCGATTTCATCTGTATATCCGTTAACTCTGTAAAAATAAACGCCTCTGACGGGTCTGCTGTCAAGTTTCAGAAAAAAATCGTCCATTTTATGTATTTTCTGATGTTCAAACATTGATTTTCACCCTTAATATCGATTCATTTTGTTTTTGTGCATTACAAAACCAAGCCCTGCTCCTGTCATTCCACCCAAAATATGCGTCAGGTTTGACACGTTATCCCGTATAAACAATCCGTTGTATACCTGCTCGCCTATATAAATCGCAGCAACAAGAATAAATGTAAGCGGTATGCTTCCCTCCCGAATGCTTGTGAAAGAAGAGAGCAGAATAAAAGCAAATACAACGCCGCTTGCTCCCAACAGCTGTGAATGCGGGAAAAACATAAAATTAACAATTCCTGTAATCAGCGCAGTTGACAAAATAACAAACAATATATTAGAAGAACCGTATTTCTCCTCCAAAAGCGGACCGACTACTAAGATTAACATAATATTCCCGATAAAATGACTCCAGCCGGCATGTCCGAATATATGTCCGATAAACCGGATATACGTAAACAGATTCAACATGGAGGAACGGTATACACTGAATAATAAATTTGTTGACCTGCCCTTTGTTATCATGCCAAGGAGCAGTGAGACAAAACAAATTCCTGTAAATCCTAATATTACCGGTGCATTAAAGGATACCTTAATTTTCCTGTTATTTACTGACATATAAATCCCCCCGTATTGTTTTTCATTATATCATTTATACCTACGCATTACAAGTTTTCAATAGTTATTTATGTAAATCCACGGACAAAAAGATTCATATCATCATATCCCACTGCTAAATTAATATTTTGTCCATTGTCAAATCCCGCAGTACTAATCCCAATGACTTCTCCGTACATGTTTAATACGGCTCCTCCTGAGCTTCCGTGAGAAGTTGGCGCGGTAAACTGCAGCATATTCACTCCGTCCATTTTCCGAAATCCCGATATAATGCCGTCTGACACCGAATTAAATAAACCGAGCGGGCTGCCGATTGCAACCACCTTTTGCCCGCGTACAAGCCTGTCCTTCCCATCGTATATCGGAATCGGCTTTAATTTTCTTTGAATGCGGATTATTGCCAAATCAAGAACCGTATTATATTTAATGATTTCATCTGTGGGATATACTTTATCATCTTCCTCAATCCTTACGGAAAAAAATCTGCCATCACTGACAACATGATGATTCGTCAATATATATCCATCCGCTCCTATCATAATTCCTGATCCGGAGCCTATAATCTCACCGGAATTGTCATGAATCGCAATCATAACAACTGATGCCGCTAACAGCGCCAGCTGCTCAAAGTTTTTTTCCGTTCGCTCTGTATGCGGATTCTTTGCGGTTTTCTCCACGGCGTTGTCAATATGCACTTGGCGTTCTTCCCTGCTATGCTTTGGAATATGGACAATTACCTTTTTTTGCTCCTGGTCTGTCTTGAACTTCTGTTCTTGCGGCGGTGTATTCTGAACAGCGGTATCTGCTACGTAGTCAGAGACCGTTGGAGTATATTCTTCCAGCTTCCATGCGGCATAATCTCCCAGCAATACCCTCTTATACACTTGTTTTAACGCATCCGGCAAATCCATGTCCTTGTTGACCTGCAAGAACAGTACATCAGCGCCTATCAGGGTAAGCATATAATAAAAATAGCTTTCCGTTTCTTTGCAAACATTTGTTGCGATTACTTTAATACAGCTTTTATCCGTCCAGCCAATGAAATCATTTTCAAAAATCAGATCTGTCCAATACAATAATTTTACTGCAAAATTCTTTTGAATAGAGTCACTCATTCCTGTCCGGCTTTTGGCATAGCTGTCAACCGCCATTTTTAACGCTGTGCTTAATTGTGCCGCTAATGCTGTATTAGACCTTGATGCTTTAATATTTACATACTGGTTTTCTGACTGCATCCATTCTTCATAACAGGAAGCGTAATAACACGCGTCATCCGAACGCGAAATGCCCGGTAAAGCGGATATTCTTTTATAAATCAGCTGATGCGCCTTCACTGCTGCCTCAAGCACCTTATCAGCGCTCGACAGCTCCTGTCGTAATGTCTCGTTAGCGCCTTGCAATACAATAAAATATACATCACGGCAGTCATTATGAAATCCACCCTTCACTCTTGCAAATGTTAACAAGGAATTTATTTCCATTACATTATGTCTGTACTTAACATCCTTCATGATTGATAAATCTCCTGTTTTCCTATGATTTACGTTTTATATACCACTTTATTTTATCATTATATCCCTATTTTTTCTATCATTTTTCATAAAAATATGTTATATTGGATTATGTCGGCTTTGCGCCGGTCCATGAAAGACAAAAAGGAGTATTAAAAGATTTATGAAAGACTTACCCATATATTATCGCGTCGGCGCTTTGCTATACTGTCCCGCCAACAGCGAATCCATTTCTTCTTCCATTATCAATAATAAATTAGGAACTCACTATTCACTTGCCTTATGCTTGGAAGATACCATCAATGACAACTTTGTTTTGGAAGCAGAAGATTTATTATATAAAAGTTTAGTGCAAATATGGAAGGCACAAAACACACATGACTTTTTCCTGCCTGATATTTTTATCAGGGTACGGAATGCAGCGCAGATTTATCGCCTGCACGACAGGTTCGGGGAAATCCGTCAATTATTATCCGGATATATTGTCCCTAAATTTTCATTGGAAAATGCTGATTCTTATATCAATGCTATTATGAAACTCAATGAAATTTCTTCTAAACCTGTTTACATGATGCCAATATACGAAAGCGCTTCCATCATTGATTTAAGAACCCGGTACGATATTTTATATACACTGAAGGAAAAAATCGATGCCATAGAAGACCGCATCCTCAACATCAGGGTTGGCGGCAATGACTTGTGCCACACATTCGGGTTCCGGCGGCATGATAATGAATCTATTCACCGGATACAGCCGGTTTCCCATATTTTTTCTGATATTAATACCGTATACGGCTTGGATTATGTCGTTTCCGGTCCTGTATGGGAATATTTCAATGGAGAGAACTGGGAACAGGGACTTCGAAATGAAATTGAAGATGACAAACTCTGCGGCTTTACCGGAAAAACCGTAATCCACCCAAAACAGATTTCCATTGTAAATGATGCTTATAAAGTTACGAAGGATGATTACGAATCCGCAAAGTCCATTTTAAATTGGGATGCCTCTTCCCATTCCTATGTGGCGTCGGATATTAATAAGCAGCGAATGGATGAATACAAAACGCATACAAACTGGGCGAGAAAAATCCTGCTTATGTCAGAGACCTTTGGAATCAGATAAAGCCGCAAAACTGCGGCTTTATTTTACGATATCCGGAATTTCAATATATGATACAAACAGCTCCTTTTTCTGCTGTTTCCACATAACGGACTTCCCCAACAATTTATTGAACGCAATGTTAGGAATGTTCACATTTGCAGCCATACAGCCCATCTGAAGCCCTCCCGACATCCGGGTGTTGATTTCCAGCAAATAGGGAATATCTTCCATATACTTAAATTGAATATTACATGGATATTCCAGTTTTACTTTCTCCATGACTGCTTTAACCATATCCAGCAGTTTTTCATCATAGAATACCCGCTCATGCCGGGCTGCGCCTTTGTCCCTCGGTATTGCAATCAGCCCCTGCTCCGTATTCAGACAATCTACGCTGATTTCATTTCCGGCAAGATACGGCATCACCATCAAATCATCAAACGATTCCTGAGACTGCAAAATCTCTATATATTCATCATATAAAATCTCTGACCCCTGATAAACGCGAAGTCTTTGAAAACGGTCTGCGCACTGCGTAATTTTCCGAAAGCTCATCCCGCCTTCATCTTTCACAAATTTGACGCACACCTGACGGTACTTGCTTTTCAATGCCTCATACGCCTGCTCAAATGCAGCCGCAGTGTTCACCTTATAATAATCCGGAATGTATATTTGGGCACAGTCCTTGAAAAACGCATACGTATCCGCCTTATCACCCAGCAGCTTTATCATGTCATAATCATCAACCATTACTTTTACTTTAATATCATGAAACCGCTGGATATTTTTACTGATTTCAGCCATATTGCGCCGCGGGACAAACACATCAATATTGTGTTCCTTGCAAAACGCTGTACAGTAATCAATATATTCCTCTCCATCCAGCCGCGGCTCTGCATACCATTCATCGCACACCTTCTGAATAATCGAATGAGGCTCCAAATTTGTTCCAATGACATACAGTTCTTCCTCTTCGTCCTGCTTCATCAATGAAATCAATCGGTAAGACGTGCTAAACCAATGATTAAACCATACTCGTACCATTTATTCCTCCATTACATATCTGCCATTTTTTTAATAATTCCACAGCATTTATACTGCTTTAACGGATAATATTCAATGGGAACACTTTTTTCTGCGGCAAGTCTGACAATATGCGCCAGCTCCTGGCTGCCGCGATACGCTTCATCAATCAGAATCTTCCACGGAACGCGCCGCAGCAGCACTCTTGTTGTTTCTCCAATACCCGGCTTCACCAAATTGATATCTTCAATTTGAAAACGTTTCGCAATCTCTTGTACCTCTTGCGCTCCGGCGCCTTGAACCATTTTCTCATCCGCGCACTGCCTATCGGCAAAATCAAACTGCTTTTCAATCGTTTCAATAAACTCATAAGACAAATCGGACTGCTGCAGTTCTTCATAATATACTGCCCCGTGAAAATCGTTTTCCCCAATAATATCATCACGTAAAAATGTTCTGCTGACCAATCCTGACACGGTACTGTTTAAGCAGGAACTTGCAATTAAAATATCTTCATGCGTTCCACACAAATCCGTCACATTTGCCGGATCCGCAATCACGGCAATATCGGGCGAAACATCGGGATATTGGACCAAATTCTTTTTCAGCTCATTTAAAATCGCTCCTTTTCCAATCCAGCCGTCAACAAACAGCAGCTGATTTGGCGCATACCGCTCAAGCAGATACTCCATTGCATTTTTATCAATTCCTCTTCCTCTTATAATTGAGATGGAATAATGCGGGGTTTTTATGGCATACTTCTTCTCCATGTAATGTTTTACCAGTATTCCTATCGGGATGCCGGCTCTTGCCAAAGAAACCAATACAACGTCCCTGCCTCTTTTTTCAACAATTCTTTCCGCAAGCATTCCTACCGCCTTCGCTGTTTGGGCAGAGTACTTGTCCAAGGCGTCTCTATATACTTCCATATATTTCTCAGACGGGACATATTCTATCGGAAGCATCTCACAATAATGTTTTCCTGCCTGAATCAGTTTTTCTCTCTCCTGTGTCGGCTGCGGCTCAACCATTCCGGTTATATCCTTTAACAGCAGTATCACATCACTCGTCTTATATGAGCTTCTCACGTCAGCACCACCTTATTACATGAATCTCGCTATTTTGAATGCACAATGCATTGATTAAAGTATGAATCCCTGTTTTTTCAAAATACGCTGCATCTGTTACCACAATCACACTGTCATAGTTACCAATATCGTACAAAAATGTAACACGGTTCTCATCGTATAAGCTTCTCAGCTCATATCTGACATGCAGCGGATATTCCCGCTCACTGCTCACGGCAATCGGACTTCTCGTTGTCGCATGGCATTTGACCTCTTTTCCGCTGTTCTCTAATTTCTGTCCTAAGCGCAGCGCCGGATACATAAATTCTTCCGTACCCAATACCAAAATACTGCTTTTCCCGGTCAGGTCAATTTGATTTAAAACACATGCACAGAATTCATCCACATGCGCTTCATAATCTCTCGTTTTTACCGCCCTTCTAGCATTTTGATATGCTTTTATTTGATGGTGGAAAATATTTTTGCTTTCAACATTGGAACTGTTAACGGCAATATATTGACCATCTCCCCGAAATTGGTCTGCTGTCTGCGCGTATCCGCTATGATCCGTTTTCACCAAATAGTGAAGGGCTATTCCTTTCTTTTCATATGCTGTCAATGATGCCTGTGTCATACCGTTCAACAGTGAAGCCACCGAATATTTTTTTATAGCCGGATATTCTCTCTCAAGAATTTGAATAATATTTAATATGGTGTTGCCGGTAGTGACCTCATCTTCAATAAAAATTATACGGTCAACAGATGAGACGATACCTGCCAATTCATCCTTAACCAATTTTTGCTCTGTCGCATGACTATGTTCTTCGGAAAAAAATAAATAATCCGCTTTTGGAACAAGTTCTCTTGTAGTCTGCATATACACTGCGTCAAAATAGGAAGAAACAGCTGCACCGATTGCCGTAGCAGTCTCCGCAAAACCGATAAAAAACAGTTTCTCATTTGGATATGCCTGTCTGACAAGCTCTGCCAGCTCCCCAAACATTGCAAGCGCTTTCGACGGTGCAGTCGGAATATGTTTCCCCTGAAACTTATTTACAACAAGATAGCTTCTTTTCGTATTATTTTCTCTTTTGGCAATACGAACCAAATCACTTTCTGTATACATTTCTTTCCCCTTTATTCCAGCCTGATTTCGTTACTGTTCACTCCGTTCCGGTAACCTGATTTCCAATCCCTTTTTCCTTATTCCCAATTTTCTATAGTATATTTGCAAAATATCTGATATAATAGGGAAAAAAGTATCAAAGGAGTATTCACATGGTTGATTTATCAATGCGCACAACATCTCCATATAGCCAAACTACCATAGCAACAATCAACATTACCATGCAGTACACAATGACAACACAAAATATTATATCCTTAAATGCTCCAAATCACAATACCAATTGTATTGATGTTGATTCTGCTCCAACTGTGGAATCACCTCCTTCCAAACAAAGGATACCGGAAGTTCGGACAATTGAAATTCCCAGACTTGAAAACCAAATACAAAAAGGGCAAAAATTCTTATTAGACCCTACCGGCACTGTGCAAAGAATCAACGTATGCTTAGGCTGGAATGTACTTAATCCGCAATGCGATATTGATGTTTCGGCATTTATTCTTGGAACCGACAATAAAGTGCTTGGCGACGATTGGTTTGTATTTTACGGGCAGGAGGATAGTCCGGACAAAACTGTTCATTTCTCTCTTTCCGAAGAAACAGACCGGGAATATATATCTGTTGACTTGGCGGGACTCAATTCAAATGTCCATAAAATTGTTTTTGTGCTAACCATAAACGATGCTCTCAAGAACTACTTAAATTTCAGCATGGTAAAAGATGCTTATATACGCATACTGAACGCCGATAACCAGCAGGAGCTTGTCAGTTTTCAAATGACAGATTACTATGATAATGTGATTTCCATGATGATCGGAGAGATTTACCTGCACGCCGGCAATTGGAAATGCAATGCAATCGGAAACGGTGTTGCAAAAGATCTTGCCGGATTATGTGAACTGTATGGTGTTCAGGTGGTTTAACTACAGTAGGGAGGAAAAAAATGCTTAATTTTGAAACCATAAATGAATTGACCTTAAAAGTAACCTGTACTGGAAATGATGTTTTAATTGCAAAGGCAGGTTCATTTATTGCCGGTGAAAGCGCCGGGGGAAAAAACTATAAATTTGAAAAATTATTATTAGGACCGCAAAACAATCGTATGCAGGCTGCAATCGGTTCCCTTATCCGACATGCTACCGGTGAAAATTTACCTCTCATGAAAGTTACAATGTCGGGTAACTCTACTACATATTATGCAAATTACGGGCAGCACATTATCGTATATAAACTTGGATTCGGTGAAGTTGTTTCTGTAGAATCCGAAAATATACTGGCTTTTACTCAGGACTGTAAATATGACGTCCGTTTTATCGGTGTCGGCATTTTGTCCCAAAAAGGATTGGCAACATCTACACTTACGGGAAACGGTGACAATGCCTATGTTGCCCTGCTCTCTGACGGCAATCCGATTGTTCTGAGCAATACCGGCAGCCGCAACGCGTTATCCGTTGATCCTGACGCTGTCATTTGCTGGATGAGCCAGCAAGGATACTGCGATCCTCAGATTAAAACGGACTTATCGTGGAAAAACTTAATCGGACAGCATTCCGGGGAATCCTATACGTTTGAATGGGCTCCAACCCTGCCTGTTACCGTGCTCATTCAGCCATCTGAACGAAGAGGGGGAATCAGGGTAGGAGTCGATTAAAATAAATACAAACGTCATGTCTCAATTTGGAAAGGAGAACCACACAACATGTACCAACTGATTGATGGAAAAAAAATCTCACAGGAAATCAAGGACGAATTAAAGGACAAGGTAACTGCCCTCAAAGCGCAGGGGAAAAGCATCTGCCTTGCCGTGATACAGGTGGGCAGCGACCCCGCGTCAAGCGTATACGTCGGCAACAAGAAAAAGGCGTGCGCCTATATCGGCATTGAATCGCTTGCCTATGAGCTGCCCGGGGAGACAACGCAGGAGGAGCTTTTGGACCTCGTAAGGAAACTAAACGCCGATGACAAGGTAAACGGTATTCTTGTACAGCTCCCGCTTCCGAAACAGATTGACGAGGAAAAAGTTATCCAAACCATCGCGCCCGAAAAGGATGTGGATGGTTTTAACGAAAAGAACGTCGGCGCACTGTGCGTCGGCAGCAAGGGGTATGTATCATGCACGCCGCTTGGCATTATCCAGCTTTTAAAGCGGTCCGGTGTAGAAATTGCCGGAAAGCACTGTGTTGTCATCGGCAGGAGCAACATTGTCGGAAAGCCAATGTCCTTATTGCTGCTGCGGGAAAACGGCACGGTTACCGTCTGCCATTCGCGCACGCAGGATATTAAGGAAATCACAAAGCAGGCGGATATTTTAGTGGTGGCAATCGGGAAGCCGAAGTTTGTCGATGAAAGCTATGTAAAGGAAGGTGCAGTGGTGATTGACGTCGGCATTCACAGGGATGAGAATAACAAGCTCTGCGGCGATGTTGATTTTGAAAAGGCCGCTCCGCACACGAGCGCCATTACACCCGTTCCCGGCGGCGTCGGACCAATGACGATTGCAATGCTGATGTATAACTGCGTCAGTTCTGTGGAATAACAACAGAATCGAGTAGGGGAACGACCTTCTCCACTACTCGCCGCAGAAGCGTCCCATGCGCCGCTTCTGCGGCATACTTCCTCTGCATGGGGCTGCGCATAAAAAAGAATGCCGGGTATCTATTGTCTAACCCGGCATCCTTTTTATTTTATCTATCTCATCAATCTCAAATGTCTCGGTCTTCCGTCTACCATCATCGGCGAAAGCTCCGCCTGAATGAGCGGTGTGATATAGTGCACAAGCTCATCCGATACAAAGGTACCGTCCTGCGTAATCCACTCAAGCGGCACTTTCTTCTCGATATTGGCAATCTTATGTACATCCTGCGTGCTTGTCGTGCAGATATAAGGGTCCTCCGAAACGCGGTCAAGCACGACAACCTTGCCTGTATCGCCCTCGAATGCAGCCTTTACCGCGGCGCCGCCAACCTGGAATGCCTCCGTAATATCAACACGCGACGTCATGTGCGCAGCGCATCTTTGCAGCGAGCTTAACTCGATTGCGCGTGTCTTAACCTTCATTTCCGCGGCAATTCTGTCCGCAAGGAACTTCGCGGTACCCTGAAGCTGTTTGTGACCGAACGCGTCCACGAACTCCACATGGTCGGCAAGCTCAAACACATATTTTCCGTCCGCTGTCTTGATACCTTCCGAAACGGCAATCACGACAGAACGTCCGTTTTGACTCAATTCTTTTACTTTATTCATAAACTTGTCTATGTCAAACGCAACCTCTGGAAGATAAATCAAATCTACGCCCTCGCAGTCTTCGCCTGCGGCAAGTGCCGTCGCAGCCGTAAGCCAGCCGGCATTGCGCCCCATAACCTCAATAATTGAAATTACCGGATAGTCGTAAACAAGTCCGTCGCGGATGATTTCCTTTGTAACCGCTGCGATATACTTTGCCGCACTGCCATAGCCCGGCGTGTGGTCGGTACATGCAAGGTCGTTGTCGATGGTTTTGGGCACACCCATGAACTTAATGTCGCTGCTGATCAAAATCGCGTAGTCAGACAGTTTCTTAATCGTATCCATCGAATCGTTTCCGCCGATATAGAAGAATGCCTCAATGTCCAGTTCTTCCAGTATCTCAAAAATCTTGTCATAAACTTCCTTTCCGTCTTTAATTTCGGGAAGCTTAAAACGGCAGGAGCCGAGGAATGACGAAGGAGTGCGCTTTAGCAAATCAATGTCCAAGTCCGACTTGATGTGCTCCGACAAGTCCACATACTGCCTGTCGAGCAGTCCCTTTACGCCGTGCAGCATACCGTAAACTTTTCCTGCGCCGCGATCCTTGGCTGTTTTGAATACGCCCACAAGGCTTGAGTTGATGACCGATGTCGGACCTCCGGACTGACCTACGATTACATTACCATGCATAGTATTTCCTCCTATTAATCAAAAATAAAAATAGACAAAAATTTAACAACTTGTTTCTATTTTATCGGTGTTTATTGCCAATTTCAGTTTATCATGTATTTCAAATTTTAACAACATTTACGATACGGGAAATTTATTTTTTGATATGTTTTATATAATCTGTTGGTTTTACCTGTTATGAATGTTACATCGCAGGCAAATATTGAACTGTTTAAGAAATTGATACAGGAGGGGGAGCATATGTGTGAAGAACTTAGTCATCAAACGACGCAAAGCACGCCGAACAATGCTTTGCGTCGTTTTTTTACTCTTTATTCCTTAACCGCTCCAATATTAACACCCTTCACAAAATACTTCTGCAAAAACGGATACAGTATCATAAACGGCAAAATCGCCGAAATAATCCCCGCGTTAAACAGCGTATTCTGCGATACCTCATACGACGTGTTCGGGGTATCGCCGTCCATAATCATGTTTCGAAGCTTATACTGGAAGTTCGTCTGATTCGGGTCCGTAATATAAATCTTAACCGTTGAATAGTCATTCCATACCGCCACGGAGAACATCAAGCCAATCGATGCAAGCGCCGCTTTGGAAAGCGGGAGCACAATCGTAAAGAATATGCGCATCGGCGAACACCCGTCAATTCGCGCCGCCTCAAACAGTGACGCGGGAATGCCCTCAAAGAAGTTGCGCATCAGAACTAAGTTATACACATTCATGCCATGTTTCAAGACAAGTATCCACATATTATTCACAAGACCAAGCCGTTTCATGACCAAATACTCGGGAATCATACCGCCCGAGAAAATCATGGTAAACATCAGGAAATATGCAAAAAACTCGCGTCCCGGCATGTCAAACTGCACCAGCACATAGCCACCCAGTGTCGAAAGTACCAGTCCAAGAAACGTACCTAATACTGTCGTAATCACGGAATTAATAAACGGTCTGTACAGCGCATTTGTCTGAATAATGGTACGGTAGCCGTCCAATGTGAACTGGCTTGGCCAAAGCTGGAACTGATATACGCCAACCTTATTGAGAGAGTCAACCACAACCTTCCAAATCGGTACAATGATAATTAAGCCGATAATGATAAACACAATGTAATTGATAATGTCAAACAGCGAGGTCCGCTCACTTGGCTTTTTTGTTTTGATTTCTTTTTCCTTTGCCATCTTAATCCTCCATTCTTATTAAAAGCCTCTCTATATAATGCCGCGCCCGCGCGTCTTCTTGCTCGCCCAGTTACATACGATAACAAGGACGCAGCCTACCGCGGACTTAAAAAGACCTACCGCTGTTGAATAGCCATAGTTCGGCAATGCAATTGCAAATGTCTGGCGGTAAATATAGGTAGAGATAACGTCGGATACATCATATACCGCATTATTGTAAAGTACGAATACGGACTCGAACATGTTCATAACCTTTGCGAGATTCAAAATCAATACCGTAATGATCGTGTTGGCAAGCGCAGGCAGTGTCACAAAACGGATTTTCTGCATACGCGTCGCACCGTCAATGTCCGCCGCCTCATACAGCTCAGGATTAATACCGGACAGCGTCGCAAGGAAGATAATCGTTCCCCAGCCGGTTTCCTTCCAAATATTAATCAAATAGAAAATCGGACGCCACCAGGTTTTGCTTGCAAGGAAATAGATGTACTTTGTCGTATCACCGTTGAACAAAATGCCGTTTACCATACCGGTTGATGATGGTGAAAGGAACAAGCTGAAAATCGATGCAACGACTGCCCATGACATAAAGTGCGGCAGGTAAATAATTGTCTGCAGCGTTTTCTTTGCAAACAGATTTTTCATTTCATTTAGGAAAATAGATACCACAACTGCGGAAATATTAGTGATAATCAGTTTTATAATACTCAATTCCAGCGTATTTTTGAATGCGGTCCAAAATGCCGGTGTCCCGAACATCTTTACAAAATGATCAAAACCCACAAAAACCTTCGCTCCTACCGGCTTATAATCATAAAATGCATAGCGCACGCCAAGCATCGGCCAATAGTTCATAATCAACATGAAAATTACTACGGGCAGGAACATGACATAATATCCCCTGTTGTTCCAAATCCGCAGTCCCAAAGGCTTATGACGGACTTCCACGCCGCCCGAGGTCATTACAACTTGTTTTTTTGCCATACCGTTCTCATCCTTTCTTTCCTTTAATAAAATCGAAGGAGGGAATATTTCTTTCCCTATCCGTGTACATAAAGCAGGCGCCCTGCCATGCACGACACACCGCACATAGCAGCAGCGCCTGAATTTTATGGCGTCTTAAAAATTACTGATTCAACTCCGCCAAACACTGGTCTACAATCGAACCGACCGTATCCACATATCCCTGCATCGCCTCGTCAATGTCGCCGCCTTCCACAACGACCTTGGTAATTACGGCAAGCTTTGCATCGAAAATGGTACCTGTTTCATTAGTAAAGGTTTCCGATACCGGAGATACCGGAGCGTCTACGGAATTTTCCGTAAAGAATCTGTTGCCTTCCGCCGCAAGATCCGTCTGAGACGAATAGCCGTTTGTCAGCTCGCATATGGTAAGCGCAGGATCAATATAGTTCTTTTTCCAAACACTGTTGGGATCGTTTGGAGACGGTTTTAAGTGAAATTCTCCCTCTTCATAAGAATATGATTTCTCGTTTTCCGTTCCCGGATTGGTCACGAATTCCTCCGCGTGCGTCGACCAGTGAACATCTTCCGCGCCGTATGTCCAAAGCGTCTGCACCACGTCGCCATCCATCATCGTCTCAAGAAGCGCGTCAAACACTGCCTGATTTCGCGCCGGGTTGCCGGAATCGATGATAACCCAAACCGGAGCCTCTTTGTTAATGTATGCGCCGACTTCTTCAATCGGCGGAAGCTGTACTATATCCGGATCAACGTCGTTTTTGATAAAGTTGTCCGTAAGCGTCTGATACCATGAACCTGCCCAATAAACAAACACGCCCGACGAACCGGTCTGATTGTTTGAAAACCATTTCTCACGCGCAGTCTTTGTCTGTGCCGTCAGAGACTCGGGATCGATACAGCCGTCCACATATCCCTGGCGCAGTCTTGCAAGCGCCGCCTTTGTCTCCTCTGTCTGAAAACCGTCATACCATACGCCGTCCTCGCCCTGAAGGAGCGAAGGGTAAGCATCCTGCCAAAACTCCGGAAGATAGTTGACATAAGGCGCGTCCGTTCCGATAAATCCGGGCGCTACAACGCCATATGTATCACCGTTTTTGCCGTTGCCGTCAGGATCTCCGTCATGGAATGCCTTGAGCATTGCATAATAATCGTCATATGTTTTGATGTCATTAATATCGATTCCTACCGCATCAAGCCACGCCTGCTTTACGTAGGTAACGCAGCCGTTTCCGTAGGAAGGCGCAAATCCGTATAAGCGTCCCTCGGAATCCTTTAAGTTCTTGTTGATGTCCGGAAGGATCATTCTGCTTTGGAAATCCGCGTTGTCATACGCGTCCGCCATATCCCACAAAATACCGGTCGGCGCATACTGTTTAAACATACTTGCCGACATAATCATTGCATCCGGATAGTCCCCGCTCGCAAAAAGGCGTCCGACCGCGTCCTGATAGGCTGAGTGATCCATCTGCTGAATCGTTAAAGGAATGCCGACTGCCTCTTCCCACTGCTCCTTAAACTCTGCCTGTCCATTGTCAAGCGTTGTCGTCAGTGTGCCGTTTACCACAATGTTAATTCCCGTATCGCCAAGAATATCATGGTAATCCCCTTTTTCCGCTGCCGTATCTGCCGCGCCCGTTTCCGGGGATGCAGTATCTCCTGTTCCTGTGCTATTGCTGTCCGCCGCAGGCGTCGTTTCGTCCCCACCCTTTGCCCCGCACGCCGTAAGCGACGTGAGCATCGCGCCTGCCAAAAGGATTGCTATTAATTTCCTTTTCATAATGTAACCTCCTGATTTATATAATTTTATTTAATTGCAGGAGAAATGCTTGCATTTCTCTTAATTGTCGCTGTCGAGCGACAATTTGCTTTTCTTTATTTTATCACCGATACAAAATACATTTCTTCTGTATAGAAATTCACTTCTTGCATTTTTTTAGATTTCAGACATTTATCTTTTTTTATAAGTGTGATATTGTTTTAACTGTTAAATACCGATAAACATATGCGTACTGCATGGCAACAGCAATCTGCGCATATTCATTTTCTACAAAAGGTTGATTTTTGAATGCACAATTCAATAATTTGGTGATTGTCAATCGGATTTTTACCGTGTTACACTCACACTATCCGAATAATACAAAGCGTTAATGCAAAAAGAAAAAAGCAGCGAAGGAGGAGATTACAATGCCGCTTCCATTAAAACCCGGATACAATTTTAATTACGCACGTCTGCACCGTACATCCAATTCTGAAATGACTTCCGCGGAAGCCTATACGGACTTTTATGGTCTTTCGTACATATTAGCCGGCGAACGGATTGTCTATTCTCCGGGATATACAGCAGTTCTGCAGGCGGGCGATGTCAATTTTATTCCGCGCAACGTATACACACGCGCAGCATGCCCATCCAGCGAAGTGTATGAAGCAGTCCTATTAAAATTTACCGACCCGATGATTGACGATCTTCTGACGCTTTTCGGTGTGGAAACCTATGAGGACCTTTGCGGAGAATGCGTGATTCATTGTGAGAAATCAACACAGGCAAAAATTATAACAATCCTGAACGACATGGAGAGCGAGTGGAACCATTATAACAAATATTCCGAGCTGATTTTAAAGGGGCTGCTGCATCGGCTGATTATCACATGTTTGCGGGAACGCAAGCTCGGCGGGGTTCCAATACAGCTTTTGGAAAAAAAGCACGAATGCCTTTCCGACGCTATAAAATATATTAAGACGCACCTTCATGAAAACCCTTCCCTAAAGGAAACTGCCGACTATGTCCACGTTTCGTCGTCTTACCTGTCAAAAATTTTTATCAGTCAGCTTCATACTTCTTTTTCCGATTTTGTGTTAAGCGAAAAAGTACAGTGCGCGCAAAAGCTCCTGATTAACTCCAAGCTGAGTATGACGCAGATTACGATGGAAGCCGGATTTTCGAGCAATGCTTATTTCAGCGATTGTTTTAAACGCTGTACCGGACTTTCACCGACACAGTTCCGAAAGGCGAACGGGGGTCTTTGCTGAAAACATAAAAATGTGGAGTCAAGAGGCTTCCTAACGAAAGCCTTATTGCTCCACATCTTTACTTTTTTAATTTATTTTATGAAAATATCCCCTATCAAATCTAAAACAGTATTTTCCGACACCTCTTCCCCGGAAACCTGTTCCCGTGCCATAACAACTGTTTTGGTATACTTTGCTGTTTTGGGGGTACAATTCGCAGTTTGTTGACATAATGCTCTTAAAATATGCTCCTTTTAACATTCCTCCACTGCTTTTGCGTCCATAATCAGGCGAAACACAAATATGCCCTTTTCATTCTTAAAATCGTACTTTCCGCCGTATTTTTCCGCGGACCGAATCATGCTGGAAACGCCTATTCCGCCTGTAAATGCAGTCTCCGGCTGTCCGTCCTTTAATTTTGTTTCCATTTTGCAGGTATTGCGGCAGGAGAACACCAGTTTATCACTTCGCCTTTTGAGCAGCACATGGATAAAGCAGTTTCTTTTATCCTGACTTTTTTTCACTTCCATACAGGCATAAATCGCATTTTCATAGGCATTGGCAAGGATTGCCACCAAGTCAATACTGGGTATTGTCAGATTTTTGTCAATTCCGATGTCCAGTATCACCTCTATCCCCTGATTTCTCGCCTTTTTGGTATATGCGGACAGAATATTGTTGACTGCGGCATTGGCACATATCATTTTTGGCATTCCGCAATCCGTTTCCTTTTCGTATTCTTTCAGATAGGCAAGCAGTTCTTCGCTCTGCCCCCTGCGGATATACTCCGCTATGACGGCATTGTGGTGTCTTGCATCATGGTGAATACGCTTGCTCGATTCGACGCTTTCTTCCAAAATCTCCATCTGCCGTTCCAAAAGCCTGTAATTCATTTGTATCATCTGTTTTTCCCGCTCATATTCCTTCTCATTGCCGACGTGGCAGTAAAAGTGAAAGATTAGGAGCTGCAACATTCCTATCAGGATAAAATTAACTGCAACCTGATAGATACGGTACGGCGTTACTTCCCTGCTCAGATACGGGTTTAGGATGTACCCGATGCCTAACAGGATGCTGATTATCATAACGGCGACACTAAACTTGTCCGCTTCTTTCTCAATAAAATCCCCAAAGCCCTGAATGGATTTTTTTACATATCTGTCAATCAGCCACATAATCAGACCAATCAGAAAAATGCGCGCAATAATGTCCGCCCACACATTCCGGTGAAAAAAAAGAATGGAAATCTCCAGCGAACCGATGACGAATACCGCCATCAGATAAAAAACCAGCGCCAGCTTATAAAACGACAGATAAATGGACTCCCCGCTAATCCAAATGGCAAAAACCATAAAGCACAGGTACATGGCAAACGCCACCATCCGCACACAGCTATTCCAGTCCGCCATATACCAAACACATCCCCCAAACGCCACTGCCGCGCAAAAAAATGCATAGCACAGGATTGTCTTTTGGGGACGGAATCTTGATTTGCTGATTTGCAGGAATATTAAAATCACTCCAATCAGACTAATGACAAAACGCGTAAACGCTATATAGACTGAACCACCTAACATATCTGAAACCCTACTCCTTTCAAAATCTGCAAGCTTGTAAGTATACGCAAAAACTTGCCGGATATTAAATCTCACTATATCAAATAAAAGTATGACCGCAAGGCGTTTGGTACGATTCGCATGTTTCGGGGTACAATTTGTCATATTTTGGTAAAAAATATTGTAAAATGGTCTGCCGATAACAAAAAGAATAAAGCGCCGTAAAATACCTTGCATTCGCATATGGCATGTAATAAAATAAAGACACTTACAAAAACAGTTCAGAAAGAACGATTGCTGCCGTCTGTTTCTCAGAAAAATTCAAAATTTCATACAGGGAAAAGAGAAAGGAGTATCACGATATGGCATTACCATTGGAAAAAAGTTATACAATTGCAGATATTTACGCGCTTCCGCAAGGACAGCGGGCGGAATTGATTGACGGGCAGATGTATATGATGGCGCCGCCAAAACGAGTTCATCAAAAACTTGTTTCACAATTCACCAAAATTATTGGCAGTTATATTGACAGCAAGCATGGTGACTGCGAAGTTTATCCGGCTCCGTTTGCCGTATTTTTAAATGAAGATGACCGAAATTATGTCGAACCGGATATTTCTGTCATCTGCGATAAAAATAAATTAAACGATAAAGGCTGCAACGGAGCGCCGGACTGGATTATTGAGATTACTTCTCCCTCCAATCCGCAGCATGACTATGGGATTAAACGTTTTAAATACCGTACTGCCGGCGTACGGGAATATTGGATAGTGAATCCCGAAAAGAAGTCCATTATTGTTTATGATTTTGAACATGAGCAGCAAACGAATCAGTATTCTTTTGAGGATACGGTTCCTGTGTGTATTTATGAAGATTTGAAGATTTGTATTGAAGAGATTCTTTTATAATCTGTGATGACGTCGGGGAATTTCACCCGTTAGAAACGTGCACTGTAAAGGGGCAGAACCAAAAATTGGTCCTGCCCCTTTGTAATCCTTACAAATCTTATTTCGTTTTGTAATGCATATTATTTTGTTTTCTGTGCTTTTGCTTTCTTTGTAAGGGAAGCGCTGCTCTCCTCCGCTATATCTCCATTATATCTATCGATATGAACATAGTACGAACCATACTCATACCCTCCCCCATACAGTGATGTCTCAAGCCAAACAGTTTCGCCGCTGTTCATCTCATATACAATGGAAAAATTATTTCTGCCACCGCTTTCATCATCATATTTGAGCATATTTCCAAGCGTATCATACAAATAAGCCTCTGTATCACTGTAGTCTTCTGTAGATGCAGAGCAGAACACATACGCTCCGCTTTCCGGCGCCGTGAATACAAACCGGACTTTTTGCATATCCCTGCTTACAAAATATTCATACGGCGTATGATTTATATTGTCTACAATCGCCATAGCAGAGATATTAAGCATTGCTTCGCTTTCATTTGTATAAATCCTGATCACATAATCCGTGCCATAAGTCATATCATACGTTTCTGCGCCGCACTGGCTATAATCAATTGTCTTTAACAATGTACTCATATCCTTGGCGCTATAAATTTCCATTTTGGATATTCCACGCTGATCCTCATAGAAAAACTCAAATTTATGATTTCCAGCTGTCTCGCAAGAATAGATATAATCAACATACCCTACATAATCAGAATCCTCTATATCAGCATAAACGTAGTTTTCTCCCCTATGTAAGATTGTTGATTTTGCTTCCTCTATATAGCGGAAACTAACGCCTATATCCGTATTATCCTGTCTCGCCGTTATCTTAAGATATGGTACAGTACTTTCACTATCCGGTACAAATCTTTGCGTGCTGACGCTTGTGCCTTCGCCGACAAAAATAGCCTCTTTGTCAAGAGAGGGAAGATATTCCACTCTTACATTCTTATCCGCAATGACGTCAAACTGCAAAACGTATCCCGCATAAACCTTTACATATACAACCTCGTTGCTGTTTGCGGTAATATGCTCCGTTACGCTTTCATCCTCTAAATACAGACCTTTTCCATAATACGAAATGGTATACTCTGCAGTATTTGTCTCATTTTCCGTCGATACTTCAATAATATATTTTCCTGCAGTAAGTCTGAGCGCTCCCATCGGGTTAACTATCGGTGAATCTTCCACCCAAGTCCCGCCTGAACTTCTCTCATTCAGTTTATATGCACCTGCATAACTTCTTGTCTGCGAAGAAATGACATACATTCCTTCCTTTTCCGCAGTAATTTCCATATATGCCGTACCATCGCTGACGTCAAGTGTCCGCGCCGTACCCAAAGACATCGGTGTTACATCTTCTTTAACGACAGTTATTGTCCTCATTGTATTGCCATTATATGAGAGCTTCACCAACGCGGCGCCTCCGCTCGTAATATATGCAAGAGCGCCTGAGCTGGTATTTCCTACCTCTACCTGTATACTTCCTTTTTCAGCGCCTCTAAACGAGTAAAGACCTGTTTCTTCAGCCGTAAAGCTAAATATCATATCGCGTTCAACAGTTAATACATTCTCACCCAGCCCAAGAGTTTCAATCGGTTCCGCTTCTGTATACGAAATCTTGACCGTTCCATCCTGGTCTGCGCGGAAGCCAATATAAGCCGCGCTGGATACTGTTGCAATTACTTCCATGCTGGATAAGCCGCTGTATCTAAAGAAATTGTCACCTAATAAGGAATAGTCAATAGATGTTTTCGCTGTCGTGTAGTAAATACCGTCAGCCGCCTCAACATTGATTGTAACATTGCAGCTTGTTCCCGGCGTAATGCTTACATATTGATACTCGCCTGCCTTCAATGTAAGCTCGGTTCCCTCCGCAGCAACCGGCTTAATCTCCTGTTTCACCGCGCTGATTGTATAGCTCTTTAATGCCGTATGTGTATACACTGCGTCAAAAATAAACTTCTGATCCTTTTGCAGCATATTATTTGCGCTAATCCAATCATTTGTACCCGGAGCATTTTCCTGCTCGCACCGATACATCTCAACAAGCTTCCCTGCTGGCGTTTCTCCCTCTGTTTCCGTCTCTTCGCTGCAGGTAAATGTGTATATTCCGTCTTCAGGTGCAGTAAATACAACACGGTATCTCTCTCCAGGCGTGACATCCTTTGTGTCCACCTGAAGCGTTCCGCCTGCTGCAATCGTATGTGTCTCCAGCGTACCAAACCGGAGTTCAATATTGGCAGAAGGCTTCTGATCATACCACACTGCCCAATAAACTGTTTCATCCTTATCTAAAAGATATGTTTCTGCCGGTTGCACATCACGCAGATCAGCTGCACCCAATGAATTGCACGCCACCATTGACACCCCTTCTGACGCTTTCACCATATATACGCCGGTTTCAGGCGCCGTGTAAGAATACCAGCTGAAATGTCCTTCCTTTACACTGTTTATGTCAATTGTTGCCTTTCCGCTTTCAGTAACATCCGTTACTGTTTCCGGTGTTACTGCAGAAGCTGAAAGCGTAAGCGTTACTGCTGTTTCAGAGCTTACATTACCAACCTTAAAGATAAGTGTTTCATTTACTTTATTATAGAATGTATAATACGTATTTGTATATCCTTGATATTCCGCTTTTCCGCTAAGCTCCTCGAAGTCTGCTGTCACGCCCTCTGTCAGACCGTCAAGCATAACTGCGTATCTTCCTGTCTCCGGAAGCTTAAAGCTTACATATAAGTCTTCACCCTGCTTTAACTCTGCAGACACGCTCTGCGCAAGCGTCAGCGCCTTTACGTCTCTCTTTGCGGCAGTCAGTGTATACCCCAAATCCGCCACGCGCGCATAAACAACAATTGTGTAGGTATCTTCTGAACCCAATGTCAAATCAAGCGAACCATATACAGCTGAGAATCTCGCATTGCCGTTCTTTGCGTAATACACACTGTAACTACTGCTTGTTGCATCGCTCATTGACACCGTATACGTTCCTTCGCCGCTGATGCTATACCAGTTTGCCTTTCCAGCTTCCGCAATTTTCTCATCCTTCTTTTCCACAGGCGTTGCCGCAGGTGTAATGTCCGTAGGATTCATCGCAGTTAAAGTCGTTGTAACCTTTGTTTTCTCGGCTCCTGTGCTGCATGTTACTTCTGCGTAAACGCTGTCATTAGCAGCAAGGTACACCACATTCAGAGTCGAATTGTAGTCTATATAACCGTTATTCAGATTTGCATAATAATCCAATAATCCACACTTGCATTAGCAAAAACGCCCTCCTGCGCAGAAGCCTCAGCTGTAATCTGGTAATAACCGGGTCTTGACGCCTTAAAGCTATACCAAACAGATTCTCCATTTGCAAGCTCTTTTTCCTTCTTGTTATTCTCAAGCGTCATTGCCTCAGCTGTAATCTGTGTTACCGCAAATGTCACTTTTTTGGCTGCATCGCCAGAGTTTTTCACCTCGTAGTAAATCGTCTTGCCTGCATCAAGTGAAAACTCCGCTGCAAATCCCAAATTATTCATATCTTCAAGATTGTCATATTGTCTAACCGTTACGTCTGTTATATCAGCGCCAGTAAGCGCCGCTTTATATCTTCCTGTTTCAAAAGCCGTATACTTAAACCACTTTGATTCTCCTGCCCCCAGTTCAATCTCTGCATTTGCAAGAACTTCCGGATTTAAAAGCGTAACCGTAATCGTATACTCTACATCCGCATCATTTGCCGTAAGTCTTACGTCAAAACCGTTCCCCTGCTTATAATATTCCGACTCCGGCACAAAACCGCTTACCGTTCCGTTTCCGGCTTCCGTCATCTGCTTTATTTCTGTTGCAAACATATAACGCGCATCCGCCGGCGCCTTGAACTGAAGCCATCTTGTCTCTCCAGCCTTTAACGTGCCTTTCCATGTATCCGTAAATACTTCCGCAGAGAGCTTTGCTATCTTGATTGCAGTTTTTGTCTCTGCCACCGTCTCTAATGTATAATATCTGACATAAACCTTCTGCCCTGCAGAAAGCTCCAAAGAACCTGTGCTCACTGCTCTTCCCAAATTAAGCGTGTCAAGCAGCACATTGCCATCCTCATCATATACCTTTACATAGACAGGAACTGTCTTGTCATCGGAAACCTTGATTTCCTCTGCACTGAATACATAAGTTCCCGCTGTCTTTGCAGTAAACTCATAGCCTCCCGCATTAATTGCCGCTTCGGTAGATTCTTCGCCGATGCTGTCCGCTGCGCCTGTAATTTTCGATACATTCACAGTTACCGTCGTCTTCGCAGTATCGGAAGAAAGGCTAAAGTATACAATATCCCCTTTGTCAAAAGTATAGTCATCTTCAAGCGGTATCGTGTATCCCGAACTGCTTGTGCTGTTTGCCCTGCGTACAGTCAGACTCGGCGCTGTATCTCCTTCTGCCGCAGCTGTTATTTTAACATGATATAAGCCTGCATCTTCAATTTTCAGCTGCACCCATGCTTCCTTACCCGCTTCCTCAAGCGTAATCGTCGATTCCCCTGACGCTGCAATGGGTTCCGCTGCTGCAGTTACGGTAAGATCTGCTTTTATTTCTTCTTCCGTACTATTTACGACTGCAATATAAAGCTTTTCATCTTTTTCCAATGCCCTCTTTGTTCTGCTGTCAAACTGTCCACTTGTAATATCGTCGTAAAAACGCAAATCAAGCGCATCCGATGAAATACCGAATGTATATTCCATATCCGTCGGCGCCGTAAATACATACCAGTTTGTTGTCTTTGCCGGTACTGCAATCTCCTTTAATCCATTGATTGTTACGGTGTCAGTTACAGTACGTTTTCCGACCGTATAAGTACCCGCCATAAGGCTTATGACTTTTGTTTCGCCCTGCTTCATTCCGCCGAGCTCTCTAACCGCCGTATCGTTTCCATTCTGATATACCGAATAATAATTGTCTTCAGGCGCTGTAAATACGACGCTTCCAGCCTCCTTTAACGTAATGCCCGACATATCCATTGACTGATAAATGGTTCCGTCTGCACGAAGAGACACAGTCGTTCTTGTTGCATCAGACAACTGATATACCCTAAAGTATAGCGTTTCACCCTGCTTCATTTCCTGTGCGTATGTATAACCTATGTCATTCTTACGTCTTCCGTCCGCGTCAAATACAAGCATGCTGCTATCAGAAGTAAACGTATATCTTCCATAAGCAGGCGCTACAAATTTCGCCCTCATGCCTTCGCCGCTCATAAGCGTTGCCTTTACAGGATTATCAATTGAAAGAAGCTGTTCCTCGCCATACTCAATTCCGCTTTCATTCGGATTGCCCTCGTCAGGCTCCAAGTCGCCGAAGTAATAGCTCGCCTCACCTACCGCATTTACGATAACGGTCCATCTCGCAATAATTCTCTTGGTAAGCTTTGAGCTGACCTCAATCTTTGTGGTACCTTTTCTGAGCGTCTTTAATGTGGCAGTATACGTACCTGCGTTTGCCTTAACAGAAGCCACCTTTGTATTTGTGCTCTTCCATGTCAGCGTGTCGCTCTGACGGTTCTTTGCTTCTGAATTCTCAGGTTCTGCAATTAATGTGTAGGTATTGTTAGAGGTCAATGTCGGATACCCGCTTAAATATGTACTGTTTCCAACCGAAACATCAATACCTCCGTCAGTAGTCATATACTCACTGCCTGGCAGTTTGCTGAATTCATAAAAGTCTCCGCCATGCTCATACGGATATGCTGCCGGTATATCCGTTGTCTTAATACCCTTGCTTACTTCTTTCGAAATTTGATCCAAATAGCATGCTGTTACGGATACCGTATAAGACGACTTGCGCGTAAAACCGCCAAGCGTCGTCGTTAATGTCATTAAATTCTTCTTTGCATCATAGATGTGGTAGAAGTCATCAAACATATTGAAATATCTGTCGCTTACGATTCTCTTAGACGCATCCTTCACCTGTATTCTAAAGTATACCTGGTTTGAAGATTCCGTCTCCGTTGTATTCAGCCATTCCCAATCAGTATCCAGCAGCGGATATGTGAAGGAAATCGTTGCATACTTGTCTGTTATCGTAGTAGCCTTAAGACCCTTTACCGGATCAATTGCACTTGATGTAATTGTAATTGCACTGACAGCGCTCTCCGCACCCAGGCTTACATCCCTTACACCAATTGTTATTGTACCATTAGGTTTTGCTGCCGTCACTTCTCCAGCATAATCTCTTCTCAGGAAATCATCAATGCCTGATCCCATATTAACTATAATAAAGCTGTCCTTATCGCCTTCTACGCCATATCGAATGTCCGCAGCCTTGCCCATGCCTATCTCTTCCATAAGATAGCTATAGTCAATATATCCTGTGAGCTTTGTCTTACCCTCATAGTACGTCATTAAATCATACAGATTAACCTTCTGACCTACCTTGAGTTTCGCGCTCTTTGCAATCTCCATGCGGTCAGCCGTTGCCGTGATAATAAACGGTACAATTGCGTACTCCTGCGTCTGCGTATCAACTACAAGAACATGTACAAGTCCGACGCCGGTTAAGGTAAGCTTACCTTTCTTGTCAATCTTGGCAATGTCCGTTGCCGCGCTCCATGTCGGACCCAAATCACTTATGTCAACATCTTCGCCGTTATAGCTCTTGCTCACATAATAGTTCAGTGTCGGCTGTGCGTACGTTTGTGCAGTCTCCTTATCCAAAGGAAGCACGTACTCTTTCCAGTCCGGAGTATTCACTGTCGAATCCGTGAAAATTTCTTCAAACCAGCCTGTCGTTATGGCTGAAACACTCTTCTCTGACAGCGGTACCATATAGATGTATTCATCCAAAAGCTCATTGTATTTATAATACTTCTCTTTATCAAATCCGATTCCTAATTCACAAACCTGCGGAAGTGACATCAGGAAGCCCTTTGCACTGCCTGCCTCGGATGCTACAACTGTCGTACCGTCTGCAAGTGTTCTGATTCCGCTTACATTTCTGACATAAACCGTATATTCTTTTCCTGGTTCAAGTCCCGTTACCAAAACATCTGTCATCGCACCCTTCGTTGTTGATGCTTCCGTATTGTATACCGGTCTTGTGGCAAATCCTGCACTCTTCCAATCTCCGTTCTTAATCGCAGGAATCTTATCCTTAAACGCAGTATCTTTTAAGTTCTTGCCTTCCAGCACATAAATCTCCCGTCTGTAACCGTCTGCTACTGCAGGATATGTGACAATTGCACTTCTGTCATATGCCTTAACGCTCTTAATCTTCGGAGCCGTAACGTCTGCCACACTGATTTTTACTGTGGCACGCTTTGCGCCTTCAATCGGCTGCTTTTCGCCATTTTCGTCTAAGTAACAGGGAATTGCCTCTACTGCACCGGCTCCCTTGCTGAGCGCTACTACCGCGCCTGTATCTGATACGCTCAAAACAGCCGTATCCTTTGTCTCATATTTTAAGCAAATCACATCATCAAGATTTACCTTTACAACCTTCACGTCAAGCTGCTGTTTTTCGCCCACGATCATCTTTGTAACCGGTGAATTAAATCCAAGGCTCTTTGGCGCAACTGCCTTTGACAAGTCGTCCTCAAGCACAACACCTGTGCAGTTCACCGTGAATGTCTCTACGTACCCGTTTTCCCAACGAACCTGGAAGCTCTTCTGTACGTTGTTCGTCACATCCTCTTTTGTAATCGGAATGGCAACGCGTAACACACCTGTGGCTTTATCTTCTTCTACCACATATCCGCCAGCTTCTTTTAAACTGTTCTTGTATACAAATCCCTCAAAAGCTGACGCAACAAAACCGTCATCTCTATTACCGTTTTCATAATACTCTCTAGGAGCTTTTACGTTGTAAATCAGGAAGTTTCCACTTATGGTTTTGCCGTCTTCATCCTGTACCAAATTATAAGAATACGGCACGCCTTCCTTTGCGGCAATCGTATGCGTCATTCCATCAACATAATCCTTCACAGAAGTATTATATCCTGTTACAATCGCATTTCCTCTTACCGGCTTAAATTCCGTCTTTTCAAACTTTGCCTCGTAATTACGGCTAAAAGCAAAAACTTTATTCAAAATGCTGTTATAGTTAACTCTTGTTGCAACCGCATAATAGGTCTTATCACCCTTTAATACGTTATTTAATACAGCTGTCTTTGCGTCAGACTCATAAATAACACCCGTTACTGAATTAATCGCCGCCAAATTCAGACCCGTCTCTTCATCATAAATTCCCTCGAAGAATGGGCGCTCTGATTCCAAAATATCACTGTCAGCTAAAATCATATAACCATCTACAACATTCCTGTAAACAGCCGCTGTACCTGCCGTAATATTTTCTTTTACCACTGGCTTAACTGTAATGCTGCGCGGTGTAATCTCGTAACCCGTTATACTTACTTCACCATCATAAGGCTTATAATTCTCGTCTCCAAGGAAACGAACCTGTAACGTATATTCGCCAACGTTAACCGCCTCGTCTAATCCGTACTCATCGTACTCGCTACAATCCCATTGATATACCAATGCAATGTTTTCCACCGGCTGACCGTCTTTTACAGTCACAACCGAAATCGCATTCTTAGGAATGTCAAACGACTGTGCATCATACTTCTTAATCTTATTTGTAATCTTTGACTCATCAACTGATATGGAAATTTCCGCCGTACCCATCTTTTTCACTTCAATGTCAAGCGCATTGCTCAGATAATACTGGCGTTTATTATCCTTATCAAGTTCATAGCTCTGATAATATTTATCTAAAAGCTCATCATCAATTACTACTTTTGCCCTTAATCTGTATTTGCAGTCCTCTTCAAAAGCGCCTTCTACTGCTTCCGTCCACTCGCCCGTGAGATTATTCTGACGCTCTACCACATAGGAAATCTCATAATCCAAGTCTTCTTCCCATGCCAATACATCGCCAAGCGCTACTGGATCCAGCACATTGTTCGTAATCGGTTTTACCACGTTGAGAACGCTGTCTAAATAATCCTCCGTAAAATCATGAATGGAAACGCCTGTATAGCTGACAAGCGCCGCGCCCTCTGACAATCCGATTTCTGCCTGAACCTTCTGCTTTTCAATTACATAAGGTCCAACCTGAGCCGGTTTTGCCGCTACTGTTGCGCCTGAGGCATCATGATATGAAATAACAAGCATATACGTGCCGACTGCATAGGGTGACACGCCAATATACTGATTTCCATCAATGTCCGTATCATTCTTGTCAAACAGCACTTCTGTTCCAAGCTTATATTCAACCGTTTCATTGCCTTGTGCATCTGTTGTTACGACCTTCTGTGCCTGATACCATTTGTATGTAAGCGTACCGTTTTCCCCTGCAGTTGCTTTTTTATAATCTGCTCTCTTTTCATAAAACGGTTTGCCGTCAAATATTTTTGTCTTAGCATCATTTGCATACGCATCTGTGTTAATTGTTACAAGAGCAGCCTCTGTAACCGTAACATCCGCCGCATATTTGCTAAGCGTATCAGCAGATAAGTCTACCTTATGGTTTGTATCCGCCCCGTTTGTTCCGTGATCATTAACATCTGTAAGATTTGCTGTGCCATTTGCATAATAAACAGCCTTCTTACCGCTAAATACAACTCTGTATTTTGCTTTAAGATTTCCGTCTACCGAACCTGCAATCAGCGCCTCTCCATTATTGTTTGTATAATCGCTATACCGAACCGTTCCGTCCGCATCTTTGACAGGCTTACCTTCCGCATCAAGCATCAGTTTTGCTGCTTCCAGCGTAAATACGAGCTCATACGGCTGTGTCTTCAATTCATTGTGATAAGAAACACCCCAAAACGTATCTTTGCTGAAATCTGCCACTGCCTGATTGTCCGCTGTTTTGAGCACCTCATACTCTACATTCTTAAGAATATCGCTCTCAGACATGCCGCTGGCATATTCCGTTACGGTCAATGAAGGCTTTACGTATACGGAAACAGGAGTCACCTTCACATCGATGCTTTCCTCGCATTCCGCATATCTGCCTGTCGTATCCGTAAAAGTAAGCACCAGCTTATAGCTTCCGGCATTTACGGGAGCTTCCTCCTCACCCATCTTGATACCATCGGCGTCTGCCCACTCCGCTGTGATTGCAGGGTTAGCAATCTCCGTATCTGTCAGTTTACCTTCTTCATCTTCTGCCTGATAAATTACTTTTACCGTATAATCCGTTCCCGCTACGGGAAGCGCCACCTTCTCACCTGTATATTGATATTCGATAAGCTTTGGAAGTGTGATTTCCATGCTTGTTTCAATATCGCCTGTAAGACTGATGACAATCATTTCTGTCTCTGCAAGCTTATAATTTGCATCATTCAGCTCCACACTGACAGTATATGCATAGTCCTTATTCTTTTCAAAAACAGTATTTGCATCATAAGTAAGGTTTGTACCTGTTACTGCATCCACAAGCGTAACATCAAAACTCTTTACAAATACGTCTTTATTCAAAATTTCATTTCTATTATTAAGCGTATAGTTTTCCTTCACGCTATCTACAAAAGACGTGAGGGTTTCTCCTATTTTTACGCTTTTGGGCAGGTCCGCAAGCTTAAGCTCTGCCTGTTCAATCCTAAAGTCAATACCTGCCGCAGCCGCGCTGCACACGTTTGCCACCGCATCCAAAGAAATCTCCAGTCTGTATGCTCCGGCATCTGTCGGCGTTTCACCGGCTGCCAAATCAACCGTGTAATTGCCCTCGGCATCTGCCTTTTTCCATTTGTAAACCAGATTCGATTTCAGATTCTCTTTTGACTGACCGTCTACCTTAACCTCAATTGCATTATTGGAATTGTTCTTAATTGTGTCATTTACAAAGTTGTCAAAAATACCTGTTCCTGTGTATGTACCGATTACAACATCATCCAAATATGTCAAATTAGAATTCACATAATTTTTTACATTCTTTGTCGTAATCTCTGTAACAAGCGCAGCATCTGCATTTACTTCCGCTACGTCTGTTACCTCTTCAGCGTTTCCTGCTGTCTGTTCTGTCTCCACCTGTGTTGTAACTTCAGTCTCTGCCTTATTGTCATTCTCCGCCTTGGCTGTTCCTGTTTCCTGTACTGATTCGGTCTCAGAGGATTCGCCTTCCTCTACCTCTTCCGAAGCTTCCCCTACAGTACTTACAGGAGCATCGTTTGAAGATTCTGCATTCTCGTCGACAGCTTCACTTTCGTCGAGAGCCGATTCTTCAACCGCCACGCTATCCTCGTACTCTGCGGCAAACGCAGTGGTCGGCATTGAACCAAACACCATGCTCACGCTCAAGAGCAAAGGTAACGCTCGTTTTAACAGTTTCCGTTTCAACATTTTGTGTCTCCCTTTCCCTTTCCTATTGAATCAAATTATATACGCCTTCTAACGAACACAATCAGGCATACTGTAACGTTATAATTGTACACTTTACAAAAATTTAATACAAGTATAATAATCACTATTCTTTTGTGCATTTTTAGTAAAAAATGTAAAACTTTGCACAAGTTAACATCCTGCTTTATAGGTTAAGTTTCACAATTTTTATTTTGATACCCATGCGCCGCTTCTGCGGCATACTTCCCCTGCACGGGGCTGTGCATAACAAACAGGAGAAAACCTTTTTCAGATTTTCTCCTGCTATATGTGTAAAAATTACAATCTTGTTAGCTTGTTTTAATTATTTTATCTGCTAATTTCAGATATAACTTTTGTATCAGAAGCTACGATTGTAGTCTTCCTTTTATTTTGCAACAACAACAATCTTAGCTTCTACTTCCGCAGAACCTGCCATTGCGATTACTGTGATTACGTCGCCTGCCCTCTTGCCAGTCGTTGCAATCGTGAGCTTCTTATTCGTTGCAGTCTTTGGATCAGACTGAAGTTTCATTTCACCTGTTTTCTCATCATAAGTATACCACTTAACGGTATCATTTGCTTTCTTAGGTGACTGCTGCTTGATATTAATTGTAGCAGTCTTTGCTCCCTCTTTAACAGTTACGATATTAGACTTCAAGATGATTTCTTCACACTTCGGTGTTGACTTAATTGTGAATGACTTCTTGATTGTTGCAAATTTACCCTTCGTATTCTTATATACAGATGAAACTGTAATCTTAGCGGAACCGTCACCAATTACCTTAATTCTGCCATCATCTACTGTAGCCACTGTTTCTTTGCTGGATGTCCATGAAACTGCATCAAGACCAGGAGCCTTTGTAGGGTCTTTAACGGTTGCAAAGTAAGTAACCATTCTGTTTGAATTCATGTTAACAGTCTTCTTATCTACACTGGTAACCTTATTCTTTCCAGATGCCTTATCAAATACTACACCCTTAACATCTGTAAGCTCGACGTCACTCTGATGCACTGTAAATGCCTTTACTGTCTCTGCCGGTATACCTAATTTCTTGTTTGCCGGCTCAACTTTTACGCTAGTTATTTCTTTGCCATCATAGTTAAGTTTTGTCACCAAATCATTTGCAGGTGTAATAACAGGATTAATACCCGCTTTTGCTTTTACTACTTTCTTCTCATCCTTTTTGTCAATAACAACCTTAAGCTTATCCGTATTCTGCTTCGGCACTCTCTCAATTACAATCGGAGTCGTCTTTCCTGAATATGTCTTGTTATTCTTAATTGTTGCGCTCTTTATCTGAAGTAACTTTGCAGTAACCGTAACGTTAACCTTTGCAGTCTTGCCGCTTGTTGCTGTTGCTGTAATAGTTGCCTTACCTACTGCCAAACCTTCAAATCTAACGCCCTTATCATCTTCCTGAGGAATAATTCTTACAATTCTGTTATCGCTTGATGACCATGTAATATCATCTGTTGTCGGCTTTCCGCTCTTTGTAGTTGCAGTTACTTTTAATGTTCTAGCCTTTCTGTTTTCTTTATTATTTGGATCGTTTGGATCGTAATTAGGAAGAAGCTTCCACTCGTCACCTACTTTTTTGTAGTCTTCATCAATTGCATAAGTCGGCTTCTTGTTATCCATTACCATCTTCGTAACAGGATAGCCTTCACTAAGAACAACATCTGCCGTTGCTGATATTCCGTTTGCCGTTGCTGTAATTGTAACTTTCAGTCCATCTTTATTCTTGAGCTTCTTGTCAATCTTAAATGTACCGTCATTGCTCCTTGCAACAAGTTTGTTAGCGAGCTTCTGTTTCTTCTCGTCGCCATCAAACTTATACGTAAATGTAACAACGTCAAATTCCTGAGGTGATCCAAATGACACATAATCCATCAAATCATATGTATGACCTGCATACAGCTTATTATCAGGTATGTTCAAATGAACTGCCGTTACGGTCTTCTTAACCATTACCATAACTCTTGCCATATAATCGGCTTCGCCGTCATTATCAACATCAATGCTTGCCGTAATGCTTGCAAAGCCGCCCTTATATGCGTTAATCGGACAGGTTGCCCTGCTTCCCTGTCTTGCAGCCGGTCTGACAATCTCTAAGTTTGAAGATCTCCATGTAATCTTCTCTTCAATCGCCTTTTTCTGTTCATCAGTAATATCAGCCCCATCCTCATACTGAACCTCTGCCACAAGGGTTTTGGTTGTTGGGATGTCTGATAAATTGATTACAGTCGATGCTGTTGGTGTCAGCTCATTATTTTCATTCTTTTCTTTAATTGTAATGCCTTTAACATTTGTCAGTTGATCCAATACTGTAGTGTTTGTGTTGGTTGATGAAACCGTACCTGTACCGGTAGGGTTCGGACCATGATCTGCTTCATCATGATCATCTACGCCGTCAGAAACCCAAAAGTTATCAGCAAACTCCGAAGCAAATGCTGTCATCGGCGTTGAAACTACCATAGCAGCCGTCAACGCATATGCCATCAGCTTTTTAATAAATTTTCCTTTCATAGCACCTTCTCCTCCATGTGTAATTTTTACTCTGTAATTATATATCTGCTAAATTTAAAATGCAAGCGTTTTTTGACCAAAGAATGACTTCCATAATATTTTTGTACGAATTGTACACAATTTTGCATCAATCCTCAGCTCTTTTAACACTAATGCCTGCCTTATCTTCCGTATGAATGCACACTTCTGTGTTTTTTACTGCCGCATTTCCGTCCGGATCCAGCAAACCGAACTCCAGCTTTTTCACCCGAAACTGCACATCCTCCAAAATTTTTCTATTGGCTGATATAATGTCAGCCTGCAGCCCTGTCACAAACGTCTGAAAACCAATTATGATCATCATCGTCGCCAAAATCAGCGATTGAACATGTCCACCTCCGTTTCCGTTAAAATAAAAGAATAAAAAACGCACACCTATCATTGTACCGATAAATATAAACACGCTGCTTATCATCGTAAATATTTTCATCGGCTTATACATCAGGACCGCGCGCAGGATAGTCAGCATAGACTTTTTAATATACGCTGCCATGGAATTCATAAGCCTCGACTTGCGAAGCTCCGGATTCGTATGCACGGGGACAGAGGTAATCGCCATTTTATTACGCCCCGCCTGCACAATCGTTTCCAATGTGTAAGTGTATTCGTTGTGCACGTTCACCCGCATTGCAGCCTTCCTGCTGTACGCCCTGAAACCGCTTGGCGCATCCGGAATATCTGTCTTTGACGCGACGCGTACTACCCAGCTTCCGAATTTCTGCAGTTTTTTCTTGACAATCGAGAACTCTTCTATTTCATCAATAGGCCGCTCGCCGATTACAATATCCGCCTCTCTTTTGAGTATCGGCTGTATCAGCTTGCCGATGTCCGAACCGCTGTACTGGTTGTCCGCATCTGTATTGACAATAATGTCCGCGCCGTGCCTTAGTGCAAGGTCGATTCCTGCGAGAAAACCTTTTGCAAGCCCAAGATTTCTTTTGAAGTGCACAATATAATTGACGCCCCAGTCAATCGCCACCCGTTCCGTATCATCACTGCTGCCGTCATTAATAATCAGATACTCAATCTCATCAATGCCGTCAATCTGCTTTGGCAGATCGTTTAATGCGATTTCCAAGGTTTCTGCTTCATTATAACAAGGTATTTGAATGATTAGTTTCATTTTTGCCCCGTTTCAACCTCCTCTCAAGCATCACAATCCACTGCACGCTGCTCAGAGTCTTTTCCAACCAGTCTACTGCCCTGCTTATGCAAAAGGTTTTTTCTATGCCAAGGTACTTCAGAGCGCCTAATACCGCTTTGCGCCGCAGCACGCCTTTTTTCAAATGTTTTCGGCATTGCAGCTTCATCCGGTAATTGACCGATTCCAAATATTCCCTGACTTCCATGTGGTATTTGTCCCTTTTTTCTTTGTCATATTTCGGAATACCTGCTTCGTTTTGATATAATATGACAAAATGCTCACATAAGCTTATCCTAATATACTCTTTAAAAATGTCTTTGTCAACAATGCCATTCTTCAGGTAATTCGTTACAAATACGCTATATTCGCGCATTTTAGGGATTATGTCTTCCACAAAGTGGCAGGAATGAGACTTTGAACCATCGCTCACTCTCCAATAGTATCCTGTGTAACTGTCTGTTACAGCTTTCTTTGCGGCGCAAAGCGTCTGCGTCACAAAAATCCAGTCATCCTCATAATTAATGAAGCGTTTAAACCGAAAACAATTGTTTACAAGAAAGCTTCTATTATAAATACATTTCCATAAAGTACCATACATATAGTTGCCGCTCTGTACAAAATCGTAATCATATCCACGGAACAAAATAGGATAAAGCAGCTCTTTTTTTATTTTTTCGCCTTCATACATGCCATCGTCAACACGTTCATACTTGCTCCGCTTTCCGTTAATCAGCCTTCCCGTTCCGCATATCCCTATATCCGCCGTGCATGACTCCATTTTCTCAATAAGCCGCTCATACATCAGTGGCTCCACAAGATCATCCTGATCGCAAAAACACAGGTACGCTCCGGATGCCTCCGCCAATCCCCGGTTCCTTGCTGACACAATACCGCTATTTTCCTGGTAAATATACCTGACCCGTTTTTCTGTTTCCTGCAACCGGGCACAAATCTCAGCGCTGCCGTCCAAAGAACCGTCGTCAATCAACAGCAGTTCAATCTCCTTGTACGAAGCGCTCAAAATACTGCCAACTGCTGCCTCCAAATATTTTTCGCCATTATACACAGGAACGATCACGGACAGAAGCGGTTGATTCACCGGATAACATTCTCGTAGACCTTCCATCTCCTATTCAACTCCTGCTCTTTATTTACTACCAATGCATAATTTCCTATATCCACCACCAGCTCACATTTTTCCGCCACGCGCGCATCTTGCGTCAGATACCGGTTGTTTATTATATAAAACGCGTCCTCGTCAAACGACAGATCATACATATGCTTCAATGTAATTTCATTTTCCGGCAGCATAAACTGAATAACTGACGCCTGCTTATAGGACAGATAATCCGGCGCGAAATAAACCGGAAAGTCCGTGCCCAAA
This sequence comes from uncultured Lachnospiraceae bacterium, assembly GCA_910586715.1. GTDB lineage: Bacteria > Bacillota > Clostridia > Lachnospirales > Lachnospiraceae > COE1. The sequence continues at coordinate 129,733 of CAJUJG010000005.1, forward strand.
ATTTCAATCCACATTGCAACCACGGGCATTGCTCCGCTTTGCTTTTGATTTCTTACCACAACATAATTATCTACAATGGTATTTGCCAAATGCACCCATGCAAAAATCGGTATCAGAAGCGCCAACACACACCTTGCCGCCGCCACCTTATGCGATTGAATCACACTGCTGCCCGCCTTAAACACGATAAAAAACGCAGCCGCAAGCTTTAGCACATATTGTGAAAGTATTTTCATTTTTCCATATGGCACTTCATAATTCCATATCACACGTCCAAACATCACGCAATGTGCCAGTTCAAATTCTGTCCGTTTCAATGAATCCATCGCATACTGGCAGAACCATGCAGCCGCAAGATACATAACCAAACTTACCAAAGCCGTTATCATCCAGCGCTTTTCCTTAATTAATATATTCAAACTGTAAAGCAGAAGAATACCGATTACAAACTCATGGTATCTGCCGTTTACAAGGTCATCATTCTTGAAAAACCCTTCTTTGTAAATGGCACAAACCATAAAGGTCCCAAACCATGCGAGAAATACCCCCGTATACCATATTCTGTCATTGAAGTTTTCCGATACGCAGGCGCTCCCCGCATATTCCCTGCGCCGCACAGCTGCTGCAAATCGTTTCACACTGTCCGCAAGCATCAGAAAAAAGTTCACAAACAAGTCTCTCATTCCCCAGCAAATCACAAGCCCTGTCGATGCCGCCAAATAAAACCATTTACCAACCATGCTTGTCCCGAGCCTTACCAGACCCTCCTTGGAAAAAATCCCTTTAATTTTCCCCCATTGACCGGCAAAATCATTCATGGCAATTTTATCGGGAACGGCAGACTGCGCCGCACTCAGTTCCTCCCAACGCATTACAAGATACACTCCCGCAATTGCCAGTCCGACCGCAATAATACAAATTACCAGTCTGATTTTTCCTTTATCCAAAAGATATAAAAGAATAAATAACACCAGTCCTGCTACCAAAAACAATGCTGACTTTTTCGTAAGAACATACTGCAGACTGTCTGCCAGTCCGCCCGGCTCATTTCCCATATAACACACATTCTGCAATGTTCCTTTTACCATGGAATGCAAAAGGCTGCACCCGTACAGTGCAATTCCAAAAGCAACAGTCTGCTTTAGCGTATTTTTCCGCACCAGCCTAAGATAAAGCACCACCACAACCGAGGTGACAAGAATTGCCAAAGAACGTTGATGTACCGTAAAAATATAAAATGCAGCCACTGCATATCCGATATGATTTCCGATTTTCGGATCATCAATCACCCGCATCATCAAGTAAAGAAAAATCCAAAATACCACGTTTAAAGTACACTCTGTAAACGTAATATGCGCATAAAAAAGATTGGAGCTAAATACCATTACTGCAAAGCATGCCACACTTCTCACAATCCAATTCATGCTTTTCATATACCGCCTGCAAAGCTGTATCCCGATAAAAAAACCAACCACAAGAAACGATACATTGACAGCCTGCGCCAGCTGATACGTCTGTGCCCAGTCTAATTCACGCCACGCCGAAAACAATCTGATTGGCGCAAGCACAAGACTATAGCCATAAGAATAATAAGCAATATTGCTTGTAATAGACGACCAGTTACTGCCTGTAAAAAAGGCGCTGTTCGACCAATATCCAAACTCATCATCCAGCAATATCGGCATCGTGCTCTCCTCTATTCTGTATGTTCCCACAAAAAACAGAAGAACAGCCAATAAGCATTGAAACAAGACCTCCCTATGCCTTATAAGGAAGTCTTTTAACATTATGGGTGTTATTTTGCTCGGTTTTTTTAATTTCAAATGCTTCAATTTGTCATTCATCAACTTTCTCTTTTTACAAATTTGCCGCAGCACAGTTTAATGCCGCCTCAATCACATCATCCATATCATAATACTGATACTGACCAAGCCGTCCGCCAAAAATAACATCCGTTTCTTTATTGGCAAGTTCCTTATATTTCTCATAAAGGCTGTTGTTCCTGTCATCGTTCATCGGGTAATACGGCTCTTCCCCGCGCACCCATTTCTGCGGATACTCCCTTGTCACAACTGTTTTGGGCTGCATGCCAAACTCAAAATGCTTATGTTCAATAATGCGTGTATACGGTGTTTCATAATCCGTATAATTCACTACTGCATTTCCCTGATAATTTGCTTCGTCTAAAGTTTCCGTCTCAAATTTCAATCCTCTGTATTCCAACGCGCCAAGGCTGTAATCAAAATATTCGTCAATCATTCCTGTAAATACAAGTTTTTTTGCCTCTGCTTTCAGCGCTTCCCTGTTTTCAAAAAAATCCACGCCAAGCCGGACATCAACCCCGTCCAGCATCTTTTCAATCATTCCTGTATATCCGCCAATCGGAATCCCCTGATACGTATCATTAAAATAATTGTTATCATACGTAAAACGCACAGGCAGACGCTTAATGATAAACGCCGGCAGCTCTGTCGCCTTTCTGCCCCACTGTTTTTCCGTATAGCCCTTTACAAGCTTCTCATAAATATCTTTTCCGACAAGCGAAATCGCCTGCTCCTCAAGGTTTTTCGGATTGTCAATCTTCGACGCCTTTACCTGTTCGTCAATCTTTTGCCTTGCCTCCTCAGGCGTTACCACGCCCCACATTTTATTGAACGTGTACATATTAAACGGCATACTGTAAATCTCACCGTGAAAGTTTGCAACAGGACTGTTCGTATACCGGTTAAATTCCGCAAACTGCTGCACATACTCCCAAATCTCCTTATTGCTTGTATGAAAAATATGCGCGCCATATTTATGCACCGCAATCCCTTCAACATCCTCTGTGTAAACATTTCCGCCGATATGCGTCCGCTTGTCTATCACCAAACACTTCTTTCCCTTTTTCTGTGCCTCATGTGCAAATACCGCGCCAAACAGTCCGGCTCCCACTATCAAATAATCGTACATATGTTTCCCCTTAACTCTTGATATTTCAATCTACTGCCCTTTAGTATACCAAGAAAACCCAAATTTTACAATTAATATTTAATTTTGCTTGATAAGATTGTAAAGAAAGCTTTATACTATAAATACATGACTGTCAGCGTATTTTAAAGTCATTTGAAAAAAGAGGTTACTGTAAGAAATCAATTTTTCTCAGGACAAATTTGAGCTTACACCCAAATTTTCAAGTTCAGAAAGGAGCATATTTAATTATATGAATATTATTTTGTTATCCGGCGGTTCAGGACAGCGCCTGTGGCCATTATCCAACGACATCCGCTCCAAACAGTTTATCAAGATATTTCACACGCAGGACGGCGAACTGGAGTCAATGGTACAGCGCGTCTACCGCCAGATTAAGACAGTGGACAAGGACGCAACCGTGACCATTGCCACCTCCAAATCGCAGGTTTCCTCAATTCATAACCAATTAGGCGAACACGTGGGCATCAGTATCGAACCCTGCCGACGCGACACTTTCCCCGCAATTGCGCTTGCGGCGGCATACTTAAAAGACGTTCAGGGCGTGGGCGAAAATGAATCCGTTGTTGTCTGCCCCGTTGACCCTTATGTAGAAAACGACTATTTCAAAGCGGTTCAGGAGCTTGGAGACCGCGCAAAAACCAGTGAAGCAAACCTTGTTTTAATGGGCATCGAACCAACCTATCCCAGCGAAAAATATGGTTACATTATCCCTGAGAGCAGCGATAACGTCAGCAAGGTTTCCATGTTTAAGGAAAAGCCAACGCAGGAGACTGCGGCACAATACATTGCAAATGGCGCCCTTTGGAACGGCGGCGTATTTGCATTCCGTTTAGGCTACGTTTTACAGCGCGCCCATGAGCTGATTGATTTTACGGACTACAGCGACTTGTATGCAAAATATGAAAAAAAAAAAAAAATCAGCTTTGACTACGCTGTTGTAGAACATGAAGATTTGATTGAAGTTATGCGTTTTTCCGGCATGTGGAAGGACCTTGGCACATGGAATACGCTGACAGAGGCGATGGACAGCAACAGCGTCGGTGAAGCGTTGTTCAATGAAACATGCGAAAACGTACACGTTGTAAACGAACTTGACGTGCCCATCATCTGCATGGGGCTGAAAGATGTCGTCGTATCTGCAAGTCCGGAAGGCATCCTCGTGTCCGACAAAGAACAGTCCAGCTACATCAAACCGCTGGTCAATACACTGGAGCAGAAGGTTATGTTTGCGGACAAGTCTTGGGGAAGCTTCCGCGTATTGGATATGGAGGATGAAAGCGTCACAATCAAGGTAACACTTCATGCAGGGCATAAAATGAACTACCACAGCCACGACTACAGGGACGAGGTATGGACCGTAATCTCCGGCGAAGGGCGGACAATCGTAGATGGAATGGAGCAAAAAGTAAAGGCGGGCGACGTCGTTACAATGGCGGCAGGATGCCGTCACACTATTATTGCGGATACAAATCTTCAGGTAATCGAAGTACAGCTTGGTAAGGAGATTAGCGTTCATGACAAACACAAATATGAACTCGAAAGCTAAACCGTTTTTATTAAAGCCTGCGGGTATGGACTATCTTTGGGGCGGAACACGCCTAAACGACGATTTTTCAAAGAATGTCGACTTGGTACCTTTGGCGGAAACGTGGGAGTGCTCTACACATCCCGACGGTATCAGCACTGTCGCAAGCGGCGAATTCTGCGGCAGGCTTTTGTCCGATGTGCTCAAAGAACATCCCGAATTTTTGGGAACGCATCCCGAAACGAAGGGCGAGCTGCCTATTCTAATTAAATTTATTGATGCGAAAAACGATTTATCGGTTCAAGTGCATCCCGATGACACTTATGCATTTGAAAAAGAAAACGGGCAGAAGGGCAAAACGGAAATGTGGTATGTGCTGGACGCCTCCAAGGACGCGAAGCTGATTTACGGCTTTGTCCGCGACATTCATCCGAATGTATTGAGGAGAAGCCTGCAAAAGGGTGATGTGGAAAAATATCTGCAAAAAGTCCCTATTCATAAAGATGATGTCTTCTTTATCGAGCCGGGAACCGTACATGCCATCGGCGCAGGCACGCTTGTCGCCGAAATCCAGGAAAGCTCCAATCTTACCTACCGCATGTATGATTATAACCGCACGGACAAAAACGGAAAACCGCGCGAACTGCATATTGACAAAGCGATGGATGTCGTAAATACGAAGGGAAGCGCAGCGCCGAAACAGCAAATCCGTGTTTTAAAATATGTACCTGGAAGTGCATCCGAGCTGCTGTGCCGCTGCAAATATTTTCAGGCGGAACGTATGCTGATTAACACGGAACGCTGCCGTGAACTGGTACGTTTTCAGACAGACAGCGGCTCCTTTGAAGTGCTTTTATGTACAAACGGATGCGGCGTTTTATTTCAGGAAAACGGCGAAGCGCTGCATTTTTTCCGCGGGGACTGTATTTTTGTGCCTGCGGATTCCCAAGTAATCCGAATTCATGGAAAAGCACAATTTTTAAAGGTGCGGTGCTGACAAAATTATTCTTTGTCAGCATCGCACCTTAACTGTTCAGACCAAAGCCCGTCTTCTTCAAATCGTAAACGTCAAATCCTACGCTCTACCAAATTTTAAGCGCCGCTTTAGTCGCGAC
>CAJUJG010000006.1 GCA_910586715.1 uncultured Lachnospiraceae bacterium
ATGCTACTTTTCCAATCGCTGTTTTCAAAGTGGAAATAAACTTTTCACTTCAGCACTTTTTTATTTCAGCCTGCAGATTTTATATATATTCCTTAAGAATCCAGCAAATTTTCCGCTGTTTTTAAATCTTCTGGAGTTGTAATCTTAATATTTTTATAAGATCCCTCCACAAGTTTTATTGGCACATTCATAAAATGTTCAACAACCATTGCGTCATCTGTTATAACAATATTATCTGCTTTTAATGATTCTTCTGTTGCAATCAGCTTTTCATAAGCCGCCGTAATTAAATTTTTTTCAAATACCTGTGGTGTCTGTATCTGCCATACCAGTGAACGGTTTGGCGTGCTTTCTACATATCCGTTTTGGTCTGCAAGCTTTATTGTATCCTTTACAGGCATTCCGACTACACACGCTGAAGTTTTTTGCACAGTAAGAAATGCGCGTTCTATCATATCACAATCTACAAAGGGGCGTGCACCATCATGAATAAATACAAAATCGCATTCCCACTTAATAGCCAAAAGTCCGCATGCAACGGAATGATACCGCTCTTTTCCGCCTGCCGTCACCATCCTTATCTTACTGAATCCATATTTTTCCACAATTTGCTTTTGACAAAAATCAATCTCTGCTTCTCCCGTAACAAGAACAATATCATCTACCATGCTTTCTTCAAAACATTTTAACGAATAGTACAGCACTGGTTTATTCTTAATAAGAAGGTATTGCTTTTGCACTGTGCTGTTCATTCTTTTTCCTTGTCCTGCTGCAAGAACAATAGCTGTTGTTTTTATTCTTTTCATAATATTATCCTAATATACGCAAATTTTTGATTATCGTTCTCCTAGCCTTAAGTTTGGAACAGCATTTAAATCATAGCCGCTCCTCACCCCTTTTATATATTCATAATAACCGGCAGTTCCTATCATTGCCGCATTATCTGTACATAATATCGGCGACGGATAATAAAATGCAATGTTTTTCTTTGCACATTCTGCCTCAAATGCTGCACGCAGTGACGAGTTGGATGCAACACCGCCTGCTATGGCAAACTTTTGAAAACCATATTCCTGTACCGCCAAAAGTGCATGTTCTACCAAAACGTCTATGACCGCCTTTTGAAAAGAAGCCGCCACATCAGCTTTATTAATTTCAATTCCCTTCATTTCACACGAATTAAGATAATTGAGGACTGCTGATTTTAATCCACTAAAACTAAAATCATAGGCTGCACCGTCAACCTTTGCACGCGGAAAGCTGATTGCCTGTGGATTTCCTTCTTTAGAAAGCTTATCGATTTTGGGACCTCCCGGATATCCAAGACCTATGGCACGCGCAACTTTATCAAATGCTTCACCTGCTGCATCATCTCTTGTGCATCCTAATATTTCATATACTCCATAGTCTCTTACTACCACAAGATGCGTATGCCCGCCTGACACAACCAAACACACGAAAGGCGGCTCCAACTCTTTATTTTCAATAAAATTAGCGCTGATATGACCTTCTATGTGGTGTACACCAATCAGCGGCTTTCCAGTTGCAAAGCTTATTGATTTTGCTGCTGAAACTCCAACCAAAAGAGCGCCTACAAGTCCAGGACCATACGTCACGGCAATTGCTGTTATATCCTCCAGCTCCACACCCGCCTTTACTAACGCTTCTTCTATCACTTGGTTTATTTTTTCAATATGCTTTCTTGAAGCAATTTCAGGAACGACCCCGCCATAAATTGTGTGCAGCGCTATTTGTGATGAAATAACATTAGATAACATCTCACGCCCATTTCTAACAACTGCTGCTGCTGTTTCGTCACAAGAGCTTTCAACTGCAAGTATCAATATGTCTTCTTTTCTCTCCATTTTGCCTAAATCCCTCAAACCCCTGATTCATTTGCAATGTCAAAACCAAGTATTTTCCAATGCCCTGTGCCCGACTCTTTTCTTAAAATAAAAATCTGTTTTGATGACACATAATCTGCTCCTGTTTTGATGGAATATGTACAATATAAGCTCGCACACTTTCTACCATCATGCGTATACTCCTCCACATCTGTGCTTGATGATGTGGTATAACTTATAATTGTATAATTTTTATTGGAAAACTCCTGTATATCTTCCTTTAACCCTGCAAGATACTGTTCCCTTGGGTTATTCGCCGCAAGCTCATCATCATAAAGAGCAAGCATTTTATCTGCCATCTGTTCAAGCTGTTCGTCACTGTAGGATTCATTGTATAGACATTTTGTAATATCACCATAGTATTTAATAAGTTCCTTAGGGGTTGCAGGATAATCATTTTCAAGATTTCTTAACAGCACGTTTTGGACTGCTGATACAACCACCTCGTTATCTTTCTCTCCCACATTTGACACGTAAAAATAAAAACCGCCCACTAAAGCAACCAATATAACCGCTATAACTACTCCTTTAATTTTCCCCATAGTTAATCCTCCTTATATTTATTGTTCATCCTCAAACCTAAGCTCCGCACTCCATCCGTCTTTTGCGAGATAAGTTTCAGGAAAAACTGCCTGTACTTCCTTTTTATACATTTCCGGGTAAGTAAGTGATGGCGAATAATGCGTTAGCCACAATTTCGCAACCTCTGCACGCTTTGCCATTTCCGCCGCCTCATAAAATGTCATATGTTTATATTCTTTTGCCTTTTCTTTTTTTTCAGGCTCCCCATACATACCTTCACATATAAATAAATCGGCATTTTTTGCATTTTTGATAATCCCCTCTGTCGGTCTTGAGTCCGTGCAATAAGTAAGTTTTAAACCTTTACGCTGTTCTCCCATCACCATATCCGGCGTATAGGTTTCCCCCTCAATCTCTATCGTCTCACCTTTTTGAAGCCTATTCCAATATTGCTTTTCAAGACCAAGCGCCAATGCCTTATCCACCTGAAACTTTCCCTTTCGCTCTACCACAATGTTATATCCGTAACATACAACATTGTGGTTCACGCGGAATGCTTCTATCCGAAAACCCTCAAAGCGAAAGCTCTGCTCAGATTCCAAAAGTTCAATAAATTTTATTTCAAACGGAAGCTCTGGCGCCACTACCCTCAAAGAATTTACTACCTTTGCAAGACCCTTGGGACCAATCATAAGAAGCGGTGTCGTTTTTTCTGCATTTCCCATCGTAAGCAGCATTCCAGGAAGCCCTGAGATATGATCAGCATGATAATGTGTAAAACACATTATATCAATCGGTTTCGGACTCCAGCCCTTTTCTTTCATTGCAATCTGTGTTCCTTCCCCACAGTCTATCAGAATACTGCTGCCATTATAGCGCGCCATAAGAGACGTCAGCCAGCGGTATGGAAGGGGCATCATCCCCCCTGTTCCCAACAAACATATATCCAGTATTGTAATCACCTCTTCCACATTATTATCGCATCATCTTTTGGTCTTTCATAAAAATTGGGTCTGATGCCTTCTGAACGAAAACCCGCATTTTCATATAGTCTGATTGCCGCTGCATTTTGGCTGCGGACTTCAAGCGTAAATGCATGAATTCCATATTCAGTACGTCCATATTCAAGCAGTTTCTCTAAAAGCGCTGTTGCAATCTTTTGACCGCGAAAACGTTCATCCACTGCTACATTTGTAATATCACCCTCGCCTGCAATATTGGTAAGCATGCAGCCGCCGATAATTTCCTGCGCGTCTGTCTGTGCCACCAAATAAATACGATAAGGATTTGTAAGTACTTCATGAAAATCTTCATATTTCCAAGGCATCGAAAAGCATGCAGCCTCAAGTGCCGTAACCTTTTCCAAATCATTTTTTTGCATTTTGCGTATACTATAATTTTGCATCTGCCCTGCCATTTATCATACCTCTTTGGATTGGTTTCTTTCACGCTCTGCCTGCGATAATCTTAAATAGTCAGGCGCATGCTGCGCCGCTGTCTGCATAACCCCTCTCTGATAAAGCTTTTCTCCCAATGCCGCCACGCATGCCGCGCGCTGTCTGTTACAGCACGAAGGTGCAAAATCATATTGGACGTGTATCAGTTCCTCAATCTTTTTTTGATAAACGCAGACACCGTCTCCTAAAAAAATAACCGCTTTCCCCATCTCGTTGATTTTACCGATGATATCTGCAATATCAACAGCACACTGCGGTTCTATTGTGACAAGCGCACTGCCTTCAAACGTGTAAAGTCCCGTATATACCTGATTTCTTCTTGCATCCATAAGCGGACAGATAAGCTGTTTGCTGCCGTAAAGATTATAAGCAAGCGAATCTACCGTAGGTACCGGAATAATCGGAACATCCAATGCAAGTCCTAATCCTTTTGCAGTCGCCGCCCCTATCCTGAGCCCCGTAAAAGAGCCCGGACCAGATGCCACTGCAATCGCATCAATTGAGCTTAAATCCAACTCTGTCATGCTCCTGATCTCGTCTAGCATAGGTAACAGCGTCTGCGAATGTGTCTTTTTATAATTAAGCGTATATTCCGCAACTGTGACATCGTTTTCCATAACCGCCACCGATGCCACAAGCCCGGAACTATCCAATGCTAAAATTTTCATTCTCAAATTTCCCTGATATTTAAAATTATTTTTATTTCTATTGGCTATTCAACCGTAATCTTTCGATAATCAAATCCCTTTTCGGGATTTTTTTCTATGGTAATTTTTCTTGCACTCCGCGGTATCAGCTCTGCTATCAGTTCTGCCCACTCAACAATACAGACACCGTTACCAAAAAAATAATCCTCATAACCGATCTCGTCCATTTCTTCAATGTCACCGATACGGTATACATCAAAATGATAAAAAGGAAGTCTTCCGCTATCATAAACCTGAACAATTGTAAATGTAGGACTGTTTACATGCTCCCTAATGCCAAGTCCCGCTGCCACTCCTTGCGTAAACACTGTCTTTCCAGCACCCAATTCGCCGTTTAAAATATAAATCTCACCGGACTGCGCCAAAAGTCCAAGCTGTCTTCCCGCTTCAAAGGTTTCTTTCGGACTTGTCGTTTCAATCATTGTTTCCATACTTTTGTTCCGGTCCTTTCCTAAAAACGGATTTTAACCTTTTGGGGAGGCATATGTGTTGATATTGCCTGTATCAACGCTTCTTTTTTTTCTCCTAAATCTCTTTTAGGGAAAATAGAAGCGGTTGTTCTCGACGTATAGAGGATAATGCTTCTGCCTGTTGAAACTGCCTTTACACAGCTTTCCCAACTCTGCGTCTCCTCGTTTTCTCCCTGAGAAACGCTGATTCCATCCTCCGTCATTTTATAATGAAGGGACTCCTTAAACACCGGATTGTTTATAACCTGCTGCTTTGCCTTCAAAAAAAGGGAGCAGGGCATATAGGCAATCAGCACAATACCCGCAATCAAATAAATTATATATTTTGTCGCCAGAAATGCCATGATTAAGAAAACACCCACCAATGTTCCGAGCATGCCGGAAAAACCTGTATATGTATGATACAGCAAATAATCGTAAAGATCTGATGACGTTACCTTTACATCAATTTCAAGTTCCATTGCAGCTCCCGCCTTTCTCTATACATAATCCCTTTACAGTATACCAAACTATGCAAAAAGTGCAAGCCTTGATTAATATTCCACTGCCACAAGGCAAAGCCCTTTTGCAGGGACAAGCGTACCTGACAATTCTCTTGTTCCCTTTTCCAAAAGCATTTGCACTGAATGCTCATCACGCTTATGCATACCGACTTCTATTAACGTTCCTGTCAGGATGCGCACCATATGATACAAAAAACCGTCTCCCTGATAGGTGAGCACCAGCTCATTTCCTCTTTTTTCCATATCAATGCGCTCAATCGTACGCACGGTTGATTTTTTACTTCTCTTTGTAGATGTAAAAGCTTTAAAATCGTGCTTTCCTATTAAAAGCGCCGCTGCTCTTTGCATTGCACTGATGTCAAGTAATTCTTCAAGCTCATATACATACCGCCGTTCAAAAACGCAAGGCAGCGGCGAATTCCAAATGCGGTAAACATATGTTTTCTTTTTCGCATTTAACCTGCTATGAAAACGCTCCGGCATCTCACAAATGTCAATCACTCCAATATCCTCTGGAAGATAGCGGTTAATATAACATAAAATATCCTGCGGTGTCATATCCGTCTCTATCTTAAAATTCGCTGTCTGCCCCAGCGCATGTACGCCTGAATCCGTGCGCCCCGAACCGTTCACCTGCACAAAGCCTTTCCCTGTCATTTTTCCAAGAATTGCCTCTAACTTTCCCTGTATCGTATTCTCTGTGGAATCCTGCCGCTGCCAGCCCTGATAGCGCGTTCCTTCGTATTGGAGTATTATTTTAAAGTTCCGCATCCGTTTACTCCTTATTGTTTTTTTCCAATATCTGCAAATCTTCTTTACTTAATTTCCGAAACCGGTTCAACTGTGTCACAAGAATCTTCACACTCTGCTTTGATGTGTCAAAAAAGCCTGCATCATTCATGTTGACTACAATAATTCCAATCGGCACCGCAACAAGCATTCCAATCACACCTGCCATCTTATAGCCTATAAACAGCAGAATAATCGTCGGAATCGGTTCCATTCCAATGGAATCCCCCATAATCTTGGGCTGAATAAGCTGACGGAACAGCTGCCCTGCGCCCCATATTATCAGAAAACCGACTGCACGCATATAGTCTCCGCTAAGCGCCGTTACAATTGCCCACGGCACAAGTACCGCTCCGCTTCCAAAAAACGGCAGAATGTCAATCACTGCAATTAAAAGGGCAATCAAAAGGGCATACCGCACCTGTAATACAGTAAGACCCAGCAGCATCAAAAGATACATCCAAACCTCAATGCGCAGCTGCGCCTTAAAATATCCGCCCACGGCCTGTTTTAAGCTTCGGTAAAACACATCATATTTTTGGGCAATGCTTTTGGGAACAATTTTGTCAAGCGCCCTGTAAAGCCACTCTCTGTCCGCAATAAAAAAGTATGCCGAAAGCATTGTCATTATCACGGATATCGCTACATTAGCAATGTTTCCTACCATCGTTCCCATACCGCCAAAGGTAGTAAAGTCCAGCTTGGAAGGCAATGCCGTTATTGCTTCACCTATTGATTTTCCAATGCTGTTAAAAAATTCCGTAAGATTTGGCGCAACACCTCCCATATATTGATTTGCAAGGGACGCAAAACTGTCAAGGTCATGCACTAAAAGTTCCCACATATCGGGCAGTTCCTTGACAAATCCATAAATTTGGCGGAACAAAACAGAACATACCGCGTATCCGATGCCGCTTACCATGGCAATTACCGCCACAATTACAACAACAGTTCCCGCTTTCCTGCGTATCTTAATTTTACTTTCCAAAAATACCACAAACGGATTGGCAATACAGGATATTAACCAGCCAATCAGAAGCGGCATAAAAAGCATAATCAGTTTTGGTATCAAAAAGATGCACAAAAGCAGGACAACCAAAGAAAACGCAAGATTCGTCAATGCTTTGATAATTGATTTCATATCCTGACTCATATGCTACTGTTCCTCCGCGTCCTTTTGCATGTTATGCTCCTCATTTGATATTATTTTATCAATCAATGCATAAATCTCATCGCGTCCCTGCTTTGAAACTGCCGAAAAGGGAATGACAACCGTATTTTTATCTACACTTAATCCCTGCTTTACCATTTTAATATGCTTTTGAATCTGACTTCGGTTAATCTTATCCAGCTTTGTCGCTATGATAATCGGATGATAGCCGTTTGCACAAATCCACTCATACATCTGCCTGTCGTTTACGGACGGGTCATGACGGATGTCAATCAGCAAAAATACCGCCCGAAGCTGCCTTGATTTTTTTAAGTAGCGCTCTACCATTTTTCCCCATTTTTCTTTCGCCTCAAGGCTTACCTTTGCATATCCGTACCCGGGCAAATCCACAAAGTACAAATCGTCATTGATATTATAGAAATTAATGGTCTGCGTCTTTCCCGGCTGCGCACTGGTACGCGCTAACGACTTTCTGTTCATCAGTGCATTGATCAGAGACGATTTCCCTACATTGCTTTTGCCCGCAAAGGCAATCTCAGGCATCTGATTTTCCGGTATCTTGCTTGTAACCCCGATGACGGTTTCAAGACTTACTTTTTTTATTACCATTCGTTTTTCTCCTATTTGTAACAAAAGCTTTTTCTATCACTTCGTCCATTGACTCTACAAAGCATATTTCCATGCCTGATTTTATCTCTCCTGCAATCTCAGCGACATCTTTTTCATTCTCTTTTGGCACGATTACGGTTTTCATTCCTGCCGTTTTTGCCGCTAAAAGCTTTTCCTTCAAACCTCCGATTGCAAGCACTCTTCCCCGAAGCGTGACCTCACCTGTCATTGCAACCTTCGCTTTTACCGGTGTATCTGTAACTGCCGAAAGCACCGCTGTCGCCATTGTAATTCCCGCGGATGGTCCGTCTTTTGGAACCGCTCCTTCCGGAATATGTATATGAAAATCATTTTCCTTAAAAAACTCCGGTTTAATGTCATATTTGGGCGCTATCGAACGAATATAACTAAGCCCTGTCTTTGCGGACTCTTTCATTACGTCTCCAAGCTTTCCAGTAAGCTCCACCTCACCCTTTCCAGGCATAACATTTACCTCTATTTCAAGCGTATCACCGCCAACACTGGTCCATGCAAGACCTCTCACGATACCTACATCGTCTTTTTCATTTGCCATATCTTCATGATATCTTGGTTTTCCCAAATATTTCTCAAGCCGCTTTGCATCAACCCTGATACACTTTCCTTTTCGGTCCTTGCTTTTGAGTATTTCCAAAGCCGCCTTTCTGCATACCGTCCCAAGCTTCCTTTCCAAACTGCGCACTCCCGCTTCCCTTGTATAGCTCGCAATAATACCGCGCATCGCATTGTCGCTGATTGTAATTTGAGACTCCTTCAACCCGTTTCGCCCCAGCTGCTTCTTCCATAAATGCTCTTTTGCAATGTGAAATTTCTCGTTTGCAGTATAGCTTGTCACCTCGATTATATCCATGCGGTCGAGCAATGGTCTTGGAATATTTCCTGCATCATTCGCCGTTGCAATAAACAAAACCTTCGATAAGTCAATCGGCAATTCCACATAATGATCCCGAAAATGACAATTCTGTTCCGGATCAAGCACCTCAAGCAATGCTGACTGCGTATCTCCTTTATAATCACTACTTACCTTATCGATTTCGTCAAGCAGCATCAGCGGATTGCAAACGCCTGCCTGCCTTAAGCCTGCCGCAATGCGTCCAGGCATTGCACCCACATACGTTTTTCTGTGACCGCGTATCTCCGCCTCATCACGCACTCCGCCAAGGCAAATACGCACATACTTTTTGTGAAGCGCCTCAGCAATCGACTTTGCAATAGAAGTTTTTCCGGTTCCCGGCGGTCCTACAAGACATAAAATCGGCGTATCGCCTTTGTGAGTCAAACTACGCACCGCAAGATACTCAATAATACGCTCCTTCACCTTTTCCAAACCGTAATGATCGCGTGCCAAAATTTCCTCTGCATGTTCAATACCGTTGTAATCCTTTGATGCCTTGTCCCACGGGAGCTCCAAAAGTGTCTCTATATATCCTCTTTCCACCGCGCTCTCCGAGCTGGAATTGGTGATTTTCTGAAAACGCGCAATCTCTTTGCGTATTTTCTCTTTTACCTCATCGCCTGCTTTCATCTTTTGAACAGCTTCTTCAAACTGCGCTGCCTCCGAACCTTTGTCATCCCCGCCTAACTCATCCTGTATATACTCAAGCTGCTCCCGAAGAATATAGTCCCTTTGGTTCTTGTCTATTTTTTCTTTCACTTTCATTGCCAGCTGCGTTCTGATTGACGCAATTTGTGCCTCATTCATAATCAGGCTGACAAGCGCTTCACACTGACCGTCTAAATTCTCTATTTCAAGAATTTCCTGCTTTTTCTCATAGGAAAAAGGTGTATTAATCAACACCTGATTCACCAAAAAGCGCAATGTGTTTTCTTCCTCAAAATACTTTCCAAGACTTTTCCCAACTTTTGGATAAAAACGCACATATGTCGCAAACACCTCTTTCAGCGAACGTTTTAGCGCCTCCTCACAAACCAAATCAACATCATTTTCATCTTCATTGATTTCCTCAATAACTGCCGTAAAAAACACACCCTCATTATCCTTCACTTCCATGAGCTTCGCTCTGGCAGCGCCTTCAACCATCACACGCTCAATATTATTCGGAAGTTTTGTCACCTGTTTGATATTGGCAACTGTTCCAATATGGAAAAGTGTTTCCATTGTGGATTTTTCCTCATTTTCATCTCTCTGCGCAACCAAAAATATTGTTTGATTTTCATTGAGCGACTTCTGCACTGCGTTCTTGGACATCTCCCTGCTCAAGTCAAAATGTATAATCATATTTGGCACTACCGTAAGCCCGCGCAGCGCCACCATTGGTAATTCAAATTTTTCCATTTGCGTAATCCTTCCAATCCTAAAATTTGAACAAAAAGGACAATCCGTAAGCGGATTGCCCTTTTACTCAATGCAATTATCTCGCCTTTTTCTCCCGCTCCGTGTGCACTGCTTCACGATGTACTATGAAAGGCTGGCTTGTTCCCTCTACTGCCTCTTTTGTGATAACGCATGCCTCTATGGTATCATCAGAAGGAATCTCATACATCACATCCATCATAATACTTTCCATGATGGAACGAAGACCTCTCGCCCCCGTCTTTCTCTCAAGCGCCTTTTCCGCAATTGCCTCAATCGCTTCCGGTTCAAAGTTAAGCTTTACGTCATCATACTCAAACAGCTTCTGATACTGCTTAATTAACGCACTCTTCGGCTCCTTTAAAATACGCACAAGCGCTTCTTTATCCAAGCCTTCAAGCGATACATTAATTGGCACACGACCTACAAACTCCGGAATCAGACCATATTTGGTCAGATCCTGTGGCGTCACCTGCTTAAACACGGCTCCAATGTCCTTTGTAGACTTTTCAGCAATATCTTTATTGAAGCCGATCGATTTGCGGTCAAGTCTGTTCTCAACAATCTTATCAAGCCCGTCAAACGCACCTCCACATATAAATAAAATATTCGTCGTATCAATCTGTATCAGCTCCTGATGCGGATGTTTTCTGCCTCCCTGAGGCGGCACACTTGCCACTGTGCCCTCTACGATTTTCAGCAGTGCCTGCTGTACGCCTTCACCTGATACGTCTCTTGTAATCGATACATTTTCACTTTTTTTCGTAATTTTATCGATTTCGTCAATATAAATAATGCCATACTGCGCACGCTCTATATCATAGTCAGCCGCCTGTATCAGCTTTAAAAGGATATTCTCAACGTCCTCGCCTACATATCCTGCCTCTGTCAGTGTTGTGGCATCTGCAATTGCAAACGGCACATTGATGATTTTTGCAAGTGTCTGCGCAAGATATGTTTTACCGGAACCAGTCGGTCCTATCATAATTATATTGCTCTTTTGCAGCTCAACATCCAAATCCTTTTCTGCCGTCACACGCTTATAGTGATTATAAACCGCCACTGACAATACTTTTTTTGCATCTTCCTGCCCGATAACATAATCATCAAGAAATTCTTTAATCTCTACAGGCTTTAAAAGATTAATATCAAAGTCACCGTCTATGGTTTCTTCTTCCTCATATTCCTCCTCAATAATATCAGCACAAATATCCACGCATTCATCACAGATATAGACACCTGCCGGTCCTGCTATCAGCTTTCTGACCTGGTCCTGCGTTTTGTTGCAGAAAGAACATCTTACTCTTCCTTCAGTGCTTTTTCCTGCCATCCCTACTTCTCCCTCTAAAATCTATTCATTACGATTGTTTCAACTATATTGCCAATCACTATGCTTCCTTATTTTGATCTTCCCTGTCAGCAATTACCCTGTCAATCAGACCATACTCCATTGCCTCCTGTGCCGACTTCCAATTATCGCGCTCCGTATCCGCTGCAATAACGTCATACGGCTGTCCGCAATTCTCTGCCAAAATAGTGTTCAACTTCTGCTTAGTGCGCAAAATGTGCTTTGCGGCAATCTCAATTTCCGTAGCCTGCCCCTGTGCTCCGCCAAGCGGCTGATGAATCATAATCTCAGCATTTGGAAGCGCAAGGCGCTTTCCTTTTGTGCCTCCTGCAAGCAAAAATGCGCCCATGCTTGCCGCCATGCCGATACATATTGTGGAAACGTCACACTTTATGTAACGCATGGTATCATAAATCGCCATTCCGGCAGTCACTGACCCACCGGGGCTGTTAATATACAGCTGAATATCTTTATCCGTATCCTCCGCTTCCAAAAACAAAAGCTGCGCCACGACAAGACTTGCCGTCACCTCATTTACTTCCTCGCCAAGGAAAATGATACGCTCCTTTAAAAGTCTCGAATAAATATCGTATGAACGCTCTCCGCGGCTTGTCTGTTCAATGACATATGGTACTAAACTCATGGTTTCCTGCCTCCTCATTCTTTTATTTCTCAACAGCATTCTCCACTACAAAATCTGCTGCCTTACGAATACAGATGTCCTCCCGGATTGATTTCTTTTCAAATACACCAATCATATCGTTAATCTCTTCAATATCCATTTGGTATGCATCAGCCATCTTCTTGATTTCCTCATTGTACTCTTCGTCGCTTGCCCCAATATTTTCTGCTTTGGCAACCGCTTCAAGCACAAGCCTTGACTGTATTCTCTTTTGGGCCTGCGGTTTTAACTGCTCTAAGAATGCTGCTCTTGTAAGACCCGTAATTTGGAAATACTGGTCAATCGAAATTCCCTGCATCTGTATTCTTTGCGCAAAATCCTCTGCCATCTGACGCTGCTGTGTCTCAAGCATTGCCTTGGGAATGTCCATCTTTGCATCGGCAATAATCGCGTCAACAACCTTGTCTTCCTTTTCAAGCTTTGCTTCCTCTGACTTTTTCTTTTCAAGGTCTTTCTTCACGCTCTCTTTGTACTCTGCAAGCGTCTCGAACTCAGAAACCTCGCTTGCAAATTCGTCGTCCAAATCCGGAAGCTGTTTTTCCTTGATTTCTTTTATGGTACACTTAAATACGGCAGGCTTGCCTGCAAGCTCCTGTGCCTGATAGTCCTCAGGGAACGTTACGTTAACCTTTGTCTCTTTGTTAATCTCTGCACCGATTAACTGCTCCTCAAAGCCGGGGATAAAGGTATTAGAACCGATTGTCAGCGGATAATTCTCACCCTTTCCGCCCTCAAAAGCTACGCCGTCAACAAAACCTTCAAAATCAAGCGTCGTCATATCGCCATCCTGCACAGCCCTGTCTTCTACAGAAACCGTCCGTGCACTGTTTTCTCTCTCTCTCTCAATTGCGGCATCAACTTCCTCGTCCGTAACAGACGCATCTGTTTTCTCAACTTCCACACCTTTATATGTTCCAAGTGTTACTTCCGGCTTCAAAGCCACTTCTGCAGTAAAAATAAACGGCTTTCCTGCTTCTGCCTGCTCAATGTCAATTTGAGGCTGAGATACAATTTCTTCCGTACACTCGTCGACAGCCTTCGCATAAGCAGAAGGAATGGCATAGTTTGCAGCATCCTCAAAAAAGATTTCTTTTCCATACATCTGCTCAATCATTTTTCTTGGAGCTTTTCCCTTACGGAATCCCGGAATATTAATCTTATTTTTATTTTTCTGATAAGCTTTCTCAATTGCTGCCTCAAAATCCTCTGCTGACACCTCTATTGTTAGTTTCGCCATATTTCCTTCTAACTTTTCCACCTGTAAACTCATTTGTTCCATTTCCTCCTTGCGAATATTGTCTATTCTCTTTTTCTTTTAACGTGTAACAGCCGGTAAAACAGACCATTACCATGTGCCAGCCAACCATAGCTACACAATCATTTCATAATTATATCATAGCAATCCTAAAATTAAAAGCCTGATTTTATAAAATAATTAGAAAAAAATCAGACAAAAAAATCAGGCGGGAAATCTCTGATTATGGTTTTCCTGCCTGATTCTTTATTCTTTTTAATGATAATAAGAGTATCTCGGTTTATGAGTCCTTATTTGATTGACTCCTCATAGCTCTTAACCATTCTTCTTACCATCTCGCCGCCGATTGAACCAGCTTCACGTGATGTTAAATCGCCGTTGTAACCTTCCTTAAGGTTAACGCCAAGCTCTGATGCTACCTCTGTCTTGAAACGGTCCATTGCTGCCTTTGCTTCCGGAACCTCTACTCTGTTTGATCTGTTCTGTGATGACATATTCATACACCTCCATAAAATTCTTTTTTGATAATATCTATTTTTAAAGACAAGCTTTTTGTCGCTTATCTTAATCCTATTATCTGCTATGTTTTTTGTTTTATGAATGGTATATTTTTACTAAATTGGCAGCTTTATTTTTCATTTTTAAAGATAGACAATTCCTTCTCCGAGCTTCTGCGCCGCTTCTTCATCTAACAGATTTTTTACAATTTCAAGCCCGAATGCAATTGCAGTTCCCATTCCGCGGCTTGTAATCACGTTGTCTGCCTTTACAACCTTATCATATACGACTTGCGCTCCTGTAAGCTCCGCTTCCATTCCCGGATAACTACACGCTTTTTTGCCTTTTAAAATTCCCATATGACCAAAAATACTTGGAGCGGCACAGATTGCGCCAATCAGCTTTCCTGCCTCATAAAACGCGCGCAGATGCTTTGTAAGCGTTTCGCATGCCTCAAGATTTTTCGTGCCCGGCATTCCGCCTGGACATACAAGAATGTCAAAACTGTCAAAATCAATGTCATCAATTCCCGCATCCATACCGACGCAAATATTGTGACTGCCTGTGACGCTCTTTTCATTATTAATTGCAACGCACACCACTTCAATTCCTGCGCGGCGAAGCAAGTCCACTACAGTAAGCGCCTCTATTTCCTCATATCCGGTTCCAAAAAACACTGCTGCTTTCTTCATATTCCATCCTCCGTTCTTAATTTATCACTTTCTCTTTATTCTA
This sequence comes from uncultured Lachnospiraceae bacterium, assembly GCA_910586715.1. GTDB lineage: Bacteria > Bacillota > Clostridia > Lachnospirales > Lachnospiraceae > COE1. The sequence goes on from CAJUJG010000006.1 coordinate 15,004, forward strand.
ACACTGTTTCTGTTCTCTGCCAACCGGATTTTCATAGTTTGCATGCAAACTATTGCAGGCATTTGCATATAATAACTCCTATGAAAAACGTAACGATTCACTATTTTGATTATTATGTCCTTTTATTTTTCTGCCTGTCGTTTATCGGCTGGCTGTGGGAGGTTATCCTGTACCTTTTTACAAGCGGCAGCCTCGTCAACCGCGGCGTATATTACGGTCCATATCTTCCAATCTATGGAATCGGCGGAATTTTCCTGATGCTGCTGCTTCACGCAAAAAGAAAACAGCCTGTGCGCGTCTTTCTTCTTTCCGCGGCAATCTGCACCGCATTAGAATACTCTGCCGCCACATGGCTTGACTACAAATGGAACGTGCGGTGGTGGGACTATAGCGGTTCTTTTCTCAATCTTGACGGAAAAATCTGCTTTATCTGCAGCATCGGCTTTGGAATCGGCGGCGTGCTGCTGATTTGCATATTTCAACCTCTGTTCCATAAGTTTTACCACAAAATGACGCGCGGCATGCGCATCCTCATATGCATTATCTTCCTGTTCCTTTTTGTGGCAGATGCGGCTTATTCCATCATCAATCCAAATACCGGCACAAATATCACTTGTATTTTGACGCCAAATAGCGTACCATATTTTTCAGGCATAATGCCGTAATTACTTTACAGCTGCGGTCTATTCATACCTAGCCAAACAGGCATTATGCCTGATACGATTTATGGAGGTTTATCAGCAATGGAACATTTTGAGATTGAAAAAAAATATACCATAAAGAGGCTGCCCGAAGGGCTGGAACACTACCCCTGCAAACAGATTGAACAGGCATATTTAAACACGGAGCCTGTGGTGCGTATCCGAAAATCCGACGACAGCTATACGCTCACCTACAAAGGAAGCGGTCTGATGGCGCGCGAGGAATACAATCTTCCCTTGAACAAGGACGCTTACCTTCATCTGCGCACAAAAGCCGACGGAACTGTAATTTCAAAAAAAAGATACGTTATACCACTTAAAAATCCACAGTTTACGGACAATTTTAAGCCTGCGGACGAACTTATGCTAAACATTGAGCTTGATATTTTTGAATCGCCTTTTGCCCCGCTTATCATTGCCGAAGTGGAATTTCCTGACGAACAGACTGCCAATGCATTTGTACCGCCCGAATGGTTTGATGCAGATGTGACACACAATCCAAGCTATCATAATTCAAGCCTGTCGGAACGCAAGTTCTGACAGGCTTTTCTCTTACTTTATAGGAAAGCAAGCCGGACTCTTTTTATGGATTGATTATACCTCCCGCAGGATTCAATGCCTGCATCAACAGATTTGCAAAATAAGCGCCGTACATTACCAGCATCAGAATACCTCCTGCACGGTCAAGCTTCTGTTTCCGAAACACAAGCAGCCACAGAACAACCATAACAAGTATCGCCACAATGCTGTCGAAAACAAATCCGGTCTGGTATTCAATCGGTGTAATGACCGCACTTGTTCCAAGCACAAACAAAATATTAAACAAATTGGAACCTACAATATTTCCGACTGCGATGTCCGTTTCTTTCTTTTTTGCGGCAATGCACGATGTCACAAGCTCCGGAAGCGACGTTCCAAACGCTACGATTGTCAATCCGATAAGCCGTTCGTCCATTCCAAATTCCGTCGCAATATTCGATGCCGCATCAACCGTCACATTTGATCCTGCGACAATCATGGCACCGCCCACAAGAATTAAAAGAATCAGCTTCCATATCTTGTCGTTTTCATCCGCCGGTTCAAACTCCTCATTGGAAGCCTGACTTTTTTTGGTAAGCCGTATCATGTAGAAAATATAAATAATCAGCATCGCCCAAAAAATCAATCCGTCTATTCTTCCAATGCTCCCGTTCATTGTTCCAAACAGCAGCAAAAGCACAGAAGCCAAAAACACATACGGTATGTCAAACCAAATGGTAGACTTTTTTACCGCAAGCGGATAAATTACGGAAGACAGTCCCAGTATCAGCAGCACGTTCATAATATTGCTTCCTACAACATTGCTGATTGCCAAGTCTACGCTTCCTTTTAACGCTGCACTGATACTCACCGCGGCCTCCGGCGCACTTGTTCCAAATGCCACGATTGTCAGTCCGATCACAAGATGCGGTATCCCGAACTTATCTGCCACTTTTGAAGCGCCGTCAACAAACCAGTCAGCGCCCTTCATCAACAGCACAAAACCTATTACAAGCAAAACAAACTGCAAAACAATATTCATATCCGATACCATTCCCTTTCTCAATCCAGCGCTTACTCATTAGGACCCAACATTCCTAATTTATAATGTTTTCTGCAAAGCGCAACATAACTGTCATTCGCCCCCAAAAACACTTGTTCTCCATCGCGCACAATTCCTTCTTTATTAAAACGCGCATTCGCGGTTGCCTTTCTTCCGCACCAACATACGGTTTTAATCTCCTGTATCGTGTCTGCAATCGCAATCAGACGCTCACTCCCCGGAAAAAGATTATTTTGGAAGTCCGTACGCAATCCGTAACACACCACCGGCACTTCCAAAAAATCGACAATATCAGAGAGCGCATCAATCTGATTTTTGGTTGCAAACTGCACCTCATCCACAATAATGCAATCGTACTCTTTTATCTTTTCCTCAGGCATATCCAACAGTTCCGACAAAAAAATGCATTCCATCTCTAATCCAATACGGGAGCGGATTACCCGCACGCCATCCCTCGTATCAGTATCAGTCTTGCAAAGCAGCGCCTTCTGCCCTACCTCTTCATAATTAAAATGTGTCATAAGTGCATTTGCAGTTTTTGAACTGTTCATCGCACCGTAATAAAAATACAGCTTTGCCATATCAATCCTCTTTTCATAAAAACAGTATACACAGAAAAAGCTGAACCATCATAGTCCAGCTCATCTTTTGCAACTGCGGATAACAGGACTTGAACCTGCACGGTCTCCCACCAGAACCTAAATATACAGATTGCTGTTTTTTCCATGTTTTCCGTTGTTTTTGAGTATTAAATACTCTACTGAACATTATTATTTTATATTAAATAATGCTGTCTTATGCTAATAAATGCTGTCACTATTGCTGTCAAAATTGCTGTCATATTTCTAACCTTTTATTGCTTCAGTTATTATATCCTTTTATTGGAAAATAATCAATACTCAAAATAATCATAGTTATTCTATATAAATACTATGATTATTTGTCGTTTGAAATACTTTCTTCTAATATAAAGATTAACACACGTAGTAGAAAAATGCCTATTTCCATTCTGTTCCCTCCTTTCAGATAAATAAAAGAACACCTACCCAAAGCGGATACGTGTTCTTTTAATTTTAAGCTGTTTATTCAGTTTTCTTTTTAATGATATACTTACTTATTTCCATTCACCGACTTTATCCAAAGTGCGTGCCCACCCTTTCCGAATGCCACTTTCAACCTGCCTGTCAGAAAGCGCGTCTACATCAAAAGCATGGATAAATTCGTTTCGGTCTTCGTTGTTATACTTATAGTTTGACAATACAAGTTCAACTTCCATTATATCACCATCGGACATACGTACTTTTTTTATATTACTCATAACATTAATCCCTCCCTATCATTCCTCTTCTTCGCATTTCTTCACGGACAATCGGCGTAAATTGTGTATTAGGATATTCCCCATTTTCTATTTTACGCGCAATTTCTCTTACCTCATCATCACTTTTGTATCTTATTTCTCTTTTGTAATTTCTTACCATTGTTTCTATTTCGCTACCCATAAATGAAACTGCGGTATCTCCTATGAACTTAAATACCTCAAATAAGCCCATGTTTATATCCTCCTATCCTGTTTTCATTAGTTCTCTAATCCACCTCTCCGTATAGTTAAACTCACGCGCCAATTCCTTTAGATTAGTGCCGTTGTACCTCCTCTTCACCTCCTTTATTACGTACTCTCGTTCATATAACCGCGACGGAAAAGTAATTTGCTGTCCTTTCAATGTTTCAAAGACATTAATCGTCAACTCAAGCCCTATGATATGCGCAAGCTCTTCATAAACTCCTTGCAGACCAAAGCTTTCGACTTTTTCCACCTTAAAACCCTCCATTCCCTCAAGCATTTACAAATATACCATTTTCTCATTGAATAATCACTTTCCTTAATTCATTGAATTATTCCTTGTAAAATTCCTCCACCTAAAACAACCTGTTAAAACAAAATTATACTTTGGAGGATTTATCATGGAATTTGATGATTTTGGGGATATTCTTTCCTTTAATGATGTACTTTTTCTTTTAGGAATAAGTAAATCAACGCTCTTAAAGCTTCTGCATAATGGTGCAATCCCTGCTTTTCGAGTAGGCAGACAATGGCGTTTCAACAAATCCCGTCTTATTGCCTACACACAAAAGCAACAAAATAATGGACAGGCAAGCTTTTAACTCGTCTGTCCATTATTCTCATAGTACATCAAACTTTGGAATTTTGTTCATAAGGTTATTCTTTGTAAGGAATTGATTGTCTTTTTCCACCTCATTTTCCGTTTTTATGCCTAAAATATACTTCATATCAGGCAATACTGAAATATGTTCTTTTGCACTGATTGCAATTAAATTTATCCGCTCTTTCTCAAACTGACCGATAATATCTTTCACTGTTTCGTGCGAATAGACGGCATTTGTCCCCCTGATACAATCATATGCTGACCTGTGAATAGCAACGGTTTCTGACAGTTCTATCATTTTTTCAAGTTTATTTTTGCGCCGTTTCATCGTATTTTTGCTGCAATACTCTTTGTATAAAATCGTTTTGGTTTTCTCAAGCTTAATATAAAATCCCTCAGTAAAGACATACTTCAATATATTATCAGCATTTTCCCTCATTGCGATAATTTTATCAAATTCCAACGTTTCTGCTAAAAATAAGCCCTTCCTTTCGCCTGTGTCTGACATTCGTACCTCTGTTCTCATTATCCCATTCATAGCCATTCCCCGTTTGTTCCTCTGCTTGCTCTCCTGTTCCTTGTTGTACACTGCAATGGAATGAAACCCGTTTGTAATTTCGTAGCTGTCTTTGTATTTGGTATCTTTGTATTTTTTATAGCCGTATCGATATGGTGCTCCTGCCTTATTTAATAATCGGATATAAATGTCTATAATTTCTGATTTCTCAAACCGAATGTCCTGCGTAAAGTCAATTCTGCTTATCCGAAATTCCGTCAATCTGATTTGGTTCTTTTTAAGCGCTTTCCCAACTGATTCTAGGCATTTCATAAACTTTTTTTCGTTTAACTCCAATAAACAGCTCTCCTGCTCCTCATTTAATACTTTTTGCGGTGTTATCTGCATTATTATAATATTTGACGCATATCTGCACCTAATCAAGAATACTACTACCCCTTTCTCCAAATAATAAATATCCGTCTGCGACGTTTCCGTACGACGGTAACGGTGTCCAACATCTTTCAAATTATACCGTATCTGCGTAAATTCATCATTCGTGCAAACTATTTTTCTTAATTCAAACGTATGTATTTTTAACATTTTATTATCCTTTCCCAAACATTATAGTAAATAGACTTTCGTAATCCTAAGTAGTCCACGGGAACCCTGGGTATCGGAGACAGAGTAATCAATATACCCTAGATATACGGCTTATATCGAGTAGATAACCCCAAATGAGCGCGAACTTCTTCGTTATATTGAATTATCTGTCTCCGTTTTCTTATTCGTTGTCAAGCTCCAGTTGATTATATAAGGTATCTATGCTTTTATTCATGGTTTCCCCCATTACATGCGCATAAATATCTAAGGTTGTGCTTATCGTTGAATGACCTAACAACTGTTGAATGACTTTCGGGTTTTCGTTTGCATTGATTAATAAGCTTGCTACAGTATGCCGTAAATCATGAAAGCGTTTTCGTTCCAAGCCTGCTTTTGCTAACAGCTTTTGATACTGCCTTAAAAATTCCCGCGGACTGATATAATCCCCGTTTGGTCTTGAAAATACCATTCCCAAATCCTTATAATCTCCTGCATAGAACGCCTTTTCCATATCCTGTTTTTCCTTATGCTTTAATAATTCCGCAATCATGAATGAATTAACGGGAATACTCCGCTTTGATGTTTCCGTCTTTGGCGTGAGGAGTACCAATTTATGCTTTGTCGCTGCGTTTTCGTCTGTATTGTTAATCCTATACAGATTATGCACGACATGAATTTTACCTGTTTCAAAATCGACATTTTCCCATTTTAAGCCTAATATTTCTCCACGCCTTAACCCTGTCATCATTTCCAAAAGGTATAATGCATACAATCTATCCTCTTTTGCCACGTCCAAAAACCGAATTACCTCTTCCCTTGTAAGCGGAACGATTTCTACTTTATTCTTTTTGGGCAAAACCACCGCATTACAGACATTTTCATTAATCATTCGATTGTTGACAGCCTGCTTTAATGCGCTCTTAATGATAATATTGATGTAACGCACCGTTGTTGAAGACAGCTTTTGTTTCTGATTTTTGTATGTTCCATTGAGCTTTGCATTGTAAAACGTCTGTAAATCCGTTGTCTTTAATTTATTCAAGGGGATTTTTCCAAGCTCCGAGCCTTTGATATGCGTTACGATATAGCCCTCGTAGCTCTCTCTCGTCGTGATTTTCAGATTAGGCTTATAATTTGTTATCCATATATGTAACCATTCCTCTAAGGGCATATCAGACGTTTCTATCACCCTTCCTTGTCGGCACTCCATTCTTAACTGCTCTAGCTTTTCCTTTACTTCTTTTTGGGTTTTGCCGTACACTGTCTTACGCTTGTACTGTTCATTTCCCATATCAAGCGTGACTTGTCCTGTCCACCGTCCGTCACTGCGTTTAAAAATTGTACCTTCTCCGTTACTTCTTCTTTTCATCTCGTTTTCCTCCATAAAAATAGAGCAACCGTTTTTGATTGCTCCGTTTTTTCCTATCCTTATTTACTTAACATTTCATCAAGCTTTACTTTTGAAACCACTATTCGATTCGCAAATTTAAGGTGTGGTATCTTATTTTCCTTAATCATTCGGTAACATAAGCTCCTTCCTATGCCTAAATATTCTGCCGTTTCGTCTACATTAAAAGTTGCTTTTTCAATTTTTTTCATGGTATATCGTCCTTTCTGTGATATACAATCATATGAATAATATATAATTGTATTTTGTAATTTTCCGTTTGAATTGATGTTATTTGAGGTCTAAGAATTTATTTATTTTTTCTATTGCATAATTAATTTTTATTATCAGTCCGTTATCATCATTATAATAAGATATTAGTTTTCGGACGCTCACCCACCTATATACGTCTTCCATTGGTTTGTCCTCTATTTGGTCAATTATGTTTTTTTCTCCTCTAACTGTATTTACTTTGAGCATTTTAATATCTTCTAAAAAATCTATTTCTACTGCTTCTATATTTTCTGCTTTATAATCCGTATTATCCTGTACCAAAGGATAATTAAAAACTCTATCCGTACCATCACTTCTTATATGTACAAATATTCTATTGGAATCAGCTAACGCATCTGTTATTTTTTTATCAGTATAACAAGACTCGTAATACCGCATATTCCATTCTTTAGCATTTTCTTTTATGTATCCTCTCATTCGGTTACATACTACATCTTGTCTTACTAAAAGAATATCCTCTCCCCTTAAATTCAATAAAAGCCCTGCATAATCCTCTTCCAATTTTAATAGCCAAATTTTCTCTTTATTTCTTACATTCTTATCTATACTTATTCCCCGTATATCCTTATCTGCCTTAACCCATAAAGGTTCGTATCCACTTGCCCTAGCACTTAAATACGCTTTGCCATACCTACAATCCTTTATTTTTAATTCTAAAATAATATCGTCAAATGCTCTTTCGTAAACTGGTCTATAATCCAAACTTTTATACCAAGTGTCACGTATAAGCTCGTTAATTATACGTTCACTTTTTTCGTTAAAATCAGATACATTTTTACTATCGCCACCTAACATTTCACTCAAATATGCCATCACAATGCAAGTGCTAACAAACATATTTTCATGTAATTCCTGCATTCTTGTTGACAATTCGCCTTCCTTGTATTTCTCGTCTAGCATCTCCGAAACATTCTTAACTATCCTTTCCAAATTCAAGCTCTGCTCTTCTTCTTCCATTTTTTCAAAAAACCATTGCACAAAGTACCTCATAAAACCCGCAAAATAAGCCTTATCATTCTGAATAGTTTTAAAACATGAACTATTTCCTCTCTCCTGTAAAAAATTTCCAATATTCAGATATAAAATTCTTGATATTGTTGACATCTGCTCTTTGAAAAACTCCCCTGTAACAATTGCCGACGCATTTACCAAATCATTTTCCGACTGCTCACGCCCCAATCTCCCCATATAAATTGAACGCACAAGCAAATCCGTAACATTCTTTGCATTTTCCCTATTACGCACCGTTTCTTCTTTTTTAACATCATCAAGTATCAATACCGCATTCTGATAGTCCGTCAATTTTTTCTCAAGCTCTTTTATTTTTATCTTAGTAGAATACAAATTTTTCTTCATACTGATATTGTCACCGCAACGGTTAAACATATCGCCAACCGTATACGCCAACTCTGTCTTTCCACTGGCAACAACACCGTCAATCCACAATACCGCGCCTGCTGCCATTCCATACGCCTTGAGAAAGTATTTCAATACCGCATTAATCTGCATATAATGCACGGGATAAAACACGCGCATATTCATCATATTATATTGAATGAATTTTTCCGCATACATCTCTTCTTTAACAGTTTCGTCAAATTCTAGGTCAAATCCTTCTTTTAATGCTCTGATTTCCCGATTTATACCTTTAGACGTGATTGCGCAATTTGATGTTACATAGAAATACTGATTATCAATCTTATGTACTCCTATGCTCTCAAAGCACATCTTTTCTCCCTTTCGTGGTTGTATTTCTTTTAATAGCTTTTGATACTTACTCCTCGACACAACCAGTAATTCCTGCATCACTATATCCTTTAGCCATTTTTCATTATTGATTTCATCACGCGACAGTTGAATTTTATATACGTCCCTGTCTATTAAAATATCCAGTTCATACAATATATCCGCAATGTGCTCATTTATCCCGTATAACGGATAACTTATCAAATCAAGAAAGACAAAATGAATTTCATCATGCCCGACAACATAATGCCACCTGTCATTAATATAAATATCCCTCTTTTCTTTTTCTGCCTGTTCCTTACTTACAACCTCAAGCATACACGTTCTGTTCGCGTTGACTTGAATTTCTAAATTTTCTTTTTCATATTTATTAACAGATATAATTTTCATTATTTAATTCCTTTCTTGTATCTCCGTTTTCTCGTTTATATAAAAACGAAAAAACGTAAAAAATAGTAATTTGTTATATTTTGTAATTTATTTAATAATAACACATATTTTTCCATTTTACCCGTTTTTTCCGCAAACTGCTGTCAAAATTGCTGTCAAACGCAAAAAAATAAGACTTCCAAGACATCTAAAATGTCTTAAAAGCCTTATTTCATGCGGATAACAGGACTTGAACCTGCACGGTCTCCCACCAGAACCTAAATCTGGCGCGTCTGCCAATTCCGCCATATCCGCATAAGCATATTTGTCTTTTGGCATCCACAAGTGAAACATACTTTTACATATTATCAAATAGCATTGGGAAAGTCAACGCCTTAGCGCCAAAATTTACCGTATTATTTTTCTACGCATTATCCGGCACGCGGCTGATCACCTTTTTCCATATAATAACAAGAAATACCGTTGACACACATAAAGACATCAGTTCCGCCAGCGGAAACGCCCACCATACAAGGTTCAATCCGCCGATTTTTGCAAGAATATACGCCGCCGGAACAAGAATAACAAGCTGTCTTGCCACAGAGACAATCAGACTGTACACGCCGTTTCCAACTGCCTGAAATACAGAACCGGCAATAATACAATACCACGCAATCAGAAAATGCACGCCGATTGTCCGAAGCGCCCTTGTTCCAATCACAAGCATCTCCTTTGACGCATCAAACATTCCAAGCAGAATGCCCGGTACCGTTTCAAAGGTTAAAAAACCAAGAAACATCAGTACAAACGCATAACACATCGAATATTTTATCGTTTTTACAATTCGCGTCCGCTTTCCTGCTCCATAATTATACGCAATAATCGGAACCAAACCGTTATTCAACCCAATCACCGGCATAAAGAAAAAGCTTTGCAGCTTAAAATATACGCCGAATACTGCCGTTGCCGTTGATGTAAACTGGATTAAAATTAAATTCATGCTGTACGTCATAACCGAGCCGATTGCCTGCATGATAATCGACGGAATTCCAACTTTGTAAATTCTTCCGATAATTTTCCCGTCCGGACGAAATCCCCTAAAATCCAATTTCAGTTCCTTATTTCTCGTAAGGTTAAAAAGAATTCCCACAACGGCGCCCACGCATTGACCGATGATTGTTGCAATCGCAGCGCCCGCAACACCCATTTTCGGCAGACCAAACATGCCAAAAATCAGTATCGGGTCCAAAACAATATTGGTAACAGCGCCCGCAAGCTGTGCAAGCATACTGTAAAAAGTCAGACCCGTAGATTGCAGCAGCTTTTCAAATACAAACTGTGCATACATACCAAACGAACAGATACACACAATGGAAAGATATTCAACTCCCATCGTATAAATGTCCGATTCCGTCGTTTTTACCTGACTGAAATAAAACGGCTTTACCACCGTAAATCCGATTACCACAAACACCAAAAAGCTCATAAATGCAAGAAAAATAGCATTTACCGCCGTTTTATTCGCCGCCTCATAATTTTTTTCACCAAGCGTCTTCGACAAAAGCGCATTCACGCCGACTCCTGTGCCCGCTCCTACCGCAATCAAAAGCGTCTGTATCGGGAAGGCAAGTGAAACCGCAGTTAGAGCGTCCTCACTTACCCTCGCCACAAAAATACTGTCAACTATATTGTAGAGCGCCTGCACGAGCATCGAAACCATCATTGGCACGGACATATTTAAGAGAAGCTTATTGACCGGCATAACGCCCATCTTATTCTCCTGCTGTTTTGTACCTACTTCATTACTCATTCGTAACGCCTCCGCTATTCCTTAAAGTCGTGTTTCCACAAAAATGTCATAAATTGCCTTAATCGCCGTCTCAAAATCCTCGTTATCGACACCGATAATAATATTCTGCTCACTGGAGCCCTGATCAATCATACGCACGTTAATATTGGCATGTGCAAGCGCGGCAAAAATTCTTCCCGCAGTACCTCTTTGCGACTTCATGCTGCGTCCCACAACCGCAATCAACGCAAGATCAGACTGAATGTCCACATGGTCGGGGCTGACTGCCCTATTGATGCCGGAGAGGATTTTCTGCTCCTTATCCACAAACTCCGACTGGTGCACCATAACGCTCAGCGTATCGATTCCGGACGGCATGTGCTCAAAGGAAATATTGTAATCCTCAAATACCTGAAGCACCTTTCTGCCAAATCCGACCTCGGCATTCATCATATCTTTTTCTATGTTTATGGATGCAAAGCCTTTCTTTCCGGCAATTCCCGTGATTGTATATTTTGATTTTTGGCAGGTATTTCCCACAATCCATGTTCCCTCGTCCTCAGGGCTGTTTGTATTTCTGATGTTAATGGGAATCCCCTCTTTCCTGACAGGGAAAATCGCATCCTCATGCAGCACGCCCGCGCCCATGTAAGAAAGCTCCCGCAGCTCGCCGTACGTAATCATATCAATCCCCTTAGGGTTTTTAATAATACGCGGGTCTGCAATCAGAAAGCCGGAAACATCCGTCCAGTTCTCATAGACGTCCGCCTGAATCGCCTTTGCCACAATGGAACCCGTAATATCGGAACCGCCTCTTGAAAACGTTTTAACCATGCCGTCTGCCATTGCTCCGTAAAATCCGGGAATAACCGCCTGCTCAATACCTTCAAGCCTTTTTCCCAAAAGTTTGTTGGTAAGCTCCGCATCAAATACCCCCGCCTCGTTAAAGCGGATTGCATCCGCCGGATCCACAAACTCAAAGCCAAGATAACATGCCATAATAATACCGTTTAAGTATTCCCCTCGGCTTGCCGCATAATCCGCTCCCGCCTTTTTCTTGAAATTATCAATAATCTGATTAAATTCCGGCGTCAGGTCAAGGTCAAGTTTTAAGCCGTCAATAATCTCCTGATACCGCTCCTCAATCTGACTGAATTCTTTTGTGAAATCATGGTCTTTCTCCGCAAGCGCATAACATGCATAGAGCATATCCGTCACCTTTGTGTCCTTATCAAAGCGTTTTCCAGGCGCCGAAGGCACGACAAAACGTCTGTCCTCGTCCGCATGGATAATATTGCCAACCTTCATAAACTGCTGTGCGCTTGCAAGCGAGCTTCCTCCGAATTTTACTACCTTTTTCATTGTGATACTATGCTCCTTCGTTTCTTCTATAATTTATACTATTAATCCATTCGAATCATGGTGATAACATTGCCTGCTTCGGCTGCCTTCCGCCGGTACTGTTCCTCCGTCATTTCGCCTGTTACAAAGCCGCACTCACCTTCTACAACATCGTTAAACAGCTCCACTTCTCCAAAAATTTCCTGTATTTTTGCCTCGTCATTCCCCGATACCCTGACAAAAAATCTTCTGACTGCCGAATCAATCGGTGAAATGGCAAGCTTCTCTTCATCCCACCTTGTATCAAGGTTCTTTCCGATATGCTTTGCACAGTCAAGCACATCTGCAACAACCGCGCTTGCCGTCGCAAGCTTTCCCGCGCCTTTTCCGTAATACATGGTCTCACCGCCCATGTTGCAGTTAAGCAGAATTGCATTAAACACGCCGTTTACCGCATAAAGAGGATTTTCGGGCATTACCACAAACGGCGCCACCAAAGCATAATATCTGCCGTCTTTCTTCAGGCTCTTTGCAAACAGCTTAATTGTCGCCCCCATCTTCTTCGCATACGCAAAATCCTTATCCGTAATTGCCGTAATTCCCTCCGTGGTAATATCGGCATAGTCAACATTTTTTCCGTAAGCAAGCGACGTCAGAATCGCAATTTTGCGGCATGCGTCAAAGCCTAAAATATCCGCATCCGGATTTCTTTCGGCATATCCCTTTTCCTGCGCGCGCCTTAACACGTCGTCAAAGGCAAGACCTTCCGTCTCCATTTTGGTCAGGATATAGTTTGTCGTACCGTTTAAAATACCTGTTATGGACAGGATTTCCTCCTGTGCAAGCGAAGTTCGAAGCGGTCTTATAATCGGAATGCCGCCACCGACGCTTGCCTCAAATAAATAGCTGCACTTGTTCGCTTTCGCAATCCTTAAAAGCTCGGGACCATGCTTTTCCACAAGCTCCTTATTGGAAGTGCACACGCTCTTTCCGCTCTCAAGCGCGCGTTTTGTAAACTCGTAAGCCGGTTTCACTCCGCCCATTGTTTCGCATACAATTTTTACTTCCGCATCATTAACAATCTCATCAAAGTTTCCTGTGAGCACTTCTGTCACAGGATCGTCCTCAAAATCCTTTAAGTCGAGCACGTATTTTACTTCTATTTCTTCACCGATTTTATTGACGATTGCATGCTGATTTCTTTTTATGACCTCAAAAACGCCGCTTCCTACTGTACCATATCCTAATATTGCTACCTTTACCATTATCATTCCTCCTTATTCTTTCGCCAGCACCTTTACATTATGCACACCGCTTCGCTTTTCCATTGCCTGTATCATCTGCGATACATCGCCTGTGTTTGCCAGTATTTGTACGCTCAAAGACAAAGACGCCGTTCCGTTAATCGGAATTGTCTGATGGATTGTCAAAATGTTTGCCTCAAAATCCGCCACTACCTTCAGCAAATCGGACAGCAGTCCCGGTTCGTCATCAATTTTGCACGCAAGGTTCAATGTCGTTCCCTGCGCAGAATCGTGAAACGGAAAAATGTCTTCCTTATACTTATAATACGAGCTCCTGCTGATGCCGACCTTATCAACCGCTTCCTGCACGGATGCCGCCTTTCGCGTATCAAGCAGGCGGTTAACTTCAACCACCTTGAGCAAAACCTCCGGAAGCGCCCTTTTTCTTACAACATAATAGGCTGTTGTTCCTTCCATTTTCTTTCCTTTTCTTCCCTAATTCAGTTCAGGATATATTTTGTCAAAAAAACAAATGTCTTTTCCACAAAAACAGTTGTGTATATTTGTTTTTCTACAAAAGACATTTGTGCGTCACTGCAATACATGTTATCATAACGCACAAAAGATTGCAAGAGATTTAATGCAATTTCAATAAAAATTTTCATTAAACGTCTATTTTCTTTTCCGGCAAAAACGGTGCAGCCGTTTATTAATGACTGCACCGTTATCGCTAATTCTTTTTCTGTCCGTTTTTCTTTTTTACAATGATTATCGCAACTACCGTCACAATCACTACAAGAATTGCAAGCCATATGAAATAGCATATTCCCATGAAGGTCGGGCAGATATGGCAAAGGCTGCATTTTGAACTTTTGGCTGCGCCGGCCGCCTGACTGTAGGCTATGGCGTAGGTGGAGAATCTGTCTGTACTGATGGTGATTGTATCCGGGTTGTCGTCCGTGTCTGTTAAAAGGACTGTCTGTCCCTCGTGGACGCGGATAACGTAAAACGCCCTGTTGTCCTCCTGTAGTTTGGTCGGTACTCCGATGATGACGTCAATTGGTTTTTCTGTCGCGGTTACGGCATCCCAGTCGCCTGCACCTGTTTTTAGGAACATGGAAATGTCGATGTATCTGCCGAGCGCAAGCTGCGGATACTCTTCGCGGTACTGCGCAAGTGCGGTTTCGATGGCTTCCTTGTCCTGTTTTGCTATGGTTGCCGAGATGTCTTTTACGTCTATGCGGATTTCGATGATTTCACCGTTATCCACTTGCTGTATCTGCTGCGATGTCAAAACGGCGTTTGCCGCCGCGACGGTGTCCGATACGCCTGCCGCATAGTCTTTGTCTTCGCAGACTACGGTGACGATGACTGCGCCTTGTTTTTCCGTCTTTAGTATGGTTGTTGTAAATTCCGTTTGTGCCGGACTGCCTGTCGGAACAGGTTCGCCGCCGGCTTGAACGAGTGCGCCGTTTTCTATGGTCACGGAAACGGTCTGTGTACTTTGTGCATTGTTGTCCTGTGACACGGCTTTTTCCTGCCCTGATGCTTCGGTTGTTTCCGCCGTTTCGTCGGTCGGGTTAACGGTCTCTGTCATTTGTGTCTTGTCCGTTTCTGTGCCGTCGTCCTCCGGATTCGTATTTTTGTCCGTTCCTGTGCCGTCGTCCCCCGGTTTCGTCTTTTGGTCTTCTCCTGTGCCGTCGTCCGCCGGATTCGTCTTTTGGTCTGCTCCTGTACCGTCGTCGTCGGTCGGGTTGAGCGGGGTGACAGGGTCGGCAGGTTTGCCCGGCTGCTGCGGATTTCCCGTCGCGGAATTTGAACCGCCGGAACCGGAACTGCCCGAACCATCGGAGCCGGAGCCGCCTGACGAACCGCCGCCGCTCTTTTTCTTAACGCCTTCCACAGTCACGGTCTTGTCTTCCATAATATCGGTAATGGTATAGGTATCCTCCGCTGTCAATTCTACCGTCGCGCCGTTTACTTTCACTGCAAAGCTGTTTGTCTTGCGGTAGCCTTTTTTGAGCGCAAACGCAAAACCGAAGCTTTCGCCCTCTTTTACGGGCGAAGCGCTGCCGGATACGGCGGTGAGCGTATAGCCTATGCCGCCCTCTAACGTTACGGTATAGTATACGGGAGTTTTTTCAACGCCCTCTACTGTCACGGTCTTATCTTCCGTAACATCAGTTATTGTATATGTATTATCTGCTGCCAGCTCCACTTTTTCGCCGTTTACTTTTACTGCAAAGCTGTCTGCCTTTTGATAGCCTTCGGCGAGTGCGAACGCAAAGCCGAAGCTGCCGCCCTCTTTTACAGGCGAAGCGCTGCCCGCCTGTGCGGTTAAGGTATAGCCGACGCCTTCTTCCAAAACGACTGCATAGCTGCCGTGGATTTTAACGGTCTCGCTTGGCAGGCTTGCAAAGCTTGTGTCGGTTGCGGCTTTGCGCACGATGTACCGGGCGGGCGCAAGTCCTGTGAGTTCGCCGTCTGCGCCTGCGGTTTTGGCTTCCCATGTTTCGCCGTCGTCAGTTGATATTTCGTATACGGTGCCTGCGGTCAGCCCTGTAAGTCTGCCGTCCTGCGCCTTGGGCGCGGTTTCATCGACGGCTGCCACTGCCGGGGTCTGCGGTCTTGCAGGGATGCGGAGGTTCTGCGGCTCGCTGTCCATGCCTGGTATTCCGTAGCCGGAGCGGATAATTTTGTGATCTTTGTCCAGCCAGTCTTCTTCGATTGGAAGGGTATCCTCCTCCTCCGCTGTATATACCGAGCTGACCGGCTCGCTGTTGTTCTCGTATTCGATGATGTACTCTGCGTCCTCGAGCAGACTTGTGAGTGTCTCCTTTCTGTAGTCAATTTTCAGGTCGGGCTTCGGGTAGGGTATCACGTCGCCTGTGGCAATGGTCACGATTGCGGCTTTGCCTGCAAAATTTCCCACGCCACCGGCATTGCCATCGGCATTGTCCACGGCTTTGATGCGCACGTGATAAGTGCCGTCGGAGCCGCTGCCGCTGCCGGATAGTCCGGTGATTTCGGTTCCTGTTACATCGGCATCGCGCCATTTCCATATCTGTCCGCCGTCCTCGGATATTTCGTAGGCGCGTCCTGCGTCAAGCCCGGTGATTTTGCCGTCCTTCTCAAGAGGATGGCTTTCCTGCTCAGTGCCAAGTACAGGCGCTGCCGGACGTGTCGGTATGGCTATGCTTTGCGCGGCGCTGTCACTTTTTGCGTCCTCACCGCTGATTTGCACGATGGTAAGCGTCTTGCCAAGCCAGTCTTCTTCGATTGGAATAGTTCCGTCTTCGCCTGCGGTCAGCGCCACGCTGTTGTCAGCGTCTGTTCCGACCGTGATGCGGTAGGTTGTGTCCGCGGTCAGTCCTTTGAGCGTTTCCGCCGTGTAACCGATTGCTGCCTGCGGTGCTGGCAGGGCTTCTTTGACTTTTATGGTCAATTCCTGCACTGAGCGGTTGCCTGCATGGTCGGCTGCGGTGACGGTTATGACCGTGATGCCTGTCGGTATTTTTTCCGCCGGAATGGTGAAGCTTACGTCTGTCACGATTTCGGTTTCATAATTGCCTGTCACATTCTGTGCCGCGCCGTCACCAAGCTGCCAGGTTACGGACGCGATACCGCCTGTAATCAAGCCGTTTATACTGTCGTCGATTTGGTCGGTCACGCTTACCGTGAGCGCGGGCGCATGGTTGTAATATTCCTGTGAGAGCGCTATGCCTGTCGGCTGCGGCGCCTCGTCGGTCACATCGCGGTCTGCAAGCACTGCGATAAGGGGCGCATTGTCCTCAACGATAACGCCGTTTATGCCGCCGCCGTTTGTGCCGATGATTTTGGTGTCCGCAATGTTGCCTACATTGTCGGCGCCTTCGATTGTAATGCTTCCCTTGAAGGTCGGCTCAATACCGATAACTGCCTCGTAATCCGCGCCGCTGCCCTGTGCCTTTTTGACTTCCGCCGTGCCTTTTATCGTATCCGCATTGCTGTCTGTGGGGGTGAGGGTGTAGGTTACCTGCGCGACGCCGCTGCCTGTCTCGGTTACCGGTACGGTTATCAGCAGTTTTTCCTTATGGATAATCCAGTCCAGAAAATTCTGATAGCCTTCATTGTAAGAGACTGTGCCGAAAACAGGTTTTGTGGTGTCAAGTCTTGCCGTTACCGTGGTCTCGGTTGTTTTCCCTGCCGCGTCCTGCACCTGGAAGGTGTAGGTATGCGCCCCTTCGGCAATATTGTCATATTCGTAACGGAACTGCGGATAGCCGTCAGCGGATTTGCCGTCCTCGGCGCTGCCGCTGATGGCGCCTGCGGCGCTTTCCCCTAAGGTAACGTATGCGCCGTCGTCCTGTTTCACCGATAATTTTGTCACGTTTTCATTGTCCGCGTAGGTCAATACGATGGCAAGTGCCTGCGACCACTGTTTTTCTTCGACCTGGTTTGTCCTGCTGTTGTCTGTCAGCACCGCGGTGAGCGCGGGCTGTTCGTCGTCCTGCCATTTTGCGTAGAGCGTGATGTCGTCCTCAAGCATGTCTGCCGCTGCTTCGTCTGCAAAATGCCATTGGTTTGTACACGCGCTTTCCTGATACCAGCCTGCAAACGCGTATCCTGCGCGCGCCGGCTCCTTGGGTTTTTCGACGGTGTCGTGCCATGCGTTGTCTGTTATCGGGGACACGCTGCTGCCGCCTTGAGCATCAAAGCTTACAGTGAGTGTCCTGCCCTCATTTGGCTCGATTTCCGCCGCGTTTCCGTGGGGCGCGCTGTCGGTCGCCTTCACGCGGAACAGCATGATTGTGCTGTGTGCGTTTGTCATTTTGCCGCCTGAGAGGTCACTGTCCTGTACGGCTGTCCATGTGGCGCCGCCGTCGATGCTGTACTCCATTGTGGCGTCGATGCCTGAAAGCTGTGCGTCATGTTTGCCGCGGATGGTTTCGTCCTGTTCAACAGTAATGCCCGGCGCATCGGGACGCGGTGCAATTTCCTGTACGGCGCTGTCGCTGTCTCGCTGTGTCTGTCCGTCTCCTTTGCGTCTGACTTGCAGCTGCGTGCCGAACCAGTTTTCGCGGATCGGGATATTCCCCTGTGCGTCCGCGGTTACTGTTTCGCCCTGTATGTCGTAGGATGCGCCTGCGGTCAGTCCGGTGAGCAGTTCCTGCCTGTAATCGACGCCAACGACCGGCATTTCGGCTTGTGTCTTCACATGGACGGTCACAATCTTTATCCCCTCGTTGCCTGCCTGGTCACACGTCCTTATTGTGACGGTAAAGTCGCCGGTTCTGCCTTCGAGCGCGGTGATTGTAAAGTCATATTCTGTCAGCTGCGCGATGTCAAAATTGGCGCCTGCGGAATATTCCGCTTCGTCGTTTATCTGCCATGTCACGGAGGCAATTCCCGCGTTGACTGCCGCCGTATCCGGTTCCTTGTCTTCCACATGGACGCGGAGTCTGGGAGCCGTATTGTAATACTCTGTCTCGGAAAGCGCAACGCTGTTTGTGCCGCCTTGTTCGTCTGTCGTTGTGCGGTCCGCCTGTATGGTGACGGTGGGCGCGTTGCTTTCCACGATAACGCCGTTTAAGCCTGTTCCGTCCGCGCCGATTTTCTTTTCATCGGATACGTTGCCTGCGTTGTCGGTGACGGTTACGGTAACGGTGCCTTTGAAGTCGGACGCGATGTCTACCTGTACCGTTCGCGTGCTTCCGCTTGTGATGATTTTTGCCGTTCCTGTTTTCGGCGTTCCTGTCTCGGGCGTCAGGGTATAGTCTGCCTGCCTGATACCGCTGCCTGTCTCGGTGACTGGTATTTCAATGAAAAGGCTGTCTTTTTTGATGATCCAGTCCCATATGCTCTTGTGCCCTTCGGAGAATTTTGCTTCGCCGAGGATTGGTTTTACCGTGTCGAGCTTTGCGGTGAGTTTGGTTTCTGTCACATTGCCTGCGGCGTCCTCCGCCTTGAAGGTGTAGGAGTGCGTGCCCTCCGCCAAATCGGTGTATATGGTTTTGCCGTCCGTGTTTACGGTAAGCTCGCTGTATGCGCCGCTGTCCTGTTTTGCGTAGAGCTTTGTGACGCCTACGTTGTCGCTGTAGGTCAGGTCAACGGTGAGCGCGTTGTGCCAGTCCTTTGCGTTTTTGCCGTCGGACAATGATGCTGTCAAATTGGGCTTCACGTTCTCACGCCAGTCTGCACAGAGTTTTACATAGTAAACACCGTTTTCTACCTTCGTGCAATTGCCGGCATATTTCGTCTTGTCTGTTCCGAGGATTTCTCCGACGGTGTTTGCCTTTGCATTTTCCTGGTCTGTAAAGCGCCATGCCGTGTCTGCCGTACTGCCTGCCTGATAGCCGTTTCCCGTGTGATACCAGCCGATAAAATCATAGCCTGTCCTAGTGGGTGCGGCGGGCTCGGTCAGTTTGCTTTTATAGGTTAAGCCTGTCTGGTCCGCGGGTCTGTTCTGCGCCGGCGCTCCAGTGCTGTCGTTTAAGTCAAATTGTGCCGTGATGGTTCCTGCCTGGGAAGTAATCACATGTGTGCTCTCTATCCCGTGCGGATTTCCATTGTCGGGTGTTGCCGTCGTCTGTGCCTTTGCCTTTACACGCAGCAGGAGATTGCCCTTTGGCAGGTTTTTGATTGCGCCGTCTGCGGGCACGTCGGTCCATGTACCGCCGGGGGCTTTGTATTCCCATGTCTTGCCGTCCGCGGCAATTACGAAGTTTATCTGCGCGTCTTCCGCGTCTTTTAATACTTCTGCCTCTATGTTTACCGTACCGGAATATGCGGGCGGGCGCGCGGCGATTTTGAGTGTCTGCGCGTCGGAGTCCGCTGTCTGCCCTTCATCGCTGCCTTTCTTGACAATGGAAATAGTTTGATCGCACAAGTCAACATCTCCTGCGCCTGTAATGTCTGCAGGCAGTATGAACGGAATTTCTCCCTGTGCATTTGTGGTGACGGTGTAGGTCTTGCCGCCAACCGTAATCTGATACGCCACGTTCGACGTAAGCTGCGACACTGCGTCCCTTGGATAGTCGCATACGGCTGCGGGTGTCTGCTCTTTTCCGCCGCTGATTTTGAGAGTTACACTTTTTGTAATGATATTGCCGAAATAATCCTCTACCACTGTCGTAAAAGTGTTTATACCCGTACAATCCGTTAAATCCTTCGATATATTAGAATTCCACCTTCCTAAGTAGGGCGCCGAGTGTTCGCTAACTAATTTACCATTCTGATAAATTTGAAATCTTTTGAAATAGGCGCTGAACACCATTGAGAAAATGGACGCACTCGTGCCTAGTTCGCTTTCGCTATACCACTTATCAGAATTCACGTCCATATTGTTGCCATCAATTCTTAATTTACAATCAATCCTCGGCTTCCTGGTGTTTACATAGATTTCTTCCGTATCGCCTATCTGATAGTAGTTCCCCGCCATATCATAAATGCGAATGTCGGTAATCTTTCCACGCCATCCGCCATTTGAATCAACAGACGGCAATTTGATTTCGGCTGTGCCGTCCTGCTCGCCCTGCTGTCCTGTCAGCAGCACCTCCACCGTCTCTGTGCTTTCTACTTCTGCTGTTACAAGACTCATATTTGCTACCGTATAGCTTAGCTTCCAAAGCCCGCTGCACGCGTTTGCTCCCGCGGCAGGCTTATCATGTACTGGAATGCTGATAGTCGGCACTTCCCTGAAAAGCAGCGTTTTTGTCTGATAGTTACCCTCTTGCTTATCATTTAAATGTGTGTGTTTTCCGTCGTCAAGATATCCGTATTGCACAATCGGCTCTACGCTGTAGTTAAGCGCGTCGGCGGTGGGTTTGCCACTATCGAAGTAAAACGTTGCCTCCTTTATTTCTGACACATGACCTGCTGCGTCAGTTCCCTTATATCTGAACGTATTGATGCCTTGTTGAAATTCATTTTCATATACAGATAATCCCTGTGAGCTGGAAGTACTCTGCCCCTCTCTCCATTTCCCTTCCCCTTCCCACTGAAGGTATACTTTTGCAGACTCCACATTGTCCGAAGTGAACACATATACGGAAGGTTGGCTTGTTTCCATATTTTTTCTCCACCAACCATTTGAAAGAGCCATATTTATATAATTGACATTAACATACGGTGCCTTTATATCCAGCCATTTCCCCCAGTAGTGCTTATCGCCTGTCGCCTCTGCGCCGATAGACGTATATTTCCTACCTGTGCAGTCTTCGTTGACATACCAACCGTCGAAGACGATTCCTGTCCACTTGGATCCACCAACGGGCGGTTTCTCTGTTATATCGTCCATTGTCGGTATGGGTAATTCAACTATCTGTCCGTAGGTGTACTTGCTTTTACTCGTATCCTGACTGACGTATTCGCCGCTTGTCTTTCCGTTGGGACTTTTCAGCGTATAGGTTACATGATATTCATCTGCCGTCCACTTGGCATAAAGTGTCGTATCGGTTCTAATCTGTGTCTGATTGTCAAAATCAAATTCATTGCCGTTGGTGCACGCCGCGTCGGTGTACCAGCCGCCGAAGGTATGACCTGTGCGCGTGGGGGCAGCCGGCTTGACAAGCACACAGTCCACTGCAGCGCTTGTGGAGGTGCTGCTCTGCCTTGTCCACACGAGCTGGTTGGGCACTTCGCTGCCGCCCTGACTGTTGAAGGTTATGCGGCGCACGTAGTATGTCCAGTAATATCGGCTGCCCCATGATGCAGGCTTGATGTAAATATAATTTGTCCCTATTGTCTTTGTCGTATAGCCTGCTGTTCCAGGCTGTGTGGAAACACTGTTATGCGGTGCGAGCGTGCCAATCGGGGTGGTCTGTCCTGTCGCGGTCAGCTCTGCGCCTGACGGTCCGTAATTTACCCTGACTGTCATGGCAAGCCCGTCTGTCTCCGCCTGCGACTGCGCCGGTCCTGTAAGCGACACAAGCCCCCCTTTATAATGGTCTTTTTTAATCTCCTCGGAATATCCGTCTTTCGTATTTCCTGCCGCGTCCGTTACTTTATAATACAGATACCATGTGCCTGCCTGTGTGAGGTTTGCTGTACAGGCGCCTGTCTTGACTGTTGACGCGGGTACGGAGGTCAGACCGGTTGTCGGTTTTGTGGTTGTATCGGTTACCCACTTATACTGTACGGTATCAATGCCGCTTGGCACGCCGCCTTCATCTTTGTTTGCAGGGTCGGTAAATTCGAGTGTCACGGGAACTTTTGTGTCCGTATACCAGCCGCTTGCGTTCTTTGTCGCGTTGACTGTGGCGGTCACTTCCGGTCTGGTTCGGTCTATCCCGTCCACCACAACGCTCTTTTCGGTCACGTTGCCTGCATTGTCGGTTATTCTGAGCCTGTAAGTTCCATTTATTTGCATTATGAGTCCGACATTTAGCGATGCTACGTTCTGCCAAGCACCATTATACAGATTATCCATCTGAAACTGAAACTTTGTAAAATCTCCCTTCATTTGCAATCCGCTGCCGCTATTTCCTATCGCGCCTTTTTCATTGTACTGCGGCGTACCCGTATCCTCCACGATTGAAAAGCTCACCTGTTTGTATCTTGCCCATTTTTTCGGATTCAAAAATTCAGGCTCCTCCAATGTCGGCGGTTCCTTGTCAATGTGGTTAACCACCAGCGTCGCGTCCGCCGACGCCCCGTTTTGGTCTACGACGGACACTGTGTAGATGCCGTTTTTGGACGCGGTGATTGTCCCTGTGGCATTGACGCTTTGGTTGGTGAGCATTTTATCATCTGCGTAGACCGTGCAGCCTCCTGCCCCTGTGGCTGTCAGCTTCCATGTGAGTGTCACGTCCTGATTTGTCCAGTTCGTATCCGGTACAGTCAGCGTTATCTGCGGCTGGCTTGCAGACGCAGGTTCTTTGAGCACGGTGTAGCCTTCGGAGGTTTCTGCAGTGCTGTTGCCTGCCGCGTCTGTCACTTTTACATGAAGATATATTTTTGTCCTCGCGGTCTGTGTTGCCGTGTAGGTGAATGCATACTTTCCGTCGGCTGTTTTGCTGCTGTCGTCCGCAGTCTGCCATCCGTTTGCAGGCGCAGTCCGG
This sequence comes from uncultured Lachnospiraceae bacterium, assembly GCA_910586715.1. Lineage (GTDB taxonomy): Bacteria > Bacillota > Clostridia > Lachnospirales > Lachnospiraceae > COE1. Next base: position 38,761 of record CAJUJG010000006.1, read on the forward strand.
CTTGTGGTAAACGCGTATTGCACTGTTTTGATGCCGGAGAGGGCGTCCTGTGCCATCGCCGCCATGACCAGTTTGTTGTAGACGGCATCCACACTGCCTGCTTGGGTCAGTGTGAGCGTGGGATTATCCCTGTCTATTTTTTCGATTGTCACGTCCTGCGTGATGACCTCGTCGCCTGCGGTCATTGTGACGGTGCAGACGCCGTTTGTATCAACCGAAAATGTGGTGTCGGTATTTTTCAGGCTCTGCGTGCTGCCGTCGGGAAACCTGACGGTAACCGGCGCATCGGCTGGTCTTTTGGTGAGCTTTACTTCCCTGCTGCGCGCCCAGTTGGTGTTGTCTGCCGCGGCGATAAGCCCGGGCAGCGGCGATGTGGGATTTTCGGGTGTGCCGAAATCAAATTCGTGGTATGCGTGCGCCACGGCGCCGTTGTTGTTTCGTTCGCCCATTACATGGAGATACCATTTGCCGCTTGCGCGTCTTGTGCCTGCCCGGTAGCCGCTTTTACATGAGAACCAGCCGTCTACGGGCATGGCGGCGCTATCGCTCCATGCATAGCGCAGAGTATCGGCGTTTGAGGCGGTGATGGTGCCGGATGCCGTTCCGCTGATCAGTGTCGGATTGGTGACGGAAACGACGGGCGTTTTGGTGTCCACGGTCACTGACGCGCTGCCTGTACCGCCTGATGCTTTTCCTGACGTGTCACACATGTCCTTGATGTTTGCCGCGTTGTTGATTTTATTTACTTTTAATGTGCCTGTGGCGTTTGCGGGCACTGTCCCCGTGAAGTAGAGGACGTTGGTGTCGGCGCCGCCTGCGTAGGCAAAGCTGCCCCATGTGGTGTCGATGGACACGCTGCCAAGGTCGCTGTTTTTGCTGTCTACGATTTCATCAAATATGAGGGAGACGGTGACGGTATCGCCTGTCTTATAGGTGCCGCCTGCCATTGGCGCAACTGCCAAAAGCTGCGGTTCCGTGGCGTCTTTTACCTTGATATAGTCGTCGTAGGTATCGACGAGCCATTTGTCGGTGGCGCTTCCTGTTGACGCAAACCATACGTTCACTTCGTCGTCGAAGCCGAACGCGATGTAGTCTCCTTCCTCGGCGCCGCTTCTTGCGGACTCTCTCCAGCCTGAGAGGTTGCTTCGCATATTTGCCCCGGGTACGGTGATGGTGGCTGTTTTGCCGTTGTCGATGTCCCATCTTGCGGTGTATTTTGCGGCGCCGAAAAGGTTGTCGTCGATGTTGATTGCGCCGTTGTGCTCATTGGCGCTGTCGAAGTTGTTCGGCTTGTGGTCGGCTATCCATATGTGCTCGTAGCCGTCGCTGTCTTCCCTGCCTTTGAAGCGCAGTCTGTAGTAATAGCCGTCCGCGGTTGCCTTGATGTAAGCCTTTTCCTTGTCGCTGCCTGATATGCTAAAGGTTCTTTGGACGTTGAAATTTAGCTGTCCGTGCGACTGGTTGTAGCCTCGGTTGTTGCGAAAATAGGGCTGGTGGTCTTTTGTTTTGCTGCGGTCGGCGACGATATTGTTGTCATTGTTGGTGGGAAAGCTTTGCTGCTTTTCCGAATATACGTTTCTGTTAACGGTGTAGGCGCTTCCTTTTGTCATTGTCCTTGTCGCCCTTACGGTGTCCCCGAGGGTGGCGCCGCCTGTGACGCGGTATAGCTCGACCTGATAGGTACGGTCGGCGTTGGTGTAGGCGGTGGCGGTTTTACTGCCGTAGGCAGTGTTTACCCCGCGCTCTGTTATGCTGATGGTCTTTGTGGTCTCTCCTGCCGTAAAGGTCAGGCTGCTTGCCCGGTGCGTGAAGTGCGTGCCGCCTGCAGCGGAGCCGTTTACGGTGCGGTAGTATACTTTCTGTGTGCCTTCGGTTCCGTTTGTCCTTGTGACGGTGAAGGTGTTGTTTCCGTTGTTTTTGATGGTGAAGGCGCCGTATTGCTTTGCGCCGATGTTAAATGCCACGTTGGAGCTGTAATAACAGGTGTTATCCGCCTTTGCGTAGGCGCGGGCATAGTAATGAACCCCTGATATGATGTCAGCGGCTGTTACTTTGATGGCGTCATTTTTCTTTACCGCAGTCACAGCGGATTTGGCACTGCCCTGATTGAGCGTTACCGTGGGATTTTGCATGGTGCCCCACACAAAACCGCTTTCCGTTATAGTTTTGCCGCCTGCGCCCTCCAGTTTCGCAGAAAGGGTGAAGCTTGTTGAGGTTCCCTGTCTTGTGGCTGTGGGCTGTCCGATTTTTAGGGTCTCCAAAATGAGGATTGGGCAGTCTTTTGTGGTCTGATTGCCTGCCTTGTCCTTTGCCGTTACTTTTATTGCGGCATCGGTAAGCGGGTTTGGAAATATGTAGCTTACCTCGCATTCCTGCGTCATGTTGTCTGTGACGTGCAATGCCTGCTCGAAGAGCTTTTTTGCCTGTGCATTATCCATCTTTTCTGACACTGTGATTGGCGTGTATTCGATTTGGGGCGGCTCCTTGTCAATGTTTGTCACATTTACGGTGTACGTTTTTGATTTCGGTTGTCCGTCCTGCTGATAGCTGACGGTGAAATCGTATGTACCGTTTTGTGTGACTGTCCGTTTTCCGCCGTCCTGTACGGTGATATTTGTCACGGAATTGTCCACCGGCTCTGCCTTCACCCGTATCTCTACATTCTGATTTGTAAACACGGCAGGCGTCAGGGTATGGCTGGTCTTTAACAAGACATTGGCGCCTTCGCCTTGTATGAAATCGAAGCTGACCGTATCTGTCGCCTTAATTTCCTCCGTATCGGCATTTTTTAAAATACCTGTAATTTTATATCTGCCTGACGGGGAGTCTAACGGCATGGTAAGCGAAACCGTCTCATCGGCTGACGCTTTTCCGAAACAGGCATCCAGCGCGTCGCCCGTCTCCTCACATATCAGGGTATATTCTGTTGCATATTCTGTTGTCCCTGTCTGCTTAATGGTCACCTGGGCGTCTACTGTTGTTTTGTCTCCATTATTAATGGCGTTGCGCAGTTTAATCGAAAATTCCTCAATCGCATTGTCCTTCGTTCCGCCGTCCAAAATGAGCTGCATCCAGTCCACTTTCACTGACCAGCCGGATGCAATTGTTACGGAAATTACATTTTTTCCTTTTTTTAATTTTTCCAGCGGTATTTCCAGTATGGTTGTGTTCCATGTATTGTTTGTGCCGGAAAGATAGCCGATTGTCTCTGCATTATATGACTCATACCACTGATTTCTGCGATCCATCGGCAGAAAAATATCATCATTGAGATATACATAATCTGTCTCACCATAGTCCTCATCCACATCATTTGCCTTGATTGCCAAATACGCACTCTGCGTGGGCAGCTCGTCCAGTGTAAAGGAAAGTTCAATTGGCGCATGCGCTTTATGTCCAGACATATAACTGTCTATATCGCCATCCGCTGTCCCGGTGTGGGAGTTGTTCTCGTTATCGTCCGTAATCATGAGCGTCCGTGGGTGCGTCACTGCGGCTCTTGCCTTGCTGTATGCCTTAGGCTGCACAGTCGGTTCTACGCCATAGTCCTCTACCAAGTCCTCCAGTGTGAGCGGATCCGGCGTTTCGTCCTGATTTATCAGGTCCCGGGCAGAGTGCGGATAGTGATACGGGCAGTCGAAGTCCATGCAGTCTTTTTTTGTGTCGCGGATGTGCTCTAAGCCCTCTAAACGCGTCAGAAGGGAAAGGAGCTCGTTTTCCTCCGGGTATTTCTGTATGTAAGCGTCCGCGGCAGCTCTCGCCTCCGTCAGCTTAGGTTCTTCTATGAGGTCTTTGTTTTCGGTGATTGTCTGAGTGGTTTTGTTGTAGGTCAGGTAGTCCTCGGGATTCGGGAGGGCGCGCAGAAGCGTGAGCAGGGCTTGGAGCTCCTGCTGCCATGCGGCGTCTTGGGTTACCTCGACCGTGATTTGGGGCAGGGGTACGCCGTCTGCCGTTGTGTAGCCTTTTGGGAGGACGGCAGTAAAGGTGTAGATGCCTTCACGGTCTTTGTCATATACGGGGGCGCTGGTCCATGTGATGTTTTCTATGGTAACGGGCGCACTTTCCCCGTTGTTTTCGGGCGCACTTTCCCCTGTGGGTTGGGGCGCACTTTCCCCGTTGGCGGTTTGCAGGGTGTTTACCGTTATTTTGTTTTGTGCCTCATATGTGGGCAGGGTAACGGTATGCGTTTCGGTTTTTTCGTCCGATTCCGGCTTTGGTGTCGGTTCCGGTTCCTGTTTTGTTTCCGGCACGGTTGTTGTATCAGGCTCCTGTCTCGTTTCCGGTACTGTTGTCGGCGGTATCGTGCCCGGCTCCTGTTTTGTTTCCGGCTCCGTTGCCGTGTCAGGCTCCTGTTTTGTTTCCGGCTCCGTTGTCGGCGGTACCGTGTCAGGCTCCTGTTTCGTTTCCGGCGGGTCGGATTGTTCTGTATCAGGTTTTGTATCTGATTGTTGTGTATCCGATTGTTCTGTATCTGATTGTTGTGTATCCGATTGTTCTGTATCTGATTGTTCTGTATCTGATTGTTCTATGTATGCCTCAAGTGTGTCAGGCAGTGCCAGCTCTTCCTGTTTGGTTCCGGGCGCGACAGTCTGATTCTGCACTTCCTTTGGCAGTTGTACAAATGCCGTTATCCGCGCAGCGTCTGCATCTGCCGACGCGATGACGGACAATGTTTCCAGTATGTTTGGATAAGTGGTGCATACTACGCAAAAGCACAGCACTGCTGCCAGTATGCGCATGCGCCTTTTTCTCCTTTTCTTTAACCATGCACGGTATTCTTCTGCATTCATAATGTTGTACCTCCTCCTGTGACTGCGTTGTGTTGTGTTTTTAATCACGCATGTTATTTTATAGTAATTTAATAATTTATTACTTATCATTTTACGGAAAAAATAACCTTTTGCACACCGTCTTGGTACAATTTGTCATTTTGAGGGTACAATTTGCAGTTTTAAGTTGAAATTTTCTCTTGACAGACGGTTTGATGCATACAATCGGGGAACGCTCGTTTGCACGACATAAGAAAAGCACCCGCCATTTCTGACAGATGCCCTCCTATTCAGTATCCCATTTCTGTTTCACTAAGCTGTCTGCGGATATCCCTGCCGCCGTACATGATGCGGACAATGCTCACTGTGTTTCTGGTTTCATCCGGCAGATAAAACACAAGGTAATTATCAACAGGGAAAAAACGGAGCCCTTCGCTGTGCCACGGTTCTTCTTCGTACAACCGGAACCGCATCGGCATCTCATCAAGAGCGCGGATTTCCTTCATGATCCGCTGCGTCTGCCCTGCTGCCGTTTCCGGCACAAGCAGTTCATATGCAATATACTCGTATATATCCCTCAGATCACGCCTCGCCCCGGCCGTGTATACGATATCCCAGCTCATATCCCGTAATCCCGCCGCATTTCTTCTTCCACTGCATCTGCTGAATATACCCTGCCTTCGTGTATATCCTCTAATCCCTTTCCTATCTCTGCATCAAACTGTTCTTTTGTAAGGGAGGCGTATACGAGGGGCGCCTTCTTCGGCAGCTTCATCTCAAACGGGATTCCCTGCTGAAGCACAACCTGCCTTAAAAACATACCGACTGCATTTGACATCGGTATCCCAAGCTGGTCAAGCACCCGCTCTGCCTGCTCCTTGAGCTCCGGCTCCACACGCGCGAATACATTTGATGTCCTTGCCATCTAAACCACATCCTTTCGCTATATAGTATACCGTTTTTGCTTGCGGTATGCAAGCGTTCCGCTTAATTCAATCCACTTTCTTTTCCCTGATTAAAATTTGTTTATAAAATTTTAATTATTTGCAAATATTCATTATTCCGCTTTTGCATTTTAAGCAATTTTTTGATATAATTTTAATCAAAGATGCAATATCCGTATTTTGTGCCTTCAAAACATATATTCGAAAAGGAGTCAACCCCGTGCAAATGAGAATTGCTTTATGTGATGACGAAATATCTTTTCATGAAACGGCTGCCGCGCTTTTAAAACAATACCGGCAGACAAGACCTTCCGACACGTTTACTCTCACCTTGTTTTCCTCAGGGCAGGAGCTGTTGGATTATACCCTGGAGCACGGCGCGTTTGACATTTACTTATTGGATGTGCTGATGCCCGGACAAAACGGCATTGAGACAGGCGCCGCTCTGCGTGGCAGAAACGACAGGGGAATTATTATTTATCTGACCTTTTCCCCCGATTTTGCGGTAGAGTCCTACAGTACGGAGGCGCTGCACTATCTGTTGAAGCCCGTGGAACAAGAGCAGTTTTTTGCCGTTATGGACAAGGCAATGGCGTATTTTTCCAAGATACAAACAGAAAATATCTCCGTAAAAACCACAAACGCGCTGCGCATACTTCCCGTTTCGGACATTCTCTACGCAGAGCGCGTGGAACGCTGTGTCTGCTATTATTTAATCGACAATACCGCCGTAACCGGCATAACGTTTAACGGTACCTTTCAAAACGCCGTCGCACCGCTGCTTTGCTTTGACTCCATGCTTCCTGTCGGCGCGTCCTTTGTCGTAAACCTTTCCCACGTGTCGGAAATCACCAAATCCGCCCTTATCATGCGCGGCGGACGCCTTGTTCCGGTACCGCGCCGTATCTATGAAGATGTCAAAGCCAAGTGGATGGATTACTGGTTTCGCCAAGGAGAATGCCATGTTATTTGAAGACAATATTCCATACAGTACCCTAAAAACCCTGCTGATTGTGCTTGGAACGCTTGGCATGATGTGCACCACCACGCGTTTTAAATACAGTGCAAAACGCGTTGCGCTGCATTTTTTCCTATATCTGAGCTACGTGGCGGCATCCAGCGCCGCAATTATTTTCTTTTTGGGCTACCCGGTTTTTCTGCGCGTCTTTCTGTTCACCATTTCCGTTCCTGCGATTGTGCTGGTTTTTAAAATGGCAAAGGACCAGCCTGCAAAAGCGGTATTTAACTATATGACGCAGATATTAATCTCCGCGTATGCCGCTGCAACTACGACTCTTATCAACGCTGCCATCAGCGGCAATGAGCTGACCGATTTTTTCATGCGCCTGACGTTTTATGTACTGATTATTCTGTTGGAATACCGCTTTTTGCGCCGTCCGTTTCTGTGGTTTACCAACGTTACCGATAGCGGATGGCTTATTTTGGCGCTTATTCCCTGCTCCCTGATTACATATGCCGTCATGCTTGCCTCCTATCCGGTCCCCTACACGCAAAACCCGCCAAACGTTGTATATATCTATCTGTTTAGCGCAGTCATTGCCGTAATTTATTTCTCTGTTTTTCAGTATCTTGCCATGCAGTACCGCCTGCAGATAACGAAACAGGATTTGGAGCTTATGGAAGTTCAGGTGAACCGCTTAAAAGACAAGCTTTCGGCAGATGCAATCGCAGCGGAAAAATCCCGTATTGACAGACATGATACACGCCATATCCTTTGCACGGCTGCATCCTTGTTGGAGGAAGGAAAAACAGCGGATGCACTTGACTATATCAGTCAGTCCATCCGCCAGTTCCAAACGCACACATCGGTACGGTATTGTCAGGATGTTATCATCAACGCGACGCTCTCCTCCTATTTCGCACAGGCAAAGGAGGCGGGAATTACGTTGGAGACACGGCTGCAGTTTTCGGATACGCTGCCGGTCGATTCGGGGGAGTTTGCGATTGTCATTGCAAACGCGCTTGAAAATGCCATAAACGCCTGCAGTCTCCTCCCGAAGGAGAAACGCAGGATTGCTGTCCGGTGTATCTGTACGCCAAAGTTCATGTTTGAGATTTCCAATCCCTGCAGCGAACCGGTTGCCTTCTCAGCGGACGGACTGCCGCTCTCCAAGGAACACGGGCATGGTATCGGAACACGCTCGATTTTTACCTTTTGTAACAAGTACCATGCATTGTACGATTTTTCCGTATCAAACGGGCAGTTTGTCCTGCGCATCGTTCTGTAACTTATTATGAAAACAGAACAATACATAATAGGAGAAGATATTACAGCACCGAAACAGGTCCGCCTATTTCTTCCCGCGCCACATAGAGCGAATGATCCGGTCTGACACTCGTGTACCATTTTACCAGCGCCATAGCCCCCCGCTCTATTTCAATGCAGGTAATGCAGCGCGGGTGGACACAGCTTCCCGTATTATAATAATATGCGGGCTCCTCGGGCATTACAGGGCGGTGCGTATGTCCGGTAATCAAAATATGTTTGTTTTCTACTGCCCAATCTTTTAAACGCGTTTCACAGTTATTTTTCACATGATAATTTTTTGCTGCGCTTGTCGGGTCCAAAACGCCCACATTTTCTAACGGACTCCAAATATATCTCACCAAAAAACACGCTGCCCGCCAAAACGTAGAATTTAACAGGCTTGCCTGATGACCATGCGTCAGATAAAGCGCGCGCTGCGGCATATTGGGCGGACACAGGATAATTCCCTCATAAAAGGGAAACGCCGGGCACCGGGATTTTATCTTTTTTACCATATCATGATTTCCGTAAATAAGGTACAGCCTGCCCTGACTGTTGAATTTTGTAAACATCTCAAATACATCCTCATGCACCTCGATAATGTTTTTCATGCTGCGATTTTCCCACAGCTCGTCACCGTCGCCAAGTTCAATATAAGTAAATCCGTTTTTGTAATAGTGCTCTAACGCTGCATAATATAAATGCTGGTTCTTTAAAAAATTATCGGAAGCGGTGCCGACGCCCCTGTGGCAGTCGCTCATTAGCACATATCGGGAACGATGTGTAAACGGCAGCACAAGGGCGTTTTCAAAAGCGCGCACCAAACGCGACGAAACACTCATGACCGTCTCCGCCAGCAGCGTCTCTTTTTATGGCAGCGTTTATGAAAGCGACGCATTCGAAGCAGTTTTCTGAACGCTATGGGAATGCAGTAGTACAGGCATAAAATCCGGTCTTCACTGCTCTGGAAGGGCTTTGTCACCCATAAATACAATCGGCACGAAATCTTGTTCTTCCACTGTGAAAAGCGCCGCCAAAAGCGTGTCAGCAAGTTATAGTCTGTCTTTTTTTGCCGAAGGAATGTAAATGTCAGCGACAGACCGCATAATGCAAAATCGTGCTGCGTATATCCTGCCCGATACATTCCGTCAATAAAGGCACTCTGCATTTCCCCATTTGGAAATGTCAGCGTCGATTTCAGACACAAATTGTAAGGCTGTGTAAAGCATCCCGTTAAAAATGCCGTAATCCACCAATGCTTCTGACAGGTTTTCACACAGTTACCATTTGCGTCGCAAAGCGTCAATGAACAGTTTAGCAATTCCTCATCCGACGCACATTCAAACAGTGTCGTTTTATACGCGTTCTCGGCAATGATTTCATCTGCATGGTAAATACCGATTTCCGCTCCGGTATTGATTCCATATTGTCCTTTCCAAAACTCAATTAACCATGTTCTGCCCCTATAGTCAAAGTAGATCGGCAGTGCGTCAAAAACCATCTGAAACCGAGGCGCCATATAGTCATAAAGCCAGGTATAACCGGCTTTTCTCTGCCATGCATCCAGTGTGGCTGAAAAGAAGCCGCACCGGCAATGATAACAGTAGCCGAATGGCTTTACAAGTTCCTCTATTACAGAACATTTCTGACATTCATCCATGCATTTAATCTTTTTGATAATGCGCTTTTTTCTTATGTGAAATAAAATGCAGCTAAAAAATGCAATTATCAGTAAAATAAAAAAGAGAAAATACATACTTCATACTCCATTCTATTATTTTATTAATAGTTTATGTCGGAATATGATATTTTGTGTAAAATTTTCGTTCTAATAATTGCATCCGTTTTATGCCTAATTGCGCTACCATTCCTATCCTGCACAAGGAGCGGCGCTACCGCCTGCCCTGCATGGAAACGTCCAGTAAAACCTTGGAAACGCGCACGTTGTCCTCTACCAAAAACTCCACCTCGCCGTTGTAATACCGGACCAGCTTACGGATGCATTCCGCTTTTTCCTTCCAATACGCAGGATACTCCTCCCGTTCCCGCTTGGGCGCACAGGTATTTTGGCACATCAACACCACCTTGTTTTTGTTTTGCAGAAGGACCACATTAATCTGACGCGTTTTTCCGCACGAATTGCGGCACTCATATATCGCATTCTCAAAAATGCTGACAAGAATTGCCGCAATGTCAAACTCACGCACTTGAATCTGCTCATCTATATCCGCCTGCACCTTAATCCCGATTTTTTCCTCATCCGCATACGCTATGTAAGTGGACAATATATTGCTGACTGTCACATTGTCACAAATCTGCTGCGCATGTGCAGCATTTGCACCGGATACCTGCATCTGACGCTCCAGCAGCAGCTCGTTGAGTTCCATAAGCTCTTTTTCCATCCGGCAGCAGTATTCTTTTCCGCGGTAAAGATACGTGCGAAACGTCATCCACTGAATAATGCCTGTCATCGCAAGCATGACCGCAATGCGCACTACGCGGTTTACGGATAATGCATGGTCGTCAGGCCAATATGCCCCTATGCCCGCAATCATCAGAATGACCACCAGTGTAATTGCGCTCGGCAAATCCATCACTGCACTCAGATATTCCCGTCCCGATTGAAAGCGCGGACGCACACTTCTTATGATAAACAGCAGCATTACCGCCCCGGTCGCCGCACGCAGCGCAATATCCGCCCAAAGGCTGCCTCCAAACCATAAGCGCGAACCGTCAATGCCCAAAAATACCATGACGGAGAGCAGGTAAAAGCCAAGCGTCAGCTTATAAACGGACAGGTATACAAAATCCGCACTCATGGCAATGCAGAAGATTCCGACCACAAAAATCGCCATAAATCCTGAAAGCCTGATAAAAATCTGCACGTCAGCCAAATACCACACGCCAAACGCCGCCGCGGCAAGCATCCCGAACGCGCAGTAATATACTGCTGTCCTTTTTATCGAAAACCGCGGTCTGTCAAGCAGAAAAAACACGCCCATCATCAGCGCCGCCCCCATCATATGCCGAAGCATTGCAATCCAAAAAGAACCTCCTAACATATACCTGTCTCCTTTCTGATCCGTTCCCCCGGTTTACTGCACCTGACACGAAATCCGCGCCACGCCTTCACTATGATATGTTTCCGGCTCATATGCGATAATCTGCAGCAGCACGGTATCGCCTGCGGATACTGTTTTTTCACATGGCACCTGCGCAACATACTCGCCCTGATACAGAACACCAGTTTGACCAATCAGCTCCTCCTCCTGATATATGCGTGCCAAAATCCACACTGCGTTTTCGGCATAATTCGCCAAATTTACCTGCAAGCCGCCGCCCAAAGCCATCGGAGCAGTTTCGAGTCCGATGGTGTATCCCTCTTTTACGGGCAGCTCCTGCCAGCCCTGTCCTGCCTCGGGAAGTCCTTCTGCCGCCGTCTCCTCGTGCGCGGGCGCGCGGAATACGCGGTAGCCCTGCGCAAAGCGGACGTATCCGAGTGAAAGGGCGATACACAAAATGATGGCAAGACTTGTCAAAATCCCGATTTTTGTTTTTCTCCTCGCATCGGTGACACAATTTTTCCGTTTCATATTTTATGTAAACCTCCAACCTGTTCTATACAATCAAACCTTATTTCAACTCCACCGTAATCGGCACAACCGAGTCCACCATGCCCTTCTCGCCGGTGTCGTGGTTATAAAACGAGAAGACCATTTTCGCCTCATACGTCCCTTTGGTAAGCACAATCCCCTCAGGCGGCGTAAGCGTCAGATTCTCGATATGAAATCCGACAGGAATACGCCCCGAGCGGTAAATCTCCACATCTTTCCCGCTGCTGTCCACCATGTACAGTACCGCCACAAAATCATAATTCGCCCCGCGGCTTGGGTTCTTAATCACGTAGGGCTCGCTCTCCGCCGTAAGCGTTGCGGTATCCACCCGCAGCACCTTTGGCACCTCGTAGCTTGCCTTATTGTCGTTCGTGCGCTCCCCGAAGTCGTTGTCGGTATTGGGAATAATTGCCGCGTCCGCCATCACGGGCACATAGTCTGGCGGGGGCAGCGGCGGATAAAACAGAAACAAAAACAACAGCGCAAGGTACGGCAGAAACGGAAACAGCCAAATCAGAAATAGACCGTGGCTTTTCCCGCTGACGCAGCAGCGCTCTATCACGCCGTTGTTTTCCCCGGCGAAGCCCCCGACATAGCGATTTGCGTGGATACTGCAGACCGCCTCGCAGCAGTGGATTTCGCCCTCGTTGACCGCGCAGAACGCCGCTGTAAGCGGACAGTTCTTTCCTTTTACGATGCAGTCAATGGTAAGATTGCGGACCGTTCCCTTGAGCACGCCGAAAAAGCCGATTTCCGCCATGCCCTTTCCATTCAAAATAAAACCCTTAATCTGATGCCCTCCGCCGTCAAATGTTCCCAAAAAGGGGTGCTGTCTGTCGCAGCCAATCGAAGGGATTTCCTTTCCGTGAAAGTCCAGGTCTTGTGTCAGAAGGACACTCCCCTGCGCCGCCTCAGGCTCCCCGCGGTTGACACGTTCAATCCAGTCCAAAAGCTGTCTGCGGCTTGCGATTTCCAACGGCTTTTTGACTGCCGCCTGCTCTAAGCCGTTCGGCGCGCAGCGCCAGCTTTCCTGCAAAAACTCCATTTTTCCCGCAGGCTCGCGCTCAAAAACGGTAAAATCCCACTGATAGGCGTCCTCAAGAAATGCGGGCACAACATCCTTTTTGGCAAATCCATGCTCCCTGTCCCTGAATTTCTTCAATTTCCTATCCTTGCCCACGACAAAAAAGCACCAGTGAAATCTGCCCTTGTTAACGGCAATCAGACCGTCCTTCCCTTTCCTCCACGTGCGCACAATACTGCGTGAAAAGCAGTGGTCAAGTTCTCCGCTGTTGTCATAAACAAAACCTGCATTCTCGCTCTTATTTCTGCCAAACCGCACTGCCGTGCTTAATTTTACGGCAGAATAGCTGTTTTTGATGGTTCCCGTATTGCGGTATGCAAAGCCGCCTTCCATTTTAATCTGTCTGCTCATGGCTCTTCCTTTCTGTTACTGCGGGAAGCCGTAAAGCTTCCCGCGTATGTTGTATGCACACGGGGCGTCCAAATGTAATATGTTATCAAACCGATAAATCGGTTCCCTGACGGACGACCGGCGTACGACAATGGGAAATGTTTTCCCATTCTCAATTATTATGCAGTCGGCTGCTCAGTCTCAATTCCGATCGTAATCGTTCCAATCTGCGACCATTTGGTAATTCCGTCCGCTTTTTTGTATTCCTCCTTAATGCCCGACGGCATAAAGAAGACCGTACCCGTTGTCGGCGTTCCCGCCACGGAGGCGTCCCCGCTGTTGTCGGCGGTAGAAAGTGTCAGATACTCCGGCACATCGCCTTCTTTTTCGGTAAGCTGTGTATCTGTATCCTCCGCACTTTTGGTAAAACCGCCTGTAGTATCCGTATAATCCACGGCGTCCGTTTTTGTCCCTGCGTAATGAAGCGTCGCATAAACGCCAGCGTTGGAGTGATTCGTGACTTTGATTTGGTTGATTGCATCCTGCGTCGTATCAAGCGCCTTGCTGTTTTCGCTGTCATACACCTTCCACCCTGCGCCCGCAATGGACTTGTGCGCAGTCGCGTCCCATATCGTATTTTCGTACTGGAACGTCATTGCCCCCCATTCCATGTCAACGGAGTAAACAGTCATGTCCTCCGTAAAGCCCTGTACGTCGATTGTCACATCCGTGTAGCTTTCTTCAGTCGGGTCAAGTCCCAGTTCCTGACGTTCCAATTTTTCACCGAGTTCCCGCGTACCATAATGTCCCTCGGGACCGCCTTTGGCATGCCTATCCTCTCTGTACCATTCACTTTTGACCGAACCGATAATCGATTCCGCCTTGCATATACGTTATGCCTGTTATCGCATATCGTTGGTCGTCAGGAAAAGCAGGCACTTCCAAATCCATCTCCGGCACTGTACTCTTTAGGGTTCCTGTACCCGTAATGGTATTCGTTCCCTCATTCCCTTCATTATCAATGATAATACCGTAATAAACGTCAAACTGGTCACTGATTCTCCACTTGTATTAATCCGTTGGGCTGCTGATAGCTCTAAGCCGTCTTGATACCTGCGGCACTTCAAACGTATTGTAACCGTTAATGACAAGATTTGATACGGTATTCTTCGCATAAAGAGAACATGCAAACACCCCGCTTTCTGTCTGAATCTGTGTCAAGTCACAAACATTCCCGTTTTTATCGGCGATGTACGCATTGTCCGGTCCGATATGCACACCGTTTAAAGTCAGCGTCATTGTGTCGGGGTCATAGGATGCGGTGCCGTCGCCCAAAATGTCAGCGCAGTTCGCCGGCGTAACCTTTGTATCGCCAAGCCAAAGTTCGCCGCTTTTGCGGTACGTACCGTCGCTGCAAAGCGGCTGTAAGCTGCCGCCTATGGCGCCGCTTCGGTTGTCTCTTTCGGCTGCTCTGTCTTAATCCCGACTGTGATTGTTCCGATTGTTGTCCACTTTTGGATAGCGCCGCCTGTTTTCTGATCTTCCTTTATACCATCCGGCATAAAATACGCCTTCGCGACGGTCGGCGTTCCTGCGGCGCCGTCCGCGCCATTGTCCGCTGTCTCAAGGGAAAGGTATGCAGGAACCGTTCCTGCGGCATCTGTGAGTTTATTTGTATCTGTCTCTTCCGTTCCCTTTGTAAAGCCAAATTTTCCAGCCGTATCCTCGTAATTCGTCTCCGCTTTGTAGGCAAGTGTCGCCCATACAGGCGCGTTAGAATGATTTGTAACCTTAATCTCGTTGATTGCGTCCTCCACTGCGTCAAGCGCCTTGTTTGCACGGCTGTCGTAAACCTTCCAGCCTGCGCCCGCTTTCTTCGTGTGCGTCTCGGGATCCCAGCTGCTGTTCTCCCACTGGAACGTCATCGCGCCCCACTCCACGTCAACCGAATAGACGGTCGCATCCTCGGTAAAGCCCCAAACGGGGATTTCCACGTCGGCATATGCTTCTTTTGCAGGCTTGTAGCCTGGCTCGCCTTCTGTCCCTTCTGCGGGAATTTCCTCATCGCGCAGCGGATCGAGGTCTGTTTTCTCACCGCCCTCTTTCACCATCGAGTCTACAGTTGTACCGTCGTCCGTACCGCCGGCAGCGCCATCCCCTGTGCCGTCGCCCTCCGCCGCAGGGGTTACGTTCGTATCGCCGCCTTCTCCCGCGCGGTTTTCCTGCTGTCCGTCCAAGGTCTCCTCTTCGGTTTCAGTCGGCTCTGTGGTCTGTCCCTCAGGCATCTCCGCCGCCTGCGCCGCCGTTGCTGCAAGCGGGGAGACGATCAGGCTGAATGCAAGCATTCCTGTTCCCAGTACCTTCCATAATGATTTTCTTTTCATAGTTTGAACTCCTTTCTTTCATGCACGCTCCTACGTGCGTATTTTGGTTTCCAAACATCGGCGTACTTCGCGGGCTGCCTGCCAAATTCTTTTGTAATATTTTTGTTTTCGCTCCATACGCCGCCTGTCCGGACATGAATTCATGCCGGAAACGCTGCGAGGGGGGAAATATGGCAGCGTCCCCGACATGCTTTTCATGTCTGTTTATCATATTGTAAAAATGAAAAAAAAGATAGTGGTTTGGTACGGATTGCAGTTTAGAGGGTACGGATTGCACGAAATGATTCGTCCTCAAAATAATAGTCGAAATATTTTTCCCGTAAAGACCGGTATGAGCCGCGTGGCAGATAAATTTCCGTCCCGTTATCCAAATACAGCATCTGTGCGCCTAACCGCTCGATATGCTCCAAATTGACGACATAGGACACGCCAATCTTTGTAAACTCCCGATAGCTGCAAAGCGTTTCGCACAGCTTCGCCATCGTCATATGCAGCAAAACAGTCTCGCCGCCCTGCAGGTAAACGCACTGCGTCTTACGCTGCGCCTCACAATAAATAATGTCGCCAAGCGCAATCTTGCGGACATGATCTTCTGTTTCCAAAAGAATATAACGGCATTGTCTTGCCACGAGATTTTCCATCGCCCGTTCCATCGCGTCAAAAAGCGCTTTCTCGTAAATCGGTTTCACCAAATAGCCGGACGCCGACACTCCGAACGCCTCCAACGCATGCTCCTTTGATGAGGTCACAAAAATAACACTGCCTGTATTCCCCATATCGCGCAGTTTTCTTGCCGTCTCAATTCCCGTCGCATACGGCATATAAATGTCCAGCAGAATAATGTCCGGCTGGTATGCATTCGCTTTAATCTCCAAAAGCAGAGCTTTTGCATCCGTATACCGTTTTATGGCAAATCCGTCGGACGGTCTGTCAAACGCCCGCAGCATATGCTCCACCTTATCCAATTCCTGTTCTTCGTCATCGCAGATTGCAATCTGATACATGGTTGACACCTCTCTTTTGTTGTGTTATTGCTTTTTCTGTGTTATTGTATAAAAAATACGGTTCATTGCAGGTTTGGGTTTGACTTTAAGTTTATAGAAATTTAATAATTGATAATTATTGGTATGTATTTTTGAACATTTTAGCATATTTTCTGAAACTATAGAGAGCATTTGTAGATTTGGTTGTGTTTATTGTAAATTTGGTCAAGACTTGTGACAAATAAGATGATACAGATGCAGCCTGCGCTGACATATTTCCTTTGGGCGCCCGTGTGCATACAACGCAATGAAACCCGATTTCTCGGGTTTCATTACTATTTTCTTATGAGGGGGGAGATAGTGAGTGCTCAACTATCTATATACCACTATAAAGGATAATTGTGTCCAAAGTGTGTTTAAATACTTAAAAAAGAATTATATTTATGAATAAAAGATAAAAACACCGGGATTTTCTAAGGAATGAATAGACCGCTGTTTACTGGTAATACTTCATAATCATCTGCAATGTCGTATTCCCCCGAAATTCATTGATATCCGGATAATACACTACGGAAATCACAATCCCCTGCACTCCCCCATGATAGAGCTGCTCTGTCCGCTCCGCCCCGAATTTATTGCATAAAAACGTGTTAAACGCCTCTAAATCGCCAAAGTACATCATGTCAAACCGCTTCCCGCTCTCACTCTCGACAACATACTTGCCCACATTTTTATTCGCGCCCAATATCCTTCCCGACAAAAGCTTCACATCCTTATGCGCAAACTGCGGCTTCGGATTACCGTTCCCAAACGGTTCCAAAAGCGCAAGCTCCTCCACCAATTGAATGGTAGCATAATCCATCGGCATCGGCACATCAATCAGCACCTTTTCCTCAAAGTCTTCATCCGTAAGAGTACAGTTGTTATTTAATGCCTTGCGAAATGGCTCTACGTTCTCTTTTGGAAGCGAAAGCCCCGCCGCAAGCTTATGCCCGCCGTACTTTGTAAAAAGCTCCTTGCACTTCGTCATCTCATCATACATGTGAAACGCTTCAATTGATCGCCCCGAGCCCTTCACGCCGTCCTCCGCGTCCGTCAGCACAAATGTCGGCTTTCCGTACTTTTCCCGAATGCGTCCCGCTATAATCCCCGCAAGGCTTTCATGCACATCCGGCAGATATGCCACAAGCACCTTGTCGTTTATAATCCCGCTGTGTTCAATCAGGTTTACCGCTTCCTCAACGCCCTTGTTGGTAAGCTCCTTTCTGCTGTCGTTCATCGCCTTTAGGTCGCCTGCTATCTGCACGGCGGTTTGCGTATCCTGCGCGCAAAAAAGCTCCAGCGCGTTTGCCGCCGTGTCCAGTCTTCCCGTTGCATTCAGGCACGGTCCCAGCACAAAGCCAATCGTATAGGGCTTGATATGCTCCGCTTGGATTTCCGTCACGTCCATCAACGCCCGAAGCCCGATATTGCGCGTGTTTTTCATCAGCTCCAAACCGCACCTTACAATAATGCGGTTCTCGTCCTTTAGCTCCATCACGTCGCCGATTGTCGCAAACGCCGCAAGCTCCAAAAGCGCATATCCAAGCTCTGATTGCAAAATCTCCTGCCATGTGCTCCCAAAATGCTTTGCCAAAAGCACCAGCACAAGCTTATATGCCACCACCGCGCCGCAGATTTCCGGAAACGGGTACGTACAGTCCTCCTGCTTCGGGTCAACGACCGCGTATGCCGGAGGGATTTTATAATTCCGCACGCCGTCCTGTTCCTCATAAGGCACCTCATGATGATCCGTCACAATCACCGTCATTCCAAGCGTATTCGCATACGCAATCTGCGGATACGCCGCAATCCCGTTATCACACGTCAGCACCATATCCGTACCTGCCTCATGCGCCTTATCAATCAAATGCTCATTCAGTCCGTATCCGTCATGCATTCGATGCGGTATTGCCGTGTCCACCACCGCCCCGCACTCGCAAAGCCCCCGATACAATATGTATGTCGAACAAATCCCGTCAATATCGTAATCCCCGATAATGCGGATTTTCTTGTTCTCCTTAATTTTCAACAGCAGCAAATCAACCGCCTTTTCCAAATCCTTTAACAGCAGCGGCGAATATAAATCACGGATACTGCCGTTTAGGAATTTATCAATATCCGCGTCCGCGACAATATCCCTGTTTCTGATAATCCGCGCAAGAACAGGTGTTATGTTATATTTTTGGGCAATCGCGTTGAAATCCGCCCGCTTTGCAGCCACTCTCCAATTTGCCATACTCCAAGCTCTCCCTACCACGTTAATAACTGAAAACTGAAAAACGCACCCTTCACGATTTCACACTACACTCTACCAGCGCAAACAATCCGCCCGTCTCGTCCTTTAACTGCACCTGCGTCTTTGTGTCACTTTGATACACCACGGGCACAATCATATCCCCGTAATGCGCCGCCCGCTTATACTCCACCCGCAGCTCCCTGATACGCTCCTGTGTCTCCACAAACTCCAGCGCCATACGGACATACTCCACGTTGTTTACATGCTTATTCGAATCAATCTGCCACCTGCGCACCGGAAACGCCGTCTGCTCTGCCCCCTCGCCCCAAACGGCAATTTTTCGCGGCGCATACTCCATCGCAAGCTTCGGCGCCAACTCATATCCGTCAAGCAATTCCTGCGTCGGCTTTGCGGGCAATCCCTTCACGGTATCAAGCAGTGTCCAAATCGAAGCAGCCTTCACAATCACCTCATCCTGTGCGTCCGTTATCATAAAATTCCGGTATCCCAAAAACCCCTTAAAATCATACGGTGAAGTCGTAATCCGAATGCGCTCGTTTAACTTTGGACGCCTGTCAATGACAATCTGCCATGCACTCAAAAGCCACACAAGCCCCTTTTCATTCAAATACTGCGTATTAATCTTCCCACCGTTCTCCGCCTCAAAAATCGCCGCATCCTGAAAGCAGTCAAGCATTGACGTCACTTTCATCTGAAACGCCTCATCTACCGCACTGTAGCCTGCACGAATCTCATATGAATACATACGTTATTTAATCCTCCGTTTTTCTTTTCTAACCTGCAAATATCAGGCATTCTCATAGCTTTTCATGCACCAAACGCTAAAGGCGCAATCAGCTAAGCCAAAGCCGCAGCACCCCAAACAAAAGCAAATGCAATGGATAAATTGCATAAAACACATACTTTGCCTGCCGTCCGCGCTTTCCGTTGTATAAATATAACGGCAGGAACGCAAAGACCGCCGCCCGCTCATAGATGCCAAACGCCACGGCGCCCACAACCGCCGTAACCTCCTGGCGAAACCGCAGTTTCCGCAAATAATAGAACAAAACGATAAATGCAATTCCCTTCCAATGGTAATCCACTTCAAGAACTTCTCCCAAAAACAGAAAGACTGCAATCACCACACCCTGCGCCAAAAGCTGCCAAACGCGAAACCCGTCAACGCGCTTTAACAGCATCATCGCACAAATCCCAATCGCAAGCGCGCAGTACACATTCTGCCCCTGCGGATAAAAAACATGCCCGAAAACCGCCATATTAAACGGTATTTCCGAAACTGCCGCAAACAGCAGGAGATTCCGCAAATACCGCCATACATTCTTCGTAAGGAAAAAGCCCTCCACCAATAAATAACAGTAGATTGGAAACGCAATCCGCCCGATTCCCCGAAGGATATGATAAACCTCTATATCATACCCGTTCAAACAAGGATAGACCGAACACGCAAAATGGTCAATCACCATGCTGACCACCGCAATCCACTTTAAAACCGCCGCCGAAATTCCAAACCGTTCTCTCATATATCGTTCACTTTCATTCAATCCCACAATCGGAAAAGCCGCGGCTGCCATCGCCGCGGCTTATGCTTTATGCCTTCTTTTTTGCAATCTTCGTTCTCAGTACATACCACAGCGCACCCGTAATGCATACCGAAGAGTACGTACCGCACACAATACCAACCATCAGCGGAAGCGCAAACTCTCTGATTGACGTCACGCCAAGCACAAACAGCGCCGCCACCATAACAAACGTCGTAAGAGACGTAAAAATACTTCTCGAAAGCGTCTGACTGATACTTCTGTTTACAAGCTCGTCAAGGCTGTCCTTCTTGAGCATTCCCCCAAGGTTTTCCCTGATACGGTCAAAAATAACAATCGTTGCGTTAATCGAATAACCGACAATCGTCAGCATACACGCAATAAACGTACTGCCCACGGACACCTTCGCAATCGCGTAAAACGCAAGCACCACCAAAACGTCGTGGACTAATGCCGCAACAGAACTTGCCGCAAAGCGAATGTCCTTAAACCGGAACCAGATATAAATCAGCATACAGATTGTCGCAATCACAACCGCAACAATCGCGTCCGCCTTCATCTCCGAACTGATGGTCGAGCTAATCGTTTCCGCCGTAATCAGATCCTTGTTGACACCGAAGTTATCCACCAAATCCTGTTCCAGCTGCTGTCTCTCGTCCACATTCAGCTCTCTCGTCTTAAAAATAACCTCATTCGAGCCTGCAACCTTCTGCACCTGCACGGCACCGTCACCCGTTATATTACTGAAAACCGGCACAACCGTCGAATCAATCTGCGCCAAATCCATATCCTCATTAAATGTCACATTCGTCGAAGTACCGCCCACAAAGTCAAGGCTGTAATTCAAAATCTTGCCGGTTGACGCACCGTTAATCCCCATAAATACGAATCCCGCAACAATCGCCGCAATGGAAATGCCAAAGAACAGATTTTTCTTTGCAAGGAAATTGACCGTCTTTCTTTCCCTGTTCATTCCGTAGAACTTGACATCCTTTAAGCCGATTGCAAAGAATGCCTTCAAAATCAGTCTTGTCACCACAAGCGCCGTAAACATCGAAATCACGATACCAAGCGCAAGTGTGTACGCAAAGCCCTTTACCGAACCGGAGCCCTTGAGCGCAAGCACCAAAGCTGCAATCAAAGTCGTCACGTTACCGTCAACAATCGCGGAAAGCGCCTTTTTAAATCCGTCGTCAATCGCGCTTCTGACCGATTTGCCCGCCGTAATTTCCTCGCGGATACGTGCAAATATGATAACGTTCGCGTCGACTGCCATACCAATCGAAAGGATAATACCCGCGATACCGGGCAGTGTCAGCGTAATCTCAAACATATTGAGGCAAAGCACTGTTAAAATCGTATAAATAACCAACGCAAGCACTGATGAAAATCCCGGAATGCGGTAAACAATAATCATAAATACCGCAATGATAATCAAACCAATCAAAGCCGCCGTAAGGCTTGTGTTAATCGCCTCCGCACCAAGCTGTGCACCGACCACGTTTGAACGCAGCTCCTCAAGCTCAAGCTTCAATCCACCGATACGAATCTGACTTGCAAGCTTTTCCGCATCCTCAAAGCTGCCCATACCGGTAATCTGCGCCTTGCCGTCCGTCAGCGCAGCCTGTACATTCGGCACGCTGATAAAATCCTGGTCATAATAAATACCAATCGACTGGCCGTTTGCATACGCCTTTGTCGTCGCGTCACCAAACTTCGTCGTACCTGCGTCCGTAAAAACCAAATCTACCACAAACTGGCTGTTGCCAAGCGAGTCGCTGCCCGTACCGCCCTGCGCGGCAGCAACATCCGTACCTTCAAGCACGATGCTGCCGTCGGCAAGCAGCTCGTCAATCGTCTTATTTAAAGAATAGCCTGTTTCACCTGAGCCTGTATAAGAATAGTTCTCATTGCCGTCTGCGTCCGTCTGCGCGATAAAATACAACGCACCCGGTCTTCCCAAATCCTCCAAAATCGTGTTCGCGTCCGATACACCGGGGATTTCGATATTGATACGGTCGTCGCCCTCCTGATAAACCTGCGCTTCCGTACTGTATACCTGTACACGCTTTTGCAGCTTATAAATCGTATCGCTCATATCCTCAGGCGACGGCTTTTCATCACCCACAACCTGATATGTTATACTCACGCCGCCCGCAAGGTCAAGTCCCTGCTTAATTTCCGACGCTGCGCCTGCTTTTTCCGTACCGATACCAAAAACAGCCACATATCCCAACGCCGCCATAATCACAAGCGTCAGGACTAAGGTTAAAATCCCTTTACTCTTTTTCATCGTTCGATTACTCCTTTTCTATTCTGTGTCTTTTTCGGCAAATGCCGCCTTCAACATGATTGCACACTCAACTCGCTTTCTCTGAAGCTCACAGCCCAAGTCATAGGCATCATGAATGCTTCCGTGAAAATTGTAGGAATTTGCCGCGCAGCCGCCGCTGCAGTAAAATTTCGCAAAGCAGTTTTTGCACTTCTCCTTTGAATACACATTACATGTCTTAAATGCTTCGCGGATGTCAGTGTTTGTAATCCCATCATCCACATTTCCCATAAGAAACTCTTCCTGCCCCACAAACTGATGACAGGGGTAAAAGTCTCCCCACGGAGTAACCGCAAGATACTCCGTACCGGAACCGCAGCCCGACAGACGCTTGTACACGCAGGGACCACCTTTTAAATCTATCATAAAATGAAAGAAATTGAAAGTATTTCCTTCTTTTTTGCGTTTTATCATTTCCGCGGCAAGCTTATCATACTCCGCAAGAAGCGCGGGCAAATCCGCCTCCGTAAGCGCATACGGCGCGCTTTCGGGCGCAACCACAGGCTCCACGGAAATCTGCCGAAAGCCCAAATCCGCCAAATGGCAGACATCTGCGGCGAAATCCTTGTTAAAGTGCGTGAATGTCCCCCTGACATAATAATTGGTCTGATTGCGGCTCTCTGCAACCTTTTGGAACTTCGGTATGATCAGGTCATAGCTTCCCTGACCGCCCGCCATCGGGCGCATTTTGTCATGGACTTCCTTTCTGCCGTCAACACTCAGCACAATGTTTGCCATTTCTTTATTTGCAAAGGCAATGATGTCGTCGTCTAAAAGCACTCCGTTTGTGGTAAGTGTAAAACGAAACTTCTTATTATGAGGCTTTTCAAGACTTCTGCCGTATGCCACCAAATCCTTTACCACCTGCCAGTTCATCAGCGGCTCTCCGCCGAAGAAATCCACCTCCAAATTGACACGGTGTCCCGAATTTGCAACCAAAAAATCAAGCGCCTTCTTTCCAACCTCAAAGGACATCAACGCGCGCCTTCCATGATACTCGCCCTCCTCCGCAAAGCAATACTGACACTTTAAATTGCAGTCGTGGGCAATATGTAAACACAACGCTTTCACGACCGTCTCACGGTTTTGAAACGCGTCAATGCTTTTTTCGTAAATATCCTCCGTAAACAGCATTCCGTCGTCACGCAGTTCGATGATTTCATCGACCATTTCCGTTAATTCCGCATCATCTGTATTTTCTCCGCGCAATGCTGTCAAAATGGCGTCCCTGTCCGCATGTTCCAACCTGTCCTCTGCCATACGTGCAATCACATCGTAGACCTTATCGTCCACAACATGCACCGAACCGCTGTTGACGTCCAGCACGATATTATAGCCGTTATTTTTATATTGATGTATCAATTTTCAACCGTTCCTTTTTCTCATTTCTATTGTTCAAAATATCTTTTTGCAAGACAGATATAAAGCAGCGACCTGTAACAATCGCTGCTTTATCAAACTCTTTTATTGTAATATGCCAACCGCCAGACACCTGCTACTTCGTAGTATTTTCGCAGCTTTGGTTTCCAACTGTGCAGGATGTTTTACAGGCTGACTGGCAGGATGTCTGACATTCTCCGCATCCGCCCTTTTTCATGGACTCCTTATAGTCTCTTGTTGTTAATGTTTTGATGTGTTTCATTTTATAATATGCCTCCTTATCCGAATTATCGCTTACAGCGCTTAAAAAGCATTAGCTCCAAGTAGTATAGCACATAATTTTGCACAAGAAAAGGGGGTTTTTCATTTTTTTACATCACTTTATCCAAATATGCCGTATACGCGTACAGTACCTGATCGCCGAGCACAACCCTCGACCAGCCGTTATTGCCGATTCCCGTACGCAGTATCATATCGCCCGGATTGATTGGCACGACAATCGTGTCAGGGCTTGCCGTACTCGGAACTGTCCGCAAATTCAAATCCGCCGTGTTCGGCGTTACCACCTCGCTGACATCGGTATACTGCACCATTGCCGCCGCTGCCATGTCGATGTGCGGAGCGCCCGACGGATCTTTTGGCTCCGCAATGCCGTCGTAACTAAAATATGCCACATTCATATCCACCGTTCCCGCAATTCCGGGAAGCGCCGCCTGGTGCGTATACTGCCACATTGCATGAACGCCGGTGTATGTACATGCCGGTGTAAGTGGAAACGGCTCCGCAGGATACCATGCCGCCCACACTTTGTACTTATTTAAGATATTCATATCCCAGTATGAGCTGCCTTCCATATCGTTTCTTGAACTATAGAACATCGGCGTATAGCCTCTTGCCGCGATTGTGTCAAGAAAAATCACCGCCAACGCCGTACGAATATCCTTACCCAAAATATACTGACGGCTCGTCGCGTTCTTAAATCCCTCGCAGTCGTATGCAACAGGGAACGTGATTTTGTACTTGTCAAGCAGGTTTGCCGTAAACAGCGCCTCCTCCGTTGCCTCCTGTGCATTTACTGCCGTTGAAAAGAAATACGCACCGGTCTTAATGCCCACACGGTTCGCCTCCTGCAGGTTATATCTTGCATACGGGTCCTCATTCAGAACTCCCGTTCCCTGTGTGCGGTAACCCACGCGTATCATTGCAAACTGCACGCCCGACGCTGCTACCATATCCCAGTTAATCAATCCCTGATAACGCGATACGTCAATGCCAAGCGATGCCATCGGCACCTCATTTGGAGCCGCCTGCACAACCGTTTGGGGTACGATTGTCATGGCAAGCATTACAACTGCCATAATTAGAGCTTTTGCTCTTGTCTTAAAGTGTTTCATTCTCCTTCTCTCCTCATGTTGTTTCTTCGTTAATTTATCGTTACGCTGAAAAGTATATCATACTTTTTCGACAAAATGTACTTTTTTTTTCATTTTACATATCTTTACAGAAGCAGTTCCGTCTTTATCTTCCCGTCACAGACATTAAGCTAAGCAAAAGTTCATTTTCCCAATATTAGCCGAGCATTCCCCCAAGCATTCCGCTGCCTGTGCAGATAAAAAGCGTCGTAATACAGGAGCTGCTCATCAAATGAAGCTGCCCCTCCACCACAAACGTCACCGCGCAGATCACAAAAAAATACACCGCTCCCGCCGCCATGCCCCATAAAAACCTGCGGCTTGCCGCGCCTTTTGAGAAAAACAGCCCTGCAAGCAATGACGAAAGGCAGTATACGACAATAATACCAACATCCACCACATTTTCACCCAACGAAAACTTGTACAACAGCCCTGCCACGACAACGAGCAGAATACCTGTTATCAGATATGCCGCCAACAGGCATTTGAGCAGCGCAACCAGCCGTTCCGTTACCAATCCGCTTTTCATATTCATTCCTCCATAAAAATTTTATTAAGTATCTTGTATTATTAAACCATCGCTGATATAATCTATGCTAATATGTTTTTTGATATGCTAATTTATGGCAGTATCAAGCGCATAAATACAATATTATAAAATAATTTTTTAAAGGAGTGATTTTACTTTGGATACCCCTGGTGTCATACAACTTGTTATTCTTGCAGTGCTCTTAGTGCTGTCTGCATTTTTCTCATCGGCAGAGACTGCCCTTACGACCATCAGCGCCGTCAAAATCCGCGCAATGGTGGAGGAAAACCCAAAAGGGCGGGTGCTCACACTTCAAAAAATTCTCGATAACAAAGGCAAGCTGATTAGCGCCGTTTTAATTGGAAACAATATCGTTAATATCAGCGCGTCTTCCCTGATGACTTCACTTGTCATTCGTTTGTGGGGAAATGCGGCTGTCGGTATCGGTACCGGTATTCTCACACTGTTCGTTCTCATATTTGGTGAAATTGTTCCCAAAACATGGGCAATGTGCAACAATGAAAAGCTTTCCCTTGCCTATGCGAATGTAATTTATTTTCTGATGACCGTACTCACACCCGTAATTTTCATTGTAGACAAAATTTCAGGCTTTTTCTTAAAGCTGATGCATATTGATCCGTCCAGCCGTTCCGCAATGACGGAAACAGAGCTGAAAACATATGTGGATGTGAGCCACGAGGACGGTGTGATTGAGCAGGAAGAAAAAAAGCTGATATACAATGTGTTTGAATTCGGCGATTCCGTGGCAAAGGACGTTATGATTCCGCGCATCAGTATGACAACTGTCGATGTGAACGCTGCTTACGACGAGCTGCTTGCTATTTTCAGCGAGTCGATGTACACCCGTATTCCGGTATACGAAAACGAGATCGACAATATTATCGGTTTTGTGAACGTAAAGGACTTTCTTTTGGTGACGGATAAGAGCGCCTTCCAAATCCGCGACATTATACGGGAAGGGTACTATACGTATGAATATAAGGGAACTGCCGACTTGCTGCTTGAAATGCGCCGCATTACATCCAACGTGGCGCTTGTCTTAAACGAATACGGTGCAACCGTCGGCATGATTACGATAGAAGATTTGCTTGAGGAAATCGTAGGAGAAATCCGCGACGAGTACGATGAGGACGAGGCGGAGCTGCTCAAAAAGCTTGACGATTTCAAATATGAGGTCGGAGGCAGCATGAAGCTTGGCGACATCAACGACGCTTTAAACACCACCTTTGAATCAGAGGATTACGATTCAATCGGCGGTATTATGATAGAACTTTTGGACCGCTTCCCGACGGAAGGGGAAGAAGTCGTCACAGAAGACGGCGTGTCCATTACCGCAACCAAGGTTGACAATAACCGTATTGAAACGGTCGTCATCGTTCTCCCGCCTCCTGAAGAGGATGAAAACGAGGCCGCTGCGGAGCATGTACAGGAGGACAACGCACAAGGCAAAGAAGACAGCGAATCATTTTAAAAGAAGCCCCGCGGCACAATGCGGGGCTTCTTTGTATCTACATCTCGGCAAAAAACTTATATGTATTCATCATCTCATCCGGTATCTGATCCGTTACCTTCTGCAATGCCTTAATCTTTAATTCGAACTCCTGTTTCTTCTTCTGTGCGTTTCGCATACTTCTTGCCTGTGCTACCTCATATGGACGCTGCACATTCAGTTTCATGCGAAGCGACTTCTCAAACGGGCAGTATGTCGCAATAATTTCTCTTGCCACCTTGTTCATCTTCATCGAACCGTTCGCCTCGTTCTTAATCCATGCCTCATAATCCATCAGGAAAATCTCACGCGAATTGTTTCTCGCCTTCTGAATCTGAAGCTTCACCTTCTCACGCGCCTCGTCGGAAAGGTCGCGGTTCTTTCTGTAAAACTGAATATAATCCATATACTCTGAAGTCAGCGACTTCACCTTCACGTCATTCCATGCCATACCCTGTATACAGCGGCAGATTTCCCAGCGGAACCGTCCGAACATCTTCACCATAAGCTCGTCGATATTAGTGCTCGTCATCACCGGGAAGCAGAAGCGTGCAGGTGTGCCCTTGTTCTTTCCACCGATTTCCTGCCACATGGAAGCATTTGTTCCAAAGAGCGGGAACAATATCACATCCGGATATACATTCTTCATAACTGTTTCATTTGTAATCTTCAAATCCGTATTGGAATAAATAACTTCCCTGTAGAATACAGAATAATCAAGCTTAATCAGCTTCTTTACGCTCTCATTAATCGTACGCTTTGTAACAAGGATTTTATCGAGATAACCAAATATCGCCTCTTTATAAAGAATTGGCATATATGCTGACGGCTGACCGTAGAGCGTACGCATGTTGCTCATAAACATGTTCATAACCTCATACTCCACGCGCCTGTTCATATCATTGAGCAGCGTCTTCTGCTCTTTCTCCGTAATTTCACCCTGTTTTTTAAGCGAACGCAGGTTCTCTACATAATCCTCGTCAAACTCACTCTTTGACGGGTCGCGCTTGCCATCCTTAATCATATCAAGCCACTCCATCATGCTGACAACCTTACATGGACCTTCGTTTTCCTCATACTCAATCCCGCACAAAAACTCAAGATGCTCCGGATCCAAAAGCCGCTCATCAATATAACCGTAATTCATAAACAGCTCTACAGCCTTCGGCGGTGCGATAAGCCCCTCCCTGATTTTACGGTAACATGCAAGATAGAGCTTGAATATCAGGGGAGTAATCGTCTTTTTCGCCTTCTTGACATCATCCTCCACTGAAAGTCTGTCCGGCACCTCCACAAGATGATCAATATTTTGCTTTAATTTTTCCTTATCCTCATCGCTGATTGGCGCATATTTTAAGATTTGGTCAAGCGAATTGGGAAGCGATGCCACATCACGCTCAATATCCTTTTCCCGCTCTTCCTTCGTCTTCTCTTCCTTCGCAATAATCTCTTTGCCTGCAAGCGCCGCCATGCTGTCCTTCAAATGCGCAATGTCAAGCTTCGGCATTCCTTCCAGCTGCTGACGCAGCGCATCGTACTGGAACGATAATTCATCTATAATATGATTCAAAAGCACATGCAGTTCCATCGGAAGATCGTCTTTTTTCTTAACCTCCTGCGCTTTGGCGCAAATATATTCGAACAGGTTTTGTCTTGGGCGAAGCCCGACAACCTCTATAATTCCCTTTATGTAATCAACCATCGCACCGCAATCCTCACGGAATGAAGCCACAAGCGTCATAATTTCATTAACCTGAAAACTTACCATTTCCTCGCTGTATGAAAAATACTGCTTGTTTGCGCTCAGTGGAATTTTTGCGCCCTCCTCATAATAAGGCATCCGCAATTCATTAATATCCATAAGCGCTTCATACGGCTGTAGTTCCTCGAGCTCTGCAAGCCCCATTGCCGCAACGCCAAAATCTTTGCAGAAGGTTTTATAATCCTCGTAACTTTTTTTCACAAAGTTAAACAGCCTTTCTGCCCTATCTGCAAGACTGGATTTAATTCTGTAAACCTCAACCGCATTTTTAAACTGCGACGAAATCATAATTGCACGGTAATCAGAATTCTTTGCAATAATATTGCGAAGCGCCTCTTCTCCCTGCACGGGAAGTGCATAAACAACAGAATCTTCGATTGCCGTATAAGTCGCGTTATATACCTCATCATTCATCCTGTTCAACGCTAAATACGACCCCTGCGGTCTCACAATCCGGTAGTACTCTCCCTGCATTACAACCTTTCCCGCAAGAAGAATTCCAACCTGCGTTATTTTCTCACCCTTTGCGAAAATGACTTCGCCCTTTTTGACCGCGTTTTTTCCATTTGCCTTTAGCATGTTCCCTCTCCTCCCATGTTGAACACATTGTTAACTAAATCCGGTATTAAAATACGCTCCGGAAAACGTTCGCGCCTGCTGCACACACATATAATATAATTTGGTATCTCCTCATACAGCCTGATAAAAAAGAGGCTGTTTTCCTCTATATCCTTTATATGCGTATAAGCGCTGTCTGTGACATATCTGCTAATCCCCGCACCAATCCCTCTCCCCGTTAGTTTTACGCAGCTTTCCTTTGCAGCCCACATTTTGTATAAATCATCCGTCTGCTTTTCGGAATCGTCCTCATGCCCTAAAAGCCTGTCATATTCTTCTTTCGCATAAAACCGCTTTGCAACTGCCATTTTAAGCATTCCTATTTCCTGAATGTCTGCGCCTGTCTCCACATCGTCAACCGCGCAAATCACCCACTCGCCCGAATGCGAAAGAGAGTAAAAAAAATTCTCGTAACCTGATAAATACGGCTTTCCATAACTGCCTTCCACAATTTCAACACGCTGCCACAACTCCTCGCCGTATCCTTCCGCCAAAAATGCATAACGCAGCAAAAGCCCTGCCCATATGCTGCGCAGCCGTTCTTTTTCATGTTTCAATGCCGTTACTTTTCCCCGTCTCTGCCTGTTAATCAAATGAAAAATATGCTCATAAAGCCTATTGGGTATATCACAGACTCTTGCGGCATAAATCTTCATCCTTCTTTCCTTTCACTCCAATATTTAACTTATCAAAACTTACCCCTGCAATAATATGCAGGGGTAGGAAAGCTTCACTACTCTTATCTATTTTAAAATGTTTTTCGTGTTTCGTCAATAGCGTATCAAAACACAAGATATTTTTTCATTGTCCGCAGCGCGTTTTTCTCAAGCCTCGATACCTGCGCCTGTGAAATTCCAATATATTCCGCAACCTCCATCTGTGTTTTTCCCTCAAAAAAACGCAACATAATAATCTCATTCTCCCGCTCGTCAAGCCGTTTCATCGCCTCGCTGAGCGAAATATTTTCAATCCAGTTGTCCTCCTTGCACTTCTTGTCGCTGATTTGATCCATGACATACAGCGTGTCGCCACCCTCCGTGTATACCGGTTCATACAGACTCATTGGATTTTGTATCGCATCAAGCGCATAGACAATATCCTCTTTCGGAATACCGATTTCCTCCGAAATTTCCATAATTGTCGGCTCGCGCAGATTTCTCTTAGTCAAATTCTCCTTTGCATAAATCGCTTTATATGCCGTATCCTTTAAGGAACGGCTTACTCGGATTGGGCTGCTCGAATCCCTCAGAAAACGTCTGATTTCCCCGATAATCATAGGTACGGCATAAGTTGAAAACTTCACATTCAGACTGCTGTCAAAATTGTCAATTGCTTTGATTAAACCAATACAGCCAATCTGAAACAAATCGTCCACATTTTCATTTGACTGTGAAAACCGTTTAATTACGCTCAAAACCAAACGTAAGTTTCCTCTGATATACTCTTCCCTTGCTTCTTTGTCACCATTCTCTATCCTTGCAAACAGCTCCTCTTTCTCCTCATTTTTCAAAATCGGAAGCTTTGATGTGTTCACTCCGCATATTTCAACTTTTCCTAATGCCATAATAAAATACCTCCTATCTACATATGCCTTTTTTACTCGTTTTAATTTGGCAAAAGACATATGTATACAAGAGGTAATCTTACGGACTAATATGTAACAAGTTCTTTTTTCAGACGCTTCATAATTTTCTTTTCCAGCCTTGAAATATAAGACTGTGAAATGCCAAGATAGTCTGCTACTTCCTTTTGTGTCATTTCCGTATCGTTTGGATTGTTCAAACCAAAGCGCAGCATAATAATCGTCTTTTCACGTTCTCCCAGCTTTGCAATTGCCGTTCGAAGAAGCTTACGTTCAACCTCATTTTCGACATCGCGGTAAATCACGTCTTCATCCGTTCCAAGAATATCGGATAAGAGCAGCTCATTTCCATCCCAATCTACATTTAAGGGCTCATCAATTGACACCTCAAGCTTCGTCTTATTGTTTCTTCTGAGGTACATCAGAATTTCATTTTCAATGCATCTTGAAGCATATGTCGCAAGCTTAATATTTTTATCCCTGTTAAAGGTATTAATCGCCTTAATCAGACCGATTGTCCCTATGGAAATCAAATCTTCCACTCCTACTCCCGTATTGTCGAACTTTTTCGCAATATACACAACAAGTCTTAAATTGTGCTCAATCAGTGTTGCGCGCGCCCTGTTTGCATTTTCTCCCTCCAGTCCGTTTATCATTTCGTTCTCTTCCTCACTGTCAAGCGGAGCGGGAAGCACCTCGGAACCTCCGATATAATGGATTTCGTTATTTGCTGCATTTTTTATGTTATTTTTATTTAAACACAGCCGCATTTTTCCCGGCAGATATAGTTTGATTATCATTCTCTTCCTCCTCTTATCACCCTATTTCTATATGACCAAAAACTAAAACAACCCTTGGTTCAGTATCATCTGAAAGGAACCGTCTCCCGACAGTCTTCCCTTATAAAGCGCTATTACTGCATCTTTCTCTACTTTTTGCCCTTCCTTGCCGCATATAATCAGTTCATCAACCTCCGTTCCCTCTAAAATCCCATCTTCTTTACCGATGCTGCGAAAAGGAATAATGCGGTACTTCTGCGGTTTTGTATGCAGCCAGCAAAGAGTTTCCTCACTTTCCTCAACAATTGATACCGGTTTTCCTGTGTAGGGGTCCTTAAGCACATTTCCTGTGTCAAAAAGCGCCTGAAAATTAATCTGTTTCTCCCCCTCCACAATACGCACCGTATAAAGCCGCTTTTTTTCATTCCTTTTTTTATAAGCGCTTACAAAAAGCGCCATTGACACCAGCAGCGCCGATGCGGCAAGTTTTCCAAAACGCCCGATTCCCAACGCTGCAATGCAGCTGCCGAGCTTTGTATAAATAAAACTCAGGCTGTGAAAGCAGATGACCTGCATTGGTATCTGCCTTACATCAAAAAATAAAAGAAGACACATTACTGTATCAAGTACAAGCACTGACAGAATATAAACAAGCCCATAGCGAAAGCCCGCCCATAATATCAAAACGGCTCCCGCACCGCCTATCATGGAACCTGAAAAAAGCCGCCATATTACAGGTCTTTTTCCAAGCAAAAGCGCTGCTGACAAAAGGACAAGCATGTCAAGCAGCACGTTTTCTATAAAATAAACATCAATGTATACCTCATAAATTCCAATCACCTCCATCAGTGCCAATCAACATAATCAGTATACAAAAAGTCTCATGCTTTTTTTGTCAAAGCATGAGACTAAATTATGGTTATTTTTCGACTTTTCTCTTATTTCAAAAAATCCGGTATTTTTAATGTTTTCTCTCTTACATTGCTGCTCAAATCGCCTGTCGGACGAATTCCTTGAAGCGGCTTTTGCGGCGCGGAAGGATTTGCACCCGCGTTTGGATTTTGATTCGGCTGTATCACGTTTAATCCCTGCGGCGCCTGTGGTCTAACCGGTCTTACAACCTGCGAAGGCTGCGGGCTGACCGTAGACTTTGGCATTGAAAAGCTGTTGTTCATCTTACCGATTGCATTCATCGGCGACACAACAGGCACTGCTTCCTGAATACCGGTTGCGATAACCGTAACCGTACAGGTATCCGCCATGTCTTCATTATACATCGCACCCAAAATAACATTGATGTCATCGCCTGCAAGCTCACGTATGTAGTTTGCGGCATCATTTGCATCAAAGATTGAAATATCCCCTGAAATATTCAAAATAACATCTGTTGCACTGCTGATGGTCGTCTCAAGAAGCGGAGATTCCACTGCCATCCTGATTGCATCCGCAGCCTTTGTTTCACCCTTGCCGTATCCGATACCGATATGCGCAATGCCCTTGTCCTTCATAACAGTCTGAATATCGGCAAAGTCAAGGTTAATCAGCGAAGGCACATTAATTAAGTCCGTAATTCCCTGTACGGACTGCTGTAATACCTCGTCAGCCTTCTTTAACGCTTCAGGCATGGTTGTCCGTCTGTCAACAATCTCAAGAAGCTTATCATTCGGAATAATAATAAGCGTGTCCACATGCTCTTTTAACTTCTCTATACCAGAAAGCGCGTTTGTCATGCGCTTCTTTGCCTCAAAACCAAAGGGCTTTGTCACCACACCGACCGTCAGGATTCCCATTTCCTTTGCAATTGCCGCCACAATAGGCGCAGCGCCTGTACCGGTACCGCCTCCCATACCGCAGGTGACAAACACCATGTCAGCTCCCTTGATGGCTTCCTTGATTTCCTCTGAGCTTTCCTCAGCCGCCTTCTCGCCAACCTCGGGCTTTGCTCCCGCGCCAAGTCCCTTGGTAAGCTTTTCCCCTATCTGTAAGCACGTCGGTGCTTTGCAGAGCTTTAATGCCTGCTTGTCCGTATTGGCTCCAATAAATTCTACCCCTGTAATTGCCTCATCTATCATTCGGTTTACGGCATTATTTCCTGCTCCGCCTACCCCTACTACAATAATTCTTGCTGCCGCATCCGTTTCGTTTGATCTAATCTCGAGCAAGTTTCCTTCCTCCTTCATAATTTATCCTGTCCACTAAAAAAATTCCATCTAACTTATCATATAATTTTTTTCGCAATTTATCAACCTATTTTTTCACATTTATTAATTTTTGCCTGATTTTATTTCTCCCGCTCAAAGGAAGTTGTTTTTTTATCCGACGAA
Organism: uncultured Lachnospiraceae bacterium; assembly: GCA_910586715.1. GTDB lineage: Bacteria > Bacillota > Clostridia > Lachnospirales > Lachnospiraceae > COE1. The sequence continues at coordinate 73,206 of CAJUJG010000006.1, forward strand.
TAATTCTGTAAATCCAGCACACCCTTCTCTCCAGCAAGAGAAGGGAGGATTTTGGGAAGCTGCATAATCTTTTCATCAAGATTTTCAAGCGCTCCTACATCGACCTTTATCCCGCCATAGCCAAGCATTACATTATAATTAGCGTCGAACTGGATCTTATCACATATCACATCATATTTATTTAAAAGTTTTGTAATCGTCAAAATATATTGGAACACTTCTTGATTCTCTACCGGAAGCTTTTCATAAAGAACCACGTGATCAAAGTCCAACCCCGTCACCTGCGGAATTCCCTTTGTTGTTACTTTTGCCGCTTCCACAATCACGCCCTCATTATCAAAATACATGTACCTGCCAAGATATTCAACATAACCTGCAAGCGCCTTTTCATACACCGTAATCTTAATCGTATCGTTTGACTGTACAACAACGTCCATTGTTTCAATAAAAGGAATGCCCACAATCTCTTTATTCTTGTATTTCAATGACAGGTACAGCGAATTATCGCCAAGATAACCTGTCATAATCATCGACTGTATCTCTTTGGCGGAGTAATGTTTATTTCCATCCACAATCACGTTTTTTATCGCAAAATGCGTCAGTAAAAAGTAGGAAATCAAAAGCAGTACGTTGATGACACACAACACAATAATAACACGTATTTTTTTAATACTGCTGTCCTTTTTTCCGTTCTTTTCGTTAATCAACATAGCTTATCCTCGCTCCAAGCCTCTCCAAGTCACCCACTATATCCTGGTATCCCCTTTTTATATAACGGGTATCCGTCACCGTCGTAATTCCATCTGCTGCAAGCCCCGCAATTACAAGTGCAGCTCCTCCCCGCAGCTCCTGTGCAATCACGGTTCTTCCCGCAAGTTTTGCAACGCCTCTCACCTGCACACGCTCATGGTCCAAAGCCGTAATGTCCGCGCCCATTCTCACAAGCTCCTCCACAACCTTAAAACGGCTTGAGAAAATACGCTCCTTTAAAATAAGCGTTCCCTTACTCACACATGCACTGGCAAGCAAAGGCGACTGCAAATCCGTCGGAAATTCCGGATATACACCCGTTTCAACAAAAGGAACGTTTCGAATTTTTCGTTTCGTGTCTGTACTGACCAAAATCCTGTCGTTTTCATCATCCAAAACAACATCTGCCCCCATTTTCCGAATCAGCGCACACACACTGCGTAACTGCGCGGCAGGCGCATTTTCAAGCGTAATATTTCCTCCTGCACAAAGTACCGCAAACATATACGTCCCCGCGACAATCCTGTCCGGTATGACCGTATATTCCACGCCGTGCAGGCGGCTTATGTCCACCCCATGAATTACAATTCTGCCCGTCGCGATAAAATCATGCTCAATCTCAATGTCCGCACCTGCTTTGTTTAAAAAATCACAAAGCGCCGTCACCTCCGGCTCTCTTGCGGCATTTTGGATAACCGTCGTACCACGCGCCGTCACTGCGGCAAGAATTGTATTTTGTGTCGCACCCACACTCGGAAATGGAAATTTGATCAAAGCCCCCTTAAGTTCATCCGCATATGCATGAATACGGTTCTTATCCGTCCAAATCTGCGCTCCCAGCTTTTCAAGTCCGAACAAATGCAGGTCAATCGGTCTTTCCCCAATCACGCATCCGCCAGGATAATCCACAAGCGCTTCCCCAAGCCGTCCAAGAAGCGCACCCATAAGCACTACTGATGAACGCATGGCACTGACATACCTTGCAGGAAGCCTGTATTCCCGTATATTTTCAGAATGAATGCGGAGCATATGCGTCTCTTTCCGCTCCTCCAAAACCGCTCCCGTACTTTTGAGCAGATTTTTCATACAGTCAATGTCCGTAATATATGGAACATTTTTAAATACACAGGTATCAGGAATCAGCACACTTGCCGCTAACACCGGAAGCGCTGCATTTTTAGACCCTTGAATAAGAACCGTTCCGTCCAGGCATTTTCCTCCTTCCATGCATATTGCCGCATTGCTTTGACCGTCATAAGCCATATGTTTCACCACATAAAAGTATGAATTATAATATTATATGCGGTTTTTCTTTATTTGATAACTTTACTTACAGCTCTTGCTGACATTAAGTACAATTCCGATTTCCGTTAATAAAAAGAGCGTCGCAGTACCTCCATAACTGATAAACGGCAGTGTAATCCCCGTGTTTGGTATCGTATTTGTTACAACAGCAATATTCAGGATTACCTGTATCGCATAATGTGACATGACACCGACAACCAAAAGCGAGCCGAAACGGTCAACTGCCTTGTTTGCAATCACCATACAGCTCCATATCAGAATTACAAACAGCAGAATAATTGCCATTGCGCCAAAAAGTCCAAGCTCCTCGCAAATAATCGAAAAAATCATATCATTCTGCGCTTCGGGAAGGAATCCTCTCTTTTGCATACTCTGCCCAAGTCCCTTTCCCCATATGCCGCCAGAACCTATGGCATATAATGCCTGAAGCGTCTGAAACGCCTCATCCGTACTGTAAGCTTCCGGTTCAAGCCATGCTCTGACACGCGCAAGGCGGAATCCTGATCCCGTTGTGTCCGCACTTGATACATACGCCACAACAGCTGCCACTATTGCCAGCACACCTGCCCCCATAGCGATAAACCATTTGTAATCCGGCACAGCTACAAAAAGCATCGCTACTGCAATCCCCATTACAATAATAGCAGAACTCATGTTTCTGGTAATCCCATAAATAAGGGCAGCAATAATTGTCGGAGGAATCATGACAATCGCAATGCCTTTGGGGGTCCTGATTACATTTCTCCCTAACCCCTCAAGCTTTTGTATAATACTTGCAAGGTAAACAATAACACCGATTTTCGCTACCTCCGCAGGCTGAAAACTTATGACTTTAAAATCAAGCCAACGTCTCGCACCATTTCTTGTCACACCTAGCGGCGTCATAACAAGACATAGAAGTATAGCAGATACCACAATTGCCATCAAATCAAATTTCTGCAAATATTTATATGGAAACTTTATCATGACTGCAAGCGCAAAAAAACCAATAATTGTCGACTGCAGCTGTTTTTTTAAATAGAATGCAGAGTCACCAATTTTATCTCCTGCTTCATACGAGCTTGTGGAATAGATCATTAACAGTCCAAAAGCAATCAGAAACAATACCACTGTCAGCAGAATATAATCCATATTGTGCCTGCTGCTGCGGATTTGTACCTGCCTTTTTGCTCTCGTTTTTGCCACGCTATCACTCCTTTATATTTTCTGTCCTATAAGCCGTTTACGTACTTCTTAAACTGCTTCCCTCTGACTTCATAATTCTCAAACATGCCCCAGCTTGCACATGCAGGCGACAGCAGTACCGCATCCCCGAAGGAAGCTTCCCGCACACAAGTATCGAGTGCCTCCTGAAAACTGTCCGCAAACAGAATATCTTCCTTGGGAAAACCACATTTTACGGCACATGCCGCAATCGCTTCCCTTGTCTGCCCAATCAGCACAAGCTTTTTGACCTTTTTGTCAAAGCTCTGAATCCAATCATCATATTCACTGCCCTTGTCATATCCCCCGCCAATTAAAACAGTAGGGCGGTCCATCGCTTTAATCCCCTGAATTGCCGCATCCGTATTCGTTGCCTTGGAATCATTATAGTACACCACACCGTTTTTTTCCGCCACAAACTCAATTCTGTGCTCCACTGCCACAAAACGCCGGATTGTCGCAAGAATATTTTCCATAGGCACACCTGCACTCATGCTGATTCCGATTGCTGCCATGACATTCTCAATGTTGCAAATTCCTACAAGATTCATATCTGTCTTTACATTTAACAGCCTTTGCACCTTTTGATCTTTCGCAAGATAAATTTCATCACCTTCATAAAAAATGCCGTTATCCAATCTTCTCGCGGACGAAAAATAAATCACACAAGCCGGGCAGCGCTCTCCAAACGCTCTGGTGTATGCATTCTCATAATTCAGAATACAATAATCTGCCTTTGTTTGGTTTAGCGCAACCGCCTCCTTTGCCGCCACATAATTTTCCATTGTATGATGACGGTTTAAATGGTCGGGCGTAATATTTAAGATTGCGGACACTTTGGGATGAAAATACTCAATTGTTTCCAACTGAAAGCTGGAAATCTCCGCGACAGACACCGTGTCCTGCGTCATCAAAGAGGCTGCCTCCGTATATGGATTGCCAATATTGCCGACTACAAACACCTGCTCGAAATACTCCTGCATAATCTGACCTACAAGGGAGGTCGTCGTTGTTTTTCCATTTGTTCCGGTAATCGCAAGAACAATTCCTTTCGCAAAGTTGTATGCCAGCTCAATCTCGCCCCATATATGAATCCCTTCTTCTTTCATATACACCACAAAATCCGCGTCCACCGGCACACCGGGACTGAGCACGCAAAGTGCAGCATCTTTTGTAATGTGTTTGGGAAATTCACCTGTCACAAACTCCGCCTTCGTCTCGAAACCGAGCTTTTGCGTAATTTTCTCTTTTACTGCATCAATATTTACGCTTTCGTTTCCGTCATATAAAATCGGAACTGCACCGTTTTTCTCCAGCAATATGGCAGAACCGATTCCGCTTTTTCCGGTTCCCACCACAATGACGTTCTTTCCGTTTATATTTATCATTGAATTTCCCCCATTCTGTTACTGATAATTTATCTCCTTTAAATACGGAAGGATATTTTCAAACAGCTGCCTTACCACAGGCGCGGCAATCTGCCCCCCATAATAAGTTCCCTGCGGTGTATCAATAATTGCGAGCGCCATAATCTGCGGATCGTTTGCGGGTGCAAACCCCAAAAAGGATGCAATATATCTTCCCGTCCCGCGCGGAAGCGTTTGGCTCGTCGCTGTCTTACCGCCTACGCGAAAGCCCTCTACATATCCGTTTTTACCGCCGCCGTTTTCTACGACCTGTTCGAGCACATACCGCAGCTTTTGCGTGGTATCCTCTGATACGATTTCCTCCGAAACGGGATAAACAAACTCCTCAATCGCTCCGTTTCCTTCATTAACCGCTTTCACTCCAAAATGCGGCGTCACAGCGTTACCGCCGTTAATCAGTCCCGCTACGGTTGCCATCAGGCGAATCGGCGTAATCTGAAACGACTGACCAAAGGATATTGTCGCAAGCTCCACCTCGCCGATTTTATCCGGCTGATGCATAATGGTTGCCGCTTCACCCGGCAAATCAATCCCCGTTTTCTGCCGCAGCCCGAATTTTGTAAAATAATCATAATACCGCTGTGTACCAATGCGAAGCCCGACCGTAATAAACACCGGATTGCACGAATTCATCACGGCATGCGTAAAGTCCTCCGCACCATGTCCGCCAAGCTTATGGCAGCGTATTCTCCTGTCATCGACGATAATAAAGCCCGGACAGGAAAAATGATCATTTAAGGTTACCGCACCGCTCTCAAGTCCTGCCGCCGCCGTGATAATCTTAAACGTGGAACCCGGCTCATACGTATCGTTGATACAACCGTTTCGCCACATTTGGTTAAAAGTATCCTGTGTCGCCTCCTGCCCTGCAAATTCTGCGGTCAGTACAAACGGCTCGTTTAAATCAAATTCCGGAACATCTGTCATAGCGAGGATTTCACCGTTTTTTACGTTCATCACGATAATGGAAACACCCTTCGCCTGCTTTGTCTCGTACGCCTGCTTTGCAAGCTGCATCGCATATTTCTGAATATTGACGTCAATGCTCACATACAAATCACTGCCCGCAATCGGCTCCCTGCGCCGCTCTCCCATTCCGTCAAGCTCAATGCCTTTTGCATCGGTAAGCGTCAAAATTTTTCCCTTCGTACCTGTCAGAACTTTCTCATAATTTACCTCAAGACCGATAATGCCCTGATTATCCCCTCCTGTAAAGCCAAGGACCTTCGAGGCAAGTTCTCCGTAAGGATAATACCGCTTATAATCTTCATCAACCTTCACGCCCGCAAGGTCTAAGTTTCTTATTTTATCGCCTGTTTCTTTATCTACATTGCTCTTAATCCGCTCGCGGGAGCTTCTCTTTTCCACCTGCTTTTTGACATACTCTTTGGAAAGTCCAAGCTCATGGCTTAAAATCTCTATTACCTTTTCCGGTTCCTTAATCTGACTGTGTATGACCGAAATCGTACATACGGTCTTATTGTCGGCAAGCACCGTTCCTGTCGCATCGATAATCCTGCCGCGTGCCGCTTTAATGTCACGCTCACGTTCATGGAGCTCCTGCGCCTGCTCGGTGTAGTACTCGGAACAAAAAATCATAATGTATCCCACACGCACAACTAACGCCAAAAGCGCGATTACCGACATTATACATATAATAAAAGTTTTTCTCTTCTGTACTGTCATATTGCGCCTTGCAGTGCTATTTACAACAGTCATGCCATTCACCGTTATCCAAAACGATTGCTACTATTTTATGAATACCGATATAGATATATTCTTATAAACGTTTACTGTGCGGCGCCTTCCTCCACAGGAGCCTGTGCGTCCCCCTCATTCGGAGTGGCGTCGTCACCATTTCCGCCTTCATAGCTGTAATTCAGCTCTGCCGGTTCTCCGGTATCCGGATTGACAAGCTCTCCGGTATTCGGATCAACCACGTAAGATGGTTTTCCAGCCCCGTCGTCAGGATTTTCATGATCCTGACCGTCTCCGCTTTCATCCGCACCGCCTTCGTTCTCACCGGTGTCACTGTTGTCGCCTTCTTCATTGCCGTCGCCATCCCCAGCCTCTTTATTGCCACCTGCAACAATGTTTTCAAGCAGATTATCCGCTTCCTCCTGCTCGGTAATTGTCATTTCCTCCGTTCTGCTGATATGCAGATACGGAAGCACTTCTGTAAGAACACTTTTTACGATTGCCGTGGCATATGACGCATGCGGCTGATCTGCCACATTAGGACGGTCAATGACGCAGTATACCACAATCTGCGGATCATCCGCAGGTGCAAAGCCAATAAAAGAAACAACATAGTTTGTCTTATCTCTTGGCACCATCTCCGCTGTTCCCGTCTTTCCTCCTATGGCGTATCCCGCAGGACGTGCCGTTCTTCCCGTGCCTTCTGCAACCGTCGCATACAAATACTGACGCATCTGCTCTGAGGTTGAAGATGAGATTGTCTGCTTGAGCACACGCGGTTCAATATTTTTTACCGTGTCACCGTTTGAATTGACAATTTTACTCACTACATGCGGTTCATAGTAATTTCCGCCGTTTATAATAGAAGAAAATGCTGCCGCCATTTCTATCATGGTCACATTATAACCCTGACCAAACGATGCCGTTGCCAGCTCAGCAGCTCTCATGGTATCTTCACTGTATACCAACGCGGCTGTTCTTGCCTCTCCCGCAAGGTCAATGTTTGTGCGCAGTCCAATATTAAAAACACGTTGAAACTGTACTAAATTTTTAACGCCTATCGCTTCTCCCATTTTCATAAACGCCACATTGCAGGACTGCTCTAACGAACCGCTCACGTCCAATGTTCCATGACCTGCTTTTATATTACAGTCAATATCATGATCTGCCACCATAAGATGTCCGCCGCATTCATAAGTTTCATTGCCTACAATTCTTCCCGTTTCAATTCCGGTGGCAAGCGTCATTGCCTTTGCTGTTGATCCTGGCTCATATGTATCCGAAATGCAGAAATTCCTCCAAAGCTCATTAAGCGTTTTGTAATAGTCTTCTCCATCTCCCTCCTGCATTTGCTCAATCTGCTCCTGCGTATAGTACTTACTTAAATCCTTAGGATTGTTTAAGTCAAAATCCGGATAGCTTGCCATTCCGAGAATTTCCCCGTTATTGCAGTTCATTGCGATAAAGCCGATATTATAAGCGCCGAGTCCTTCCCGATGCTCATTCATATGTTCGTCATTAAACTGTCTGATATATTTCTCAATAATTGCCTGTATATTCGCGTCAATCGTCGTTACAATCGTATATCCGTCCATAGCCGCTACGGTTGTCCGCTCCAGTATCGCATCATCATTAAGATAACCGTACTCTCTGCCATTTGTTCCATTTAACACATCGTTATAATATTCTTCCAAGCCAAACTGACCATTGTTGTCCGTCCCTGTAAATCCAATCACGTCACATGCAAGCGTGTTATTCGGGTACCTCCTGATATACTCCTCCTCAAACCAAATGCCGCTGTTAATCATGCCCATTTTCTCACTGTCGCTGACGTTTTTATTGTGCTCCTGCGCCTGCTCGTTATACGCTTTTTTGTATTCCTCAAACACTTGCCGTTCCTCGTAAGAAATCCTGCGTTTGAGCACATAATACTGCGATGCGGGATTGTCCTTCACATACCTTGAAAGCTCCGTGCGGTCCAGTCCAAAGCACTCGGAAAGCGCCGCAAGCATCGGCTCCTCATTCTTCTCATCGTCAAGCATAACCTTGCAGTCCAATACTACATTGTAGACCTTTTCGCTTGTCGCAAGAATTGTACCGTTTGCATCCAAAATGCTCCCCCGCTTAAATGGAAGCGTTTTGCTGTTATAACCCAAATGTGATAATATCCTCTTCTGATAATCATTGCGGTTGTCACGCGTCAAAAAATAAAGCCTTGCCCCCAACCCTGCAAAAGCCAGCAGAATGATTAACATCATAACTGCCAGCTTCATTGTTTTTACCTTTTGCAGGTTTATATTTCTATTTTTCCTTTTTTTGTTCTTCTTAGCCGTCATCAAATCACCTTAAATTGAACTGCATCGTCGCAATTTTATTGCGGAATATCGCTGTATTGACGCACATAGTCGTTTCCCTCTCCCGTATACTGCACTACCTGCCCTTCCTTCGCATACTTCATTCCCAGCTCACTGACTGCGATACGTTTTATCTCCTCCAAATCAACACTGCTCATAATCTTTGTATAAGTTTCATCATTTGCAAGCTTCATTTCATTCAGCTTGCTTTCCAAATCTGAAATTGTATTGATGTGATTGGTAATATCAGACTGCATCTTTACATAACTCATAAGCACACCGCACACAATCAAAACTGCTGCAGCCATAACCGCCATATATCCCATATTCATCGGCGCCGCCTTGACAGCACGCCTGCGCAAAGGCATCCTCTGCATTTGGGGCGCCTGCCTGTGGCGGGGCTGTTCTTCCTGCCGCGGTCTTAACTGTCTTGCCGCACTTCCGTCCACATAATACCGTGCATTCTCTCTCATTCTTTCCAACGTCCTTCCCTGCCAAATACGACTGCACTAAATTCTCTCAAATACCCGAAGCTTTGCGCTCTTAGACCTTGCATTTTCCTCCAGCTCCTTCTCGGAAGGAAGAATTGCCTTTCTCGGCACTGCTCTTCCGTACGGTACTTTTTTGCACACGCATACCGGAAACTCTGCCGGACACTTACAGGGATTTTCCATTTCCCTGAAAAAATTCTTTACAATCCTGTCCTCCAAAGAATGAAATGTAATAATACAAAGTCTTCCCCATGGATTTAACAGGTCAATCATATCCTCAAGCGCTTCCGAAAGCACATCAAGCTCGTGATTGCATGCAATCCGGATTGCCTGAAACGTCCGTTTTGAGGGATGTCCGCCCACAGCGCGCATTTTTGCGGGTATCGCTGCTTTTATGATTTCATTTAACTCAAATGTCGTCTCAATCGGTTTCCCTGCACGCGCCAAAACAATGTGCTTTGCAATATTTTTCGCAAACTGATCCTCCCCGTAATCCCTGATAATCCGGTAAAGCTCCCACTCCTCGTATTCGTTCACAATATCTCTTGCCGTAAGGTTCTGCCGCTGATCCATACGCATGTCAAGCGGTGTATCGTATTTATAAGTAAATCCCCTTTCTGCATTGTCAAGCTGATACGACGATACGCCCAAATCGAGCACAATGCCGTCAACCTTGTCCACGCCATACTCCTTCAGCGCTTCCTTTGCATTGCAGTAATTGTTTCTGATAATCGTGACTTTGTCGCCAAATTCCTCCAGCCGCTTCTTGGCAGCGTCAATTGCATCGCCATCCTGATCGATGCCGAACAGTCTGCCTTTGTCGTTGAGTCTTTTGCACACCTCATAGGCGTGTCCACCGCCGCCGAGGGTACCGTCCAAGTATACACCCTCAGGCTTAATGTGCAGTGAATCAATTGTTTCGTTAAGTAATACTGACGTATGTTTAAACTCCATGTTGCTTCCCCATTTTTTGTTTGAATCTTTGTTTGTAGGTTCCCATCGGCTTAACTCTTTGAATAGTACCTTCCCTTCCGTTCGGCATTATTCGTTCATCTGCCCACTAAAAACTCATAATTGGAATTCTCCCAAATTCCGTGTCACGATAAAGCCCCCCAGCTTTAGATCATGAGTCCCAGCTCTGACATATGTTCTGCGATATCATCCATATCGTCGTATTCCGAGGCATCCTCCCATCTATCTTTGCTCCAGATTTCGATTCGTTCTCCTACTCCTAAAAGAACTACTTGGTTTTCCAAAGCTGCAAACTCCCTTAACACGGACGGTATCAGTATTCTCCCTTGCTTATCCACCTCCACGTCAACTGCACCGGCGAGGAAAAAGCGGCTAAATTTCCGGGAATCTTTATTTGCAAGCGGTAAGGTTTTGAGTGTCGCTTCAAAAGCGGACCACTCTGTGTTGCCGTACACAAACAGACAGCCGTCAAGTCCCTTCGTCACTACGAAATTCTCTCCTAAAATCTCGCGGAACTTTGAAGGAATAATCAGCCTGCCTTTGGTGTCTATCGTATGATTGTATTCACCCTTAAACATGCCAATCACCACCAACCTGTGTCACTGCACACCACTTCGCTCCACTTTTACCCACTTTTTACCACTTTCAAGTATTATCTTACATGAAAAGCAGCAAAATAACAAGTATTTATTTCACGATTAAAATTGGACGGATGACATTTTGCCCTGAAACAATGTTCTATTTCCGCTAAATATAGTGCCGCAAACAAATTTTCTCTACCACATTTGGGCTTCTTTGCATACAAGTGGTGGCAATTCCCACAAAAATTGGTAAAAATTTCTATTTATTTTGTCATGACCGCTTTTTTCGCAAACGATTTTTTTCGCCATTGTTTTGTGATACACTATTATTAACGAAAAAAGAAGGGAAGTATAGAATGGAAGAAAAAAAATTTGCACTGCTGATTGACAGCGACAATATCAGCGCCGGCTATATTAAGCTTATTCTCGATGAGCTATCGAAATACGGCACCGTAACTTACAAACGCATCTACGGAGACTGGACGCGCTCAAATGCCGCAAAGTGGAAAGATGTACTGCTTGCAAACTCCATCAACCCCGTGCAGCAGTACAGCTATACAAGCGGCAAAAATGCCACGGATTCCGCAATGATTATTGATGCAATGGATATTTTATATTCCGGTCACGTCAGCGGATTCTGCCTTGCCTCAAGCGACAGTGATTTTACACGCCTCGCAATGCGCCTTCGGGAATCGGGCATGTATGTCATCGGCATGGGCGAGCGCAAAACGCCTGAACCTTTTCGCTCGGCATGTGAGAAGTTTGTGCTCCTTGACCTCTTAGCCAACGTGGAATCGGCACAGACCTCCGCGGCAGCGAAAAAATCCGCTGCAATGGAAGACGCCCTCACGCCGCTCTCTGAAATTGAACAGGCAATCATCCGCATTATCAGCGATAACGGCGACGACGGTACGTCAATGGACATCGGCGAGCTTGGAAGCAGGCTTTCCAAGATGTATCCTTCCTTTGATGTCAGAAACTATGAGTACACGAAGTTTTCCAAATTTCTTGAGGCGGCTGAATTCAAGAAATCCATCTCGCTCAAATTCTCGGAAAGCACGGTTACCGCGTATCTTCAGACAAGCAATGTAACGCTTGACGACATCCGCAAAGAAGTTATTTCCATATTAAAGAACTGTGACAACAATGTCATAAATGTAGGCGAACTTAACCAAAAGCTGATGCGCAAATACCCCGACTTCAACATTGCAAGCTACGGCTATGCAAAATTTTCCAAAATGGTGGGGGATTTTAAGGAGTGTAAGCTCTCCAATGCGAGTAAGAATATTTCCTTAAAAAATGCAAATGTGAACTAACGCAAAAAAGAAGGCTGTCTTTCAAATGATGAAAAATGCCTTCTTTTTTGTTTACGTATTGTTTTTCTTATTCATGACGCAGCGCCTCAATCGGGCTGAGTTTTGCCGCCTTTTTTGCGGGATAAATACCAAAGAAGATACCGATCAGCGACGAAAATCCGGTTGCGACAAGAATGACTTTCGGATCAATGACCGCCTGCATATCACCCATTCCCATACTCGACGCCAGTCCGCAAATTCCCCTCGCGCCTAAAATACCAAGCACAATTCCGACAAAGCCGCCAATTAGCGTAATAATCACTGCCTCCATCAGAAACTGGAACAAAATCGAACCGGTTTTGGCGCCGAGCGCCTTTCGGATACCAATTTCCTTGGTACGCTCCGTCACGGACACCAGCATGATATTCATAACGCCGATACCGCCTACAATCAGCGCAATGCCCGCCACAAGCATGATGAAAATGGTAACATAGTTTAAAATATCGCTAATCATGCCGACCTGGCTTGCCATATCCATACTCTGTATGTAATCTTTTCCGCGCACATTGTATCTCGCCTCAAGCAGGCTTTGCACCTGCCTTGAAATATCCGTCACATACTCGGAAGAATCGGCGAAAATGATAAACATACTGAACTCCTCCGTATAATATCCGTACAGTTCCTCCAACAGCGTAATCGGAATTTCCATCGTCACATCACCGTAGGTACCCATTGTCATATCTTTTGCAAGGGAATCCTCGTCCCTTTTGACGCCAACAATCGTAAAATCCTCCGTGACGCCCCACATGCTCATGCTCAATTCCAGCCCCACGACGTCCGTCGTACCAAACAGCTTTTTCGCGCCGCGCTCGTTAATAACGCAGACTTTTGCGCCGCTCTGACTCTCGGTCTTGTTGAAATAACGCCCTTTCGCAATCGGCGCGCCATCGTAAAACTGCATGGATTCGTTGCCAAACATTGGTGCAACGCTAAATGTTCCCTTAGTCGTCTGCGCGCTGCCGTTTGCGCCCATCCGCCAAATATCCGTCGCGCCCTTAACGTGCGGCACCTTTTCGTAAATCGCGTCAATGTCGTCGTTATTAAACATAATGCTGTCCGCCTCGTCCGCAGGAACGTCCGCGTAAATTTGGATAAATCCGCCGACCAGCGCATCAAGCTGTCCGCTGATGCCGACCTTAAAGCCGTTTCCTGCCGACACAATTAAGATAACGGACGAAATACCGATGATAATGCCAAGCATGGTCAAAAAGGAGCGCGCTTTGTTGCTTTTGATATTCATGAGGGCTATTTTTACATATTCCATCACTCTAGCCATTGTCTGTTTCATCCTCCGTCTGTGTCTGAGATGCCGCAGCGTCCCCCTGCGTCGCAGGCTGTGTATCGGTGCTTACATCTGTTCCTGTTTCAGCGCCTTCCATGCCCGCGCCGCTCATGTCGGGCATCGGCATTCCCGTCACCGCCATGCCCTCGTCAAGTCCCATTCCGGAAACAGCGGCTGTCACAATCTCCTGTCCCTGTGAAAGACCGTCCAAAATCTGTATATAAGCCTCCGAAGAAATGCCGATTGTGACATATTTCTTGACAAGCACATCATTTTCAATCAGATAGCAGAATGCACCCTGACTGTCCATATTGACCGCCTCCACCGGAGCCTGCAAAACACCTTTCTCGCTTGCCGTCAAAATCTTAAGCTTTGCGTCAAGTCCCAGGTAAATGTTTTCGTCCGGATTGTCAATATGTACCCTCGCCGCAACCGTCGCGGTTCCGGACGAATTTTCTTCGGCAATATGATTAATTTTGGTAACCGATCCAGTATATTCTTTGCCGGATATGGTAATCTCCGCAGGCTGCCCGATAGAAAGCGTCTCTAATGCATATTTCGATGCCTGAAACTCCACGCAGACATTGTCAATGCTCTCAAGAACAAGACATTTTGTACCCTCCTGCACGGGTGCGCCTTCCTCAATGCTCAGCTCTGAAACAACGCCGTTAAAACCTGCCGTAAAACCGTTTAATGCCTTTTCATATTTCTTCTGCGCGTCCTCGCTCTCCAGTGCCGCCTTTTCCCTGTTCAGCTCATATCCCGCCATTTTTGTACCGTTTTCCAGTGCCGCCTCTGCGCTCGATTTCGCGCTTTTCGCCTCGGTGAGCAGCTCCTCGTAATCCGCAAGATCCTTCTTTGCCTGTGTCAGCAAATCCTCCCAACCGTAATCCGTCTTATAGTCCGAAAGCAGACTTAACTCATTGTTCAGCTTATTCAGTTCATTTTGCTTTTCTACCTTTTTGCGTGTCAATGCATCAAAGTCCGTATCCTCCTCCGGTATCTGCATCGCCAAATCATATCCGTTCATCTCTTTTTCGACACTGTAGATCTTTGCATACAAGTCCGCTCTTCTGAGTGCCGTCACATCCGTAATACCGTTCGTCAAATCGTCTATGTACTGCTCATAACGGTCAACTGTTGCCTGATACGTTGCGATGTCCGCCTCCGCCTGCGTCAGCTTTGCGCGCTGCTCATTGTTGTACTGTACGGTGGAATTGTAATCCGCCGAGCTGATTTTGCCCTCCAGCTCGCTTTTTTGCTTTGCATAAGCGACTGCTTCCTTGTCAAAGCAAAGCAATATATCGCCCGCTCTCACAACATCGCCTTTATCCACTTCGATTTCCTCAACCTTTGCGTCCGCAGGCGCAAAAAACGTCATAGACTCCTCCGCCATAACCTTGCCGCTGATGCTAAGCTGCGTATCAATGTCACCTGTTGATACATTCTGTGTATACACCGGAATGCCTGCTGCCGCGTTCTTTGATGAAATAACGCTGCGCACGATAATGATAAGCACAATCACTATCGGAATGGCAATTTTTAACCACTTCTTTTTCCGCTTTTTACCATTCTTAACGCCTTCCAAATTTTTTCCTTTTTTCTCTCCCTTACGCATTGTCTGTGTCCTCCATTATATTTTCCTGAATTGTTTCTTCATCAGTTGTAATTACCAGTTTTCTGTTTTCCTGCTCCTGATTTTCGATTTCCTGACAAACAGTTTCCAGCTTTGGTACCGCCAGCTGATTTGTATCGGAAACAATTTTACCGTCCCGTATTTTGATTACGCGGTCCGCCTGCTCCGCAATCTCATTATCATGCGTAATCAGGATAACCGTTCTTCCCTCGCTGTGCAGCTCCCGCAATATCTGCATAATTTCTTTTGTCGAATTGGAATCCAAATTACCGGTCGGCTCGTCGGCAAGAATAATCGGCGGCGCCTGTGCAATCGCCCTTGCAATCGCTACTCTCTGCTGCTGCCCGCCCGACATCTGTGCCGGTTTATGGTCAAGCCTGTGCGCCAGCCCCACCTTTTCAAGCGCATTTAAAGCAAGCTGCTCCCGCTCCTTTTTGCCAACACCGCGATAAATCAGCGGCAGCGTGACATTCTCCACAGCGGTCAGATTTTGTATCAGATTAAACCCCTGAAAAATAAAACCGATTTCCCTGTTCCTGACATCCGAAAGTTCGTCGTCATTCATATCCGACACATCAATGCCATGCAGCGTATAAGTGCCTGTCGTTGGCACGTCAAGACAGCCAAGCATATTCATAAGCGTTGACTTTCCCGAACCCGAATGTCCGATGATTGCGACAAACTCCCGCTCGCAGATAGTAAGGTCCACGCCATCGAGCGCGCGTACCTCGTTTTCACCGGGGTTATAAATCTTATGCATATCGCTGATTTCGATTAAGGTATTTTCCATTTTAATAACCATGCTCCCTTCTCTGTCTGCGAATTTATGCTCTGAGCACAAAATTGCATTGTTTTCTTAGTTTTTTATCATAGCACTGATAGTTTATTTTGTCTTTAATAATTTCTTAATTTTAGTTTAATTTGTGACATCTTAAAATTTTATAAAAGTTATTCTGTTTTTATAAAAGATTTATAAATATATTCTTTTTGTTTTATAAAATACGGTTTTTATCTGTATTAATACGGTTAGTACAGATAAAAATATACGACTTTTTAATGCAGATGTCAATATCCGCCATACAAAGTATCTCATAGAAATCTTTCGGTATTCTTTCAATTGAGCAATAAAATATAACAGTTTTGTAAGAATGTCTTTTATCGAAAAGAAAGAAATAAAAAAAACGGGCATAACGCCCGTTTTTTTTATTCCCTGCCATCCCAGCAGTACGTACAAAGCTTGCACCGTTCCAATCCTGTTGCATCCAGCATATCATCCAATCTGTTAAACCGAAGGGAAGTAAAATTCAGTTCTTTGCGAATCTCCTCAACCATCGTCTCGTACTTTTCCGACTCCGGATCGGCATACTCCTGCAAAATTTCATCCGTGACCTTTCCGTTCTCAAGCCGCTCAATCACGCGCCTTGTAATCAAGTCCATCTCCGAAGACGAACGTGAAAAATTCAGATATTTACAGCCGTATAAAAGCGGCGGGCATGCCGGTCGGATATGGACCTCCTTCGCCCCGCTCTGATACAAAAATTCTGTCGTTTCCCGAAGCTGTGTTCCCCTGACAATCGAATCGTCAATCAAAAGCAGACTCTTATCTTTAATTAATTCGTCAACCGCAAGCAGCTTCATTCTTGCAATCAGGTCGCGCTTACTCTGAATCGTCGGCATAAACGAACGCGGCCATGTAGGCGTATATTTGATAAACGGTCTTGAAAAAGGAATGCCCGACTCATTTGCATATCCTACAGCATGCGCAATTCCGGAGTCCGGCACGCCTGCCACAGTATCAGGCTTCACATGATCACGCTGCGCCATTTTTGCACCGCAATTATAGCGCATCTGTTCCACGCTGACACCTTCGTAGGAACTCGAAGGATAGCCATAATATACCCACAGAAAAGTACAGATTTTCAAATTTTCATCATTTGGGTTGGAGAGTGTAAGACAGCCCTTCTCCGTCAAAACGACAACTTCTCCCGGTCCTAGCTCCTTATAATCACAGTATCCTAAGTTTTTGTATGCAAAGTTTTCAAAGGATACGCAATAACCATCCTCCTTTTTGCCGATTACAACCGGAGTTCTTCCATGCTTGTCCCGCGCAGCATAAAT
The DNA here is from genome assembly GCA_910586715.1 of uncultured Lachnospiraceae bacterium. Taxonomy (GTDB): domain Bacteria; phylum Bacillota; class Clostridia; order Lachnospirales; family Lachnospiraceae; genus COE1. Next base: position 90,378 of record CAJUJG010000006.1, read on the forward strand.
TCCCGCCTTATTCATCAAAACAATCGAGAGTGACCCGTCAATAACCTCCAATGCAAAATTAATGCCCTCTATCAGGTTTTCCTTGCGGTTAATCAATGCTGCAACAAGCTCGGTAGCATTGACTTCCCCTCCGCTCATTTCCAAAAAATGTGCATGTCCCACGTCAAAAAGACGCTGTATCAGCTCCTCTGTGTTATTAATCTTGCCAACCGTTGTAATCGCATACGTACCGTGATGCGAACGGATAATCAACGGCTGCGGCTCATAGTCTGATATACAGCCAATGCCGTAGTTTCCCTGCATCTCATGAACGTCTTTGTCAAACTTCGTCCGAAAAGGAGCGTTCTCTATATTGTGTATTGCACGGTTAAAACCGTCCTTTCCGTACACAGCCATGCCGCCTCGTCTTGTTCCTAAATGAGAATGATAATCAATTCCAAAAAACAAATCAAACACACAATCCTGTTGTGATGCTACACCAAAAAAGCCGCCCATTTTTACCTCCGCTCCTTTATTGACCATTATAATATTCCATATATAATTAAGCCAAAAGAACGGATAAATGTCAACAGCTTTTTCCATCTAAAATATTATAGTGCAGTCACAATAAGCAGGAACATATGTACCGCACTGACTGCCGCAAGCAGCATGCCTGTATGCCCCAACTCCTTATGATACCGTTCTTTTCCGTATTTTTTTATGAAAATCCAAGTTCTGAAAACCAAATATGCCGGATACAGAAAAAATATCCCCGCCAAAAGGAACACTCCGGCGGGAGAGAGTGGTATTACATAAAAAAATTTTAACATCAGTGCCGTATCCAACAGCCACACCGCGCTGTCCGCAAATGCCGCAAAAATAACTGCTTTTTGGATGCCGGATTCTTTTTTTATTTTTGAATGCTTGTTTTTAAAACCGATTTTTATTTTTATTGTTATCATCGTGAAACCTTATCTTTGAATATACGCCGAATAATCCGGTTTTTCCTCATGATTTCGGACAATCTGCTTTTCATACTCCATATCGTACTTACCATAAAAATACAGCTCCAAAAGCTCCTGAAAACTTCCCATCCTCCTAATTCCGTGCGCAATTTTGTTTTTGTCAAGGTATCCCGCTTGTTCCCAGTCAAATTCCGTCTGTCCAAAGCTGCAAAGTGTCCCGTCACTCAAATCAATACAGAGCATCCCGTCCCAGTCCCCGATTGGCACAAGTTTGCTGACACTCCGTAAATCAAGACCGATTAACTCCTCGTTTGTACAAACCTCACGAAAGCTCTCCATAAGCCCGTACAGGTTTTTTAACGGATTTTCTTTTGGAAGCGCGAGCAGCTCTATCCACCAAAGTCCCTTTTCACAATTTTCCGCTGCACACTCTACCCCGTCTAAAGGAATCGGTGCACAGATAACCGAAAAGTCATAACAGTATGATGTAAGATATGTCCGAAAAAGAGACGGCAGTTTTATGTCAAACCGTTTTTCAAACACATCAATATCCTGATCCGTAACCGAAGACGGCGTAAACATATTCTGTGTTGCGGCTCCTCTTCGCACAAGCGCCTCAAATGCTCCATTCACAAAACGTAATTCTTCTTCCTTTGTCATAAATGTCACTCCTGTTTTTGTCATCCTTTTTGTTTGCAACACTATAACACAAAAAAATCACTTTGTTTTATCATGGGCGAAAATTCTATATGTTACGGCGAAATCCGTTACTCTTTTGCCGGGACATACAACACTGCCTTTGCCTGAAACAGTTGTTTATCATTTTTCAGCTCTAAATTCCCATCATATTTTCCAACAACAAAACGCACGTTCTCCAATCCAAGCCCATGCATAGTACTGTCTTTTTTCGTAGAACCGTAACGTGCTCCTTCCCGAATCAATTCTCCTTCATAACTGTTCTCAATATAAATAAACAGCATGCCTTTCTTATAATTTATTTTGACTCTCAAATACTTTTTTGGTGTCTTCTTCGCCGCAAAAATCGCATTATCAAGCAGATTTCCCAAAATAACATTCAGGTCAAACGGATCTATGGAAAGCTCTCTTGGAATGCTCACTTTACACGACACATCGTCAAGCTCTTGCTTTGCAATATTCATCATCAGATTGAGCAGGCTGTCAATATCCATATTCCCGCTGGAAACATATTCTCTTGGTTCCACCATAAACGCATCCATATTTTTGATGTATTTTTTCATTTCAGAAGCTTCTTCACGCTCTGCCAATATCATCAGTTCATTCAAATGATGTTTTAAATCGTGACGCAGCCCGCGGACTCTCTCCTCAGAATTTTTCATGACGTCCATCTGATTCACATACCCTTGCGCCTGTCTTTTTGCACTTTCACTTTGCGCAAGCTCAAAACGGATTTTTTTAACACAATCCGCAAGCAGTTCTGTGATCTGCTCACAGACATACATAAAAAAAAGTGTTAAAATTGCCTTTCCCGCAAAGAAGGTATCTGCATGCATATATTGATCATAGAGCAGCAGCAAATATCCGGTAAACATCTCACATAAAATATAGCTTCCATAAATCATCAATACAATACATACTTTCTTGGCAAACTTCTCTTTATACTGCCATGTAAGAAGAAAGATAATCAAAAAAACAGATACCTTTTTCAAATGCTCCGGAAGCGATGGATTTACAAAGAGAAGCCACAACAGCATACAGAAATAAATTATTATTTCCTTCACATAATTGATACCTTCTGTGTTAAAAAAATAACGCATATATTTATAAAAAATATAGAGAATCACTTTAGTCCCCCCAGTTAAATTCTGATATTTGCCTGCGGACTTCTTTTCGGTATGGCTGGCTGATATTTAAAACCAGATTTCCTAACATTGTAACAGAATCATAAGAACAGGTTATCATGTGGTCAATATTTATGATATACGACTGATGGATCTGTATAAAATTATCCGGCAGCTGTGGCAAAATATCTCTCAAACGCCCATTGAACGAAAGAATGGATTGCGGTGTCGTAATATTGATTTTCTTGTTGTCACTTGAAAAACAGATAATATCCTTATATTGGACCTTTCCATAAACACCTCTTGCATGATACTCAAAAATCATCTTATTTCTGCGGTAATATTTTAAAGATTCCTCTATAATCTCCATCACATCTTCATACCGTACCGGCTTAATCAAAAAGTCTATAGGATGTATCTTAAACAAATCCATCGCATAACTGCTCTTTGATGAGATATATGCAATTGCGATTTCGTGATTTTCAAGTTCATTTCTGATATATCTTCCCACCTCAATACCATTTATCGTAACAAGCTCTATATCAAGAAACAGCAAGTCCAGCTTCGTTTCTACAAACGCTTCGCACAACTCCTCTCCTGTATACCATGTGGAGATTGTAAACTCAACCGAATTTTGCTTTGCATATTCGCAAATCATTTTCTCAATTTCCATGCAGGTATTTTTTTCATCATCACAAATGCCTATCCTGTACACTTAATTCCCCTCCATTTTCCCATATAACAATCAAACATGGAACTGTCTCTCTCCTTCCCGCCGCATACCTCGTACACCGCTTCTGCGGCACGCTTCTTCTGCATTGGGCTGTACATAAAAAAAGCAGGGCACGCCCAGCTTTTTTCATAACTGTTATATTCCTCAACGCTATTTAATCACCATGCCAAGCGTTCCCATAATATATTCGATCTGACTATCCAGGATATTTGTCGACACACCGATTGTCTGGGAAGTAACCTTCATGCCTTCCAGCGTATAGATAATATTTCTTGCCGCAGCAGACGGATTTTCACAGACCATCCACTCCTGCGCCACTCCGTCCTCAATCAGCTTTGCGAGCAATGTCACATTTTCCTCAAAAATTTTTTTAATTGGCATATCGCTGTCAGAAAGCTTGTTTTCAAACATATATTCATATGCCGCCACTGCAAGATTATCTTTCTTTTTTAAAATATCCTTTTTCTGCTCATCAAGATACAGCAGCAAAATCTCACCAGGATTTGCATTTTTTGCCACAGGCGACTCAAGTACCATTTGAATTGTATGATTTTCCTGCTCCAGCACAGCCTCGAAAAGTTCTTTTGTGTTTGCAAAATAAAGGTAAAGCCCGCCTCGGCTGATACCGCATGCCTCCACAATTTCTTTCATAGTCACTGCCCTGTATCCCCGTTTGAAAAATACCTCTTTTGCAGTTTCTACAATCAAATTTTTCTTCTGTAGCGATTTATCTCCCATGTTTACAGCCATGCTCCTTTCTAAGCTCGCATGTTTGGAATCTCCGTATTATTATGCCTGGGGATTCCTGATTTCCATCAAATCTTTCAGCTTTAGCAATAATGCCAAATATACTCCATTTGACACGCCTTCAGACCATACTGCTCCTTTTACATCACCGCGAAGTACATACTTTGAAAGAATATCACCAAGTACAGATACCTCCTGCAATGAACAGGCATCTATCACTCTAAGTTCATCCTTTGCAGTTTTAATGCGATACCTTGAATAGGTATACACATAATTGCGATTTATAAAATCCGTGTTTCGTATTTCTTTAATAAAACTAAGGAGTGTGGAATCATAAACAGGTACAGCCATCGAACTCTTCCCGATTCCTTCTCCGCTATAAACGCCTGACGCTTCGCCCCCGCTTATCTTTTCAAGCCACGGCAAAAACTTTAATAACCGTTCTACATCTTCTTTATAACAGATAATAATTTCTTCTCTTGAAAGTTTTAAACTTTCCACAATGTCTCATCCCTTCTTTGGTATTTTAAAACAATATATATAATGTCTGTCGACAGACATTATAACATAAATTTTCAAAAAATGCAGTAGAGATTGATATATTTTCTTATTTTGTTATTTTCATTTCAATCTCGTACTTTTGCCAGCCTTATAGGCTTCTCTTCTCTCATCAACAATGCTTTGGTATCCTGCTTTGGCATATTCCTCCGCAAGCTTATCATACAAAAATTCAAAATTCTCCGGTGCGCATTTGGTAATCTGATAACGGTATTGGCGGTACAAATCTAACAGCGCTGGCTGATATTTTGCCACAGACTCCAGCGCCACCGCAAAATTACAATCCGAAACGGCATACCCTGCCTCCGCAGCTTCAAGCTGTCCGTAATAATTCTCAATCAGTTCCGACGTAAAATCCTGCGGAATATTCTTCGGCGCACTCAACGCCACAATATCCTCAATGCCTCCCGCAATCCGTGCCTCCGTCGTGATACACCAGTAATCTTTGTTGTTGCCGACGCCCTGAATGCATTCGCCCTCATAATTTAAAACAGGTGTCGGAACACCGTTTTGGGCAAGAATGTAATTTTCTCCGGCAATTCCCCACTGCATGGTAAACAGATTTTTGTCCAAAGTCATCCATTCCATATACATCCATGCCGCTTTTATCTGATCTTCATCCGCCTCAGAAGAAAAGCCAACCATCATGCCAAACGGATTGTTTGCACGCAGTGCAGGTACCGTTCCGCCCTCGCGGTCTACGATATTTTTCGTAATTTTCACCGCAAGCTCTCCATTGGGATTATTTTCATAAAATGCATTCACCCAGTCCAAATCCGCCGCCACATATCCCTGATAATAAAGCGTTTTTCCTTTTGCAAAATTGTCTCTCGCCGTTTCCTCATCAATTATGTCAAACTGCGGCTCAATAAGACCTAAATTGTATTTTTCATTTTCTCTTTTAAGCAGCCTTTTATTCGCTTCGTCTCCAAGCGCAGGAATCGCGTAATCACCGTAACACGCCCAATTTTCTTCATCAAGCGGAAAGGTTCTGTACTCATAATTTCTGTCCATACCCGATCCCGACAGCATTTTTCCGCCGCAAGGATATTTACAGATGCCGCTGTCTTTGAGCTTCAACAGCATCTCTTTCTCATCCGCCCAATTATCCGGATATGTTTCATAGCCAATCTGTTCCAACCAGTCTTTTCTGTAAAGCGTCACAAATCCATAGTCCGTATTATAATACGGTCTTTCCGCCAACGCAAAATATGTTTTTCCGTCTAGCCGGGTATAAGAAAGCTGTCCCAAATCAACCATCCGCTGATAATAATTGGGCGCAACCTTCATAAATTCATCAAATGCAAACTCTGCAAGCCACCCTTTTCCTGCCCACTGTGCAAGTTTTGGAAAATCATATTCCATCAAAATTGTCGGCAGCTCCCCCTGCTGTGCAAGCGCCTCATAAGTTGTCAGGACATCCGTTCTGTTTATCGCCACATACTCTACTGTAATGTTATATTTATCGCCGAAATTTTCCTGAATCCAATCCGTCCAGTAATTCTTTGTGACATCCGGCGCCCCCTCAATATGTCTGTCATATACGGGAATCCTTATTGTCACATTCTCATCAAACGCGCTCCAGCCGTCTATTCCGACCACAATATCGGACAGACTGTAATCCACGTCTGACGGCGGTGCGCTCTTTTCGGTATCGTTTGTGCTTTGCTCCTGCCCTAAATCCGCCTCGGGCAGCTCCTCCTGCTGCTGCCCGCAGCCTGTCAGCAGAAAAACTGTCACGGCTATCGTCACTGCACGCAGTGCAAACACGTTCCTCCTAAGCATATTCATAGGCGGCTTCTCCTTAAATCCATATCATACGTTGTATTTCATCCAGTTCATACAAAGCGAAACCCACTGTTCACATTGCGGCTCCACCGCATTCTTGTCAAGCATCGTCGTCTCCTGCGTGGCAAGGGAAAGCCCGTGAATGCCGTGCGGAAATACATGATACTCGAAGCTTACGCCTGCCTCCCTTAACGCCTTGGCGAATAAAAGTGAATTTTCAAGCGGTACGGAAGCATCCTCACAGGTGTGCCACATAAATACCGGCGGCACCTTATCCGTCACCTGATTTTCAAGACTTAAAAGCGCAGTCAGTCCCGCCGATGCATGTTTTCCCATCAGACGCGCAAACGACGGTTCATGAGCGTGTTCACCCGACGTAATCACTGGATATGCCAAAATCAGCCCATTGGGCTTATAACAGCTTTTGCTCATGCACACCAAATCCGAAAGCCACTGCCTGTCCCAAAAGCATCCAAGGCTTGCCGCCAAATGACCGCCTGCAGAAAAGCCTGCCACGATCACTTTATCCCGGTCAATTGCATACGCATCCGCATGTTCCCGAAGATATGAAACTGCCCACGCAAGCTCCATAATCGGCAGCGGATGCTCCATGCCGTCGCCCACAACGTCGTACTGAAGAACCGCTGCGTGACAGCCTGCCGCAAGAAACTGAAAAGCAATCGGCTCCCCTTCCCGGACAGATATATGCTCATAGCCGCCGCCCGGACAAATCAATATGACCGGACGTTTCCTGTCACCGTACATTTGCGGATAACTCTCCTGTATATAGAGCGAAAGCCGCGCTTTCACTGCATCCTTTACATCCACCTCTATCTGTTCAAATTTCATAACACTCTCCCATTTCTGCCTAATTATAAAGCACCGATCTTCCTTTTTGCGCTACCGCAATATAAGTTTTCCCTTCATTTAACTGTATCTCGTTTCCGAAATCGTCATAGTAAACGGTAGGCAGATAATCGCCCATTTTCTGCCATGTTACATGGATGCACTTACCCTTTGTAAAATAATAGCCGTCCTCCGTGTTGTCAATATTTTGAAAAGCAAGGTATCCCTTATCATCCAAACGTACCCACTTTGTATTCTGTACAATGACATTTGCAAATTTAAGCTGTTCTCCGTTCAAGCCGTCCGTCTGCGGTTTTCCATGAATGGATTTATAGTACAAACCGTCCGCAGGATTATAGACGAACGCGCTCTTTGTGTACGTATAAATCTGCGACAAATCAATGGCATTTGCCGTTGCTGCCGCCGCGCCGTACTGTTCCAGTGTATTAATGCCCTGGGCAAACGTAAAATGCTTCGGATTATAGACACCCTGCCTTATGTTCAACGGATAACCAAGCTGCGCGCATGCATTGACAATGCCCGGTGCGCTCGTATATGCGTTGTGCGGCGCTTTTCTGTCCGTCGTCCTGAAAAACGCTTCAGCTCCTGGCGTTCCTCCGGCGACACCGTACTGCTGCGCCCCGGTAATATTGTTTATATCAGGCGCCGTTATTCTGTCCTTCATATAGACAACGCCGCCAAAATGGACCAAAATCGGATCCCATTCCGTAGCCTCGGGCAGATAATAAGCACGGCAGCTTCTCACGTTTCCGATTTTTGAAAGCCCTGTCCAATCGTCAATGATTGCCATCTGCCTTGAAATCTCGCCCTCTTCCATAATCTCATACAAAATCTTGGCATTGCTGATGCCATAGGAAGGCTGCGCTATCCTGTCGGTCGGCATCATGACTGCAATGGGTCTGACGCCCGCCTGCTCTGCGGGTATCCACTCGTTTGTATACACACTTCTGACAAATCCTGCCGCCGCATAAGCCTCCTCGGGTGTCGGCTGCGGTAACACCTGCGGCACAGCCGCCTGCGCGGCTTCCTCCGCCGCATATACCACTGTCTCCTTCGCAAAGCCTGTACCCGAAAGCGATACTGCCACTGCTGCCGCAAGCGCTGCCGCCGTTATCTTCTGAATCCATCTTTTTCCTCTCATTGCTAAAAATCCTCCATTTCTGTTTCTGTTGCATTGCTCCTCATATTCTATCATAATACATCTTACCAAAATAATACAATGATTTTTTCCTGAAAACACGGTATAACCGCTTAATTCTCCTTATGATTTGTTGAAAATTTTATCTTTGCATGTGCTGTCACGGCAGCCTCATCAACATGCTCCTCGCTCCTGTAACGTTTGATTTCCGCCAAAAACCGCGCTCCGTACTTCTCATATTTTACCTCGCCCACACCGCTAATCTGCATCATCTGCTCTTTATTCATTGGCAGATACATACTCATTTCCTTTATCGTTTTATCCGTAAAAATCACATACGCCGGCACACTGCTTTCTTTGGCAAGCCTGTTTCGAAGCAGGCGCAGGCTGTCATAAAGTTTGGGATTTTGGGAGGACGGTCTTTTTACCGGCTGCGGCTTCTTCAGTTTCACCTTCGCATCGTACAGCGGGTTTTTATCCAACATCTGCTGATATTCCTGCGCTTCAAGCTGTTTCAGACAGTTCCCGCAGTTTCCGCAAAAGGAATCCGCCTTCTCCCCAAAATAATTAAGCATATATTTCCTGTAGCAGTACCTTGTATGACAGTAAAATGTCATTTGTTTGAGCCGTTCCCTGTCTTTTTCCAAAACCTGCTCCAGCTGCACTTTATCCAGTTCCTCATTCTCACGGTTATTTTCGATAAAATACCGGTTTGTATGCACGTCCTGCGGATTGTAGATTAAATAACATGCTGATTTTTCTCCGTCGCGTCCCGCACGTCCCGCCTCCTGATAATAGCTTTCCATATTTTTCGGCATATTGTAATGAATGACAAACCGTACGTCGGGCTTGTCAATTCCCATTCCGAACGCATTTGTCGCAACCATAATACGCACCCTGTCCGAAGTAAACGCATCCTGATTGCGCACCCGCTCCTCGTCCGTCATACCCGCATGGTATTTTGCCGCCTCAATGCCCCTGTCAGCAAGCAGTCCATATACTTCCTCGACAAGCTTTCTCGTGATGCAGTAGATAATCCCGCTCTCGTCATAATGCTCGCGCAAAATGGCAAAAAGGGCAGCTTTCCGGTCCTTTGCATGTTTCACAAAAAAAGAAAGGTTTTCCCGGTCAAAACCTGTCGTCACAATTTTCGGTTCTTTCAGTTGTAATATTTTCATGACATCATTGCGCACTTCTGCCGTCGCTGTCGCCGTAAACGCGCCAAGCACGGGACGTTTTTTCAGCTTCTGCACAAAATCCACAATTTTTAAATAACTTGGCCTAAAATCCTGCCCCCACTGCGAAACACAGTGCACCTCGTCCACGCTGATAAATGAAATATCGGCATGCACGGCAAAATCAAGAAAAGACTCCGTAAGCAGTCTCTCCGGAGCCACATAAATAATCTTATATTTTCCGTTTTTTGCAAATTGGAGCGCTTTCAAATACTGTCCCTGCGTCAGCGAGCTGTTGAGATATGCCGCATACACACCTGCCTGATTTAACGCCGCCACCTGATCCTTCATCAGACTGATCAGCGGCGAAATCACTAATGTAATGCCGGAAAGCATCAATGCGGGAATTTGATAACACATTGATTTCCCCGCTCCCGTCGGCATAATGCCAAACGCGTCCTGACCGTCTAAAACCGCATCAATCACTGTTTCCTGCCCGCTTCGAAAGGAATCGTAGCCAAAATATTTCTTCAATACATCGTATTTTGCCTCATATTTATCATTCATTTGTTGTCTTACTTTCTATTTTACTTTCTGTCCTTTTTGTAGTCTACGGCACGGCGCAGCTTTGCTTTAAGCCGCTGCAGCGCATTGTCGGTCGATTTTTCATCTCTTGCGAGCACCTTTGCGATTTGGGAATAACGCATTCCCGTAAGATACAGGTCAAGCACCTGCTTTTCAAAACCGCTTAGTTCCTTATCAATAATCGCCTCAATATGCGCCACGTTTTCCTTGTCGATAAACAGTTTTTCGGGGTCCGTTTCCACCTCTGACACAAGAATGTTCACAAGCTGCGTTCCCCGCTCGTCGCTCTCCGGCTCCGCCATGCTCGCATACAGCGATATATAGGTGTTGAGCGGCGCGTGCTTCTCCCGTCTTGAAGCCTGTACTGCATTGTACATCTGTCTTGAAATGCACAAATCTGCAAATGTATAAAAGTTTGCGTCGCGCCCCGCGTCATAATCGCGTATTGCCTTAAACAGCCCAATCATGCCCTCCTGTATCAGGTCGTCATTATCCGCGCCTAAGATGTACATGGATTTCGCTTTTTTGCGTACAAGGTTTTTGTACTTGTCCATAATAAAATCCGTAATTCCGTTTTCGCCCTGCCGCAGCCGGTCAATCAGCTCCTCGTCTGATAGTCCTTTATATTTTTCCGTCACTTCATCCTCCCCATAAAGAATGCCGCTGCCTCACGATCTCATAGGCAAGCACGCCTGCCGCAACCGATGCGTTCAGGGAATCAATGTCCCCTTTCATCGGAATGGAAGCGACGAAATCGCACCGCTCTTTCACAAGCCGTCCTACGCCTTCCCCCTCATTTCCGATGACAAGTCCGATTGGTCCCTTCAAATCAAGCTGATACATGGAAGTGCCGTCCATATCCGCGCACACAAACCACAATCCCTCTTTTTTCAAATCCTCCATTGTCTTGGAAAGATTCGTCACTCTTGCCACGGGCGTGTAATTCAATGCGCCCGCGGATGCCTTTGCCACCGTCGCAGTCAGCCCTGCGGCACGGTTTTTTGGAATAATCACGCCGTGCGCACCTGCAAGATTTGCGGTTCGGATAATCGCTCCCAGATTGTGGGGGTCCTCAATATTGTCAAGCAGTATCACAAAGGGCGGCTCGTTTTTTTCCCGCGCCGCGGCGAGAATATCCTCCACCTGCGCATACTCGTATGCTGCCGTGTATGCTATCACACCCTGATGCTTTCCCGTCTCGCTCAACTGGTCAAGACGCTCATTTGTCACAAACTTAACAATCGTGTCATGCTTTCTTGCCTCACGCTTAATCGTCTGAATTGGTCCGTCCTGCGCCCCATCCAGTATAAAAAGCTTATCAATCGGTTTTCCTGCACGAAACGCCTCTATCACGGCATTTCTGCCCTCTATCGTAAATTCTTCGTATCTCATACCTTATTCCTTTTACAGTTCAATCTCCGCAAGGTCCAACGCCCTTTTGACAATTACAATCACCCGTTCCATATTGTCCGCTAAAAAAAGATACCCGCAAAGCGCTTCAAACCCCGTCGCTTTCTTATAATCCGAAAGGCTTGCATTTTTTGCCATAGAATGAATCTTTGCATTTCTGCCGCGCCGGTAAATATCCTGTTCCTCTTCGCTCAACTCCTCATAAACGGCGTCAAGCATCTTTGCCTGCGTTTTTGCACAGACAATTTTCGCCTTATGCTTATGCAGTACGTTTGCGGGACGCTGTCCCTGCTCCACAATCGCTGTCCGTATGATAATCTCAAACACAGCATCACCGATATAGGCGAATGTGAGCGGAGAATACGTCCTAAGGTCCGTTTTTCCCCCGCCAAATGAAGCGCGTATTTCCGAAAGTATATCTCCCATATGAATGGTCCTTTCCAACCTTCCTGTAAGTTCTTAAATTTTTTTCCACTTCACGCCCTCGCGCGTATCCTCAAGCGCAATGCCTTTTTCCAAAAGCTCGTTTCTGATTGCGTCTGCCTTTGCAAAATCCTTCTCTTTCTTTGCCGCCTTGCGCTCCTCAATTTTTGCAAGCACATACGCCTCAAGCGCGGCGTCCACTGTACTGTCCGCCTCCTTTGCGGCATGCGCCGTCGTAAGGTCAAGCGAAAGCACCGCGTCAAAGCTTTGTGCAAGCGCATGCTTTGTCGCGTCTGACATCTCGTCTTTGAGCATGTCATAAAGTACGGTAATTGCCATTGACGAGTTCAAATCGTCACAGAGCGCGTCCTCAAACTTTCTTCTGTACAAGTCAAATTTCTCTTTATCAACTGCTCCCTCCTTGTCAAGGGTCCCGATTTTTTTCACAAGCTTGTCGTACGCCGCACTCATATTATCAAGCACCTCAAAGGAAAACTCCAACGGCTTCCTGTAATGCGACTGAAGACAGAAAAAGCGGTATACCAAGGGATTATAGTTCTTTTTTTCCAAAAGGGATACCGTAAGGAAATCCCCCTTGGACTTACTCATTTTGCCGGATTTATCGTTTAAATGGTGCACATGAAACCAATAATTGCACCACTTATGCCCTACATAAGCCTCACTCTGCGCAATCTCATTTGTGTGGTGCGGGAAAATATTGTCCACACCGCCGCAGTGGATATCCATATACTCGCCCAAATGCTTCATGCTGATGCACGAGC
>CAJUJG010000007.1:0-8416 GCA_910586715.1 uncultured Lachnospiraceae bacterium
ACTCAGCGCTCTGTGCTGTCGGGTCTGTATTGTCGGTCGTATAGTAAATCGTTGCTCCTTCCGTCGCGCTTGCCAATACAACTTGCGTTCCTGCTGCAACCTCGCCTGCTGCCGGAGTTGCTGCGGGTGCTTTCACACGGTCTTTTTCGTCCACAGCGTCTTCTTTCACTGTGTATTCAAAAGTCTTTACGGCACTCTTATTCTCGCCCTTGATTGCAATCGCTTTGATAACAACCTTCTTTGCCTCGTTTCCAAGGTCAATCGGACCTTTGTACTCCGTGCTGGTTTCTGTAGGCTCTGTTTCGTCTAATGTGTAGTAAATCGTTGCGCCTTGCGTTGCAGTTGTCAAAGTTACTTTCGTACCCTTTGCCACTTCACCGTCCTTCGGATCCGGCGTTGCAGTAGGAGCTACAACAAACTTGTCAGGATCTATGTCTGTTGAAACTGTGTACTCAAATGTGGCAACGCTGCTCTTAACGCCGTCTAATACGGCAATTGCTTTAATAACAACCTTCTTCGCCTCGTTTCCAAGGTCAATCGGACCTTTATACTCTGTGCTGTTTTCTGTCGGGTCTGTGTTGTCTAATGTGTAGTAAATCTTTGCATCCTTTGCAGCGCTCAGTTCTACCTTCATGCCTACAGGCACTTCGCCCGGCTCAATGTTTGCCTTAGGCGGCAATACGGTTGAAGGGTCTACAGCAGAACCCGGAATTGTGTATGTAAATTCCGCAACATCACTTACATTTCCGCCCTTTACTGCAATTGCCTTAATTGTTGTCGTCTCATTAATGAAAATTACCTGACCTTTATAAAGCAGCGTATTCTTAATTGCCGGCTCTTTTCCATCCGTTGTAAAGTAAATTTCCGCACCCTCTGTCGTGCACGAAAGCCGAACTTTTGTTCCCCTCTCAACTTCTCCCGGTTTTACAGACGCTTCGGGCATTGCAATCAATTCTGAAGCATCTTTTATTGTATATTCGAATACCGCAATATTACTCTTAACATCACCCTTAATAGCAATTGCCTTAATTGTTACTGTTCCCTCTTCATTGCCAAGATCAATCGACTCTGTATACTCTGTGCTTTGTGCTGTTGGGTCATCGCCATTTATTGTATAATAAATCTTTGCATCTGCCGTTGCACTTGTCAAAGTAATTTTTGTTCCCTTGGGAACATCGCTTCGATTGTCATTTGAAATTGGTTCTTTTACAATTTTCGATTCATCATACGTTAAATACGCAGGTGTCCAGCCGTCAAAGAAAACCGTCTTATCGCTGACAGGATTCTCTGTCTTATATTTCATTTCTCTAGTGCTGCCCGGCTTTAATGTAATTGGTGTTCCATCCGGCAATGTTGTATTGAATTCTGCATAATTCGGATTATCTTTTGCACTTGCGCCTGACATATCAAGCCAGCCGGCATCCGAAATTAAATCTGCGCTTTCCTGTATGGTGTTCACAAAAGCCACTCTTGCATTTGCTCGCCAGGGTCTGCCCAAATCACCAAAACCGTTGTTAAGCTCCTTGCCGCGCGTTATCGTACATCCCCAAAACAGATATCCGTGCTTTGATTCAGCCTGATTTACCGCAATCAGTCCACCGCTGGTATTCGGAGTATCGCTGTAACCCGCAAAGCTAAGCTTACAGTTCTCATATACGGAATTGCTGTCACCAAAGAGGAAATCCGTATTACCCTCTATAAAGCAGTCTTTAAAATATGAATGAACGCCGCCGCTTCCTGTATAAACCGTATCCTGGCTTCCATAGAATTCACACTTATAGAACTCTGCCCTGTCCGCATCCAAAGCGATTGCCGCTGCACGTTCTACTGCTTTTTTGCTTTGGATTTCTTTCTTGGTTGAATTTTTGTCTCTTACATATGTAGCCTTTGAATCACCCGTTCCTTCCGGATGAAGCCATACGCCATCCTCAAGCTCTTCCTCTGTAAGGTATCTGCTGAATGAGTTTTCAAAAATAATATTCTCCGCCCTGAAGTCTGAAGCCGCAATTTTTACTGCGCATCCCCATCTGTCAGCATGTGCCTTCGAGTACTTATCATGTGCTTTTTGCTCATCATAATATCCTTTTTCATCCACACTATAGTATGCATATCCGATACCATAATACCATGTAAGCAATACATCTTTCGAAGGTTCATCATTTGTAAATGTAATATACGGAACATCCACAATAATCTGTTCTCTATATGTTCCAGGAGCGATATGAATCGTAATACGTTCTGCTTCGCTCTTAGGATTCATACGTTTTGCTGTTTTAACAGCTTCGCTTACCGTTTTAAAGTTATTCTTCTTACCTGCATATCCAACATAAAGATTTGCCACTCTCTCAAGAGGACCCTCTGTCGATGTAGCTACAAACAGTAAGTCCTTGGTTACCTCTTTCCCATCCACAACCACATGTGTCTGCATTGTATAACCAGGCACTGCTGCTTTCGCAAGATATTCACCGTTTCTTAATACAACAGAGTATACATCATCTTCTACTGTCGCAGGATATATATAATTATTATCTTCCTTGCCCGTTTCATCGAGTAACGTAAACGTAAGATCCGTAACCGTTTCACCCTTTAATCCGATAAAACCTCCGCTAACAGCGAATCTTGGTTTCAAGCTCACTTCAATATCTGCCGTAACATCGTTCGTTCCTGTCACTTTAAGCGGTGCTTTCACTACATAATCATCCACGCCCTCTAACTGGAACGTGTATTCCAAACCCGATTCCAAATATGCGGTAAAACTTAAATCTTCCGGTTTAATCGCAAGTTTTACATTGTCCGCACTTGAATCTTTAGGCGGTATCATAGTGATTGCAAGTCTTTCCGTATTGTACCCTGTCTCAAATCCTGTAACCTTACCAGAATATGCAAACATCGGTTTTTCTTCCACTACCAGCCTTAAATTATTAATTTCAGAAGATTCCTCCGGAATTGTTATCGTCTTACTTTCATTTTTAAATCCATAACCCGGAGCGCCGGACAATACTGCCAAATAATTATATCCAGGCGCCAAAGCCGTTTTAAAACTTCCGTCATCTTCTAATGCAAGAACTGTTTCCTGCTTTGTAGTTTGATTTACAAGTTTCACAGTGTAGTTGCTGCCAATATCAAATGTTCCAAAATCAACCGTACCGCTTACATCTACACCCGGAATCCTCATTACCCTGTTATACAGTGGCTTTCCATTGTTTTCGCACTCCGCCCAAATATTGTAGCTGCCGCTGTTTTCTGCAATAAATACAATTTTCTTAAATACTCTGCCTGATGCTCCCAATGCTTCACTGTCATTTTGACCTGCTGCCAAACCCTGACCGTCAAAATGGAACGTAATGGGACCATTTTCTGCCGCACTTAAATGCTGACCTGCATAGACTATAATCTTGTCCCCTGCCAACACATTATCAATAATAATATTTCTTGTGCCTTCTGTTCCGCTGCCATTGCAGTACCATCCGCCGTCAGCCGCATAACCGTCGCCGTAATCCTTATCTGATGTTCCTTTACCGTCACCGGCAATATACGGCGTACTCAACCCAGAATTCTTAGAATACAGTCTGTCCTCACCCATATAGTTCATGGTTAAATCACCAAACGCATATGTGTATGAAGTCTTATTGTCTCCCAAAAATCTACCCGGCTGTTTTTTACCATTCTTATCTGTAATTTCGCCCAAAAGACCGGAAGCAATCCATTTTTGAGCCGTTATGTTGTTCGTATACTTATCCGCATTGCTCTCTTCCTTGCCGCCGAAATCCCATACATCAATTGTTCTAGGACCTGTAGGTACAACTACATCTTTAAGAGGCTTTAACTTGATGCTTCCAAGATAACCGCCTTGTATTACCTTAACCACTACAAAACCGGCTTCACCCTTATACGTATAAGAACCGCTGCCTGTTGTCTCTGTGTTATCTATGGTATATGTCTCTTTTCCCATCCATGCCATAGTAATTTCACATTTTCCGGTAACAGGTATTTTGATTGTCGTATTCGCATTAACTTGCGCCCAGTCGTCATTTCTTGTCAGATCAAACTTGCCTTTTGGCGTTCCGGTACAATCAATTTCAAGCCCGTCTATTGTTCCAGTCTGATCCTCCGTAACTGCTTTTGACTCAACATTACGCGTACCTCGTTTGAAATTCCACTCTAATCGTTCAGTAAAATTCAGCGCGTATTGCACAGACGCACCGTCCATTCTAAGCTGTTCCGGATTATCCGCTACATAAGGGAATGCCGCTTTTACGCTGACATTATAAGTGCCGTCCCGCAGACTAATCGTGTCCGTGCCTTTAAATTCGTATACATAGCTCTCGTCTTCTGCATTCGTAAATGTAATATTGATTTTCGAAGAATCAATCACATCGTCATCAAAACTTGTAATCACAAGTTTTACTTCGTACTTTGTCCTTTCAACAAACTCAAGATTTGTGTCTGTTGCTGCCGTATCTAACTCTGCCGGCTGTTTTACCTCATAATCATCTACACCCGTTCCTTTTCCTGTAACCTCATATACTGTATTACTCTTTAATACAGCTGTATATCTACCATCCTGGACCTCTATGTCTGCAACGACATGCGGTGTTTCAGATTCCGTTTTTTCCGTAAAGGTAAGCTTTAAATCCGCCGGAATTGTTTTTCCTGCAGGGAAACTAACCGTTCCCGTTACTTCCTTTGTATCAAGTTTTGTTGCTGTAATATCCTGGCTCTTTTCTGACACATTCGCGGCAATCTGAATTACTGCGCCTTCCGGCACGGTAACATTATAACTCGGATCGCTCAGGGAAACCGCATAATCTTCTCCTGTCGCATACAGAATTGCCTCATATGTTTTATCAGTATTAATGTCTGCAGTAACCACAAATTTTGATGCACGGTCAGTTTTTTCAGTAAAGGTTACTTTCATGCCGCTTGCTGCATCAAGAGGCAGCGTTACTGTACCTGATACGGTTACTGCTGAAAGCGGCTCAACATCAATGCTGCCAATATAACCTCCGTTTGTTACCTTGAGTGTTATCCACCCATTTGACTCTTTACAGATGAGGGTACTATTTCCGGATGCTTTTTGTCCGTCTATCTCATATGCTTCGCTGCCATACCATGTCGTAGTTATTTTGCTAGGACCTTTTGCAGGTATTTTAATTACAGTTCCTGTATTTATCTGCGCCCAATCTGTTCTGCCTTTTGTCCTAAACACCGAACCGCTTGCAGTTGTGTCAATCTGAAGCCCTTCAAAAAGCGTAACAGAGCCTTGTAACTCTACCAGCTTATCACTTGCCATAAGCGGACTGTTTTTAGTGAACTTCCAGCTCGTAGGAAAAACCTTCGGCGCTTCATCACGCATTACAACGATTTTCTTAATATAAAGATTATTATGCGTCGATGTAAGAACTACATACGCCTGTTCCGATTCATCACTTGTCACATCATAATTATATGTAGCATTTTCCGCAGTTGCTGTCTCTTCTCCTATGGTATAATGTGTATAATTTGGACCTGCAGTCACTACCTGTATCGTTCCTTTTCCGGATACAGGGATTTTTACGGTATTTGTATTAGCAATCTGTACCTGTCCTCCGCCAACATCTATTCTAAAACTTCCGCCCTTTGTGTTTATCAGCAAGCCATTATAGAGCTGATCTTTATCCTGCCCTCCTGTTACACTTCCTGAAAGCAGCAATGTATCATTTTTATTCGTGAAGTCCCAAGCCATACGCTCTGTAAAGTCAAGGGCAAGGTTCTTCGCCGCACCATTTATTGTAACCTTTTGAGAGAAATCAAACATATACGGATATTGAACATCCATGCTCATAGAGTATGTACCGTTTCTCAATTCAATGCTTTCATTTTGCGCAAATTCGTATGTGTAGCCTTTTTCATCTACATTCGTAAATGTAATATCATATGGTAAACTGGTTAGTTTTTCATCGAAGCTTGTAACATTAACAGTCACAGGATACGTTGTCTTTTTTTCAAATGTTATATCAGCTGATGCCGCACTTACCTCATTTGGCTTAGGCTCAAAGTCGTTTACCCCTGTACCGGAAGCAGTTACAGTATATATTGTATCAGCTTTCAGCTTAGCAGTATACGTTCCCCCGCTTACTTCTACATTTTCAATAAGATGTGTTCCGTCTTTTTCCTGAAATGACAACTTTAAGTCGTCAGGTATTGTTACGCCATCGGGAAACGTGACAGTTCCTTGTGTATCTGCTGCCTGCATTTCCGCAGCGCTGATATTTAATGTCTGCGTGCCTGTTACACCCGCCGAAAGTTCATAAGTATTGCCTTGGGCAGAATTGCAGCCCGTTACTTCATACATATCATTACTTAATGAAACAGTGTAGTTCGTTCCCACATACAATTCTGCGGTATACTGGTTATTCACTACATCTGCCTGAATGATTGCTTTTGAAGTTCTATCGGCGTCCTCAGGGTTTTCAGTGAAAATCACTTTGTATGAACCACTGATTGCGGGATTTGTTGATATAGTGCCTGATACGGTTACTTTTGAGATTGGGTCTACTTGTATTCTATTTAAATAATTACCATTGAGCAGTTTCAAAGTAGCATAACCGTCTTCACCACTGCAAATAAATTCTTCATCCTTATTTGCATCTGCCTTCGTATATTTTGATGCCATTTCATCCAAGGAATAGCACCCACCATTGTCTACATTATACATTTGTACTGTTATTTTACTTCTTCCCTCTAAAGGAATACGAACTAGTGTATTTATATTAAGCTGAATATTATTGGAATTTCTTGTAAATTTGCCACCCCCAGCATTAGCACCTTCTACAAATGCATGGTTATTTGTATCTACCCTTAATCCATAGTAATTAAACCCACACTTAGATATCTGAACGCCGGAACTCGGAAATTGACTGGTGTTTCTGAAATCCCAAGCCTGACGTTTTGCCACTGTTTTTGCAGGTTCTACTTTTATCTTGTATACACCATTATTTCCTCCAAGATAATAAGTTCCTGCATTTTCAAGTGTCATTGTTGAAACATACACTCCACTTTTAAGCGTAACTTCATCGGTAGTTGCTACAGTCTGTCCTTCTGAATCTAATATTGACATTTGGTTGCCTGCCCCGCCGGCACACCAATATACTGTCACGTCAGCTTTTGCAGAAGTTATAAACTTAATGGAAGTTCTCGTAATGCTTGGATTTCCACCCATATTAATTCTTTTCGTGAGCTTCTCCGTAGCACAAACTCCGTTTGTATTATAAGAATAAAAGGTCTCTCCACTTCTAACCTCTGTGCTTGAATTGGTGCCACATAGCAAAGAAAAATACGAATTTGATTCTATTATCTCACCAGCGTCATTTTTTTTATGTGACACTAATTCTACTATATCACCATCAGCTTTGTCATTTTTACCAAAGGTTATATCTTTTCCATCCGTATCTACTTGATATATATAAGTATCACTTGTGTTCATTACAGAAAGTTCTTTGACATCTTCCTCTTCTATCTTTTCCTCTGTCGTTTCATTCTCTGTACTTTCCGTTTCCTCCGTCTCCACACTTAAAGAAGACCCCGCCTCCGAAGTCTGTTCCTCGTCCGATACCTCTGCATCTGTTGCCGCATCGCTCTCTACAGTCGTCTCTTCTCCTGCGTCCGTATCGTCTTTTTTGTCCGAAGCGTTATCTTCGCTCTTTGTCGTCTCTTCCGCCGCTGCGTCTTCCGTCGCGGATTCAGAAGCCGCAACCGTCTCCGCTTCCTCCTTGTCCGCAGCTTCACGTTCCGTGTCGTTGTCCCTGTCTGTTTCGTCAGCGACTTCCTCAATGTACCCTCCCGAATCGGCGGGAGCTTCGCTTGCAAACGCTGTCATGTTGGACATTACCATCGCGCCCGATAATATCACAGCCAAAACACGTTTCATAAGCCCTTTTTTGAACTTGCTCATAATTCGTCCTCCTATCATTGATTAATACCGTCCGGCACGTCTTCCACCGTGCCCGTGCAAACCAAGGCTTCCTTTACAGCCAATGCCGCTAATATACTTTAATGGTATCAGATTTTTCAGCATATTAAAAGTTCTTTATTTTACAAAAATTTTATATTTTTTTGGTTATGTTTTACAATTCGTGCCCGTGCACGGTCCGCATTTTTTGCTATATCACGCACTGTTTTCCCTTTTATCGTGCCTGCCGTTTCCATCCCTGACAGCTACTTCCACAAAAAAGAGCCGCCCGTACTGTGAATATTGTACAAGCGGCATGTTTTTAAATGCACATTTTATATTTATCGAAGCTTTCCTTCTGCCTCCTCTTTGCCAAGTCCATATTTCTCCATAAGGCTCCTCACGATCTGCTCGTCAGTATCTCCATGTTCGCGTAAGGTATTTGCTAAGATTTTTATGCTTTTTTCTCTCTCATCTTCACGCCCT
>CAJUJG010000007.1:8516-99597 GCA_910586715.1 uncultured Lachnospiraceae bacterium
TCATACTTTAGCGGTATTAATTTCATTATAACTTCTCCTTTTGTCTCTTTCAATTGGTTTTCTTTTGTTTTTAAAATATTTATTGTGTGGATTTTCGGCGATTCGCCTTGATTTTATATAATAAAAGAATAAAATAGATTATAGCATATTCATCTTATGTAAACAAGCGTTATTTCAAAGAGCGGGATTTACTCCCGCTCTCGCTTTTTACTTCTTCTCCACAGGCAGATTCAAAAATACATACTGCCATTCCCTGTCTTCTTCCGAAGAAAATCCCACTTTAATCCCAATCATATCACCTGTTATTTGAAGCGAATTTTTCTCAATATACTCCAAAAAATCGCCGAAAATCAGCTTCTTAAGCTCTTCCCTTGATATTTGTTCTTCGTTTTCCATATCAATCGGAAGACGTGCAAAGCGCATAAGGCTTGGGCGTTTTTCGTAGTGCTTTATAGGCGGTTCTATCCCTACGCCATACAGCCCCGTGAATATTTCATTTGAGGCAATGCCTTCACTATACACAAGCGTCTCATTTTCCACATTTTCTTTGTCAAAAATGTAAATGTATTTTATCTCCGGACATTCTTCCTTGAATTTCCGATACGCCTCACCATTCCTACCCTCCGTATTAATCTGTCCGTTTTGGTGATAAAGAATATAGTAAAAAGAACGGCAGATTTTTTCGAAAATCTCACCTTTGTTGGCAATACCCCGTTCCATAAGGACGATGTCGTCATTCAGCATATGGCGCGTCGCCATAAGCGCGGATATTTTTTTATCAATTTCCTTCATTTTAACTTGAAAACGGCGCAAACCCATGCCTAAGTTTTCCTGGAACAGGTTTGTGATGTCACTGTGGTCAAAGCCTATTTTTCTGTATCTTCCGACATAAATTGCCTTTTCCAAGTCGCCGCCGTCAAATGCCCGATAGCCGTTTTGCTCGTTTCTTTCCGGATTCAAAAATCCTTTTTCCTCAAACCGGCGAATCGTATTTGTCGTCACGTCAAGAATCTCCGACAAATCATTTGTGTTGTACTTCATCTTTACCACCCCAATTCTTTATCCGTTTCTATATCATAACAAGGTCGCGACAATAGACTGTTCCTTCGCTAATCCATTGCCACGACCTTCTTTCTTCAGCTTTCCTTCTTACAATCATTCTTCCACTAACTCCGTGTGGAACATCAGCAGAAATTCTGCGCCGTTTTTGAGTGACAGCTTCATGACTACACCTTTTCTATCCACTGAAATCTTTGAGCTGATTTTCTTTACCGTGTCAAGATTTAACTGCACTGTTGTGAACATATCATCGCTTACGAGGCACATTACCCTGCCTACCACTTTTACCTCTGAACAAATTACCGAAAGCGACATGCTCAGTCCTGTACCATCCGTCACATCTTCGATTGTTGACAGCGCGATTGGTATATTTTTTACATCAGTCAGTACGGAAATCAGGCTGTCAGCATCATTGACGATCAGCAGGCGATTGCGCATTGCCTCCAAATAAGTTGTCCAATTCTGCATTCCATCCATACTTTGGCCTCCTTTGTGTTACTCCCCATTAACGAGTTCACTCGTAAGCCGTTCTGCCTCAATCTCCTATCTGTCTATGAGTGCATTTACGTATATTTTTATTATACTTGTTTCCAAAAAATGTGTCAACTCAAACATTATATTATTTTTATCAGAAAAATGCTGCTATTGTATCGGCGGCACTTTCCAATCTGTCCTATATTCAAGATATTGTCCTGTTTTTGGGTGCAATAGCGCCAATTTATATGCTAATAAAGCTGTGTTTGTTATTCCTAACTGCTTTGATAATGCCTTCGACGCGTCCGTTCCGTATTTCATGTCACCTAAGAGCGGCATCGCGGCATTTGCCATCTGTGCGCGTATTTGGTGGCGCCTGCCCGTAAACAGTTCAACTTCCACCAAAGAACACCCTCTGTCCTGATACGTCTTTACCCAATTCCAGTCTAGGACTGCTTTCTTTGCTCCGCTTGTTCCTTCTATTACGATTTTCGAAAGGTTTGAGCGATTGTCTTTTTGCAGAAAATCCGTAAGTTTTCCGCCTGTATTTTCCGCAAGCTCTCCATACACAAGTGCAAGATAGCTTTTTTTCAGGGTATTGTCCTGAAGCTGACGGCTTAAGATTTCTGCCGCAGACTGGTTTTTTGCAAATACTAACAGCCCTTCGACCGGCTGGTCAAGTCGATGAATCACTCCGATATAAGTGTTTTCACCCTTGCTTTTTCTGTAATTTTTTAGCTCTGATACCATGTCTGCCTGCCCTATTCGCGACGTCTGTGTCGCAATTCCTGCGGGCTTATGGATAATCAGAAGTACGTTGTCTTCGTACACTATCATTTTGTCCATTTTAAAAGTCCCTATGCCTGTAAAATTTTGGCTGTTATTTTATACTTTAAACCGATACCCGACGCCCCAAATGGTTTCAATGTACTGCGGCTTGCTGGTGTCGGTTTCAATCTTTTCGCGGATTTTTTTGATATGAACCGTAACCGTCGCAATGTCGCCGATGGAATCCATATCCCAAATTTCGCGGAAGATTTCTTCTTTTGTGAACACATGGTTGGGATTTTCCGCAAGGAAGGTCAAAAGGTCAAATTCCTTCGTAGTGAACGTTTTTTCCTCGTCGTTAATAAACACGCGTCTAGCGGTCTTGTCAATACGGATACCTCTGATTTCGATAATGTCATTTTCTTTGGTATGGCTTCCGACGAGACGTTCGTAGCGCGCCATATGCGCTTTTACCCTTGCCACAAGCTCGCTTGGGCTAAAGGGTTTTGTGAGGTAATCATCCGCACCCAGTCCTAAGCCCCTGATTTTGTCAATGTCGTCTTTTTTGGCGGATACCATCAAAATCGGTACGTTTTTTTCCTCGCGGATACGTCTGCAGATTTCAAAACCGTCGATGCCTGGAAGCATGAGGTCGAGTATGATTAAGTCGAACTCTTCTGAGAGCGCTGTTGCAAGTCCTGTGTCTCCGCTGTTTTCCATCGTTACCTCAAAGTCGTTAAGCTCAAGGTAATCCTTTTCCAGCTCTGCAATCGCTTCCTCGTCTTCTACAATCAATATTTTGCTCATGTTATTCCTCCTTGTTTTTTCGAAGGAAAAATGCGACTGCCCTTGCAGGAGCAGAGGAATTTTCCTCCTATATTATAACTTCATCATTGTTTTTCATATATTTGCGGAGCACAAAATGCATACATGTGCCTTCGCCTTCTTTACTGGTTGCCCACACATAACCGCCGTGGTCCTCGACAATTTTTTTAACGATGCTCAATCCGATTCCGCTGCCGCCCTGAAGGGAATTGCGCGAAGCGTCTGTCCGGTAAAACCGTTCAAAAATGTTTCCGATGTCTTTTGACGCGATGCCTTTTCCATTGTCCTCAATTTCGATTTTGACGGATTCATTGTCGTCGTGAATGGTAATTGAAATCACGCCGTTGTCATGTCCCATGTATTTTACGCTGTTACTGACAATGTTGTTGATGACCTTTTTAAACTGCTCCGGATCTGCCACCACGCAGGTGTCGGAAGGCGCGAGATTCGTGTAGTTTAAGTGAATGTTTTTTGACTCCAAATCAAGTCCGATTTCTTCGATACAGTCGGAAAAGTAATCGGAAACATTTAAAATATGGAAATGATAGGGGATTTTGTTGGAGTCAATTCCGGAATAAGTGGTCAGTTCGTTAATCAGCCGATCCATATCATTTGCTTTATTATAGATGGTTTTAATATATTTATCCATCTTCTCGGGAGTATTGGCGACGCCGTCCATAATGCCTTCAACATAGCCTTTTATGGAGGTTATCGGCGTTTTTAGGTCGTGGGAAATGTTGCTTACGAGCTCTTTTTGTTTTTTTTCGTTTTCGGCTTTTTCTTCGGCGTTTTCCTTGAGGCGCAGCCGCATTTGCTCGTAATTACCGAAAAGCTGTCCGATTTCGTCGTCACGGCTCTCTGTCAGCCGGTAATCAAAGTTGCCGTCCGCTATATTTTGCATTGCGACATTAATCTGCCGAAGCGGATTATAAATGTCTTTCTTTATCCAGCTTGTTATGATAACACTTGTTACTATTAAAACAGCAATCATAATCATGGTAAAGTGTTTCAAAAAGCTTCTGCCTACCATTTCTCCAATCATAATGCCTTCTTTTGTCAGTTCATGGAGAATATCAATATTTTCATGGTAACCGAAGCCTAAAAATACCATAACGGCTGCTATTGTCGGCACGAAAATGATAATCAAAAACAAGATAATCAATTTTGCAGTCAGCTTCATGCCGGATTTATGTTTTTTTTCCATACTTACTGTGTGCCTCCGTGTTTTGCGGAATATTTTTTCTTTAATTTATGCCGCTGTTCATTCGGAAAAGCACGCTTTTCCTCTTCGCGGGCTTTTTCTTTAATCTAGTCCGCAGTTCATTCGGAAAAGCACGCTTTTCCTCTTTCGCGGGCTTCGCCCTATCAAAATATAAGATGACAAATACGTCTGCAAGCAGCCGATTTTTCATCTTACATTTTGGCACTGCTCATTGCTTTCGCGTACATTATATCATAAATCTGCGATTTCTGATCAACATTCGCCGTTCGCAAAATGAACAGGTTCACTTTGCTCTCTTGCGCTCATTATATCATACCCGCCTTTAAAATATAGAGATTTGGGGATTTCTTAATTTATTTTTTATATTCGATTTTATTTTTTATAATTTTTTTCAAAATAATACTTGACAAATTGAACTATGCAAAATATAATAACAGTAATCATTACTGATTTAGTTTTGATTACAACGCAAAAGAAATAACAGGGAATCGTGGTTCTGTGAGAATGGAGGATTACTATGGCAATGAAATACAGTCGCCAGCGTGCAGCAATTCTCTCCTTTCTGCAAACCCGTAAAGACCACCCTACGGCGGAGCTTGTCTACTCCGGTTTAAAAACGGAATTTCCGAACATCAGTCTCGGCACAGTCTACCGTAATTTGAATCAGCTTGCGGAAGCGGGCATGATAGCAAAACTGCAGTTTGGCGATTTAGGCATTGATCATTTTGATTATGATACTGCCGCGCACCAGCATTTTGTATGCAATCAGTGCAATGCTGTCATCGACCTTCCGGCACAAAGCAATTCTTATGCGGACATTGACGAGCGTGCTGCGCAAGGCTTTGACGGGAAAATTATGGGACATAAGTTGTACTTCTGCGGTATTTGCAGAGAATGCCTTTTAAAAGGCGCATGTGATAAAGTCAATTAATTTATTTAAGGAGGAATTTTAATATGAAATTTGTATGTAGTGTTTGTGGTTACATTTATGAAGGTGATGCTGCCCCGGCGGAGTGTCCGGTTTGTCACGCAAAGGCGGACAAGTTCAATGAGGTAAAGGGCGAGATTACGCTTGCGGCTGAGCATGAGTATGGCATTTATGCAAAAACAGTTAAGAACAACGCTGAAATCAGCGACGCAGACAAGCAGTATATCTTTGACCAGCTTAAGGCAAACTTCAACGGCGAGTGCGCTGAGGTTGGTATGTACCTTTGCATGGCTCGTATCGCACATAGAGAGGGTTATCCTGAAATTGGTCTTTACTGGGAAAAGGCTGCTTATGAAGAAGCAGAGCACGCAGCAAAGTTTGCTGAGATTTTAGGCGAAGACTTAGAGCCGAACATGAAGGCGGATACAAAGTCAAACCTTGCATGGAGAGTTGAATGTGAGTTTGGCGCTACAAACGGCAAGTTTGACTTGGCGAAGTGCGCAAAGATGAACAATCTTGATGCAATTCATGACACGGTACATGAAATGGCTAAGGATGAAGCTAGACACGGCAAGGCGTTGAAGGGATTGCTTGACAGATATTTTGGTTAATTATACAATATCACACTATGCATAAAAAAGAGTCCGGCGAGCCGGACTCTCGCGCCGGAGCGCGGTTGCTTTAGCAACCATATTCCTTAGCGCGGAGCGCGCATCCCCCGGAGGGTTTTTACTTTATAGGACGTAATTTCCTATAAAGTAAAAATAACGGGCGTTATGACACGCCCGTCTTTCTTTGTGTGTTGCGGTTTTTTGCTGCCAACCGAAACGCCTTTTCCATTGCCGGAGTAAGCTCAGGAGAGTCTTCATCAAAGACAATTTCTCTTTTGGCTGCTTCTTCTATTTGTTTGATTTGTTCTGCTGTGGGTTTTTGATCTTTATCCAAAATAACTGTCCGTATCATAGTATAGGCTCCTTTCCGTTTTTGTGGCAAGTCTCGCTGATATTAAGCGTATATTGTCTTTGCGCTCCGTATACACAACAAATAGCACATCATTTACCATTCCGATTGTATTATAACGATCCTCTTCTGTACTGTGCTCAAAATCATATATTTCAATGCGCTGCATATCATTAAAGACCAGCATTGCTGTTTCAAAATCAATTCCATGTTTTTCAAAATTCCGTTGATTTTTATCCTCATCCCATTCAAACCTCAATAAAGTACCTTCCTTTCGCAAAGACATTTTTCTATAATTTAGTATACTATATTTACAAGCTTTTTTGCAAACAGAATCATTCTAAAAGCATAAAAAACAGGCAGTGCATTCCATTCAAAATACCACTGCCTGTTCTTTGTTTCAGTCTTTATCAGAAAACATGATTCGCTTTGAGCACGCCAATCAGGATGACCGCAATCAATGCAATCACGCAAAGAATAATGAACCGATCCACAGACTGGATGGAAATGTCCGGAAGGCGGTCATAAATTCCTTCAAAAATACTGCCTCCCGACTGCTTCTTCTCTTCCTGCACGGTTTCCGATGCCATATCTTCCGTTGTTTCCTGCACAGTTTCCGATACCGCATTTTCTGTCGTATCCTGCACGGTTTCCGGTTCGCTCTTCTGCTTTTCTTCCATAACGGTCCAATCCCTTTCTTACAGTCTGCCAATCACCCTTTTTCATGCACCGCCTTATTTCTTCTGCAAATACTTTCTCAAGTCAAGTGCAACTGCAATAACAATTACAAGACCTTGTGCGATGTATGTATAAGCCGGGTCAACACCGAGGAACTGAAGACAAATCTTTAAAATTTCGAACACCAGTACGCCAATCAGGATGCCGCCGACACGTCCGACACCACCGTTTGCGGATACGCCGCCGATGGTACATGCTGCGATTGCCTCAAGCTCATAGCCGTTACCTGTTGCCGTTGACGCACCGCCTGCCTTAGCGCCTACCAAAAAGCCTGCCAATGCGTACATACAGCCTGCCAAAACATAGATTCGGATCAGGGAAGCCTTTACATTAACGCCTGCAACCTGTGCAGCGCTTTCGTTTCCGCCGATTGCATACATATATTTTCCATGACGGGTCTTATTATACAGGAACCAAAAATAAACGCCTACAACAACCGCAAAAATCATCAGGTAAGGAATCGGACCCAAAGAACCGCTTGCCACCTTCAGATAGCTGCTCTTATAACCGCCCATAGGCTGGTTATTGGTAATCAGGGAGCAAAGTCCGTAAATAATCGTCTGCATACCCAGTGTAGCGATAAACGGCGGAACTTTCAATGTAGAAACCACAACGCCGTTGACGCCGCCAAAGCATCCCATGATAGCAACTACGATGATCAATGCTACCGGCCACGGAATATCCGGCATCCACGGAAGCATACGCGCAGAATAATCCAAACTCTGCAGCAACATCGCCGAAAGACATGCCGCCAAACCAACCGCACGTCCTGCGGACAAGTCCGTACCTTTTGTAATCAGACAGCCTGAAACGCCGCAGGCAATGATGAATCTGGGAGATACATTCACTACCAGATTTTTGAAATTAGTGACTGAAAAAAAGTTTTTCGTCATAAATCCCGTTACAATAGCCAGTAAAACAATCAAAATAATAATTGCATTATTGGATATAAATTTTTTAAAATTAAATGTTTTCTGCATGATAATGATTTCCCTCCTTATTCAAACTGAGTCGCAAACGCCATGATATTTTCCTGATTTGCCTCATCTCCGTTCACAAATCCGGTCACACGACCGTCGCACATGACCATAATACGGTCCGACATACCGATAAGTTCGCTCATCTCCGAAGAGATCATAATGATGCTTTTCCCCTGCTTTGCCATCTCAGCAATGATACAATAAATCTCATACTTGGCTCCTACGTCGATGCCTCGCGTAGGTTCATCCATAATGAAGACATCCGGACTGTTGGCAAGCCAGCGGCTAATCAATACCTTCTGCTGATTACCGCCGGAAAGCGATTGAATCTGTGTCTTCGAAGACGGCGTTTTGATGGAAAGCTTTGCAACATTCTCCTGTACAAGCTTTTCAATCTTTGCATCATCCAACATGAATCCGCCAATCAAGTACTGATTTAAAGATGCGATGGAAACATTATCCGCAATGGACAGCACGCCCAAAATTCCCGTTGCGCGCCGATCCTCGGTCAGCATCGCAATGCCGTTATTAATCGCGTCCTTGGGCTGCGTAATTTTGATTTCCTTTCCGTTATAGGTAATCTTACCTGCCGTATGGCACCGGAGTCCAAACAGCCCTTCCATTAATTCCGTACGCTGTGCTCCTACCAGTCCCGCTACGCCGAGGATTTCGCCTTTACGCAATTGAAACGAAACATGGCGGAAGCTCTTTGGATTAATGGACGTAAAATCCTCCACCTCGAAAACCACTTCCCCGGGCTTATTCTCACGTGTCGGATATAATTCCGAAAGCTCGCGTCCAACCATCTTGGTAATAATAAAGTCCGTTGTCAGCTCTTTTGCCGACCATGTACCGATATACTGACCGTCTCTCATGATGGTAACTTCGTCACTGATGCGCAAAATTTCATCCATTTTGTGGCTGATATAGACAATGGAAACACCCTTGCTGCGCAATTCGTTGATAATGGTGAACAGCGCCTCCACTTCCGCGGCAGTCAAAGACGAAGTCGGCTCATCCAAAATCAAAACTTTACAATCCGCAGAAACCGCTTTGGCAATCTCCACAAGCTGCATCTGCGAAACGGAAAGGCTGCCCAGCTTTGCCTTGGGATCAAAATCCAAGTGCACCTCTTTCAAAACTCTGGCAGCATCCTGATACATCTTATCATGATCTACCACCGAGAAAGGTCCGACCTTCTTCAGCGGATACCGCCCTACATAAATATTCTCTCCGATGCTTCTTTCCGGAATCGGCTGCAATTCCTGATGCACCATAGCGATACCGCGGTTCAGCGCATCCAGCGGTCCTTTAATCTCTACCTTCTCTCCCTCATAGATGACTTCTCCTTCATCCATGTGGTAAATGCCGAACATACATTTCATAAGGGTGGATTTTCCGGCGCCATTCTCCCCCATTAAAGCATGGACTGTTCCCGGACGCAGATTCAACTGAGCGCCGCCTAACGCTCTGACACCCGGAAATGTTTTTACGACGTCGTGCATTTCCAAACGATACTCTGACAATTTGATAACCCCCTTTGCATAAAAGAAAGTGCGTGCGCCAAATGCACACGCACTTCCCAATGTTTTCTTTCTATGATTTGATTTCAATTACTGGAAATCTGCTACGTTATCCGGAGTAACCTTTACATAGTCTACATAGATAGACTGCTCGCCTGATGCATATGTCTTGCCGCCTAACAGTTCTTCCATAGCTGTAACTGCGCCTTCTGCCTGTCCCTGTGCGTCGTTAAGAACTGTACCTGTCATGTTGCCTGCTGCCACTTCGTTCAAAGCTGCGTCCAAAGCGTCAACACCTACTAAATAGATGTCTTCATTTACAGTACGTCCTGCTGCCTGAATTGCCTGCAAAGCGCCGATTGCCATGTCATCATTGTTACAGAAAACAACTTCAATTTCATCGCCAAACTGTGCTAAATCGTTCTGTGCGATTTCCTGTCCCTTGTTACGGTCCCAGTCACCGCGCTGTAAGTCAAGCTGCTCTACTTCCATACCTGCATCTGTCAATGCCTTTACAGAGAACTCTGTACGATACTGTGCGTCAACGTTCTCCGGGTCACCCTGGATCATGATGTAAGAAACCTTGCCGTCGCCGTTGATGTCGCCTTTGTTCTCGGTATCCAAAATCAACTCGCCCTGCATTGTTCCTGACTGACGTGCGTCGCATCCTACGTATACAAGCTTCTCATATGCGCTCATCTGCTCTGCCGTCGGCTCACGGTTAATAAGTACTGTAGGAATATCCGCATCCTTTACGGTTGCGATAATCTGATCTGCTGCTGAAGTCATAACCGGATTGATAATCAATGCATCAACGCCCTGTGCGATGAAGTTGTTAATCTGGTTGTTCTGCTCTGCCTGATCGTTTTTGCCGTCCATAAATGTTACAGTGTAGCCTTTGCCTTCCAAGATTTCCTGTAAAGCATTACGGTATGTTGTCATAAACGCATCGTCAAATTTGTAAATGCAGACGCCGACTGTGCCGCCCTCACCTGTTGTCTCTGCTACGCTTGCCGCTACGGTCTCCGCCTCAGCCTGTGCTGCCTGTGTTTCCGCAGGAGCCGCCTGTGTCTCAGCGGGCGCCGGTGTTGCCGGTGCAGGCGCTGCTGCCGGCTCCGAATTGCTGTTTCCGCACGCTGTCATGGATACCATCATCATGGATGCCATTGCGACTGCAATTACTTTCTTAGATAATCTCATAGTTCTAAATCCTCCCTTTTTCTGCCTGTTCGGCGTTTTTGCCATTTTTTGTCATAATACACTTTTTCTTTTGCGCATAATGACGACTGACAAAATCATTGTATCGGATTCGACATTCATTTTCCATAAAAAATTCTTGGAAAATTTATTGATTTTCTTCGATTTTATTAATTATAATTTCCTGTGACGTCCAATAATACTTTCCGTCCGTAAGCGGATATTCCCCGGGCAGTGCCTGTCCAAGCGCACTGCTTGCAGCCAGCGCGACAATTGCGCCGGCATAAACTTCCTTGTTTGCGGAGACCGTTCCCAAAAGGCTTCCGTTTGCAAGCGCCTCCAAACCCTGCGTCGTTCCGTCGATTCCGACAATATTAACGCCCGAAACCTGTGCGCGCTCCAAGGCGTCAATTGCCCCTAACGCCATATCGTCATTGTTGCTGATCACCAGTTCGATGGTATCCGGATACTCTGAAAGCCACTGTTCCATCAGTGCGGAACCCTGACTGCGCTCCCAGTTTGCAATTCCTCCCGTAATCTTCTCAACAGGAACTCCACCGTCCTTGAGCGTCCGAACGGACCACTCTGTGCGAATCAGCGAATCCTGATGGCTCGTTTCCCCTTCAAGCATGACATAGCTGACGACGCCGTCTCCGTTTCTGTCAATTGCCTCCGGATGCTCCCGATACAGATTTACCACCATCTCGCCTTGTAATACCGCCGTTTCCTTTGCGTCTACACCGACATAATAAAGCTGGTTCCAACGGTTCATGTCCTCCTCAACCGGCTGACGGTTGAAAAAAATCACCGGCACGTCAGCCGTCATGGCACGGTCAATGATAACCGACGCATCCATGCGGTCTACCAAATTAATGCACAATACGTCGCAGTCTAAAGAAATAAACCGTTCTACCTGACTGTTTTGGGTATTTTGGCTTCCCTTGGCATCCTGAATGTCAAGCGTCACCTTAATGCCGTTTTCCCGTTCATATTCTTTGGCTTTCTCTTCCAAAAGATTGCACAGGTTGGTAATAAACGTATCATCCCCCTGATACAGGCTGATACCGATACGCAGCGAAGTTTTCTCTTCTTCCTTTCCGACACTTTGGCAGGATGTCAGAATCATAGCCGCACAGACCATCAGCAGCAGCGCAAGCCGCATTTTCTTTCGTATCCTCATATTTCTACGCCCCTTTCCTAATGAAAGTTCCCTATTCAATCGGAAACAGGAGCTTTTCATAGTCCGGTTCCCGCAGGTTTTCCTTTTCAATATAATAAATATCTGCTGTAACGGGAATGCTGTCCGCGCGTTCCAACACCTGAACTGCCGCACGCACACTCAGATAGCCGATGCTGAAATCATCTGTCACACAGACGCCGGAAATTCGTCCGCTGTCCAGGTCATTGAGAATCGGCACTGTGTTTCCCCTGCCGTAAATCCCGCAGACGTGTTGTGCGGCGTCCGGATTGTCGGCGAGAAGACCTGAAACTTCCGTCAGGATTTCCGGATTTTCCGCCAAAAGAACGACTTTCTGATTTCCGTCCAAAGCACCCATCGCAGTCCGAAACACCGCCTCTGCGTCCCACGCGGTGACAAATATTGTGCGCCCTTCCTCGGAAAACACCGCGTCGGCGCCCTTTAAAAACAGGCGGTCCATGCCGCTTTGCCCGTCAGGATCCGTCAGCATCCAAACAGGGCAGTCTGACGGAATATCCTTTCGCATTTCATTTGCAAGCTGTTTTCCCATCTGTTCATAATCAATCACAATGGTTCCGGCGCCGGGCTTCTCCATAATCTTTGGCTGTAAATAGACAACCGGAACAGCCATCGCTTTCCCCATCACGCGTTCTTCATCCACCGGTACGACAATCAGCGCATCGGCTCCGTCCTGCTGTTCCCGGTCCATCAGTTCCATTTGCTGTCCGGCATCCGATTTATCGTACAGCGTAATGAAATGAACATCCACATTAAATTCTTTTGCCGCCTGGTCCATTCCTTTACGGAAATTACTGTAATTGTCGCTGCGCGCATCTTCTATGATAACCGCAATCTGATGGATTTTCCGCTCCGGCTCCCGGATTATTAAATCTGTGGAACACATGAGAAAAAGTACCGTCAAAAATGCCACATATAAAAATACGAGCCACCTTCCGCCTTTTCCAATCATTCTTTCTCCTTTATGTTACTTTTTACTTCGTTGCGGTAACTTCCGCATAAACCCGCGCCGGAAGACGTATCGTAATCGTCGTCCCCTCGTCCGGTTCCGACCAAATTGACAGACCGTAATCGTCCCCGAAATACAGTTTTATCCGTTCCATAACATTTTTTACACCAATACCGGACCCCCGTTTGGAGGATACATGATGTTTCTCTCCCAAAAGCTCCGCTACCTGTTTTTCCGTCATGCCAAGACCGTTATCACGGACCAAAAACCGCAGCTCCTCCGCATCCCGGTACACTTCCACGCAGATTTCGCCGTCGCCGTCCATAAATTCCATCCCATGATAAATGGCATTTTCCACAAGCGGCTGCAGCATCAGCTTCAGGCTGACCAAATTTAGAACGCCCTCGCCCGCCTCTATTTTATATACAAATTTATTTTTAAACCGCATCTGTTGAATCATCAGATAATTGCGCACATGCTCCAGCTCATCCTTCACCGTGATAATGCTCTTGCCTTTGCTTAAACTGATGCGGAAAAACCGCGCAAGCGCCGTAACCGCCTTGACCGCCTCCTGCTTTTGTTCATTTTCAATCATCCACACAATAATATCCAGCGTATTATACAGAAAGTGCGGATTAATCTGCGATTGGAGAATGTCAAACTCATTCCTGCGCTTGGATTCATGTTCCGCAACAATATCTTCCATCAACTCCTTAATACGCTTCGCCATATCTCCGATTGACCTGCCCAAATGCCTGATTTCATAGGAACCGCCCATGTAAACCTCCGTGTCCAGTTCCCCCGCCTCAATGGCATTGACCGATTTCTCCAGTTTCTGAATCGGAATCGTAATTCTTGAGGAGATAAAGGTATTGGTAAGAATCAAAACAAGCAAAAATGCCGCCACCACAAACACTAAAAAAAGCTGCATCTTCAGATTATTCAAAGACAATCCTTTTTCCGGCGTGACACTCAATAGCTTCCAGCCTGTATATCCTACCGACTTTACGCTGATGTCACGCCATTCTCCTTCATATTTTTCCCGATAGCTGCCGTCCTGATAGGCTGTCGCGACGGCAGTATTCTCCGCCGCCTGTCCGGTTGCGATTAACTGCATTCTGGGATGATAAATTAACTCTCCGTCATTGCCCAGCATATAGAGGTATCCCTGATTTCCCAGCGTAATGTTTTCCAAAATCTGCGCCAAGCTGTTATATCGAATATCAATCAGCAAAATGCCCTGTTCAGTAGAGGTTCCGTGCGTGATTTCGACTGCACGGGTCAATGTGATAACCCATCTGTACTGGTTTTCATTGTTGTCAAAAATATACTGTACATGCGGCGTCGTAAAATGCAGGTTATCCGTTCGCGCAAGCGTGTTGCCAAACCATTCCTCCCGCGTCACATCCAGCCCTGTCTTTAGGCGCGCCGCTGGCACGGATTCCAAGAGTTCCCCTTCTTTGGACAAGAGCGCAATATTGGAGATACTGTCTTTATTATTGTCATACAGCAGCGTAATCCGGCTGTTCAGCGATTCTTCATTTAAATCGGCATTTTTGATGACGCCGTAGTAAAGGCTGTCAGACAGCTTCATAATCGTACGCAGGTAAGAATCCACCGAACGGTTAATCTGTCCTAGCACCGCCTGATTTTCATCCTGAACGGCGAGCGCCAGCTGGCGGGACATCTGCATATAGAGAATAACCCCGATCAACAGGATAATTGCCAGTGCACTGACTGTAAAGTAAATAAAAATTACCGAGCGGATGCTGTTCTTTTTTCCCTGTCCTTCCGGTAAATCCTGTTCCATAGCGCTCCTTTCTACTGACCGTTTTCCTGTGTTCCCCGATACTTTGTCGGTGATACGCCAAAGTGCTTTTTAAACACATAACTGAAATAGTTTTGTTCCTGATACCCTACTTTTTGGGCAATCATATAAGTCTTGTCGTCCGTTTCATTTAACAGTTCCACTGCTTTTTTCAGCCGGACCTCCGTCAGGTAGTTGACATAACTTTGTCCTGTTTCCTTTTTAAAAACGGTAGAAAAATAAGCCGGACTCATATGCAGATGGCGGCACAGCATCTCCACGGACAGTTCCGAATCCGCATAGTGTTCCCTGATATATGCTTTTGCCTCGTCGATGACCTTTCTCGTCGTATTGTCGCGCTCCCGGTTCAGCGCCTCATTCATGCGGCAGACCACGGGAATTATCCGGTCCGCAAATTCTGCTTTATTACAAATTCCCTCCAAAATCACTTTGTACTGTTCTTTTGAGCCAAACATAACGTCAATATCCAAATTGTACTGCTGCATCAGCCGAAACAGGCAGTTGGCGACAGACAGCATATAAATCTGATATTGTCTGTCATGAACCTTCGCATCGTCCATGTTGGCGGAGAGATTTCGCACCATCGCTTCAATCGTCTCGCGGGAACCGAATTTAATGGCTGTCGTCAGCTCTTCTTCGTCCTTCGCCTGAAACTGCAGATTTCCCCGGTTTACAGGTTCTACGTCATTGATATAAATCGGTTTTCCCTTGCCCACAATCGCGCGGTATCCCAATGCATCCACCGCCGTCTGATAGGAACTGCCGATGTCCTGCAGCGCATCGCAGCTTCGCCCCACACCGACTGTAATCGCAATTTCGAGCAAGCGCCTGCTTTCCCGACAAATATCGCCGAACAGATTAATCAATCCTGTTTGGGTATTATTTTCGTCAATTGCCGCAATCACGGTAATTCCTTCCAGAGATGCAAAAATCGCAAAACGGCAGTATGTTTTGAGGCTGTCCTCCACCAACCCGCGCACGGAAATCGGAATCAGTTCCTGATGCATGGAAAGCGCTTTCGTTTCCACACATTCTACCTGCTCCACATGAATAACCGCCGCCAGCCATTTGCGCGCATCCAAAATGTCAATGCCATATTCCCGCAGCCTTGGCGCCACTGCCGTCACATCCGTCGTTCGATTGACCAAATTGTTCAAAAATAATTCACGCAGAATGGGGAGGCTTCCCAAATAATTCTCCCGCAGGGTATCAATGTTGCGCCGCTGTTCGATTTCTTTATCCAAACTGCCGCGTATCCTGCTTAAAATGACCGCCAGCTCCTCTCCGTTGACCGGCTTTAGAATATATTCCGTCACTTCCAGTTTTATCGCCTGTTTTGCATACTCAAAATCATCGTATCCGGAAAAAATCAATATCTTTATGGACGGGTGCTTTTCCCGGATGCGTGCCGTCAAAGTCAGCCCGTCCATATAAGGCATACGGATGTCTGTAATGACGACATCGGGCTCGAGCTGCTCCAGCTTCTCCAGCGCCTCCTCCCCGTTTTCGGCGTCGCCCACGACCACAAATCCCAATTTCTCCCAGTCCATTTTGCGGATAATCGCCTTGCGGACTTCCTCCTCATCGTCTACCAGCATAATACGATACGGATTCATGTTTTTTTCCTGCCTTTCTGTTGTTTTATTCTGCACACTTTTCTTTCATCATATCTTATCTTTTGTGTTTTTTCAATTAATATGTTTTATACAGACTCTTTCTTTTTTCGACTGCCTATGATATACTATATAGAAACTTTATCGTCTACCAACAACAGACAGAACCGATGTTCAAACGCAAACATTTGTTTTGTTTTTGTTGTTTTGTGGATAAAATAATAAAAAAGGAGAGAGTGAGACGTGACGGAACAAAAAACAGGTTCCCGCAGCCGAAAGGCACGGCGGAGCCTCAACGGACGGATATTGGGGAGCACAACGCTCAATATTCTGGTACTGGTTATTGTAAGTTGTGTAATTATGGCATCTGCCATGCAGTCGTTGGCAAACAGTATTCTGCTTGACAGTTTACAGCCGATGGCGCGGCAGTCCTCCAAAACAGTGGAAGCAAACATCCACATGCTGGCAGACCGTATGATGTCTATTGCAGGCGACCCTCGCATGAATGATGACGGCGACGGCAATGATACGCAGGCAAACCGAGAAGCGGTTCTTGTAGAAGCAGCCGAGGTTTACGAGCTGCACAACATCGCCCTGTACGGCTTGGACGGGCATCTGATGCAGGAAACCGGCGGCGCGCCGGAAGTCTTGGACAGCGGTTTTTTTACACTGCTTCAGGAGACTGACAATCTGACTACATATTCGTCAACCATTACGGGAGGCAAGCTCGGAATCATGATGGGTATGCCCGTGAAAAAAGACGGCGAGACAGCCTTCTATGTTGTGGGCATTTATAAATATGATGCAATCAATGATGTAATCAACGGTATTAATATCGGAAAGCACGGAATGGCATATATGGTCAATCAGGAAGGCAGCGTTGTCGGTCATCCGGATCAGTCCCTTATTCTGTCAGGAAGTACACTGGAGCAGCTCAGTGAGGGGCATGAAGAAGCAACTACCCGTGTTACGACCGGAGAAACCGGCGCAACCGAATTTCCGATTGGCGACGAAACAATGCTGGTAGCCTTTTCCCCTATTCGCGGCACACAATGGTCTTTGGTCATTCAGGTTCCGAAAGCAGACTACAACCATTATATCAATACAGCAACAATATTTGCCGTAATCTGTACGTTAACTGTGCTGTTTCTTTCAATTTTGCTGATTTTGCGCCTGTCACGCTCGATTTCACGTCCTGTCAAGAGCGTAACAAGCCGGATGGTGGCGCTCTCCGACGGCGACCTGCATACGGAGGTATCGCTTGTGCGCTCCGGCGATGAATTAGAGATTCTGACACAGACCCTGGACAGTACGGTAGAAAGCGTTAACCGATACATATCGGATATTCAGCAGGTATTAACGCAGGTAGCGGACGGCAATCTGCGCACCAATCCGCAGGTGGATTACAAGGGCGACTTCGCTTTAATCAAGAAAAGCCTGCACACCATTCTTGCGTCCATGAACGAAACCATTGGAGGCTTCCGCTCTGCTGCCGCAAGACTCGCCCGTATGTCCGACCAGTTGAATGACCAATCCGGTCAACTGCATGAGGCGTCTGTGGAACAGAACCAGTCTACCGAAGCGCTTGTCTGCGAGGTAACGCATGTGAAGGAGCAGCTTTCCACTGTTGCAGAAAACAGCGGTCAGGCAAGTGAAAAAACCGATGAGATCGCAAGACGCATTCAGGAGGCAAATACACAGATGTCCGCACTGACCGACGCAATGGACAATATCAGCTCCAACGCGCAGGAAATCACAAAGATTGCCAAGGATATTGAAGACATTGCCTTCCAAACAAGTATTCTTGCCATCAACGCATCCGTGGAGGCTTCGCACGCAGGAAGCGCGGGACGTGGTTTTGCGGTCGTTGCCGAAGAGGTAAAACGTTTGGCTGCAAAAAGCTCCGAAGCTGCACGCAATGCCACGGATATTGTGGGCAGTACGCAGGCTATTATCCAAACAGGTGTTGATTTAACTGCCGATACCGCAGATTCACTCCTGGCAATTTCTTCCGTATCCGACCAAATCAACAAGATTTCGCACCGATTGGTGACGGCGGTACAGGATCAGGAGAGCGCTTTGGCAATTATGGAAGAACGGATTGAGAATATTTCCGCTATCGCCGACCGCAATCTGCAAAACGCGACCGGAACGGAAAAATCAAGCGGTCTGTTGGCAAAGGAAGCGATTGCTTTACAGTCTCAGGTGCGAAAGTTTGTGTTGAAGGAGGAATACGACGGATGAAACGGATACTTAGCCTAACACTGATTTTGCTGTTGGTGACAATGTCACTGGCGGGCTGCGGCGAGACAACAACGGAGCTTCAGGACGGCTATTATACCGCCCAGGCTGCCGAGTTTCACTTCGGCTGGAAGGAATATGTTACGATTATGGTAAAGGGCGGAAGCATTGTTTCCGTAGAATACAACGCCGAAAATCCCAGCGGGTTTATTAAGAGCTGGGATAACGCGTATATGCAGAATATGCTGCACTCGAACGGCACCTATCCCAATGAATACACCCGTTATTATGCCGGTGAACTTTTAAAGGGGCAGGGAAAAGAACCGATTGACGCTCTGACAGGAGCAACCTCCTCTTACAGCTCGTTCCAAAAACTCTCTGCAGCGGTCGTAGAGCAGGCACGAAAAGGGGATTCAAGTATTGTGTATGTTGATACAGCTACGGAGTGATACCGTATAAGATGATTTTAATTGTAAATGGGCAGCGGCTTGAAACCGCTGCCCAACTATTTTGATTATTGTTTTTGCTTTTAACAATGATTTTTCTTCTGTTTTTTGTTATTTCTGCACAATCTTTATTATTCTGCCTGGCAGGACAATTTTTCCAAAAATAATTTTGTAAAATATATTAATATTTTGTCATATTTTGCCGATATAATATTATTGTATGCAAATAAAATTTCAAAGAAAGATGTGATAGAATGAAAATCAGCAGAAATCAGGAAACATATATTATTTTATTACTCCGTATTTGTACAATTCTCTTGTCGGCAGTGTCTTTTTGGGCTACTGCTCAGGGAATGATTGAATATACATTTCCGGAGGCTTGGCAGGCGTACGCCGCATCGCTTGGCATACAGGGGCTTTTGCTTGGATTAAATTTTTCGCTTCCATCCTTCTTAAGGAAATGCAGAGACCGTTCCCAAAAAGCTGTATTGTATTTCCTTACGATTGTCATCCTGTTTTGCTCTTCTTGGTTTAGTTATCTGTATATAACCGAGCAGGCATACGGCGATTCGTGGAAAACTGAAAGACGCTTACTGGCTCAGGCTGTTTACCGGGAAGAATTATTTGAAGCCGATGCCTATATAGAGTTATATAGGCAGGATGTGCAGAATGTTTTAACAGACCAAATTGTAAACCTGTACCAGCAGGCTATGAATATGGATCAAGCCGGTGTCAGCGTCAGCGAAAATTTGAACTGGGAGGAAGAACGCCGGCAATATACTGCGGAAGATTTTGCCGCTAAGGATGCCATGTCTCTTGCCA
Organism: uncultured Lachnospiraceae bacterium; assembly: GCA_910586715.1. Classification (GTDB taxonomy): domain Bacteria; phylum Bacillota; class Clostridia; order Lachnospirales; family Lachnospiraceae; genus COE1. The sequence continues at coordinate 28,306 of CAJUJG010000007.1, forward strand.
TTTCCGCAATGGAAAACGCTTCTACAGGAGAGGCGTCTCAGGATGTACGGGAACAGGCTGCCGATGTTTTATCGGGTATGCAGTCCAACCTGCAGTCCGAGACAGACAGACTTGCCGAACAGATTTCCAATACACACGGTTATCTTGTCAATGCAGAAGAATCGCTTCGCAATGCAGAAAATCATTTAAACAGCATTCCTGCCGGTGTTGACTATACTTCATATCAAAATACAGTACAGCAGGCAGCAAAGACTTACGAAAGCCTTATCCAAAAGCTGGATGATTTAGAAAGTCAGCACGCCGATTATGAGAGCGCCCTTCAGCGCACCGGCTATTATTTGACAATTCTCGGCATGGCGGAAAACGGTGTTTCAAGTTATTATGTAGGCGCAACTCTGCGGGAAATTCAACGGGAATTATTTAAGACATCACCTGATTCCGAACAAATGCTGGAATCAGCCGCCAATGTATTCGACCGTCTGCAAAATGCAGTTGATTTAAATGCCGGCTCTTCAGAATATCAAAATATTTTGCAGGATATGAATATGTTTCGCCAAAATCTTGAGAATTACAGTACACTCAAAAAGGCAGATATAGAAATTCAGGCGCAGATTAACAGATTGGCAGATGGCAGCATACTGTCATTGGAAAACGATGACGAATTCTCTGAATGGAGAAATCAATTTAACGAACTAAAATCCAAAATTACCGGATTACCCATATATTCCCTGCGGGGTGAAAACAGCTCGAATTTGGCATCATTTGACAGGGCAGCTTCCCTCAAACGCCTGGATCAGGTTATCCGTCGTTATTTAACCGAACACAATGCGGCACAGGAAGGATTAATTTACTTAATAAGCCCCTACCGCGAAGCGGCAGTTTTTTCTCTTTTCCTGGCGCTCCTGTTGGATATTTCCGCTTTTATCACAGGCGTAATTATTGATCGCGTATCATATTCTTCCCCTAACGAGGAAAAAGCAGATGAACAGCCCTTCAATATTGTTCCGGGATTAAACCGATATATTTTTCTGACTGGTGAATATACAGCCGATGATGAAATAACGACTTACAAAGCCATTGAAAACGGTGTAGAGACCGAAATTAAGCATCCCGATCCCGGTCTAAAAGCAGGATTTTATCTGTTTAACGAATCACAGCTATGTGAGGTCGAGCCGTCTTTGCTGCTATTTAAGGGAACCTCGGGAGGTCCTCAGGACGGAATTTATACCGACTGTGTTCTTCATTATGAAGATTCGTTATTAACTATGATTCAGGGCGAAGAGCATATATTCTTAGGACCGCTTGATGCAAACGTTCCTGTCTGTTTACTGTCAGGGAAACGCTGCAACATTATTCCTTCCAAAAATATCTCTGACATTCACGGGCAGAGCATCGTAATTTCTTTAAACACGGAAGGCACTCAGATTACTGCAATTTACATAATGGAGCAAGACGGACGTCCTGTCCTCTTTTCGCAGCATTAAAATTGCATACGTTATTAAAACACCAAAAAAGCAGGACTCTAAATGAGTCCTGCTCGTTTTAACTGCTTCTTTACCTGATCTCCTGCCACAATCGCAATGACTATTTTCACAAGGTCTCCTGCAATAAACGGAAGAACACCTGCTGCCAATGCTTTCATAAACGGCATATTGCCCTGATAAGAAAGCCAAACCGTTCCAAACAGGTACAGCACCGCCGTTCCTAATAGTATTCCGAAAAAGCAAATAAATACATTGCTTGTCCTGTCAATCACAAATCCACAGATTAGCGCTAAAAAGATATAACCGATAAGGTATCCGCCCGTAGGACCAAGCAGCTTGGCAGGACCGCTTGAAAAGCCTGAAAATACCGGAAGCCCGACAAACCCTATCAAAAGATATACCAGGCAGCTTACAATTCCTTTTTTCATTCCAAGCACATAGACTGCAAAGTAAATCGCAAGCGTTCCAAGTGAAATCGGTACAGGACTTATGGGGATTTGAATCGAAAGCGGACCCATAATACAGATAACCGCCGTCATCACGCCAATCAGAGCCAGTGTTTTCGTGTTAAATTTTTTTGGTTCCATCACTGATACTTCCATCTTGTAATTCTCCTTATGTATTTTAAATGTTAACCTTGTTGCTGTATATAGTTTACATTCACACCAAAGAAATGTCAACCTATTTTTGCAATTAGGTTGACATTTCTCCGTAATGCTTTATTTTAAGCGTACCCTGAATTTTCTGCTCTCTACCTCGTAAGTCTCACCTGAGCCGGTTTCAATCGTGTATACCACCGACATCTTATATGTCTTAGAGGTCTTTAACAGCTCCGGCTGTGCCACCTTGACGCAAAGCTCAGGATTTATAATAGACATATCATAACTGTCTCTTTGTAAAGTAAAGTATCCGCCGTATTCTCCGACAAGACGAGCGCCCTTTACTCTATGACCGTCTCCGAGATTGCTGAAATCGGATTCCACGCTGATTTTATTATCAGCCATACGCTTTGTCTGCGTATTTGCCTTTACTTTCCCCTTAATCAGCCATACGCGCAGCTTCAATGTGTTCAGCGCCCTGCGTTCACCCGACGACGCATCCGTGTAATATGGCGTCAGCTTATAGGTATAGCATCCCGTTCCACCGGTACCTGAGGTGCTGACGTTTACGCTGCTGCCGTCATGCACAAGCGAAATGAGATTATTTTCCATAAGCTGTTGCGATTTTTTATTTGCACCCTCAATTACCACATCTGAAAGCCGTGCTTCACCCGCACAATTCTTGAGCGAAATATTTACTGCCGCCTTATCGCTGTACGCCGAGTTGAATGTTATAGTTCCTTTGTCCGCAGCTGCCGAAGGTTTTTCGTTTTTAACCGTGTACTCCGCCCGCACTGTATCACGCCAGTCTTTTGCACCGAAAAGGAACGAAAGCTTTGCGTTTCCGCCATACGAAACCCTAAGCGAATAGTACCCTTTATTTTTGTTGATAACAACAGCCTCATTTTCGCAGCGCACCTCGTCATAACCATACTGTGTGCCGCCGTAACGAAGCACTCTATCCTGCGTCAGGTCATAAACCTTTATCGCCGCCTCGTTCCCGTTTGCATCCGAAACAATACTGCTGCCGGCTCCCGTATGATAATCCGTAAGCTTCAGCTTCGGCTTTTCATAGCAGGTTTTTATATGCAGCTCAAACGAATACGCCTCGCATACACCCTTGAGCGCGACTGTGAGCGTACCTTCCGTGACGCCATCATCGGCAGGCTTTCCATCTGAAACCGCAATGTTTTCCTGCACAATGTCATAGACCATCGCCCCATTCTGCGCCAGCTTCCCACTGTCTGCTATTGCAAAACCATTTCCCGTACCCTCAAGTGCATCCTCCCAGCTTAGGGAAGCCGCTTCTATTCCCGGAATTTCCGGCATCAGAGAAATCTGTCCCTTGTCTGTTGTGTAGAACAGATTGACGCTCTTTGTAATCTTTGCCGAAAGCGCAGGTTTTTTGTCAATGACCTTCACCTTCATCGGGTAAAAATACGGCTCGCTCGAATCATTTGTGACTACTTTGAGCCTGCACTTATAGGTACCCTGTGAAAGCCCCTGTGAAACAGGTCTGATTAAGTATCCGTTGACGCCGTAATCACAAACCTCAAGGACATCCGATGTTACAATTCCCATATCGTCCGTAAGCTTTACGCTCTCAATATACTGTCCCTCTGACGCCGCAATCTCAATCATTCCATATTGTGCCGCAGACAATGCCTTACCGCTGCTGTCCATATAGTTATATGCCGTGTTGACCGTTATTTCCTTTACAGATACCTCCGGCGCCCCACCGCTTAGCGTCTCCTCATCAAGGGGTCGCGCCGCTTCCGGTTCCGCAGAGGTCTGTGGCTGTACCTGCGGCTGTGTCAGAGAATTCCCGTAATAAATCCGAATGCTGCTTTCACCGGCATAGCATTCTGTTCCTGTATAAACTGCCTCAAATTGATACGGCTGGGCATCTTCCGAAAGCCTGTAAATCGTTGTTTTTGGATTTTTCCACTCCCATCCTTCTCCAAGATAATCCAAAAGTGGAATCTCCTGAAGCTTCATTTCCTTTTTCGCGTTGTCAATGACAATCTGCGATGTTTTCTTTTCCGGAATTGGCTTTACGCATACCTGAAAGCTGCACTGCTGTCCCTCAAGCGCTCCCCCCGCCGACGGTGTTACCGTAACAGTCGCCTCTCCCGCACTTACCGGAATTATGACACCTCTGTCAGTTACTTCGAGCACACTGTTATCGGAAACGCTCCAGTCAAACGTCTGCGCATCAAAACTGCCTGACGGGCTGATTGCGCCTGCAATCTCATACCGTATACCATCCTTCAATGCAATTTCATACGTATTGTCATTCTTTATCGCGGGATACCGTCCGTCCTTTGCCAAAAGCCCGGCAATCTCAAAACGCTCAGGAGCCGCCTCCACACGCACCTCTATCCGAATATCGATGCCATCCTTACACAGCGTAATTCCTGTTTTTCCCACACCAAGACCGCGAATCACACCTTCCGACAAATCTGCTACGCTCGGCTTATCAGACTGCACCGTATAACCGGAAATCTCCGTACGTGTCCCGTCCGGCATCACCTCACAGAGTGCAATACCGCACGTATCTCCTTTATAAATGGTACAGCCGCGTATGCTCTTTCCAAGGTCCCCTGTCAAAGACTTCTCCACTACCGCATAGGATTTTACGCACACACTGCACTGTGTAAAAATTTCCGCCGAATATGCCGACGCCGCCGTTATCACGGCTTCTCCCTGTGATACCGCATGTACCGTTCCGTCTGCATCCACACGCGCCACACTCTCATCGCTGCTGCTCCAAACCACTTCGGCTGATGCATCGGAAGGAACTACCTGTGCCGATAAACTGACACTTGTGTCATATAATAAATTTAACTGCTCCTGCGAAATATCAATGCGCTCAGGAAGCTGTACACTCTTTGTCGTAAAAGAATACTGCGGCGTAAGATGCGCCACGGTTCCCGCATAACACTCACCGATAACCGTTTCCATTACCTTCAGCTCCGCATCCGTCACGATATATGCCGTTTCTGGAGAAAGCCCTTCAAAACGAAGCTCCGCCGTATAGCCGTTCTCTTCCGACAAATCCGCTTCTTTTGTGAATATTTGTTCTCCTTCCATGCCGGAAAGCGTCAGAACCGCTTTCAGTTTCCGAATGTCCTGTGCGCCCGCCGCCTTTACCGTGAGCAGCTCACAACCTGCCGTGCTGCGCTCCTCGTCAGCCGTAATCTCAAGCGCAATATCCGCGCTTTTTGTCGTAATGCTTCCCGACTGCTGCATATCCTCCTCAATCTCAAACAGGGAAGTATTATAACCGCTGTCGCTTACTGCCACAATGTAATCATATTCCGTTCCCGATTTGAGTCCCTTGATAAAGGTCAGCATTCCTCCTGTCGTATCGCTCACGATAAAGGATTCGCTGCTCTTAATCCACTCCCACTCATCAGCTTCCTTATAAAATACATAAATATAAGAAGTCGTATTAATCGGATTGTTTGTCAGGGCGCCCTTGAGTGAAATATAAGAGTACCCGCTGTTCGCACTGACGTTCGTCAGGCTTCTCGCATCCGCCTGCGTCAATACCTCGCCGGAATACGTGCCTTTTAATCCGTTTGCCGTGGTCGGAAATGCCGTGTCGCTGACACCCATTACAAACTCATAGATTGTATCCGCATTCAAATCGTCGCTCAGATAACTTGTAAGCTCAAAGCCGCATGCCGTCTGACCGCTCTCAAGGAGGCTGCTTCTGATGTCCCAGTCCTCTTCCTCTTTTTCCTTAAAAAACAACACCGCGTACTGATTTTCAAAATCAGTTTCTCCCTCAATGGATGCCTGCACGACAAAATTGTGCGCTCCCGCAAGCAGCGATGTAACGCCCATCATCACGCCGTCGATTTTTGCCTCAAACGTAAAGGTAAACGTACCGTACTCGCCGCCCTTAATGTCACGGAACGAAACGGTATAGGTTTTGTTGTCGTCAAGCCCTACAATCATGCGGTTATCCGTTTTATAATCCTTTGATTTGTAAAGATTAAAGCTGTCGCCGTACCTTCTGTACTCACCACCCTCCTCACGGATATAGGTAAACAGTGTTATATCGTTTGAAATATGTTCCGTTCTGCCGTTGATGCCGATGTTATAATTCACCGCATCGGTCGTATTCGCCGTAATTTCCACGCTTACCTCAGATTTTTCGGTCGTGACAAGCTGATAGATGGTGTGCGTAAGCGCCGAGCCTGCGTATAGTTCCCACTTAAAACCGTACTGCGTGTCGGGCGAAAGCATCATCAAATCCGCTGCCTGCATGGAAGCGGTATAGTCCTGCGATGCCGTAAGATTTACTTTTCCCGCCGCCTCCGCGTAAAGCTTTGTCTCGGGATTATAATAATACAACTTTACACTGTATGCCGTCGCTTTTTTCAGCTCCGCACTCTTTAAGCGATAAGAAATAATCGAATCATACGCACCCGTATCCGCCGAAAGCTCCGGATTAATCGGCGACTTTCCGATTTTAAAGGTGCCGCGCTTTACCACGCCCGAAAGGCGGACTTCGTATTCATATTCCGCACCTTCCTGAAGCCCTTTAATCGTACCCTTAACCTTACCCTTTCGTACCGTAACCGCAACAACCTCATACTCGCCGAGCGAATCCTTCATTCTGTATTTAAACTTACCGCTGACAGATTTCAAATAGTCCTCAATCATAATGGTATAATCTGCGGCGTATGATTTTGTATTATTTTTAACAATATTGACCTTTACGGCGCTTAGCGGAAACGGCGGCTCAGCAGTGGTCACGGTCGCTGCCGTTTCCTTGAAATGACCTGTATAGCCGGGTTCGTTAATCCAAGCGCGCACCGTATATCTTGTGGAGGCTTCCAAATCCTCCGCTTTTGCTTCAATGCTCCACCGTTCAAGCCCCTTTGTATCCGTCTTTTCCATACCGGATAAGAGCGTCTTTCCGGATTCGTCCAGTATCTCATAACATAAGTTAAACGAAGAGGGAACCTCGCCATCGTATGCAGTAATGTCCGCCCGCACCGAAATGCTGTCCGGTCCGGTTTCCTTTATTACATAATGCACCTGCGCGGGGTATTCTTTTGTGTCAACCGTCGTGTATGCCGTAACAACTCCGCCTGCATTGTAAAATTCAAAGTAATATGTCGTCGCCGGCTCTAAACCGGAAACGCTTACCTGCCCTAAGCCGCTGATATATTTCTGCAGACTGACTTCTTTTTCGTACTCCGCAAGCGGACCGTACTGAATCCGCGTCACAGGGTCAACTGCTTCAATGTCAATCGTAATACTGTCATAGGTAGAATGTATGTTTCGAAATACCACATTATCTCTTGACGCGCCTGTTTTCAGCTTAATTGCTTTAGCATCAGAAACAAGCACTGCTTCGAGTGCCTTTGTGCTGCTGTTGAGCAGATACATTGTAAAGCTGTAATCCTGCGAATGCGTCAGCCCGCTGATGTTCTTTTCTTTTTTCGAATTCAGGCCGACGGTTTCTTCCGCATATGTATATCCCACATCAGGATTTCCATAGACAATCTGCCACAGATACGTTTCCTGCTGCCCTGATTCTAAGCTTCCGCTGATTGTAATATCCGCGGCAATCGTACGGCTTGCAGGTCTCCAGCCGATATTTGCCTTTAAGGAAGACACCGTTGCCGTGTAACCACCGTCTGTCTCCTGAACAGATGCCACAGCCGCCTTTTTCACGCCAAATCTGACTGTTTTTTCTGTTCCTGCGTCACCGCCCAAGCTTATGGCAGGATAGACGGTCTGACCTTTTTCCAAGTATAGCAAAAGGTATCTTACTTTATCCTGATACGTTCTTTGCTTAATCTGATTTTTCTCTTTGATGCTGTCATAAATTGTATTTCTAACGTTTGCGACATCCGTACCCTCAACATAAAAATTATACCAGCCTGCACTTGGTGCCTTGAACTTGAAAAACTGCTCTTTTGTATCTGCTGATTTTAATGTAATGTCTGTGCTCTGTCCGTTTTTTACTGTTTTGCTGAATCTGTCTTCCTCGGACTCGGAACTTTTTTCTTCTGACGAAGATTCCTCTGCGGATGAGGATTCCACAACACTTGTTTTTTCCGGTTTGCTTTCCTTTTCTTTTTTCGATTCCTCAACCTTGCTCGATTCCGGTTTTTTGCTCTCCTCCTCAGACTTCGGCTCCGACTTTTCTTCCGACTGTGTCTGCGTTTCGGTCTGCGTCTGTGTTTCTGTTTGTACCTGAGATGGTGATTCCGGACGCTCTTCTGTTTCGGTCTGTGTTTGTGTCTGTGTTGGCGCCTGTGTTTCGGTCTGCGTCTCTGTTTCAGTTGGTCCCTGTGTCTGCGTCTGCGTCGGTCCTTCCGGGCTTTCCTCCGTTTCAGGCGGCGCCTGTGTCGGTGTTGATGTTTCAGGCGGCGCTTCCGTCTGCGGCGGCGTATCTGTGCCCTCCGGTTTTTCCTCCGTCTTTGTCTGCGTCGGCTGCGGCTCGGGTTTTGGTTCGGGTTCGGGTTCCGGTTTTGGCTCGGGTTCCGGCTCCGGCTTTGGTTCCGGTTCCGGCTCGGGTTTTGGTTCCTCGTCCTTTTTATCCTCTTCTTTCTTCTCTTCTTCGCCTTCTTCATTTAACGTGACAATCCCCGTGCCCGTTGTATGCGTTTGCACAGATTCTTTCGCAGCCGCGGTCTGCGGAACGCTGCCTGCGATCAGACAGCTGCATAATAAGATTGCCAATCCCCTGTAAAACATCTGATTTCCCCTTTCTGACTTCAAATCAGTTCATAATCATTTTCAACATTTAAAATAATACTGTTTTTCCACATTTTGGATAATATTATACCGCTTTTTCCACAAAAATGAAATAGGTTTACAAAATATTTTAAAGCTATATTTACCCGAATTTCACCCGAAAAACTATTGCCTTTCCTGTCTCCCCTATGCTATACTCTGCTTATATCAACACAATCGCAAGGAAGCGTTATTGTAATACATTATGACAGGGAGGTTTTTATATGACAATAGGAAGTATTTCGGGATACCAGCCCTACAATTCGATGTACACAAATCCGGTTAAAAAATCTTCACAGGCGCAAAATGTCAATGCGGTTTCAGGAATAGATGACGAAAATAAGAGCGCTAATCCTGACGAAGTAAAAAAACCAGGTCGGAAATCCTCCCCTGAGGACTGTGAAACCTGCAAAAACCGCAAATATCAGGACGGATCTGATGAAGGCAATGTATCATTTAAAGCGGCTACTCATATTTCACCGGAATCTGCTGCCGCCAAAGTACGTGCACATGAAAACGAGCATGTTTCCAACGCGTACAAAAAAGCCGCCAAAGACAACGGCAAGGTAATGAATGCATCCGTTACCATTCAGACTTCGATTTGTCCCGAGTGCGGTCGTACGTACGTTTCAGGCGGTCTCACAAAGACTTCGATAAAGTACACAAACGAAGATAATCCGTACACGAAAAATCAAAAACAACTTGATGCAATGAATATGCGAGGCGCAAATGTGGATTTCGCCGCATAAATTTCTTAATATTACTTAGAGGAGGATTTTATGTCAGAAACACACAAGAAAGGAATGGATGCTGATTTAGTTGCGACGGACTTGGAGAACTGCTGCAGAGGAGTGGAAGTCTGCGGTCAATGTCAGGGAACGCATTGTCTTATCGGTTATGCCAAAAGATGCGTTGAGAATTACAAGCAGGCTCCTAGAAAAAATGTTCCAGGCGGTGTGCGCAACATTCCCACCACGGATTTTAAAGTATTTGAAAACGTTGAGCTGGAAACAGCAATTGCACATATTTTAAAGGAATGCAAGGACTGCAAAGAGGACCACACGGAGAACTGTATTATCAATGTCATCCGCAACTGCTATGAAGTCGGTCTGTTGGGTGATATTCAGCCTTATGAAGGCAGCTCCCTGCAGTATTTAATGGCGCTCAAAGCGGATTTTCCCGAAAAAGCAGATCATATCGCGGCAATTTATTCAACTTTATAAAAGCATACATAACGCAGCCGCCTGTGCAACTACTGCATAGACGGCTGCTTTTTATACACACGGGCACTCGGTTTTTTACATTCTGTCCTCCAAAAACCGCACAAACTCCTCCTGCGGCAGCGGCTTTGAGAAATAATATCCCTGTATATGGCTAATCCCCAAATCTTCCATCGTCTGATACTGCTCTTTCGTCTCAACGCCCTCCGACACGATTTCCAAATTCATCCCGTGTATCATATGGATTGCCGCTTCCATAACATGCTTTGCTTTTCCATTCTCAAAGTAAGAGTTCGTCATGCTTCTGTCAAACTTGATAATATCCACCGGCATATCCACAATATAATTCAAATTCGACTGACCCGTTCCAAAATCATCCAATGAAAAGTGTACGCCGTAATCTATCAGATTTTCCATGTTACCCAGCAATGTTTTTTTGGCGTTTGTAGACGCCGACTCTGTGATTTCCAAATTGATATATTTGGGATCTACGCCATACTGCTCCATAATTTCAATATAATCCTGCGCCAAATGCTCATAACCGCACTGCACCACGGACAAATTCACTTCAATATAATGCATTCCGTACTGCTCAAGCGGATGTGTCTTGATAAAATTACAGACCTTTCCAAATACAATGCTGCCAAGCTTCAAAATCATACCGTTTTTCTCGGCAATATCAATAAACACGCCCGGCGGTATAATGCCGCCGTCTTTTCCACGGATACGCACGAGCGCTTCCGCCGATGTAACACGCTGCTCGGTTGTGGAAAAAATCGGCTGGTAAAACACTTCCACGCGGTCATTTTCCATCGCCTCGAATATCAGATGGATAATTTCACGCTCACGGCGTATTTTATCGACGCAGTCCTTTTCAATACACAGAAAATCTTTGTCGGAAAAGGTCTTTTCGTCACGCCGCATGTAGCGGATTAAATGCAATACTGTTTCCGCCTGATTGACAATATCCGCATGGGGCAGATACAGCCAACACGGCGTTACATTATCGCCGTTATAGGCTCCCCAGCCCGACCGAAAGCGTTTGCGGATTTCCTCCACCCGTATTTGTGCGGTTTCAACATCCGTAAACACGACGAAAAATTCGTCCTCCGCATTCTTGAATGCATATGCGTCTGGGATTTTCTGCAGATACTCCACAATTTCCATTCGGATACGCTCTCTTTTATCAAGCGATACATTCTGATAAGCGGAATTTTCAAAAACAACAGCCAAAACAGCAAAATCCTGTTTTTTCGCAAAAAGCTGACGCATATACAAATACAGCGCACCGCTGTTAAACAGCCCGGAATTCCTGTCAACGTTCGTCTCAGGATTCTCCAGCTTCAGGTAAAGCACCATGACGCCAATTGCACCGCCATACCCCACAATCAGCAATTCCGTATACATAAACTGAATTTGGGACGCAACGACCCAAACCAAAAGCCAAATGCACACTGCCTCCCTGCGCCGGGGATTGATTTTCGCCTTCTCCTTTTTCATCAGGCAAAGGATTGTGATAAAGAAAACCAACGCCATACCATACGTAACATAAACGCTGGGACCATATGTATATTTCACATTCGCGCCGTCACTCGTATAGCTGTAGTGCAGCGGCACGGCATAGGTTGCTGCCACACCGATTAGCGTCATAATCCGGTACTTTCGCATTTGCTTTTGGTAGATTTCCCGCACGGTGTAAATATCCACGCACATATAAGACAGTGCGCTGAGCGCCACACCCAGCAGTGTCACAAGGTATGTCTTTGCCACAAATTTGGCAAACGGCTCAGACAGCACATGGCGGTATTCAATCGCGCCGATGGAAAGTATATCAACCGTTATGCAGATCAGTGTTGCCCAAAAGACATTTAAAAACGCCTTTTGGGTGTCCAGCGATATTCGTCTTTGGCGCATATAGAAATAGAACAGCACCAGCATCAGGACAATACCGCAGCATTGTATCTGTATATGCATTCTTTGTTCCCCTTCTTATATCTCTTCGAACAAAACCATTACGCTTTCATACTGCATCATAATCCACGGAATCGTAATGCCTGCATTTATAAACGCCGCACCTGTTTTTATGACACTCATGTCATTTTTCAGGGTGCACCGATACTGTCTGTTTCTAAGCAAGCCTTTCATATAGACATGCGTCGGAAGCGGGTTTCCCTCGCTCTGCGTTTTTACAATCGTAAGCGCCGCTCTTTTTTTATCCTTTGCCACAAACGCCCACGCCATACAGTCACCGTTTTCAAGCGGAGTCAGCCTGTAATAATCGCCCTCGTGCGTGAGGTCATAGAGCTTATGGAACTGCGCGACCTGCTCCTTAACCTGCTCCTTTTCCTCTTCGGAGATTTTTCCCAAATCCAGCTCATAGCCAAAGCTTCCCGACATTGCCACATCGCCTCTTGTCTGAAACGGTACGCTGCGTCCCGTCTGATGATTCGGGCACGCGGAAACATGCGAACCGAAACTGCTTATCGGATAAAAGAAGCTTGTTCCGTACTGAATGCTCAGGCGGTTTATGGCATCCGTGTTGTCGCTGCACCATATCTGCGGTGAATAATATAGCATTCCTGCGTCAAACCGTCCGCCGCCGCCGCTGCAGCCCTCAAGCAGAAGATCCGGAAACCGCTCAAGCAGCCGCTCTAACAAATCGTAGACGCCGAGCACGTATTTATGATACAGCTCGCCGCTGCGCTCCTGCGCTGACGCATAGCTGTACATGTCGCAGATACTTCTGTTTAAATCCCATTTTACATAGATGATGGGCGCATTGTTTAAAATGTCGGTCATTTTCTCCAACAGATAATCACGCACGTCAGCGCGGCTCATGTCAAGTGCAAGCTGGTATCTTCCGCGGTTCGGCTCACGGTTTGGAATTGCCACCGCCCATTCGGGATGTTCCCTGTAAAGGTCACTGTCCTCCGAAATCATCTCCGGTTCAAACCAAAGCCCGAATTTCATGCCCATCGCATTGACGCGCTCGCCAACCTCCTTCAGACTTCCGCCCAGTTTTTTCTCGTTGACAAACCAGTCGCCAAGACCGCTGAAGTCGTCGTCGCGCTTTCCGAACCAGCCGTCGTCGAGCACAAGCATTTCGATGCCAAGCTCCGATGCCTGTTGGGCTATGTCATGCAGTTTTTCTCTGTCAAAATCAAAATACGTCGCCTCCCAGTTGTTAATCAGAACGGGGCGCTTTTCATGTTTATACTTTCCGCGGCACATGTTCTCTCTCAGTATGTCGTGGTACTGCTGCGAAAGCGTGCTCAGTCCGCTGCCGGAAAAACTCATAATAACCTGCGGCGTCATCAGCTCTTCATCCTGCTCCAACAGATAGTGAAAACCTTCGGGATGAATTCCCATCTGCACACGCACCTGATTTTTTTGGTCTTTTTGCGCTGCGCCTACAAAATTTCCGCTATAGGCAAGGCAGAATCCGTAGCAGTTTCCCTGTTCCTCGTTTGCGTCATGGTCGCAGAGAATAAAAGCAGGGTTATACTGGTGGCTGGACGTACCGCGAACACTGCCGATTTCAACCTTGGCATGCTTTACGGGAACGCGCTCAGGCGCGCGCTCAAAGGCATGTCTGCCTGTAAAATAAATTATATCAGGGTCAAAAAACAGCATATCCATGTTCATGGACAGCAGCTTTTCCACAAAAACGCGGCGGGTACCCTTGTTGATGATTTTTGCCGCTCTTGTAATCACGTTTTCTTTTTCGTATACGCCGTAATAGAGTTTGAGCACGATGTCCGATGCCGCTTCACGCATTGTAATAATCAGCGTTTCGCCTTTTGTGACACTCGTGTCATAAAGTGCGGGCATACCGTCAATTTTGTAGGAGCTGTCAACAATTTCAAAGCTGTCATACCGGAATTCCGCGGCGCGGCTTCCGTCGTCGTGCAAAAGAGATACCATGCTGTCACGGTAATCGCCGATACCAAAACCGGAAACCTCCTGCGGAAGCGTATCGAGCGAGTATGTGCGGTCCTTTCCTGCACAGGGGGGATTTCCGGAAAAACCCATATCGCTTAAGAAAATTAAATCTGACAGGTTATCACCGTTGATTATGGGTCTTCCGTAATATAAATGAAGCAGGACTCCATATTTATCTGCTTTCATTTGGTAACTGCTGCTGTTAGTAAATAAAGTAAACACTAACTCGTTGTCTATTGTCTTTACTGAAATCATGTTGTTCCTCATTTCTATTCCCCAAACATACATTCAGGAAATTGCTGATTTATATGCCCTCTTATGGTTGCGGGCTTTCCTTGAGTATATCATATTAGTCAATAATATTCACCCATATTTTTCAAATTCGGCGGTAAATTTGAGGGTGGTTTCGGACGGAACGCGCTATAGCAGCTCTTTGTATACGTTCAGAACGTTTTTATATGCGATTTTCTCAATTTCGCTCTGCGAAAAGCCCGCTGCTTCCAGTGCGTCAAACAGCTTATACATCTGTGAACAGTCTGCAATCTCCAATGTACCGTCAATGCCGTCAAAATCCGAGCCAAGACCCAGGCACTCGCTGCCGCCGGTTTTTACAATATGGCGCGCGTGTTCGGCAATGCGCGCGGCTGTCGATGCGTTGTCGTATTCTGCGTTTAAAAAACAGCCGTAATAATTCAGTCCGATTACGCCGCCGCGCTCCGCGATGGTCCTAATCATGTCATCCGTAAGGTTTCTTGCGTGTCCGCAAAGCGCACGCGCATTGGAGTGGCTTGCCACAAAGGGCTTTTTCGTGCAGTCGGCAATTTGCCAAAAACCTGCGTCGGACAGATGGGACACGTCGATAATAATACCAAGCTCCTCCATTCGCTGCGCAAATTCAAATCCGGTTTTCGTCAAGCCTTTTGTACCGTCAAACAGCGGAAATCCGTTTGGATCCGTTTTATCCTGACAGAGATTCGGATTGGCTAACTCGTTTGGATAGTTCCATGTCAGCGTCATCATGCGGGCGCCGCGCGCGTAAAGCGTCTCAAGATTCTCAATTTTTCCCTTGCAGCATCCGCCTTCTTCAATGCTCAGAAATGCGGATATTTTTCCGTTACGTTCGTTTTGCGTTATTTCCTCATATGTTTTTATGACACGAATGTCATTTTTGTTTTGTTCCATTTCCGCGTCAAACAGGTCGATGAGTGCAAGCACGTATGCAAACGGGTCAAGGTCTTTTTTGAGATTTATGTACATGGCAAAATTTTGCAGTGTATAGCCTGCCTGTTTCATTTTTTGAAGGTCAATGTGCAGATTATTTGCACGCAAACTATCTGTATAAGGGCTGATTTCGGCTGGTTTCGACGATTTGCCGCCGCCTTTTCGATCCCATAGTTCTGATATTGTGTCACAGTGCATGTCGGCGATTTTCATTTCCAAATTCTCCTTTGCTATCATTCCTTGTTTATTTTTATAATCAAGTAGGGGAACGATCTTCTCCACTACTCGCCGCGCGCCCCATGCGCCGCTTTAGTGGCATACTTCCTTTGCATGGGGCTGCGCATCCCCCGGAGGGTTTTTTACTTTATAGGACGTAATTTCCTATAAAGTAATAAAAGGGGCTGATTTGCCCCTTTTGTAATATAGCTGTCTTTTTAGCTGATTGGTTTAAAATCCGACGCGGGATGTTTGCACCACGGGCAGATAAAGTCATCAGGAAGCGTGTCACCCTCGTACACATAACCGCACACAACACAGATAAATCCTTTTTTCTTATCCGCAGGCGCAGTCTTGATATTTTTCTGATAATAACTGTAAGTCACGGACTCTTCTTCCGCAAGGACTTCGCAATCCGTCACGTCCGCCAAAAAGAGCGTATGCGTGCCCAAATCAGTCGCGGAAATTACTTTTGCGCAAATATAGGCATTTGTTTCCTCCGCCAAATAAATCACGCCGTTCCCCGCTCTTTGGTAGGTAATCGCTTCTGTCTTGTCGACATCCTTACCGCTCTGAAAACCCCAGTGTTTGTAGGTGTCAAACTTTGAATTCTCGGTCAGAACCGACACGTTAAAAACACCTGTTTTCACTATCATGTCATGCGTATAATTCTGCTTATTTACTGCTACGGCAATCCGGTTCGGCTCTGTTGTTACCTGCGTTACCGTATTTACAATGCATCCGTTGTCTTTGTCGCCGTCTCTTGCCGTCAGGATAAACAAACCATAGGTCAGCTTATACATTGCTTTGTTATTCATAATCTTTTTTCCTTTCTTTTGCGTTGTATTTACATACTATTTTTCCCAATTTATTATAATATTATAGCATATAAACTTGTTTGGGTAAATGAAACTTTTTCACTCTGCAGAGGAACGACTTATAACCGCCATGACGGAACTGTCATAGTAATGTCAAATCCGCCCGTCCAATCTTCTATTTTTAGCGTAGTTTTTCCAATGACTGTTCGTAAGTGAGGTTGTATTCTTTCCTAAGCTCCTCTATAATCCGATCTTCCGTGTATCCGCCTCTGCGCATGATATTAATTGAGGCTTTTATTCCTTTCTCTATACCCTGTTCAAACACAAATTCGTCCTCCGCCTCGCGATCCCGTTTTGCCTTTAGGCGCTGCTCATGTTCCATTCTTAGTCTGTCGGTAAGGCTAATCTCCTTTCATTCCTTAATCGCCTCAATACTCCCCATATGTCCCTTTGGTTGTTTTCTTCACCTCATAAAGCGCTTCGTCCGCGCGGCTTAAAAGTGCAGACAGCTCCTCGTTCGCATCCGCAGTCCACGCAAATCCGGCGGATGCGCTGATAATGCGCTCCTCCGTATCCGACAGCACAACTATGTTTTCACCAAGCCTTCTGTAAAATTCATCTAAATATGCAGCGACATCCGCCCTGCCGTCACAATCATAAATCATCATGCAAAACTCGTCTCCGGAACGCCTTGCCGTCAGAAAATGCTCCTGCGGCATCGCGTTCAGAACAGCGGCAAAGCTCTGAAGATAGCGGTCTCCGACATCATGCCCGTACGTGTCGTTAATTCCCTTAAAATAATCCAAATCCAGCATGACAACCGCACAGACTTTTTCCGGCTGCATCTTCTCCAACCGTTCCTGTGCCAGCTGCTGAAAATGACGGTATTTATAAAGTCTTGTCAACGCATCATGCGTATTTTCGTAGCGCATGCGGCTCTTTTCCATCATATCCGTCGTTACGTCCGTGATAACGCCAAGCTTACGCTTCTGCGACTCAGACATATGAATGCGGATATATTTCATGTCATTAATCCGGTAAACGTCCTCCTCACCCTCCACGGCATCCCGCGTAATCCAACACATATAGCGGTCAAACGCATCCGCATTACGGCAAAGCTCCGTAACCTTCTCTGTGGGAATTTCCAGCAGCTTTCCAATTCCCGACGTCGCAAACACATGTTCTTCTCCGCTGCCGTATTCATACGCCGCCAGCGGAATTCCGCTGATGTCAATAATGGCAGAAATCCGGTCGGACAGGTTGATAATGCTCTTTACCATTGTATTAATGCCGCCGCTTAATTTCTCAAACTCGCGGTTGCCGCCAACCTCCACCGTCGTGTCAAGATTCCCGTCCGTTATTGATGAGAGGTTCTCCAAAATATGATGTATCCCGTCCGTTACTTTCCATTTTACAAGGCAGTACAAAAGCAAAATAACCGCCGCCTCGACAAACAGCAGATAAATCAATGTGTGAAACGTATTTTCCAACAGTTTCCGAAACATCACATCTGCCGGAAGCGCGGCGCATATCAGCACATCATCATAGCTTCGGCTCACCACATACCGTTTTCTGCCATCTGCTCCTTTCTGATACGCCCCTTTCATGCACTGCAAAAGGGACTCCAGCTGATAGCATTCTTCCGTAAACGCCTGCTCCATACTTCCGGAATGTCCCAAAACTTCCCCTGTAGAACGGTCAAGCACAAAAAGCTCCTCGTCCACGTCCATCGGAAACCTTGAGAAAATATAATCATACGTGTTCCTCGACTGCGCCTCCAGTTGGCGCTCCGGCACAAATCCAACCTGAACAACACCTTTTTGGCTCTTTCTCGCAACACCCACATACTGCATTACTTTGTCTTCTGCTGCATTCGGCTGCGGCTCCTGAATCAAATAGGCATCCTCCTCTTCGCTTTCCAAAAGGTCAAGAAAAGGACTCGTCTGTTCATGATCTGCCATATCAATCCCAATATATTCGGAAACCGAACCATACGCAATAATGCCGTTTTCGTCAATGACGTGCAGTTCATCCACATTCAAAAGCCTTGCCAAATACTGCATCTGCGGTACGTCCGTGACAATCTCCTCCTGCCGGTCCATCACATAGGCTGCCGCACGCGCTCTGATTAAGTAATCCTCATCTAAATTTTCCTTGATTAACGCAAGCTCCATACGATTGTTTTCCAATGTATGGATAACCTGTTCTATTTTTGTGTGAAATGTATTAAATTGCTGATTTTCAAGCGTACGCCTGCTAAGCAGAAAATTGATAAAAAGTATTAAAAGAATTGCGGACGTCACAATTGCAACTGTATATTTGATAAATGTTTTTTGCATATAAGTCCCTCATTCTTTCCAAGACCTGTCTCTTCTTATACGGGGAAGAATGCCCTATTCGGGCATTCTTCCAGAGATGGTTTAGAAGGGGGTTCTAAAATAATCCCTTTTCTATTATATCATACCCAAATGCACGTTATAATGTCATTTTCTTCGCAAAAAAGGCTAAAATTTCGCAAACAGCATTATACAAAACATCGTTCCCTCACAATAACAACTGATATCTCCGCCAATTTTATCCGAAAATGCCTGAACGCTCTGCATTCCCCAACCGTGATTTCCTCCCTTTCTGCTCTTTGGCAAACCCGTATAGGAGTCAAAGACAATCTCCGCATCATATTCGTTTTTCATCTGAATCAGCAAGTGGTCATCCTCACATCGGATTTTCACGTCCACAAATTTCCGCTCATTCTCAAAGCCCTTAACACAATCCAACGCATTCTCAAAAAGATTGGCAAGCACCAGCGCAAACTCATAACCGTTAACTGGAATTTCTTTTGCGACGACAATATCCCCCCGCACCACAACATTCAAGGAATCCGCCTCTTCCATCACATGGGAAAGGATGGTATTCACAATCAAATTCTCGCAATACTTTTTGATTTTATTCTCGCCCGCAACTGTATTGATATGCGCCGTCACACGCTTAATCTCGTCATACTCCCCCTGCTCCAAAAATGCATCAATCATATTGGAATAGTGACGCATGTCATGCCGCAGAATGCGCAGATTTTTCTCCGACTGCTCCACTGAATAATACTGGTTTTCCAATCCCTTAATATACGCTTCAAACATCACGTTTTTCCAATAGGTATCCGCCCGGTCGGATTCACTCTCCACATACCGGAACGCAACCACATACGACGTCAGCATAGTCGCAATCAGCACGAGAACGCCAATCATATTTTCCGGAATCTCATAAAGCGTGTTTGGAAAAAACGCAAAATAAGAAAAACTGCAATAAAAAAGTACCGGAATCAGGCACAGCTCCCACCAGTTTTTAACGGATTCCTTAAATTGAAATTTCAGCCAAATCTCCCGGGTTCTCCGATACAAAATAAACAAAATACCGGCATGAACCGCAAAGCTTCCAGCCAAAGAAACAGCCGCATTACCTGTCCAAATGTCAAACACAGTCGCGGCAACGCTTCCTATAATCACATAATTGGAGGCGCTCAGACCTGCAAAAAGCGCCTTACTGTCCCTTTTTTGCGACAGAAAAAGTCCCGTAAACTGTACCACGAATATTTGAAAAATTGTCACAAATGTATAACACCCGTCACTGTCCGGAAACGCGTTCAATTTCATGCAGTCCGTTACGCACAATGCAACAAAGGCAAGCACACAGATAAGCGCCGTCTTCTTCCTGGAATAGCGGCACGCAATAAACAGGTACAGAAACAGCATCAGGAAAATATGGCTTATCATATAGTACATATTTTTATAATACACTGTTTGCGCCTCCTACCTGTAATATTCCGTAACAAAAAGAAGATATTCCTTCTTAACATCTGCCGCCCTGTTTTTGCTAACCGGAATACTTTTTCCGCTTTCCATCAGTACAGTTTTTTGTGTTAATTTTTTAACATAGCACATATTAATCAAAAAGGATTTGTGAACCTGTATAAAATTCTTATCTTCTGCGATTTCCTTAATTTCCTCATTAAACGATTTTCTAATAAAAATGCTCTTAATTAATTCACCATCCATCAGCCAAATGTTCAGTACACGGGAATAATTTTCAATATACTCAATTTTAGAATATGGCACTGCCACAAGCCCGTTTTTTGTCTTTACCGAATAGATAGGCTCCTTTTCCATTTTGGTAAGGGACAGCGCATAATCAAGCGCCTCAAAAAACCGCTCTTCACTGACCGGCTTCAGGAGATAGCGTATGGCACGCACCCCATATGCCTCAAATGCGAAATCGTCCGACGAAGTAATATAGACAATAACGCTTTCCCTGCCGGTACGCCGGATTTCGCTCCCAATATCAATCCCCGTCTTTTTTGACATAATCATGTCTAATATATAAATGTCTGCCAGGTCTTCTGTTTGTATTTTCCGATAAAGTGTTTCGGCATCTAAGAACTTCTCTGTGTCAAGTCTTATATTTGAATTGGCTTGCCTGTAACTTGTCAGCAGCCTTTCAATCTTTGCCAAATCCTCCTCGTCGTCGTCGCAGACTACAATCTTCATATGTGCTTTGCTCCTTTTTCCCCACAAAAATACCGTAAAACGTGCAGACAGACTGTATTCGTTTCACGGTAAATTTTATTCTTTTAAATTTAGTATAGCATAGGATTTGGAGAAATACTATGATTGTTTTTACGCGTTTTTAACGACCTACTGTTTTATTCCAATTTTTACAAACTTATCCGGCAGCAAAATCCCCCGCTCTCTCCCTTGTCGAATCGCACGCGCCAATGATGAAACGCCGCAATCTGCCGCACAAGGCGGATACCGAGTCCGTGCTCAGGAAGTTTGTTTGATTTTATCTTTGCATTGAAACGCCTCAGCTGTTCCCCGCTTGCGCCGCAGCCGTTGTCGGACAATTCCAATATGTATTTCCTAAACGTGGGAGACTGCTTTTTCGTAAGGGATACCGCAATTTTGCAGCCCTGCGGATTGTGAATAATGGAATTGTTCACCAAATTTTCAATCATCCGTTTTATCAGCTCCTTATCGCCTTTGACGGACAGCTGCTCCAATTCTTCGGAAATACTGACACGTATGTCATATTTTTCGTCCATATTTCGATTCAGGATTTCGCAGATTGTATCACGGATAACTGCGGGCAGCAAAACCGGTTCCTTTTTCCAGCTTCCCATTCCATAAGTAAGCTTATTTTCTGTATTCAGGTTGGTGACTAAGTTTTTAATGCGCACCGCCTGTTCCTCTATCGCCTGTGCACGGCGAAAAATGCCGCCTTCATTTTCTGACACATGTGTCATATTTTCCTGCATCATGGTTTTGTCGGCGTCCTGTGCAATATGCAAAATTTCGTCGGCGTAACCTATCACCAAGGACAGTGGTGTGCGGATGTCGTGTGACACGCCGGCAATCCATGTCGTGCGCTCCTTTTCACGCCTGCGGTGATCCTGTTTTACCGTAACAACCAGGGTGGCAATTAGTACCGCTATATTTACGATTAACATGCTTGGCAAAGCGTAAATATATGTTACAACGGTTGCTCCCTGATAGGTCAATGTGTATTTCCATGTCTTTCCTTTTTCCGTCCCGAAGACTACAATTCCGTTATCCGTGATATGCGTGTAGACGGGATAATCCTGCAGATAATACCGCGAAAATTTCACCGCGTCTGCTATTGTGTACTGCCGCGGCAGCTCCTTTGGCATACAATACTCCCACAGCACAGTACCGTCGTTGTCCAGCAAAAACACAAATCCGTTATGCTCATCCACATAATCCTTGTGTTCCTGCGTCAAATCATAATGGTTTATTCCGTTTTCATCCGTATTTTTTTCAAGACCGCTTGCAACATATTCAACATATACATTTGCTATACTGTCTTTTGCCTGTATATATGCAAGTACAAAAATGTCCGCAATAAGCAGAAAAAACAGTGTTCCGATTGTCAGTACAATGTATTTTATAATATTGTAAATATTGCTTTCGAGTTTTTTCACGTTTCTAACCATGCACCTTTCGCTTTTAATCCTTCAGCTTGTATCCTAAACCCCTGATATTGAGCAAATGCGCGGGTTTGGACGGATTTTCCTCAATTTTCTCGCGCAGATGTCTGATATGCACCATCAGGGAATTTTCATAACCATAGCTGCCGTCGGGCCAAAGCGTATCGCAGAGCGTGTTAATGGACAAAATGCGCCCTTTATTTTCGCATAGTTTTTTCAAAAGTACGTACTCTTTTGCCGTGAGTGCATAACTTTCCTCTCCCACATTGATTGTGCCTGCATTCCAATCGACGGTGGCTTTTCCGATTTTGTCCGCCGCGTTTTCGGCATCGATATGATAAGTGCGTTTTAAGACGGATTTAATCCTGAGCAGCAATTCTTCGGGAAGGAACGGCTTGGTCACGTAATCGTCCGCGCCAAGTCCCAGTCCGCGCAGCCTTGCCCTGTCTTCATCGCGCGCCGAGAGAAATATGACACAGATGTCATTTCCTTTTATTTTCTTCATATCTTCAAACAGGTGAAAGCCGTCGCCATCGGGTAGCATGACATCCAAAATCAGCAGATGGTATTCATTTTTTTCAATTCGCGCTATTGCCTGCGCACTGTCTGCCGCTGTGTCCACATGCCAAAAACCGTCGTTTTTAAGCAGGTCTTTTACCATTTTCAAAAGCGGCGCCTCGTCGTCGACCAAAAGTATTTTGCTGTCATATAGTGTCATGTTTCCACACCTTCCTTCTGTTGTTCAATTTGCATTTATATTGGTTTGTATTCATTATAATACGGATTATCGGCATTCGCATTTATTTTTAAAAAAATTAAGGTAATTATAAGGTAACATTCATGTTCCTTTAATATAACGGTTTTATGATTTCTGTTGAAAGCAATCAAAATTTGCTGTTATTCTAACAGAAAGGACGAAACCACCATGAGCATTATTGAAACGAAAAACCTTACTAAAGGCAGCGGCGCAGCTATGCGCGTCAGCAATCTTGACCTGGCAATTCCCGAGGGCTGCGTCTACGGCTTTCTTGGTCCGAACGGCGCGGGCAAGACGACGACATTAAAACTGCTGCTCGGGCTGCTTAAGCCGACAAACGGCACAATCACTTTTTTTGGACAGAAAATGACGGAGCAAAACCGCCTGTCCATTCTTGCCCACACGGGGAGCCTGATTGAAAATCCAAGTTATTACGGGCATCTGACGGGACTGGAAAACCTACAGATTATTGCAAAACTCAAAAAAGTTCCCGCCGCGGAAATTGAAAAAGCGCTGAACACCGTACGCCTTTATAAGCAGAAAGACAAAAAGGTCAAGCAATACTCGCTCGGCATGAAACAGCGGCTCGGAATTGCAATGGCATTGCTTGGTAACCCACGCGTGCTGATTTTGGACGAACCGACAAACGGACTGGATCCCGCGGGTATACAGGAAATGCGCGAATTGATCAAGGACCTTCCAACGACGCACCAAATGACGGTCATCGTATCCAGTCATCTTTTAAGCGAGATGGAGCAGATGGCGGACATGGTCGGCATTATTCATCACGGGAAGCTTGTTTTTCAGGGAACAATGGCGACGCTTGAGGCACAGGGCGACGGGCTTGAGGAAGTCTTTCTGAAGCTGACGGAAGGCGGTGAAAGTCTGTGAATTATTTATCAATAGAATTGCGAAAAACAAAACGGCGCGGCATTTGGCTTGTTCCCACCGCACTGTTTTTCTTCCTTATGATATGGCTTGGGCACTCCTACACGGGCAGCAACGGTAACAGCCATATCCAATACGGTTGGATGGATGTGCTTTACTATACACCGCTGCTCAACGCAATTTTGATTCCGACAGCAATTGCAGTACTTGCAAGCAGGATAATTGATATGGAGCATAAAGGTAATATGTGGAAACAGCTTGAGACCATGCAAAGCAGGCGCGCGCTGTTTCTTGCAAAAACACTATACGGTTTTTGCGCCGTTTTGCTCTTTTCCCTTGCGGAAGTGTTCGGATTTCTCGTGCTCGGAACGCTGTTTGGATTTGCAGGGACACCCGATTGGTGGGCTCTTGGCTTGTTTTTTGTGCAGACGCTTGTCATCAGCTTCAATTTGTATCTGCTGCAAATGATTATCTCCATAGTGTTCTCAAATCAGGCGGTTGCGCTCTGCGTGGGGCTTTGCGGAAGTATGGCGGGACTGTTTCTGATGTTTCTTCCGCAGTGCCCGATTTTGCGGTGTATTATACCGTGGGGACACTACGGCGCGGCGATGTTTGTAGGCATGGACTGGAATGCGGAAACGCGAAAGCTTGTCGGATTTTATTATATGCGGCAGGATAACGGTGCAGTATGGTTTATCGCGGTGTGGTTTATTGTTCTGACAGTCGGCGGATGGCTATTGTTCAAAAACATGGACACGGACGGCTATCATTTTCAGGGTATTTTCGGCAAACGAAATGCGGTTTTGGTATCGCAAAAGCCTGTGCGGATTCCGCTTCTTCCAACGGAACTGATAAAGATAAAACGCACTCCGATATGGCTTGCGTTCCTCGTTCTTCCGCTGATTTCCGCATTGATTGGGACGGCGAATTTTCTGAACAACCTTGAGATTTTAACGAGTGGATGGTACTCGCTGTGGACGCAGGTTTCGCTGTTTCTCTGCTATATTTTCATGCCGCCTTTGCTTGGCGTTTACGCAAGTTATCTGTGGCGTTTGGAGCATAACGGCTCGAACTGGAACATGATTTTGACGCATTCCCCGGCGTATCGGATTGTGTGGAACAAGCTGGCAGTCTGCGCAGGTGTTTCGCTGCTTACCATGCTGTGGCTTGGCGGTGTGTTTATTGTCTGCGGACGGTGTGCGGGCATTACTGCGCCGATTCCTGCGGAGCTCGCGGACTGGCTGTTCTTTGGGTTTATCGGCAGCGTTTCGGTTTGTGCGGTTCAGTTGTTTTTGTCACTTATTATTCGAAGCTTCGCTGTTCCAATCGGGTTGGGACTGGTCGGCGGCGTCGCGGGGCTGGTTATCACTGCAAAAGGGTTCGAGTATGCATTGCCTTACGGTTTGCTGAGTATTGGACTGCGCGCAAACAATCCGGACAGGGCGTTGAATTATGAACTGTTTTTGACTTCTTCGGTCATTTTTATACTGCTGTTTTATTTGCTGAGTGTGGTGTATATTAAGCATAATGATGTGAAGACGCAGGGGTAGTAAAAGCCCCTGCGCAAACGCCCTGCCGCCATAAGGCACAGCATTTGTTCCTGTTCAGACAGGTCTTCACATTTACTGCGAAGTCCGTAGTAATTTATTCTTCTAATTCGTTGCCCGCAGAAATAAAAAACAATTTATACTTTCCCGCATTGTACTTTTCGGGTTTGCCTTCGTAATAACAGCAATATGGCGTTTTCTCATTTATATGATTATATAAATATTCCGTAATTTGATAGGTATCAAGAAAGTCCTCGTCCTGCGTATATTTGAGCGTTGCATAGTAGTGTTTCTTTTTACCGCCTGCCCGAAAGGTTTCCCCAATCGTGACAGGCACGCGGTACACGTCTTTTTTCATAACCTCTTTTTCCTGCGTCTTCCACCTGTCGTATACCCATATTTCCTTTACAAGATAAAAGAACAATGCGGACGCGATATAAATGACCGAACTCAAAAAAATGACAACACCACACGCAACGGTCAATGTGGACGCGCCTTCCAAAATGTATTTCATTCCGACGAGAACGGTCAGCACTGCGAGAAACGGCATGATTTTTACCGCAATTGTGACAGCAAAAGAAGGCTTGTACATGGAAGATCTGATTTTCCTACACACTGCCGCTTTTTCGTCCATATTCAACAACCGCTTCCCAGCCAATTCCCCGATGCAGTCCCATGCATAATGACCTTTTTGATTCAATGCTGCTCCCCTTCCGCGCCGTTGCGCAAAGCGTCCACGAGCCAGTCCTGCCCGCGGACTGCGTCATAAAATCCTTCCTGAAATTCCGAGGGGTTAAAATACAAGGGCTGCATACTGATAAGATACATACTTCTCGTTTCCAAATCACCAAAGTCCCCAAACTGCCCGGAACGCATATTGATTTTGTCGAGAATAAATTCCTTATATTCTGCCCGTTTTTTTGCAAAATACTGTTCTTTGTCCATGCCTCTTTCTCCTATCCTCATTTTCACACTTTTCAAATCCTGATTTTGGTTCATTGCTGATAATCATTTTGCCCTGACATAAATCTCACAACAAGGAGCTCCGATACAATGCTTAACAATATCCATCAATTCCTCTTTTGTACATACTTCTTGCAAATTGTCAAATTCTCCCCCGTACCACATGATTATCCATTCACATAAATCATATAACTCATTCAAGATATGATATAAGTCCGAACTTATAAATCTATTATAATCCAATACCTCATTGCATAAATCATGAATGCCTTCTATTACCCAAATGTCAGAATATTCTGCGTTTGGATAATGCTTATTTAATGCGGATTGATATAGTCCTCTATTTTCCTTTTCATAATTAATTTGCTTTCCTCCATATTGCTTTAAATCAGATTTTGATTTACACATCATAAACTGGCTCACATCAGTATCCTCCTGCATCACCCTGCCAAGAATAGGAAACATATTCAGCGCACTTGCTTATCCTCAGATAGCTTTCCCATCCAAGGCATTCTCCAGTTTCGCGATTTCCTCATCGGAAACCTGGTGCGAGAAGCAACCTCCACATTACCCATTCGTCCTTGCCAAGCTCGTCGCCTTCCACCCATATCGGCTGATTGCCCTCAATAATTCTTCTACGTTTATGTAATTGCCGCCTTTTGTTGCTTTGCTCCAAATATACGTTTGTTGGTGTTTTTAATTATACGCTATTTTTTCTGTTTCAATATCATAACATGGAAAAACCGTGAAATTCATCTCCTCGTGAAAAATGGCTATGCGTTTCCACATAACCATTAGTGTAGTAATTCCATTAGCGCTTCTAACGCTTTTGACAGCCCTCTTTGTGGTAAAGCTTACCATTAATAATATAATACCCTATTTCTGATATTAGTCAATCCGTTTTAAAATCTTAAAGCCCGAACTGTTCCCCAAAAGTAAGACCCTTTTATTCTTTCTTCCATGTTAAGAAAATTCCAATGGTTGCACCAATAAGGATAATCGGCGCTATTCTGACAAACAGCCATTCCAATGAGTGAAATGCCACTCCAAAGACAGCGGTTTCGGGATCACTATAATTCCACCCCAAGTAAGGGCTTTCTAACTTCAGTAAGATTACAAAAAGAATTACTATGATTGCGCATAATGAAATAAGCGACCACTGAATCATTTTTCTTCTCGTGGTTTTCCTTTGTGCCAGTTGCAGGTTTATCACCTCCAGTTTTTCTGAAATGGCTTTTAACGTATCATCTTCCGTTTTGACAACAGTTTCTCCAACAGCGTACTTACGGGTGTTTCAAGCGCTTCCGATAAGGAAATTAACATATCAGAGTCGGGAACTGACAGTCCTTGTTCCCATTTCGAAACAGTCTGCCGCACAACATTCAGCTTGACAGCAAGCTCTTGTTGTGAAAGTCCATTTGATTTTCTGATTGTTTTAATATTTTCGTTGAGCATTCGTGATAGCCTCCTTTCGATTTTCACCCTTATTGTAGGCGAAGCTGCCCGTTGCCACAAGCAACGCAATTTAACATTTGCAGAAAAATAATAAGGAGGCACGAATTTTTACCTGTTACTGGAGCGGAGAAAACCGTAACCGCTTCCAAAAGCTGTACTGAATTACCATCATAATAACCGGCAACTTCTTTCATACGAATCCCCTCATTGTTGTAGTTGTCTCTTTATAACAGGTTACAGGTATTATAAACCATTTCAACGGCAAGTACTATAATAATTACAACTCCCGCATCTCCATAATCCGAACCGACCAACGGTAAAACCCATAAATCATTGCCGCAAAAACGGCTGCCATTCCGATGAACAGCTTCACCTCCAAAAACTTTGCGTCTACCAGCTTTGTACCCAAATCAAACGTCGAGTAAACCAACACAATCAGCGCGCCCATAACTGCCATAATAATCATTGCCGCAAGCCCGCTACGCTCCGCAAACTTCAATTTCATTGCGATTTCAAATGCCACCATAAAATAAACCACCAACAGATACGCCACCGTAAAAGCCAGTTTTTCCGGCAAAGCATTTACGGATTTCGTCCACACAAAGTACTCAAAGGAAAAGCAGATTATACTCATAACCACCCACGTTATCGTCGCAAGCGCAAATCCAAAAACATATTTTTCCCGCACATATTCCCTGCGCGTAATCGGCAGCGTAAACAAAAACGGCATTCCGTTATCGTACTCGTCATATGTGATTGATGTAATCGAAAAAATCGAAAGAATCAATGTCGTAAGTCCGACACTCATTTCACTGTTTCCTGCACCCAATTGCAGCACTGCATACGCCGCAACTACAAACAGGATAAAAATTCCGCGTGTTTTTATCAGCTTCAAATCTTTTATCAGTAAACCCTTCATATCGAAAATCCTCCAAAATAAGATGTCTTTTTACAACAACCGTCAAGTTATGCAGAGAATGGAATGCCATTTATGGTGTTCCATTCTCTTAAACAATAAGAAACACTAGTGTTTCTTATTGTTTTGAATACGCATCATCAAATCCAAACCGCAATTCTCAACCACAACATCAGGGTAATTTTCCACATAAAACTGCTTCTGATTTGTGATGCAGTTATACCCAAACTGCTCCTCAAAGCTATCTATAATATACGTCTTGTCAAGCTTCTCAAACTGACTGCGTGTCGCTTTAATCAACCCATAGCTGCCCAAAATCACATCCGTATCCTCATGCATGACAATTCTGCCTTTATCAATCATGTATACGTCGTCGCAAATCCCCTCCAAGTCGCTTGAAATATGGGAACTGATAAGGATACTGCGCTCCTCCGTTTTCATATATTCCTGTAACATTTCCAAAATTTCATCGCGCACGATTACGTCAAGTCCCGCCGTCGGCTCGTCGAGCACCAGCAAATCCGCATTATGTGACAGTGCTGTCAGAATTTGCAGCTTGCGTTTCATTCCCGTCGAAAATTCCTTGATTTTTTTCTTCAGCGGCAAACCCATGCGCTCACACTCCGACACGAATGTTTCCTTCGAAAAATCATGATACATCGCGTCAAGCATCGGCACATAATCCTTTATCGTCAGATACCCGCCAAATCCCGAATCCGCAAGCACCACGCCAATCCGTTCCCTGTCCTTCACCGTCAGGTCACGTATATTTTTCCCAAACAACTCCACCGTTCCGCCGTCAATTTTTATCAGTCCAAGCATTGCCTTGAATGCCGTCGTTTTTCCTGCCCCATTTCTTCCGATAATCCCTGTCACCTGTCCCGTCGGTATCTCAAAGGAACAGTCCAAACTAAAATCTTTATATTGTTTTTTTACATTTTCCAATTTTACCATAATAATCCCCCGTTCTTATGAAAACCTGTCATTTTATTTCTTTTTTATCAGGAAACGCAGACTCGGCAGTCTGTGTTTTGCTGTCTCTGCAATTGCTGCAATTTTTATAGCCGACAAACACTAACCGTCTGTAAGAACAATCTCAAACATCTCCCGAATGTCATCATCCCCCAGTCCGCAGCTGCGAGCCTTTCGAATCGCGCCCTCAAACTCCGCCTCCACTTCCTTTTTGCTCTCCTCCAAAATCTGCGCCTGATTTGCGCATGTCACAAAACTTCCCTTTCCATGCACCGTGACGATAAAACCCTCTGCTTCAAGCTGGTCATACGCCTTTTTCACTGTCAGCGCGCTGACCTTTAAATCCTTCGCTAAAGTCCTCACCGACGGCAGCATCGTCTCCTCCAAAAGCTCGCCATGTACGATTTTATCCTTAATCCTCTCCACAATCTGCTCGTAAATCGGCTGCATGGCATTGTGATTGATAATCAAATTCATAGAATTCCTCCAGCTACCAAAGTATGCGAATTTGTGCCCTTGTACAAATTTGTCATCTGAAAAATTTACTTTTTCACATTTCCATCGATACAAACAGTATATAACAGTCTATTACTGTTGTCAACTGTTTTATACTGTTTATTTTAAATTTTCTGTAAATATATTGATTCCCTTGAATTGTTTACAGGACCTTCCTAATTCCTTTCAGAATTACATTCGCACGTGTCCCGCAGGCGGTTATGAAAAGTGGTACTGAATAACACCATCATCCTTGAAACCCTGGTGCTTTCGAAAACAGAACTGGCGAAATCATTTTGGTATTTAATAAGAGCAGGGAAAATTTCCCTGCTCAATTCAGTGCTTCTCTCCGCCAAGCGCAATCCGCATCAGCTCCTCACGCCTGCCAATCCCTGTCTTTTCAAAAATATTAGAAACATGTTTTTTCACTGTTGTTTCAGAAATATACAGCATCTGCGCGATTTCCCCGTTGGATTTCCCCTCCGCAACCAGCCCTGCAATCTCAAGCTCACGCTTCGTCAATCCAAACTCCTGAAACCGCTTTGCAAAATCCAAGTCCCCCCGCGCCGCCACACCTGTCTGCGTATCCTGCACCACCGCGGATTTCTCGAACTTCTCTGAAAAAACAATCTGCAGACAAAAACCATATAGCAGCGGTCGAAAGTTCATCGCAATATCGCTCAAAAACGTTTCACTGCCCGCACTGTTCTGCAATCCCACAAACATCAGTAAAAGCGTCTGTATCAGCCCCGCCTCTATCGCCTTTCTGCCAAAAATATACCAAAATTCCCTGCGGTCAATCCCCTTCTCGTAAAACGGAACCGTCAAAACCGCCGTGCCAAGCACGAAAAGAAGAAAAAGCCTAAGGTCGATCAGCTTCAGCAGATTAAAATCAAGCGCCGCAGCAAGAATAAGGATGTACAGAATAATCGAAAGGGAAACCTGCCATTTTCTCTTCATCATTACCCTCCATTTCAATATGTCACCTTATTCTGACTGCTTTACATCAAAATTCATGCTCTCCTGCTCCACACTGTCCGCTATGTTGTTATTTTCTTCACAAAGTTCGTGAAACCGCCTCTTAAGCCTTGCCCGCAGCGGCAGTAAAACAACCGTTACCATCGACGCATAGCACAAGGGAATTGAACCGACAGCAATATACTTCATTGCCAGCAACACGTCCAACTCACCCGGAAAATTCAAAAAAGTATTCATTGTCGGTACCAAAAAGCCAAAAATTCCCGCGGTCCAAAAAGCCTTCATTGCAAACGACACCGCTTCCATCGCACGCAGAAGCTCCGCACGTTTCACAGGTTTCTTCATCTTTGCACCAAGCCGGAACGCATTGTTGAAATCCTTCATCTCCCCTGCGATTATCATCATCGGCAGTACAAGCAAAGCAAGTGTGATAATTGTCGGCATATCAATAAAATAAACAATATTGCTAAGCCCGCCGCCCGTGCAGAAACCCATAAAAAGAATACACAATGCCAAGAACACTAAAATAGATAATAAATACATAATCCTTCCTCCTTTTTACCTTATCATGAAAAATTAACAAGCTTGTTATCTGATTTTAGCATTCCCGTACTGTATATTCCATACTTCTAAAGTCGTATTTTCGGTAGTAATCAACCTACTTTTTGCGTTTCACAAACAGCTGTACCTCATACGGATTCAAATACTCTTCCCGCTCGCCCTCAATCATTTCATACCAATCATGCAGATGATACACCTGCTCGTCATCCGTATGATTAATCACAAACAACCAAACCTGATCCTGTGTTTCGCGCGTCATCATCTCTACTCCATCCGCCGCTGTTCCCAGTGTTTCGACATTGCTGCGCCGTTTAAAATACGCCAGCAAATCCTCCATAAGCTCTTCGCCCGGTTCCGTTCCAACATACCACGCAATGCCGTTGCCATATTCATTTTCCGTAATCGCGGGGGACTGCCTGTAGAAACCTGTGGAATACTCTGCCAGTGCCTTAGCGTCCCTAAGTTCAATAATATCGCACCATTTTTTAACCACATATTCCTTTTTTCCATAAAGCACACCGCCCGTTGTTCCCAGCAGACAGTCATACTCCGGTATTGTAATCCCGCAAAGATCGCCAAGCCGCCCGGGAAGCTCCCGGTCTGTCATACACAAATTCGTCGCGTCCTTCACTCCCGTACGCATCGTCAGCACCAAATGCCCGCCGTTTTCCACATAATCAAAATAATGCTGTTCGAGTTCCGGCGTCATCAAATACTGAAGCGGCGCAATTACCAGCTTATATCCCGACAAATCATCCATATCCTGCACAAAATCAACAGGAACTTTCTTCTCAAAAAACGCCCTGTAATATTTATAAAGCTCCTTCACATATGTAAGCTTTGGATGATGCGGCTGAATCTGAAAAGCATAATTCTGCCGGAAACTATGCACAATCGCCACCTCAGGCTTCGGAATACTTCCCTCCAATACATCCATATGTTTTGAAAACGTTTCCGTCAAATGCTTTAACTCATCGTAAATACGCCCCGGTTTTCCGCTGTGTCCCAAAATACCATGCCAAAATTGTTCTGTTCCCACGGCACAAGTACGCCACCGGAAAAAAACGACTGCATCCGCGCCATGTGCTACTGACTGCATTGCCCGCGCTGACACCTGCCCCGGCTTTGGCAGTCTTCCCATAATCTCCCAGCCTGCTATTCCCGACTGCTGCTCCATAATCCAAAACGGCTGCTTTTTATAACTGCGCACCACATCATGCGCCGCCGCTGTCTCATATTCCGGCTGGTTTGGCTGATTCTGCCAATGTCCGCCCGGATAGACATCATTCGACACGAAATCCAAGAGCGCACCTAAATCGTAGTAATTCACCTTATCATCAAAGCACATATAATTATGCGTGATAAAATGATTCGGACAATTTCTGCGAATAATATCAGCCTGCCATTTTGCAAAATCCACAATCAGATCAGAGCAAAAGCATTTCCAGTCAAGCATCGCCGATGGGTTTTCTCCTGCCGCCGTAATCAGCGGCGTTCTTATTTGGGCAAACTTATTATAACCCTGGCTCCAAAATGCCGTACCCCATGCATCATTTAGACGTTCTATTTTTCCGTATTTCTGCAAAAGCCATTTTTGGAAATTCAGCCGGCAGGAACCGCACATACACAAATCTGCATGTGAATTTCCCAGTTCATTATCAATCTGCCACCCGATAACACCCGGATTATCCGCAAATTTTTCTGACATTGCTGTCACAAATCGTTTAATGTGCTCACGATACGTTTTGTTTGACTGACAGCAATGGTGCCTTCCGCCAAAAAACCTGCGCCTGCCCTCTCTGTCTATGGGTTGTATTTCCGGATTTTTTTCTATAATCCAAGCAGGGGGAGCCGCTGTAGGCGTACCAAGTATGGTCTTAATTCCATATTGATTCAGCAGATTTACTGCCTCCTCAAGCCATGCAAAATGAAACACGCCCTCCTGCGGCTCCATTTTAAACCACGAAAACTCAGCCATGCGCACAACCTGCACACCCATATCCTTCATTAACTGCGCGTCTGTTTCCCAACGTTCCCGGGGCCAATGCTCAGGGTAATAATCGACACCAAAATGTATGCTCATTTCAATAACCATACTCCTTTCCCAACATTACCTTGCATCCTCCAAAGTCTGCATATACTGAAACTATGCAAAAAGCGCAAGCAGCAAAAGAATCACGACTGCTGCTGCCGCAAACACCGCAGGCTTAAACCACTTCCAGCGCGCCGTGTGGGGCACCTTATCAAGCACAATATCGAGAAGCCCGAAAAACAAAAACAGCCACAGCGGCAAAAATCCCTTTACTACTCCTTTTTCACCCACAATTGTACATATAAGCAGACTGATTGCCGCACCCAAAAGTGCAATAACCGCCGCAGGATAAATTTTATTGCGTAAGATATTTTTCAATTTCGTCTAAAACCTCCTGTGTCCCCCAAAAATCATTATGTCCGATTTCGTCAATTGTCACAAAATTGCAGCCTTTCTTATACTGTTCAAAAAGTCTTACAGAGCTTTCATATGGCACTTCCTCATCCATATTTGACGCCAAAAGCAACGGTTTTACGTTTACATTTTCCGCAAATTTTACCGACCTCATTTTAAAGCTGACAAGCGCCTTCAACGGACCATGAAAAATATCCGCATAGCTGTTATACAAATCATAGCCGTCCGCATATGGCGCCATCAAAATCAAGCCCGCGGGCTGCCTTTGGCTCGCCACATAATTAGCTACACCTGTTCCAAGGCTGTATCCCATCAACGTTATTTTGCTCACATCTTCCCTGTTCATCAGACAATCGTACGCACTAAGCCCCATGCGCTTAAAGCTGTCCTCCGAGGAAACACCCTCACTAATTCCATAGCCAGGATAATCAATACATGCAAAATGATAACCGTCAAATGCAGAACGTATGTTTTCATTCTCAAAAAGCTGAAGCACTCTTCCTGCCGCATCCTCGCCATTTCCACTAAAATAGAGCACCGTAGGAGCATTCCCCTGCGCATTATGCAGAAACCAGCCGTGAAGCGTGCCGTTTGCCGTCTCAAAACGAAGCTCCTCAACAGTTCCGTTTGCCGCATATGCCTTCAGACGTTTTTCCGCACGCTCATTATGCACAGGCGCAAAAAGCATCACAGGCGCAAAGGCACAGATTGTAGTTGCCAAAAATGCAATCAGGGCAAACAGAATAAACAATTCGTTTGCCAAAAGCTTTTTTGTAAATCCTACTTTTTGAATTACAAAATCATATATTATTTTGAGAGCAAATATCACAGCCGCAGCGCCCAAAATAGAAATTCCAAGTGTCCGCACATTTTGATTGCGAAACAGAATAAACCATATAAGCGTTACCGCCACGCTCCCCACTAGTCCTATTAATGCGGATTTCTTAAATTTATTTAATTTCTCTATCAGAGTGCTCATTTTTTATATTAATCCCTCTCACTGTCTGCATTTGTTACTGTTAATAAGTATTTCAGATTTTCATCACTAAATTCTCAACAAGTTTCGCGCAATGTGCCGCCGCCGCACGCTCAAACTCGGGATAATCCATATGCGCACTGCCGTCCGCCTTGTCTGAAATGGCACGAAGCACTACATATGGAATCTTGTTTAAAAATGCTGCATGTGCAATCGCAGCGCCTTCCATTTCTGTACACGAAGCATTAAAAAGCGTAATCAGCCTGTCTTTTGTATCCCTGTCCGAAACGAACCGGTCACCGCTGACAACACGTCCCTCGTATACATCAATTTCCGGATTAACTTCCGCGCATACCGCTTTTGCCTGCTGTGCAAGCGTTCTGTCCGCTTTAAAAAACGAAGTTCCCATCTGCGGAATAATGCCCGGCTCATAGCCAAGCGCCGTCACGTCCATATCATGCTCGCACGCATCTGTCGAAACAACAATGTCACCGATATTGATTTCTGCGCGCAGCGAGCCTGCCACGCCTGTGTTAATCACTGCATCCACATTGAATAAATCCGCCAAAATCTGTACGCACATTCCTGCGTTTACCTTTCCGATACCGCACTGGACAATCACCACGTCTTTCCCGTTTAAAACGCCTTCATGGAATTTCATTCCTGCCTTTTCGACAACATTTTTTACATCCGTTTTAGATTTTAATTCTGCAACCTCAAGCTCCATTGCACCGATAATTCCTATTTTATTCATACCCTTTTATCCTTTCGTTTATGATTTTAAAAATTAATATTCCGCAGTGCGCTCGAAAAGCTTTCGGCACTGCTCATTGTTATCGCGGATAGACCAGCCGGTCTTCCTTAATATCATAAAGCACATTGTCCAAATACCGCTTTGCAAGATAATTTGCCATGCCAAGGTTCATGTCCAAATAATTCCCGCAGTCCTTCGGGCTTGCACCCGGCACCTCGTCCTTAAAGTCACGGATAAACTCATACAGTTCTGTCATAAGAGGCACAATATCTTTCGATTCATAATCCCCTGCGAGCAACAGATAAAATCCCGTCCGGCACCCCATCGGTCCAAAGTAAATTGTCTTCTCACCATACTCCTTGTGATTGCGCAAAAATGTCGCCGCCAAATGCTCAATCGTGTGCACCTCCGCTGTATTCATAACAGGCTCCTCGTTCGGTGAGGTCATTCTAAGGTCAAACGTCGTAACCATGTTATCGCCCACCTTGTCCTTGCGCGATACATACACCCCCGGCTGCAATTTAATGTGGTCAATTGTAAAGCTTGTTATTTTTTCCATTGAAATAATCTCCTCTCCTATTTATAATGCGCACATTTGCGTCATTTACTCGTTCATCAATGTAAGCGTTTCTTCAAAAGAGATACAATCTGCATATCTCCCGTTCCATATAAAATCATTATAATAGTGATACGTCATTTCAGCAGTCATAAACGTATTGTCAAATGTGCTGTTTGCATTCGCTGGAACAATCATTTTAAATCCATGTTCAAAACCGCATTTTACGGCTGCATCAATACAATAATCCGTTTGCAGACCAACAACAATAATCGTATTCTCCTCTTTCTTTTTTAGGTATTCCAATAATCCCGTTTTGTTAAAAGGACTATTCACATTTTTGTCAAAAATCAATTCTCCGTCAGCAGGCTCAAATTCCTGATATATTTCAAATCCGTCCGTTCCCTTTGTGAATGCACTCCCGCTTCCGTCATCATGTCTGACGTAGATGACCTCAATCTTTCGCTCCCGAGCCGCCCTTATCAATTCTTTAATATGGCTTTCAAAAAGCGGAAACTCATATAAGTCCGTATTTGTAATCAACTTTTGCGTATCAACCACCAAAAGCACCATATGCATTATCTCCTTCTATATAGAAATGGCGGGAAATGCTTCCCGCCTGCAATAATCCAAAGAGCCCTCGCCCAAATCAAAGCTGTACTGCATTACAGCCTATATTCAATTCATATTATACGGTACCTATATATAACTTGCAAGCGTTTTTTCCTTGATTTGCAGTTAATGATTTATAATGATTTATAGTTAATCTGTAATAGTAACAAATACATAGAAACATCGGGAATTTCCTGCCATTGATATTGAACGCTGTCGCCAAATACGCGGTATAAACGGTCTTTATCAAGATCTGTTTACCCATATCTTCTATCGGAAATGCATTCATATCACCTTCCCGTTCCATCACGCCATTTAGCTTGTTAAATGAAAGCTTGTCGCGCTTAGTACTTCTTTGCCCGAACTCGTGACATCCGTTACTGTCGCGAGAAAAGGCAACGGATAAAACGCTCAAGCGTCTGCATGGTGCGCTGTTATTGGCGGAGTATGCCGTATACTTTACGGCAATCCTGCGTTAGCCACAGCTAACATGCCTGCCGCAAAATGACAAAAACACGATGTTAATTTTCAGAAACCTGCAAAATGTATGCCAAGGTTGACAAATTGACAATCTAAATTGCTTGAATCCAAATAAATTTTATTGTAGGCTGAAAAAAAGGAGGCAAGGTAACATGAAATTCAACGAAAAACTATTAAAGCTCAGAAAAGAAAAGGGACTTTCGCAGGAAGAACTGGGAATGGAAATGCAGGTGTCAAGGCAGACGGTTTCAAAGTGGGAGGCAGGACAGTCATATCCTGATTTTACCAGATTAGTTATGTTAAGTGATTTCTTTGATATGACCTTAGATGAACTTGTGAAAGATATTGACGTGCAGGAAGTAAGAGAAAATTCGCTTACAAATGAGAAAATAGATTCTATTTATCGAGTTTCCCAAAACGTGGATTCGATACTTCAAAACAAAACACTGAAAAACATTTTAAAAGGGGTAGCATGGTTTATCGTGGGCAGTTGTATTTTGATATGCCTCGTTGCGGCAGTTTCCCTTATTCTGCATATGATTTATCCGGAAAGCAATACATTTTGGCATACCTATTAGTTACGGCAAAACCCAAATCAGAATTTTTGATAAGCGAAACAGCGGTAAAACCATCATACAATTTTACCGCTGTTTTTTATTCCTGTTGTCTAATCAATCCTAAAAACAAATGAAAAACAGCCCCCCGTCAAACCTCCCGATAAAAATCGTCCCGCAGTTCGGACATTACCAAATAACACGTTTTCCCATAAAGCAATTTCGCAGGAACACGCCACGGCTCCCCGTAATAAAAATTGTCCGCCGCGAGCACTCCGTCCGCATAAATCTGCGCCACATCATATTGGTCGGGAATTTCGACAAACCCGCCCGCGCCTAAAACCGTAATCTTTTTCCATGTTCGCTTCCGCGCGCCGCCAAGACAAAGTTCCTCGGCATAGGGCGGCGCAAAGGGCTCTTTCACTGTCTCAAATACCGCCTTTGCCTGTGTAAACGAACGCTCTACAACAACATGCTCAAACGCCGAACCGTTCCACACGTCATACGAAAAATCACCATCTTGCACCGCATGGATTCCGTCCTCACACATATAAAGGTCGCAGTTATCCCCGATATAAAGCCTGCCCGAAAGCTTGCGGGCAAAGCGCACACGATCCCACGAAAGCGCCACAAGCTGTATGTCATTCACCCTGACAACACTGTCTGTTTTTGGTCGGAAACACGGGTCCTGCGCAAAGCAAAACTCTGCTTCCACGCCGTCAATCGCGGCAAAAAACCAAGTATTTTCGAGCCTGCAAAGCGGCTGCGCCGTCGCATATTCCAACAGATTTCCCGACAAATCCATGCGAAACGGCAGGAAAAAACTGACCTCACCGCACACGTCAATCGGCGGAAATTCCACAACGCCTGTATCAATGACAACCCCTTTCACATCAGAAAGCTTCGCCAAACGCTGATAATGATTGACAAACACAAACCCGCTCTTTCCGTCCGTGCGCATACAGTACCGCAGCGACGCCAAATCCTCCGCAGCAACTGCCGTGCGCGCATCCACCGTCTTCATTGGCGCAAGCACGTCCCCAAAGTCGTTCACAAACAGATGAAGCAGATTGGTCAAACGGTACTGCTCGCGAATTTCGCCGTATTCCGAAATCGGCGCCTGAAAATCGTACGACAAAATCGAATAATCGTTCGGATACCTCGTCGCCTTGGACTCGTTTAATGTCGATAAGCTGCCGATTTTGTTGGTGCCGCCCTTGTACATATAATACCCGACAAGATTGTTGCCAGAGCCAAGCTTTACCAGCGAAAGCGCATAAATGTCCATGCCGCTAATCCGCGGTCGTCTGTGGTGCGTCACCTGCATTCCGCCGCCCAATTCACAGGTTGCAAACGGATAGTTCTCGTACGGCAGACACCACCCGTCCGCGTCCGTCTTTGCAATCAAATCCCTGCCAATCGCCGCGTCATTGCGCGTCGTGTCAAACACGTAATGCGGGGAAAGCGGCAGCCTGTCGGTGTGCTCTGTCCATGGTGCCTCAGGGTATGCACCGAACACGGGAACGACCTCGTCCACGGGGATTTTGGCGCCGTAGGCGCTGTTCCAGCCTGTCACTGTGTAAATTGGCGCGTGAAAGCCTATTGCAAGTGCCAGCTTTTTGAGTTCGAATAAATGTTCTGCATTGTCGGTCAGTTCGTTTTCAAACTGAATGCCGATAATGTTTCCGCCGTCCTGATAAAACAAGCCTTGTACCTGTTCATAAATCTCCTCATACCAAATCCGTACTTTTTCCATGTAGTCCTTGTTGTTGTCGCGCAGCTTGTAGGGCTTTTGCAGGAGCCAGTCAGGGAATGCACCGTTTCTGCATTCGCCGTGCGCCCACGGACCGATGCGCAGAACCACGTCCAAGTCTGCGCGCTGCGTTTCCATGATAAATTGGCGAACATCCCTGTCGCCTGTAAAGTCAAACTGTCCCTCAGTTTCCTCGTGGTATATCCAAAACAAGTATGTCGCGACGACGGTGATGCCGCCTGCTTTCATTTTGCAAAGTTCCCTGTACCAGTTTTCGCGTGCGTCGCGCACAAAATGATATTCGCCCATCACGCCAATCCACGGCTTTCCTGAGCGTGTAAAATATTGGCTTGTCACGTTGATGGTTTCCCCGTTTGGGTTTTTGCCGCCCATGTTAAGGTGGTTTGTCAAAAGGGGGGATTTTTGATATTGGTTGAATTGGTATTGCATTTTTGCCTCCATTTTTTTGTTCCTTCTATATATTTATAGCTTACCCTTCATGATACCTTACTAAGCACATCATGAAGGCCCGCGTGGCATTTGTCAAGCTCCAGTCCTGATTGGACATATCTCAAAGGCGTGATGAACGGCAAGATTACAATCCCGACAAAGGCGTGGAAAGAAGAATACACCAAGCTGACCGCCGAGAGGAAAACGCTCAATCAGCGGTATCTTGCATTGAAAGAGGAAGTGAAAGAAGCGGAGAAAATCAGAAAGAGCGTTTACAGTATCTTGCGGCAGGAACAGCGGGAACCGCAAACAGTACGGGAAAAAAGCGTAAATTTCTATTGTATTCTCCTCGCTACCATATTGATACCCATATCCCGTTCCGAAATTGGACTGATTATTCTATTTTATCCCGCATGGAATCCGCTTTCGCCTGCTTTATCAAGGTAATGCTATATACTTCCCCCA
The DNA here is from genome assembly GCA_910586715.1 of uncultured Lachnospiraceae bacterium. Classification (GTDB taxonomy): domain Bacteria; phylum Bacillota; class Clostridia; order Lachnospirales; family Lachnospiraceae; genus COE1. The sequence continues at coordinate 69,144 of CAJUJG010000007.1, forward strand.
ACTGCGCCGGATACGTTTCCATAATGCTCCCGTCATACGCAATTTCAATCACATCACCCGCCTGAAGCTGCGTTCCTTCTATATTTGGTATGTGAAATTGGTCAGCGGAATCCAATTCCAAGGAACCTTCCACAGGCTCTGCCAAAATAGACGTGTTTGAACATTCCAGCACAATCGCCTGAAAGGTTACTGCCACAGGCGGATTTTGTTCGGCAATGCGATATAATTCCTCTATTTTTTCCTCCAACGACGATTTTGGGATATAAATCCCTTGATAAGGCTGCTCCACATACTCCGTGTTTTTATCCTTATAATAGTAAAGCGTCGTTACCGTGTCATGGCAGTTTAAGGATATTGTAATATAGTCTTGATTTACCGGTGCATCTGTTATAGACTCCATGTTGGACATTTTCATATCAGACAAAATGGCATAAAATGCGTCAATAAACGCCGTTGCTTCCTCCGCCGTATTTGGTGAAAACGCCAATTTGTCACCATCGGAAACACCAATTGATATAATGTCCTCCCGTTCCGGAAGCCAAACAGGATTCTCTGTTTTTCCGCAAGCCGTAAATACAGTCATTATCAATAGAACCGCAATCATGATTATGCATTTTTTCATCTTGAAACAATACTCCTTTCACAAACCACACATATTACACCCCCGCCATCTGCCTGCTGAACTGTTTTCGAAAAACCCCCCGAAAATATATCATCTCCACAATCGCCGTAATGCTCCATGAGAAAATATAGAGCAGATACAACGACGGTATTGTCCTAAAGCAAGCAAACACCGTATAAACCCATATAATTCGGAAAACGCAGGAACCCATAATCACAATCACCGTCGGCACAACACTCTTACCAAGCCCCCTTGACGCCGCAATTGCATTGTCCATAAACGCGGAAAAAGCGTAAGAAAATCCCATAATCACAAGTCGTTTCATTCCTGCGTCAATCACTGCGGTTTCTGGTGTAAATAATCCCAAAAACTGCCGTCCAAACAGCTCCAGCAAAAGCCCAAGCACCGCACCCGCGCCAAACGAATACGCCAGCGTTATTATATATGTTTTCCGCACGCGCTCTTTGTCGCGTGCCCCGTAATTCTGCCCTATAAAACTGCTGCACGCCGTGTAAAATGCCGCCATCACATCATACACCAGTCCGTCCGCATTTGCCGCCGCCGAATTGCCTGCCACCATTGTCGCGTCAAAAGTATTGACGCCAAACTGGATAAACAGATTCGCAAGCTGAAAAATCCCATACTGCACGGCGGACGGAAATCCAATCGTCATAATCGCCGACGCCATCTTTACATTCAGACGAAGCCTTGAAAAACAAAGTCCGTACACTTCCTTGCTGCGAAACAGCGAACCCAAAATCAAAGCCGCCGAAATGTACTGTGAAATGACGCTTGCAAGCGCCACACCCGCCACGTCCAATTTACATACAATCACAAAAAACAGGTTCAGTACAATATTGATAATCCCCGCCGCCGTCAGATAATATAGCGGCTTTTTCGTATTTCCCACCGCGCTGAACACCGCATTGCCGTAATTGTAAACGGCAAGCGCCGGCATACCAAGAAAATAAATACGAAGATACAGCGCTGCTCCCGCAATCAGTTCGTCCTTTGTATGCAACAGACTTAAAATATCATGCGCAAACAGCAGACCTGCCGCCATAATGACAATCCCTGTAAACAGACAGATTATCACTGCCGTATGTGTCGCGTCCTCCACGTCCTTTGGTCTTTTTGCCCCCAAATAGCGGGCAATCAGGACGTTCACGCCGCCTGCCATACCAATCAGAAAGCCGGTAAACAGCGTGACAAGCGTTGTCGTGGAACCGACCGCTCCTAAAGCAATGGAGCCTGCAAAGCGTCCCACAACGGCAATGTCCGCCATATTAAATAACACCTGTAATAAATTAGAAATCATCAAAGGGAGACTGAAAACAAATATCTGCTTCCAAAGATTGCCCTTTGTCAAATCCTGCTCCATTTTATCATCATGTCCTTTTAGATTACAATATTTCGTTCTTTTCCGTTCAAAAAGCTCTCAATGTTCTGATAAACCTCTTTTGCACACCGCTCCCTTGCCTCGTGGCTGCCCCATGCCATATGCGGCGTAATCAAAAGCTTCGTGCTGTCCTTGATTTTGCCAAGCGGATTGTCTGCCGCAATCGGCTCCTTCACAAGCACGTCTAACCCCGCCGCCGCGATTGTGCCGTTTACGAGTGCGTCATAAAGCGCCTGCTCGTCCACCACCGGACCGCGTGCCACATTAATCAAAATTGCCGTTTTCTTCATTTTTGCAAGCGCCTGCGCATTGATGATATTCTGCGTCCTGTCCGTCAGCGGGCAGTGCAGCGACAAAATATCGCTTTGAGCAAGCAGCGTATCAAAACCCACGCGCTCATAATCTGTTGAGGTATTGTTCCCTGACGCCGAATAATAAATCACGCGGCACCCGAATACCTTTGCAATTTCCGCCACCTTCCTGCCGATATTCCCAAGTCCGATAATGCCCCATGTCTTTCCCTCAAGCTCCGTAAAAAACGGCTCGAAGCATGTGAAAATCGGGCACTTTTCATAATTCCCGTTTTTGACATATGTATCGTAAACCGGCAGCTTTTCCAACAAATAAAGCGCCATTGCAAACGTGTGCTGCGCTACGATTGGCGTGGAATATCCTACCACGTTTGTCACGCGGATACCATGTGCCTTGCAAAAATCAAGGTCAACATTGTTGTAGCCTGTCGCGGTTTCGCAGATAAGCTTTAGATTATTCGCACCGTTCAGCGTTGTTGCATTGAGCGGCGCTTTGTTTGCAATAATAATATCCGCGTCCGCCACACGCTGCGCGACCTCGTCTGCCGTTGTGTTTTCGTAATAAACAGTTTCCCCGAAATCATTATAAAACGAAATATCCAAATCGGTTCCTAAACTGTTTTTTTCTAAAATTACGAGTTTCATGGTTTATATCTCCTTTTTTCTCTATTTTCTATTTGGTTTTCTTTTAATGCTCAATAATCTGATAAAATCATCAAACAAAGAAGTGTCTGTCGGCTTAAACATCATCCATTTCCCATCGTGATAAGTTTGTGTTTCATCATAAATTTTTTGAACTTCCTCCCCGTAATGTTCTCTGTCTTTTTCAAATTTTAAGCGTTCCTCTTTTCCTAAGATAATCATAAATCCTACACAATTTTCTCTTGCATAAAGTGCACATAGCGTTTTACCGCCTCGACGGTATTTATATTCATATGTCCAGGCTTTACCGCCTTTGTCCCACAGACAATCCATATCATATTGTTCGTCAATTTGAGCACATAATTTGTTCCATATCTCAAATAAAGGTTCTCCAACCAAAGTTGTCATTTGTTCTGCGTCAGGTATTATATCAAGCATAGTTATCTCCTTCGTAGCTTTCAATTTATATGTTTGATTATAAAATAAATATCCGTTCTTTACAACGGATATTTATAATAGTTTGGCATTCTATCCAATAAGGACATTTTTTCCCTCAAATGCAAAACCGTATTTGCGAATGCGGGAGACAGGTATGCCTTCTGATTCTAAGGCGGCGGCGTATTGCTTTTCTTCTATTTGAGAAAGTGCCGCCTGTACCGTTTCCTCCAAACTTTTCTCTTTTTGGGGACGGTGTACTTTAAACTCCATAATAATTGCGTCGTCTATTAAATTGTCTTTTTTCGGTTTCAACATCACGTCATAACGCCCGAACCCACTCTCACGGTTTGAGGCAATTGTATATCGGTCGGACAGCTCCACCATTAATCCAAGTACAAAGCCATGATAAAAACGCTCTGGCTGCGCTTTCTTTGAAGGATTTTTCCCTGTGTCAAAATTGCTGAACGTGTCGCAGGCAACACCGTTTATATATTCGTTCATCGCATCAAGATTGCCATCCAGCAACGCCTTAATAAAATCATTATATTCCGGAGAATATCCCTTAAACCAGCCTTCTATCATATTTTGGAACATGATTTTCACTTCTTTATTCGTTAGCCTTAAAACATATTCTTCCTTTCCTGTGTCTGCGTCAAATGTATGTTTTTCCACTTTCAAATACCCGCTCGCAAGCAGCAGGCTCCAAATCGCGTACTCATTATGGTCAAGTTGATTGAATACAATCTGTTCGTCTATTTTGGTGCAAAGCGCACCGCCGCTTAAAAGCTCTTCCATTGTAATCTTAACACCTTTGCTCGCCTCGCGTATCAGTTTCCCGACCAGGCTGTTTGAACTGGTATTTGCCCAATATGTGGAAAATTTCTGTTTGTCAAGGAAATTAATAATAGACCACGGATTGTATATATCTGTTCTTTCCCCAAATGTAAATCCATCATACCAGTTCTTAACATCCTCTTCCTTATCAGACAATCCAAACTCCGTCAAAGCATCTGACATTTCTTCTTGTGTAAAGCCAAAAATCGTCGCATATTTATTAGAAGTTGTCGTCACAACTTCAAGATTATTCAAGTCTGAAAAAATACTTTCTTTACTAACTTTTGTAATTCCTGTCAAAATCGCGCGTCCTAAAAATGGATTCGTCTTAAAAGTTGAATTAAATAAGTTTCTTGTAAACGCCACAATCTTATCCCAATACCCATTAACATATGCTTCCTGCATCGGCGTGTCATACTCATCTAACAGAATAATCGGACTTTTTCCATAATACCGCTGCATAAAATCACACAACTTATTTAAGGAAATTACCGCATCTGTTTCTGCCATCTTCTCTGAAATCCTGTCAAAATATGCCATCTCCTGCGGTGCCAGTAAACCGCTGTCCTTTAGGAAAGCATTCTTAAGATACGCGTCCGCAAGAATCTGGCAAATCCTCGTTTTCGTTCCCTCATAAGTATTATCCTTTACATTCGCAAAGCTAAGCCCGATTACAGGATACGTTCCCTGAAGCGCTCTGTACTTCTCTTCTTCCCATATATTGAATCCTTCAAAAACTTCACCCTGTCCTTTATATTGAATGGAAAAAAAACGCTCTACCATACTCATTGTCAGCGTTTTACCGAACCGTCTCGGACGGGTTATCAGCGTTACTTCATCGTCATTTTCCCACCATTCCTTAATAAACAGGGTCTTGTCAACATAAAAATTGTGATTCACAATCATTTTTTCAAAATTCTGTTTTCCAATCCCCACCGTTCTTGCCATATTGCTGTCCCCTTTTCATAATTTAATATCCCACCCACTCCTGTCTATGTTTATACTACCACAAAACATATCCAAAATGAACACTCCAAACCCCGAATTTACCGCCGTTTCTCAAAATAATCCATCAAAATTTCCTTAATATGGTTATACCGCCGTGCGTACGAATTTTCGACCCGGATAATCTGCAGATGATGCGCCCTGCAAATCTCGTTTTTCTGCTGGTCTCTGCGTTTCACAGCCTCATCCTGAAAGTGCTCCTTCCCGTCAAGCTCAATCGCAAGCATTGGGATTTCGTCCTTTTGCTGTTTTTCATATACGACAAAGTCAAAACGTCCCATATAAAACAGGCTGTCATTGCTGACATTCTCCTCGAAGACCTGTGAAATCGGAACTTCTTTGTGAATGACGTATCTGTTTCGGGACATCCAAATGTTTTCCAAAGCATGGCTTAAGTTTGCCAAAAATGCCTCCTCTGTCGCAGTGCTGAACGGCTTCACTCCAAGCGCCCTTGAATTTGCCTGTTTCTGCGTCACCTTGGTTTCCCCGTTCTTTTGGACATAATCAATCAGCTCATATAAATCGTCATCTCCGCTCTCATGAAGCCGGTTCACATTTTTCATGTCAGACAGCACAACCAGCTGGTCCTTTGCACGCGAAGTTGCAACATTAATCAGCTCCTTGTTATTTTTCAGCCACGCGTACGTTCCAGCCTGTGTCTGCTCCGTAATTGCCGTCGAAAACAAAACAATATCCTTTTCATCTCCTTGAAATGCATGCACCGTTCCGCATGAGATATTCTCCAAATGCTCCTGTTTAATCGCGTCCTCAATCAGTTTCCGCTGATTGACAAACGGCGTAATTACTCCGATGCTCTTTTCCTTATTCAGCTTCGCAAAGTAAATCATTGCCCGGACCTCTTCCGGCGCCGTATTTTTTACATTAGACGCACCATTTTGCACATCAATATACAAAAGGGGCTCTTTTTCCGACTCGTTCGAACATATATTCAGCTTTGAATTATAATACTTCCGGTTATTAAACTCAATAATCTTTTTATGACACCGGTAATGATTATGCAGAAGAATTTCATCACTGACCGAATCACATGCCAAATATGTCTTGTAAATAGAATTTTTCCGGTAATCATACTCGTCCGTTATCTGATACTTTTTGCGAAGGTACAAATTATCTACTTCTCCCAGTAAAATAACCGGATTCAGCTGCTGCGGGTCGCCGACAAGCATAACATTTTCCCCTCTGATAATCGGTACAAGAGAAACCGCCGTATTGCATTGGCTTGCTTCGTCCAAAATCACCATATGAAATAACGGTTTCGGCTCTCCTATCCGGTGTGCGGATATACACGTCGTAATCATAATCGGAAACACCTTCTGCATTTTTTTCACATTCTCTGCACTTCTAAAATACCTGCGAAAAGCCTCTGTCTGTTTCTCTCCTTCCTCCATATCAAGAATGCTCATAAAATCCTCATATTTCTTCTGCCCAAGCTGTTTGATATAATGAACGGAGGTATAGTATAAATACTGAAAAAATTCTTCCTCGTTTTGGTCTAACAGGTTTAATGCGTCCTGCTCCGTAACTGTTCCAATCTTTTCCATCTCCCGTTTCACCTGTTCTAACTGGCGTCCTTGCAGGTCAGCCTGAAAAGGAATCATTGCACCTTCGTTTCCCTTTTTATTCTGATACTCCAGCAGCCTTTGCAGCGTTTCGCCTCTCTCCGTCAGCTCCAGCCTGTCTTCATAGCGTTTCAGCATATCGGACAGTGCCTTTGCCCGTTCAATCCGGTCGCCCTTGCGTTTGTCCAAAGTGGTATTGTAAACAGGTATTCCCTGCGTTTTCTCATACAAATTTTTGATATAAACAATTGCTTCCCTTATTTTTGTATCATTCCCCAAACGCAGCGCCGGAAACGGAATTTTGTTTCCGTGGTACTCCAAATTAGACAGTTTATGAAATACTGTATCAATCGGTATATTATTATAGGAAGAAAACAGCACCGTTCTGTTATTAAAAAACGCGGTTACAATCGTGTTGATAATCGTATTTGTTTTCCCCGTCCCGGGCGGTCCCTGAATATACGCTACCGGATATTTCATCGCATTGTGAATCGCCAAAAGCTGATCCAAATTGATGTTTTTATTAATCAGTGCAATCGGATACGTTTTGCTCCTGCGGGGACGTTCCAGTAAATCACCGAAAAAAGCCTTCATCGGAAACGTAACCTCTCCCTTATGGTACATCTCAATAATTGCCTTATACTCATCATGTAAATCCAACGCAATTTCCGCTCCGATTCCTATGACATACGGCATATCGTCTACACCCATAATCTGTCTGTTCCGCGCTGTTATGATATTTTTAATTTTTTCCTGATTGTTCTCAAAGTCGTTCAGCAGCTCATATTCTTCCGCGTCCAAGTAATACCGTATGCTTTCCTTTTTCCCTTCTACTTTAAATTCCGTACACAGTGTTATCTCCTCATCCGGCCGCAGCACATGGCGTTTCACGTCTAAATTTAATTTCCGGTACGCAAGCGCATATAATCCTCTGTTCGTGTGAATGCTCAAAACATTGATTGCAAGCCGTTGTATCGTCAGCCTTCCGTTATTTGGCTTTGTCTTTTCCATTTTATACTCAAAATGCTTTACAATCTCACGGAACTGTTCCTGGCTTAACTGGTAGCTCTCCCCTTGAAAGCTGTCACGGTCAATATACCGAATCAGTTCAAAATTGTCATAGTATGGTACAGTATCCATGCGGTTACACGTTTCCAAATAATTTAATATCTTCAAATTCGGAATATGGTCAAATACGGTTTTATACTTGTGAGGATTGAGTGAAATATCTTCGACCAGCTTCTGATTGATTGGGCAATAAGAACCTTCTATGACTTGGGAAGAACGTATGGAATCAATGAAAATACAGTCAAAATGACACACGGAGTACTGTCCCAAATGCAGTCCATCTACAGATAGAGAACGTTTTCTGACATTAATGTCACAAATTCCAATCCAGTATTTTGTGATTTGCTCCTCCTTGTTTTTATACTCTATCTTAAGCCATTTGCCCTCATGTATAGCCTGAAAAATATCACGCGCCACGGTATTCATCCATGATTTCCTCCTGTGCACCTGTATATCCCGAACAAATATTTTGGGTACTATGCTCTTATGGTATCATAGATGTACTGGTTTTTCAATGATATACAGTGAACTCCCCTATATACAATTCCCCGGTATCCCTTTGCACGTAAAATCCCGCCAGTTTTCCCCTATTGAATGTCAGTTTTTGCAAATAATACCCCTGTTCCAAAAGCGCTTTATTTCCCATCGGATAAGTGCCTTTCAGATTGCCGGCATAATCGTAAAACGATACGCTGTCCGACTTACACTGCGGCAGCTGCCCTGCCAGTGCGTTCTCTGTATCCCGCACCGCATTTTCTGGCTCTGCTGCATTACTGCTAAAATAGCCATTGTCCGTAAACAGGTACTCCCCTTCGATTAACCGGGTATCTAATCGCTGCGTTTCCCCATTGTCCTTGATCGCAACGATTTCATAATCACCGGAGCTATTCGACTCTCCCAGCACAATGAGACCATATTGATTAAAATCCAATATATACGAATATTCCCACTTCGTGGTTTCCCATAGTTTCTTCCCGTTCCATTCCCCGTTTTCGTTTGCTTGGGCAATCCAGTATTCCTTGTGTTTTCCTTCCTTATCATAAATTTCATACGCCATCGTGCCGTCGTTGCGCATCCGCGCGTCCCCAAGAAAACAATTCTTATTTTCTCCGATTACAGGCTGATAAACGTCCGCAATGCTGCCGTCCGAAAGACTTAATTTTTTCAGCGTGCGCGCTTTCCCAAATATGTCCTGGCGCGCCCATTCGCTATAATAAATACAACCGTCACAAACATACCAAAACGGTCCAATCTGCATGTCACTTGCCACACTGTAATAGCGGTTATTTTCCTGCGTGTCCATATCGTATATGAAAAATGACGCGCTGTCCTTGGATACGGTTATCACTAGATTTTGATACTGCCTGCATTGCATTCCCGAATGCTCGTCTACATGAAAAATGGTGTTCAGCGTCGAATCCTGTTTGACGTATGTTTCCCCTTCTTTTTTATAAATGTCCGTACCCAGTATCAAGGTGTCGTCATGACAGATATAGTTGTTCATACCATAACTCAACCCTGAAATATTGCGATAGCCCAGCTCCGGTATTTCTTTCGGTTCTGCTGTGTCTATATAAAGGTTTTCATTGAAAGGCTGCCGTGTATTTGCTACATATTCTGCCGCCGTTTCTTTGGTGTCAGATGACACGGCGAGCGTTGTATTGGTTTCTGCCGTGTTGGTTTCCGTATTATTTGAACGTATTTCTTTTTTGACGCACCCCGACAGAGTGGTGCATATTACAAGAGCAAAGCAAAAAAAGATTGTTTTTTTACGCATAAAATCCCTCCTTATATCTGTCTCCGGTATCATTCTTAAAATGTTATTACAATGTTGCGATATAGTGCATTTCTGGTTAAATTTTGCCTGTTCTGCCGTACTGGCGTTTACAAAAAATACTCCTGCTCACAACCGCATCCTAATAATTGTTACAAAACAGCTTCCATTCCAATCTTTTGGATTTTCAACCCAATCCGCTCATAAAATTTCACCGCATTCACATTATCTGCCCAAACATTCAACGTCACATTATAATACCCTTGCGCTCTTGCATACTCGACAACATACTCATAAAGCGCCTTCCCGATATGCATTCCGCGCGCTGCTTCGTCAACGCACAAATCATCAATATAGAGCGTTTTAATATCCGTCATATTATTATTGTTAATAAACTGCTGATGTACACAAAACGCATAGCCCACAACGCCCCCGTCCTGCTCTGCAACAAAAACAGGTGTCTTATCGTCTGCCAGTATCTCTTTGAGTTCCTCATCCGTATACTTCTTTGTACCTGCTTTAAATAAATCCGGGCGCACATCGCTGTGTACTTTAAGAACTTCAAAAAGCAGCTTATCAATTACAGGAATATCTTCTTCCTGCGCACGGCGTATCTTCAATTTTTCCATTTGTTCCTACTCCCTTCTGATTTGTTATATTCTTGGTTATCGTCACTAGCTATGATATTTAGCTTCATTTTACCACGATTTCCTCCATAATTCCATGAAATTTATCCACTGCATTTGTACACCGAAGCTTTCGCGAAAGAAAAACCAGCGACAACCCCATCGCAATCGTCCATCCGACAGGCCACGCACACCATATCCCCGTCGCGCTGTTCGTCCACCCCGACAGCACAAATGCCAAAACCACGCGCAGAATAAGGTCTGTAAACGTCGCTGCCATAAACTGCCTCATTGCGTTTGTCCCGCGCAGCACCCCGTCCGCCGCAAGCTTCGCGGAAACTACAAAATAAAACGGCGACAAAATCCATAAAAACTGCCTTCCCGTCGCAAGCGCCTGCGCTGAACCCTCATTCATAAACAGCAGCAGCAAATACTTCCCCAAAAAGACATAAATCAGGCAAAACGGAACACTCAGACACCACACCAGCTTCAATCCTGCGCGAAATCCTTCCCGAATGCGCCCGTACTGATTTGCCCCCAAATTCTGTGCCGAAAAATTAGAAATCCCATTTCCAATCGTCGTAAACGACGTAATCACAAGATTATTCAACTTCACCGCGGCAGAGTACCCCGCAGCAACACTGACCCCAAAGCCGTTAATGCACCCCTGTATCATCATGTTGCCGACCGAAATAAACGACTGCTGCAAAATGCTTGGCACCGCGATAACCGCGATTTTTCCAAGCAATTTCCCCGAAAACACCGCAACTTTTCCGCTTGTTTGAATTTTCGACAGCCGTGCCAAGACCAATACCACCGAAAGCACACAGCTTACACCCTGACACAAAAACGTCGCCCATGCAACGCCTGCTATCCCCATTGTGAAGCTTTTCACAAACAAAATATCCACCAAAATATTCGCGGTCGACGATGCCGCAAGAAACAGAAATGGCGTTTTGGAATCCCCCATTGCAGAGAAAATACCCGTCGCAATATTATAGAAGAACAAAAACGGAAGTCCCCATATGTAAATCTGCAGATACAATGCCGAATCCGCCATAATCTCCGGCTGCGTCTTCATCAGCCGAAGCAGCACATCACAGGACAGTAATCCCGTCAGCATTAAAACGCCGCATAAAACACCGCTTGCAATCAACGTCGTATAAACCGCCGTCTTGATTGCCTTATAATCCTTCGCGCCAAAAAGCTGCGACACAATCACGGAGCAGCCGATATTGCACCCAAATGCAAACGCAATGAAAATCAGCGTGATATTATAGCTGTTCCCAACCGCCGCAAGCGCGTTTTCCCCAATAAACTTCCCCGCCACAAACGAATCCGCAATATTATAAAGCTGCTGAAACACAATGCTCCCAAACATCGGCAAGCAAAACGCCCACAAAATCTTCTGCGGATTTCCCTGTGTCAAATCCTTGTTCATATAATAAAACCTCCTATTCCATCAAAAGTGACACATGTGTCATTTTTGTATTTTTCATTACAAGCGCCACCTTATTTACTTTTCACTCAATCTGTATTATACTATCCATTAATCAATAAGAAAAATAAATATATTATATAGGAGTAATATAAATATTATATGGATATTAACTTTGAATACTATAAAATTTTTTATTACACCGCCAAATACAAAAACATCACAAAAGCCGCCGCTGCATTAGGCAGCAGCCAGCCCAACGTAACGCGCATCATAAAGCTCTTGGAATCTCAGCTAAACTGCCGGCTCTTTATCCGTGAACCAAGAGGACTACGCCTCACCGAAGCAGGCGAAAAGCTTTACTCCCACGTCGAAATCGCCTACAGGCATTTTGTCAACGCGCAGGAAGAAATCAGCGGGCAAACCGATGAGGAACGCGGTACCATCGAGCTTGGCGCCACCGAAACGGCGCTGCATCTTCTCCTGCTTGACGCCATGCGCAATTTTAAAACAAGCCACCCCAAAATCCGCATCAAAGTCCACAACTACAGCACTCCGGAATTACTTCAATTTTTAAGCGCCGGTAAAATTGATTTTGCAGTAATCACAACGCCTTTTAAAACCGCGAAATCCTATCAATCCGAAACCTTATACAACTTCCGTGAAGTTCTTGTCGGAGGAATACAATATCAATTTTTATGCGAAAGAAAACTGAATTTGCAGGAACTGCAAAACTATCCCTTAATTGGATTAGGCAGAGGAACCGCAACCTATGATTTATATAAAGATTTTTTCATTGAACATGACACGGACATAGAGCTTGACATGGAAGTCGCAAGCTCCGATTTAATGCTTCCGCTAATCCAAAGCAACCTCGGAATCGGCTTCGTTCCCGAAGACTTGGCATCGCCCCTTCTAAAAAAGAAACGCTTAGTCCAAATTCAACTAAACGCGTCAATCCCTATGCGCTCCATTCAAATTGTCTCGGACAAAGACCGCAGGAAAAGTGCAGCAGCGGATATTTTTTACCATTCTCTGAAGATAAAGAAACCGTCTTATAAATGATTCCCGTTCCTTAAAACAGACTCCTTATAATCGAGTAGAGGAACGTCCTTCTCCACTACTCGTCGCGCGCCCAGTGCGTCGCTTCAGCGGCATACTTCCTCTGCACTGGGCTGCGCATTATAAAAGCCATACACAGGCAAAGCCCCATGTATGGCTTTTCACGTTTCCAACAAACTCGAAAAAGATTACAGTCTCTTCAGCAGAGCCTCTCTCGCTTCCTCATACCCCGGCTTGCCAAGCAGTGCAAACATATTCTTCTTGTAGCTTTCAACGCCCGGCTGATTAAACGGATTTACGCCAAGCAAATATCCGCTCAGACCGCACGCAAACTCAAAGAAATAAAACAGCTCGCCAAGATAAAACTCACTAACCTCCGGCATATGCACCATAAGGTTGGGAACCTGTCCGTCCGTATGGGCAAGCACCGTACCGTTCATCGCGCTCTTATTTACGAAATCAACCGTCTTACCCGCAAGGTAATTCAAGCCGTCAAGGTCAACCGGCTCCGTACCGATTGTAATTTCCTCTCTTGCCTTCTCAATGTCAAGAACCGTCTCAAACATAACTCTTGCGCCGTCCTGAATAAACTGACCCATCGAATGCAGGTCAGTCGTGAGGTCAACGCTTGCAGGGAACAATCCTCTTTGGTCCTTACCTTCTGACTCACCGAAAAGCTGCTTCCACCACTCGGAAACATAATGTGCGCTCGGCTCGTAATTGCAGAGAATTTCAACCGCCTTGCCTTTTCTCAAAAGAATATTTCTGACAGCCGCATACTGCATTGCATCGTTCTCCTCAAACGGAAGTTCCAATGCGCGCTTTCTGCCGCTTGCCGCGCCTTCCATCAGCTTATCAATATCCGCACCGCTGACTGCAATCGGAAGCAGACCAACCGCCGTCAATACCGAGAAACGTCCTCCGACATCATCAGGAACAACAAATGTCTCATAGCCCTCTTCCGTCGCAAGGTTCTTCAAAGAGCCCTTCGCCTTGTCCGTCGTCGCATAAATTCTCTTTGCCGCGCCCTCTTTGCCGTACTTCTTCTCCATCATTTCCTTAAATACGCGGAACGCAATCGCAGGCTCGGTCGTTGTGCCGGACTTGCTAATCATATTAATTGAGAAGTCCCTGTCGCCGATAACATCACACAAATGTTTAATATAAGTAGAGCTAATGGAATTTCCCACAAAGTAAATCTCCGGCGTTTTTCTGATACTCTTGTCCACCATATTATAAAAGCCGTGACGAAGAAACTCAACTGCCGCTCTTGCGCCCAGATAAGAACCGCCGATACCGATTACAAGAAGAACTTCGCTGTCGTTCTGAATACGCTTTGCCGCTTCCTTAATTCTTGCAAACTCTTCCTTATCGTAGTCCACAGGTAAGTCGATCCAGCCCAAAAAATCGTTGCCCGCGCCGCTCTTTCCTACAAGTACCTCTTTCGCATCAAGGGTGAGCTTCTTCATATTCTCAACCTCATGCTCACTGATAAACTGTGCTGCCTTTGAATAGTCAAACGTTACCTTGCTCATTTGTCTTCTCCTTTACATTCACATATTTTTGTGTCATTTGACGATAACCGTCTCTATATCGTCTTTATTTTAACAAATTTTACCAAATAAATCAATCCGATTTTCAGACCTTATTTGCAATAATTCCGCGAAGCAGCTCCTCAAGCTCGCGCGTCTCTTCCGCCGAAAAAACCGGCTCCTTTGTTTTTCCCGACATTTCGTTCTCCTGCCGGTCTTCTTCTTTCTCGATGATTGTCGCGTCCTTTTCCTGTGCAAGCTCCCAAAGCAGCTTCTCTTTCTCCATAAGACCATGCTCAAGCCGCTGTGCGACCGTGTTCTCAAGATAATCCGTGATATTCGTCTTTAACATCCTTCTGCGGTTTGGCATGTCCACAATGGACATAATGCTTAGATACAGGTAAATTCCCAAAAGGCTGATAATATAGAACGGCAGCAAATCAATAAATCCCCGTCCTTCTATAATGCCCTTGCACACACCGAAACCTGCCACAAACACGCCAGCAAGCATCAGCTGACCTGAAAGGTGCTTCATAAAGCTCATGCTCATGCCGCACACACGTATCCGATTGATAAACTTGTCCACAAATACCGGAATATTCGGTACGCCGCCGTTTAATTTGTAGCAGTTCACGAACCGTTCCTTGCATTGCACGAGCAGCTTGTTTTCCGCTCCAGAAAGCGTATCCGTCGCCTGTATCATCTTTTGATAAATAATACCGATTGCGATTTGATACAAAACGCCAATCGCCATAAGCGTTAACGTCAGTACCACAATAAACGAGTGATCAAAATATTTCATTACTTCATTTGCCATAATTTCCTCCATTCTGCCAGTTTCCATTTTTCAACCGTTTCGCCTGCACAGCAAACCGGAAACAGGCATGTCAAATTTGGTAGCTGCACACGGGTATTTTACTGATATAAGTATACGCAATTCAAAAGCCCGCCACAAGACGGTTTGACCGAAAATCGTTCGTCAAATTCATGCAGAAAAAGCCCTCTTTTTCCTTCCCGCGACACCTGTCATTTTTATCCGACAGAATATGTAATTGTGTAACAGTTCATCGCAGGGCTTTGCATTTGCTGCAAAGTCCGTGAAACAACGTAGTGGAAAAGATGCATCAATCCACCATGAAGCGTTTTTGCATGGCTTGATGCCTGTAACAGGAAGCCGACGGCTGAACTGTTACATAAATATTTGTTCCCTGACGAAACCGTATTGACTTACTATGCTTTCACTGATAAAATTCTTTATAGGAAAGAATCGGAAAAAGGAAAGGTTGGATAAACATATGCAGTACAAAACAAGTGGTACCTGTTCCAAAATGATTGATTTTGAAATTGAAGGAGACACGATACAATCAGTTGCCTTCACGGGCGGCTGCAACGGAAACTTAAGCGGTATTTCAAGTCTTGTGCGCGGCATGAAAGTAGACGACGCAATTTCGAAACTCAAGGGAATCAAATGCGGCATGAAGGAAACCTCGTGTCCCGACCAGTTCGCGCGGGCGCTTGAAGCATATAAAGCAAAAGAAAATGAATCAGTCTGAATGACATTCCACAAATATACGAATATTATATTTAAGATAAAAAAGCGGAGGCTTTCAATATGAAACGTATCGTATTTACAGGCGGCGGTACTGCCGGTCACGTCACACCGAATATTGCTCTGATTCCCAAGCTCAAAAGCTTAGGTTATGATATACACTATATTGGCTCCTATGAGGGCATCGAGCGGAAGCTGATTGAGGATTACCGAATACCCTACTATGGTATTTCCACAGGTAAACTCAGACGCTATTTTGATTTAAAAAATTTCAGCGATCCGTTTCGGGTAATCAAAGGCTTTATGGAGGCAAAGCAAGTCTTAAAAACATTAAAACCGGACATTGTATTCAGCAAGGGCGGTTTTGTGAGCGTTCCGGTTGTGCGCGCCGCATCTTCCCTGAAAATTCCGTGCATTATCCACGAATCGGATATGACGCCGGGACTCGCGAACAGCCTGTGCATTCCCGTTGCGAAAAAGGTCTGCTGCAATTTCCCCGAAACGCTTCAAAAACTTCCCGAAGAAAAAGCAGTACTGACAGGTTCACCAATTCGGGCGGAGCTGACGAAAGGCAGCAAGGAAAAAGGACTTTCCATGTGCGGTTTCCATAACGGAAAGCCTGTTATTATGGTTATTGGCGGAAGTCTTGGCGCTGCAGGCGTAAACACCCTTGTACGCGAAGCGCTCCCCAAGCTTTTGGATGATTTTCAGGTTGTACACATCTGCGGAAAAGAAAAAATTGATAATCTTTTGCTGAGCACGGAAGGCTATAAGCAATTTGAATATGTAAAAGAGGATTTAAAGGATTTGTTTGCGATGGCAGACATTGTGATTTCAAGGGCAGGCGCGAATGCAATCTGCGAGCTTTTGGCTCTGCGTAAGCCTAGTCTTCTGATTCCCCTTCCCGCCCGTGCAAGCCGCGGCGACCAAATCCTAAATGCAAAAAGCTTTGAGTCACAAGGATTTGCGATGGTTGCAGATGAGGATTATCTTACGGCAGTGACACTCACAGAGAAAGTGCATGAGCTTTACTTTACGCGTCAGTCTTATATTGAGTCAATGCAGAACAGCAATCAGCGTGACGCGATTGACAAAATTGTCGGATTGATTGAAGAAATTGTTAATCAGTAAAAAAACTGCCCGGATAGTTTGAATTGCTATCCGGGCATTTTCTTCACTACTTGATTTTCTGCTTTCTCAATCATAAATGAACTTCCCAAATCGCCGCGGTCTGCTCATTTATCATCTCTCCATTTTCCGGCAAAAATCACTGACACTTATCAAATACTGATAATCATCCTGTTCCCGCAGCAGCTCTTTTAAAGCGTCTGTCCACTCCGCACAGGAATAGTGAATAGAATACTTCTTATCATATTCCGAAAACGATGTTATGCCCTCTTTCTCAACGGTTTCCACAAAACGGTCCCATGCTGCTGTTAAATAGCCAAGCTGTCTCCTTTTAACCACGGCTTCCTTCTCCGGTTTCCAAATAGGAATTGCACGGTGTTTTAACGCGAGATAAATCAGCTTATCTGTCTCAATACTTTCCTGACTGTAAAAATCCTCTAAATAAATCCTTCCCTCTTTGACTTCTTCCTTTGTCGGCGGGTAATATTGCAGCCACTTTTCCCGTTCCTGTCTGCTCTCTATGGTGTCAATCAATGCCTTTGGTTTATTTAAGCAACACTGCTTGTACTTCTTCCCGCTCCCACATGGACATGGATCATTTCTGCCGATTTTTGCCTGCACCTTTATACTGCGCGCTTCACGCATACCCTCCTCAATGAACTGTTCAAACAGTTCATTCATTGCTTTGTCATCATCCTGCTCGTTCGGCTCCTTTTCAAACATTTCCCAGCTTTTCAGCATATCTGCTGCATTCATAGGGCATATACAGCTATCCTTCTCACTGATATACGAAAACATCATATCAATACAGTCACCGAATTCTCCAATTGCATAAGTATCCACACGTTCATCGCAGTAAAGCTGCTTTATCTCCGGCAACATTTCCATAAAGTGACATTCACATATGGTAAGTGCTAAAGCTGTATAAACATAATCACCTATCTCTTCTTCCATATATACAATTTTGCGTATAAAGTCCTGCCATTCCTGCTTTTCAAGCTTCTTATCCAAATAAAGCTGTCTCATCACATCCAACATTGCCGACTTTGCAAAATCATCTGTGTTTTTATTATAAATGCCTTGCTTAAGCAGCTCCAAATCCCCGTTATATGTACAGTAAAGAATATCACTAAGCCCTTCCGTGATCGCGCCGCCAATCAAAAAATCCAACGTGTCACTTGGCAGACATGCCAGCTCCATAATGCGCGAAAAGCTCTCCCTATCCCGAAATTCCCCAAGCAGAAAGATTGCATAGAAATGCAGAATATAATCTTCTCCTACCTTTTCCCCCTCTGCAATTGCACGATCGACCGCACTGCGCAGATAAGGGAGTGCCTCCTCTTTATTGGCACAAATCGTCTCAAATTCCTTTTTAGGGAACTTTTGGGACTGCCATGTTATGTTTTCAATTGCCTTTTGTACGATGTCGTTCATATTGAGCTCCTTTTGTTGTTCGTATTTTGGTTGCATTTGTGTTAAATTGTTATCATTTCATTTATGATACCATAAGTTTTTCAAACCTACAATGTGCTTTGTATGTTATCAGAAATGAAAATAGTATTCCCTTGTCTAAATTATTATCCTTGTGCTTATTATATCGAAAAAAGTGGAAAGCCTTCAAAAGACTTCCCACATTTGGCACACTTTGCGTCCTCATAATCACGATATTTATAACAATATGTACTATCTGACTTA
The DNA here is from genome assembly GCA_910586715.1 of uncultured Lachnospiraceae bacterium. Lineage (GTDB taxonomy): Bacteria > Bacillota > Clostridia > Lachnospirales > Lachnospiraceae > COE1. The sequence continues at coordinate 87,847 of CAJUJG010000007.1, forward strand.
TCATAACTTGGCGTAACTCAATGCATGGTTCCTGTTCCTCGTATTATTACGCTTTTATATGACTAAATAAATTTATAAATTTATATTTGAAATTTTTCCATTAACAGCTATTGAATAGGTAAAGCAGCCAAAAAACTCACCATAATAAAAGAGATTAGCTCTTCCCAGTTCGCTGGTATAAGCCGCCCGATATGAAAAATTATTTGCAAAAATACCAGTAAAATAGCCACTGACATTGGTTATAAAAGAAGTTCTGTTAGCTTGGTCATATATTCCTGTAACCGTAGCATAAAATGTAGCTATTAAAGTACCATTTGTGTCATATATTTTATGTGCAAACGTTGCTGTATTTTCCTTTTCAAGATATGATCTCAAAGAAGTTTTGGTACTATTATCAGCAGGAGCTGAAATTTCCTCTGTTACACATACAAAACCATTGTCCAAAACTTCCACATTATCCAAAAATAGTGGAACTCCTTCTTCAAATGATTCTGCCGCATACGTTACAGATGAACTTGCTAAAGCAACTGCAAAAGCAACAATTGCAGCAATTATTTTTTTGCTATACTTCATTTTATTAGCTCCTTTCCCGTTCAACTTATTAATTTCATGTTACCTATCCGCCCCAAACTATGATAAGTGAAAAATGATAAGACTGCCTTATACAGCTGTATATATTAAGCATATAATTATTATACTTCTCTTCTTTCGAAATGAAGGACTTTGCACTAGCTGCAAATTATGGCTTACAAGCCACGTGAAATAACCTAGTGGCAGAGATGCATCAAGCCATGGCACATGGCTTTGACACCAACGAAGTGGTTTTGCATGGCTTGATGCCCGTAACAGGAAGCCGAAGGCTGAACTGTTACGTTGTATAATGATGATTTATATATTTTACTTGACAAACCCTTAATAAAGTTTTTACAAATCTGCTTATTTTTCCAGTTTCGGAGGATACTTCACATCAAAAATATCCGCGCCATACGGAATGTCAATTTGACAGTTTGCATCAAACATATATTCTTTTCCCCCAATAGTAATAACCGCACCCACGCCAAATCCCTCACCAAATCTTGATGTGCGCATATACTTATATTGTGCGTCATATTTATCTTTGTTAATCAGCTCACCGTGCAATTTACTTTTTGTGCGGAATAACGTATTTTCCCGATCACCCATCTTTATCGTCACAAATCCGTAATCTACGCCCATCTCCTCAAGATAATCATGTTCTTGTTTCAATGTAAAACCTACAGCAGGCGCATTATTATTTATAAATGTAACATCCTCCATACACCAATTCCAAAAATGCGCATATCTTTGAAGCACTAAATCATTATCCCTGTTAAGCAGCCAATCCGTCTCAAGAGAACTAATACAACCACTCTTTCTTGAGTATAAGCGATACTCCTTACCGTTACTTGAAACATATTTGAAATAATTGCTTTTTCCAAAATCAATTACATTGTTTATAGCCTTGATTTCTTCAAATTCACTCTCTGGTATCTCGGGAATATTTTTCCGTGTGAAGCGGACTCCCTTAAATTCAAACAGGCTGTCTCCGTCGATGGTTACCCCTATCTCGCTGTCATTATCACCATTTAACAGATTTATAAATTCCATTGGCAAATAGCCTTCATACAAATCCGTTTCATTTTTCTGCGTATCTTTCTTTGTATAATTGAAGTATCTTGGCTGCAAAGATTTTGTGTATGTATCTTTGGATTTTATAACTGTTTTGTTCTTGTCCTTCTTTATATGTTCTATCGCCAACCGATTTTGCTCCATGCGAAGCGTTGCCCGTTCATTTGCAATATTTTTGTTAACCTTCATTCCTATATCATATCCTTATCTTATTTTTGCATTTTGCCATCTCTTCCAATTGGATAAAAATATACAATTGATACATACGGTGTAAATGTTGCATTTTGTTTATAACCAAATGTAATATTCCATTTACTTCTTGCCAGCAACCCATCATCACACATATTATACCTGTTCCACGGGTATAGAGCTGTCTTTATACTTTTTTTACTAGCTACACATTCATATGTAACATTAGCTACATCTCTGCTTTTAACATCTGACAGCATTATTCTATCCACAACTGCATCTCTTGGTATATCCAAGCGCTGAGACCAGTCAAATGAAACCGTTTTAGCCGTTCCTCCTGACATTGTGACACGATCCAATGTCAAATGATCTCCTCCCGTATAATACCTTAGATCTCCTACGCTTAAATTATAGCTTCCCGAATAAGACGGAACTCCTGTAATCTTCACATAATAATAGCCTTTTGTTAAAACATAATCATAGCCTACCGATCCTTTATAGCTTTCATCATGTGTCCATTCATACATCTGTTCTCCATTTTCATTATAAAGAGCTACATCAAAAATTGCTTCATCCTCTCCTGAACTCAGTGAAATATATTGTTTTCCTGAATCAAAATAAACTTTATACCAGTCCTGATCCCCTAAGGAAATTTCCCCATACAACATATTAACCTTTTCTGTTCCTGCGGAAGTAGTAGCTGCCGAGGTTTCATTTGGCTCTAATTCCTGCGCTGTATCCATCGTATCATTTGGCTCAACTTCATAGACAGACTTCGTTGTAGCATGTGCTGTGCTTGTAAATGCCCCAACACCTATGCAAAACGCAGCCATAAGAACCATCATTTTTAAATATTTAATTCCTTTCATTTTAAATCCTCCTTCGTCATTTATAAAAATTATAATCTTGCTCCAAATGTATCATATTTCATATACATTTTTGCTATACTCAATATATCCCTTTCACAGCAGAGTATAAAGTGACAATACTATGACAAAAGAATGACAAAACCGTGCCAAACTTAACTGATATATTCTTGGAATCCACTCTTAGAAAGAAATGCTTCCATCTTCTTTAACGCATTCTGTTGCATCCGCTTAAGTGTCCTGTTGGAATAATTGTACTTCGTTCCTGCTCGTTCTTCATGCAATTCTTCTATTTCAGTCCATGTTTTTTCATCAACCAAATGCCACAATACTATTTTTTTCTCATTCTCCTTTAAAATCTCCAATGCTGACTCTATGATTTGAATTTTTATAGTAATTCGAGAATACTCTTCATCTTTTTCCGCATTTTGAGAATAATTCTGAATTTTATCTAATATATCTCTCTTTGCTTTTAAATCAGGATATGATTTAATAAATTCTTTGATTGATTCCTCTGTCATTGTAACTCCTCCATATTGATAATATCATTTAAATATCTGTTAAATTTATCGGTTGAAAGATTATTTTAGTGAGGACACACAGCATACACTGACGTTTTTACAAAATCACCCAAAACCACATGTCCACATTTGGTGCATTTCTTACCATCGTAATATTCCATCTTACATCCACCCTTGCCGTCTTTTATGTGCTTTGCAATTGTTCCCGAAATATACGAATGACTACAAGATCTATACATTTGGTCTGTTTCCATATGCACATCATAATAGACATTACCCTCTTCACTTACAAAAAATGTAATATCCTCGGCATCTGCATATTTTTCATATGCATCATACTTAATATCTAATTCTGTCCGACCATTCTCTTCCCAATTGTCGTACCAAACAAAATCATCTACCTTCTCATATGGTCTGTCAAAATACCGAATCTGCCTCTCCTCATAAGCATAAACCGTCAGAGACGACACAAAAACCGCGAGCGCAATCATAACGCCCCCTGCCAACCTACTCATTTTCCCAAACTTCTTACCCGTTTTTTTCATTCTTTTCATATTTTCAATTCTTTCCTTTAATTGTTTTTCACTCATATTCAGTCCTGCAATCGGCAGCTTCCCCATTTCCTGCATTTCTGCAAAATCTATCAAAAGATTAATATAATCTCCTGTTTCCGGTAAGCTTTTGTTTGCTATGACCTTTTCATCACAATACATCTCCGTTACCAGCTCCCACCGATACAGCAGATAATACACAAGCGGATTATAAAAGTTCATAAGCGCTACAAACGTCAAAATTGCTTTCACGAGGTTGTCCCTTACGCGAATATGTACCAATTCATGACACAGTACATCCTCAAGCCTGCGCTCTTCCCATGCAACCGCCGGAAGCATAATTTTCCCCCGTATAATTCCAATTGTAATCGGTGTCTTTAGCCCTGCACACAGATAAACCCTGCTTTTGACAGGTATTCTGTATCCGTTTGTCAATTTGTTTATTACAAGCTCTCCTTTTTCAAACCGTTCCACCCCTTTCATAATATTCCGGTATACGGTAAAATACCTCTTTATTCGTACGCCCAATCCGGCAATTCCAAGCAGAATGCTTATAGCAGCAAAAATATACATTAGTACATTTGAAATATAAATGCCGTCCCGATACACAAATACCGTATATTCCATCATATTTTTAACAACATTATTCTCCTGATACCATGTCTCAAATCCAAAACATTTGTTTATTAGCTCTGCATATGATGTTTTAAACCTTGCGAGTGGCACAACAAACAATAAAATATTTACCGTAAGATAAACCTTATGCCACAAGACAGGCAGGTATCTCTTTGTCAATAAATATAGCAACAGATAAATAACAACCAAAACGCTTCCCGCCAAACTCATCGTGCTAAGCAGCGACATACTACTCCTCCTTTTCCGCAAAGTCCTCCTCAACAGCCGACCGCAGCGCATCAGCAAAATTTTTGTCAATTCCCTTCCCTCCGGTAAGCGCCGACAAAAAAGATCCAATTGAGCCGCCGTAATAATCCTTCAAAATCTTTACTGCCTTGCCCTGTTCATACTCGGTATTCGTTACAGCCGCATAATACACACGGTTTTTCCCCGTTTCGTCTGCGGTGACAAGTCCTTTATCCGTCAACCGTTTGATAAAGGTATTGACTGTCTGCTTTTTCCAGTCCCTGCCCTGCTCTTCATTTAAGTATGTCATAATCTCCACAAAGCTTTTTGCTCCCTCTCTCCACAAATAATGCATGACAAGGCTCTCCGATTGCGTCATTTCATAAATGATATTTTTTCTCATATTTGCCTCCATGGGTCAAGCGAACATGCTTGCATGTTCATTTGACCCTCAAATCAAGGTTGAAAGATTTTCTTTCAACCTTATACCCTTTCAAATACTTATGGTTTACTTTAATTGTACTACAAGTATATAATACTGTAAAGAAAATATCCATGTATTTCCACAGTCCATTCAAAAAAATGCCGGCAGGAAGATCCCGCCGGCATTTTGGTTCGTTCTATTCTATTTCACAATCGTATCCCGTATCTCATCAAGCTGCGCATCTGTCATTTCCTGCGGCTTCATCACAAGACTTTGGTTGTCATCATTGTAACGCGGTATCAGATGCACATGAAAATGAAATACCGTCTGTCCCGCCACTTCATTATTATTCTGCACAATGTTGAATCCGTCCGCGCCCAGCTTTTCCGTCATCAGCGTCGCCATTTTTTTTGCAAGCGGAAACACCTTTGCGGCGGTATCGTCCGCAATCTCATAAATATTTTTATAATGGTTTTTTGGCATAATCAGCGAATGTCCTTTTGTGGCAGGCGCCATATCCATAATTACGCGAAAATCCTCATCCTCGTAGAGCGTCCGGGAGGGTATCTCACCGTTTGCAATTTTGCAAAAAATACAGTTATCGTCTTTCATTTTCATCCTCCATTCTGTGTTCATTAAAACTTATATAATAAATCAAGTGTCCGAAGCACCTTAAAATCACCTTTCATCTTCACGTCACCCGCCATAAATGCTCCTTGAAAGGTCATGCGCCCCTGAACAATCTCATTCATAATCCGCGAAGACAGCCGCATCTCCACATCAAACGTATCACTGTCACCGTAAAAACATTCCATTTCCGTATGGTCCACTTTCACAATTAATGGCTTCTTTGATTCTGGAAGGCTAAACTTATACACGGCATGAAAGCCCGGCTGCGGGTGGAAGTGTTCCCGCAAATCCTGTAAAAACATGGTGCTGTCCATCTCCCCCGATGCACCCATCAAATCCTTAAACATGCTCGCAAGCTCCTGAATATCCTCCTTCTGCTTCTGCACGTATAAATCGTCACTTGCAAGCTCGGAAAGCTGTTCTGCCTCCTGCGGCGTCAGGTTGAGACTTTGTGTAAAGGATATTTTTTGTTTTACCGCCTGATTACTGCACGGGAATACTGCCGTTTTCTGATTAATGGAACGGTACAGGTCCTCCGTGCGCTTTTCAATGACTCTCGCATAGTTTGCATTCTCCTCAAGCTCCGCAACATCCGCAAAATAACCGCTGATACCCGTCACCGGAAGCCCTCCAAGAATTTCCCAAGCCTCCGTAAGGCTTGTCAGTGCATCGCGTTCACCGTAAGTAGTCGACATAACTATCGGGCACATATATAAATTAGAAATCTTTTCCTTATCCCCGTACAGCCAGCAGGAGTCTAAAAACAGCTGCATCCAGCCGCCCACGCCGAACCATTCCACTGTAGTCGCAAGAATGACGCCATCCGCGTCCTTTAAAGTCTGCGAAAGCGTGATAATGTTATTCTTAAACTCATACAAATCATAACGCTCCATATTAACGTTTAGCTCACGCAGTACCTCCTGCATTTTATTAAGCACATACAGGGTAGGATCTCCGATTAATCCCCTGCCTCCGTAATAAATGTTGATTTTCACCTGATTTTCCTCCCGTTTATCGATTTCCTTTAAATGCTTCTATTACATTCATAAACGCCATAATCAGCGCACCGAAAACCAGTCCGCCGACATGTGCCGCGTTGTCTATACCTTCCGAACGCATACCATCATATACCATATAAACAATTGCAAAAATCATTCTGCCCACGGAAATACCTTGATAGCGTCCGTTATGAATGACCACAAGAATCAGCATCGCGCCGATTAGTCCGAATATCGCTCCGCTCGCGCCTACCGACGTATGGCTGTTTCCGCTGAGCAGTACATTTGCAACGGAAAAAATGCCGCCGCCTAATCCCGAAAGCATGTACAAAATTGCAAAACGGACATGTCCGATAACACGTTCCAGCATTTCACCAAGGGCAGCTAAAAAAATCATGTTGCTTACAATATGGTCTATTCCTCCGTGCATGAACATGCTTGTAAAAAATCTGTAATACTCGCCGTCCAAAAGCACACGCTCCGCGTCCATGCATCCCCTATTATACACTACCTCGCCCGCATATGTACAGTACATATATATGATAATGTTTATCGCGATCAATATGATCATGACTATATAGTCACGGTAGTCAAATGACTTTTGTTCCTGCATTTTTTTCTTCCTTAATTTTATATATCGTATTTTATGCTTTGTCATCATTGCTGCTATTTGTACTTTATTATATAGAATACTCTGCTATATTTCAAGCTTTTAAGTTGACATAATTTCATATTTCCAATCATTGCGGAGTTGACATAACTACCCCGCTTTGATAAACTTTTACTGTATTTATATTAATTTCGACAATATTTTTATTTTATTACGAAAGGATTTAAGATACTATGTTACAAAAAAAATATTATCGCATTTTATCACTTATTCTGTGTACCGCACTCTTTTCCAATGCTGTACCAAATACAGTGAATGCTGCGCAATTATATGATAAAAGTGACACATATGTCATAAATGAAGAAAGTTCAGAGTCTGAAACAGAACAGGAAACGGAACGTTATTCTAATATGGAAAGTTCTCATGCAGAAACGGAAAATTCTTCCGAAAAAGAGACCGAATCTGAAGTTCAGACAGAAGCGGAAACAGAGATTAATACGTCAGAAGCCCCTGAAACTTCTTTTGAAACAGAAACTTCTTCTGAAACAATTACTGAGTCGGAACCAGTTATCGAGTCGGAAATGGAAACCGATTCTGCGAGCGGTGATTTTGAAGAGGAATCGGAAAGTGAAGCAGAAACATCCCTTGCATTTGAAACAGAGTCGGAAACGGAATCTGAAACAGAGCTTACAACAGACGCTGCCAAACTACAAAACGCTGTGGAAGAATTCAACACCCTTGCCGATACCAAGCCTTTAATGGCGCTTTTATACCGCACGAATTCCTACAGCGTCCGTCAGTCCCCGTCCTATGACAGTGATACCGTCGCCGTGATCGAAAGCGGTCATACGCTCTATGTAAAATCCGCAGCAATAATTGACGGCAATATATGGTATCAGGTGAAGTTTGGCTTAAACGGTACGGAATATACGGGATATGCGGAGGCTTATTATCTCGCATATTCTGACGAGGACTGGATTTCATGGGTAAGCACATTAAATGACACAAGTGTCATAAATTCATTTGCCTCCAACGGAAAAGCGGACATCTCAGATATTGACGCATTTCCCGTTTTTTATCGCGACAAGCTCAGAGCATTGAAAGCGCTTCACCCAAACTGGACCTTTGTTCCCATGAATACAGGGATTGATTTTAATACGGCTGTCACAAATGAAATGGGCGACAAAAGCCTTATTCAAAATACAAATAGCAACGCGGAAAAAGGCTGGGTTGGAAAGACTTACGGAAGCGGTTGGTATTATGCCACAAAAGACGCGGTTATGCATTATATGGACCCCTGCAATTTCCTTACGGAAAATTACATTTTCCAGTTTGAGCAGCTCACATTCAACAGCTCTTACCATACCGTATCCGCCATTCAGAACTTTTTAAACGGTACGTTTATGAAAGGCAATCTTCCTGACGATGCAGGCAAAAGCTATGCGCAGGCATTTTTTGAAATCGGCAAAAGCAGGTCGCTCAGTCCTATTCATTTGGCGTCACGTGTCTATCAGGAACAGGGCAGCGGAAAGTCCGCGTTGATTTCGGGCACTTACAACAATTATAAAGGCTATTATAATTATTTTAATGTAAAAGCATCCGGACAGACAGAAAAGGAAATTATTGAAAACGGTCTTTCCTACGCCAAATCGCAGGGATGGAATACACATTATAAATCTCTTGCGGGCGGCGCGGCAACCATTGGAAACAATTACATTTTAAAGGGGCAGGATACGCTCTATCTCGAAAAATTCAACGTGGACGGAAGTTACTATCCGCTCTACACGCACCAATATATGCAAAATATTCAGGCGCCGGCAAGCGAAGCCGTAACCACAAAAAAAATGTATGCAAACGCCGGAAGCCTTGATTCCGCATTTGTGTTTAAAATACCGGTATTTTTGAATATGCCTGAGGAACAGCATCTTGAAAGCATTTCACTTGATAAGAACACGCTGATTTTACAGACTCCTGATTCCCTTACCGGAGCTCCAACGGACCTTGACACACATGACGCGTTGACCGTTCGCTACAACCCTGCAAATACCTCTGATGAAATTACCGTCAAATGGAAATCATCAGATTTAAGTGTTGCGGGAATCACTGCCTCTGACAGCGACGGCAAAATCTTTGTTACCGCCCAAGGCGAGGGTACGGCAACGATTACGGCAACCGCAACTGCAAAAGACCCCAACACAGGTAATACGACGGTAAAAACCGCTGACTGCCAGGTTCGCGTTCTTGCTCCTGCTCCTGAAATTGAAACATGTACGGTTACCTTTATGGATAAAGATAACACGACTGTATTAAAAACCATTGAAACGCCGTATGAGGGAAGCATCGCGGAAACGGATTTTCCTATAATTTCAGTTAGTGACGACGAACTTTTTATCGGCTGGTTTACGGAAAAAGGCGGGAAAGGCACACTTTTTGACAGTACCACTGTTCTATCCGCAAATGAACTTGTCGTTTACCCGTATTATGAAGTACAAGGAAAGGGCTTTTATGTTCTTCCCATAAGCGACCACGTATACACGGGAAGCACCATAAAACCTGAGGTACAGGTATTTGACAGCGTTCTTAACAGCGACGGCAGCTACCGCCTGATTCCATTAGAAAAAGGAACGGATTATACTGTTTCTTATAAAAACAACAAAAATGCAAATACGAAAGACAGCGCGTCTCCTGCGGTCGTAATAAAAGGAAAGGGCAATTACACAGGTACGGAATACGCCTATTTCAACATTATTCCTAAGCCGCTGACAGACAAAGATATTTCCGTTGAAAATATAACAGTTGCATACAACGGCAAGCTTCAAAAGCCGACGCCTGCAATATACCGCGCAGGCAAAAAGCTTTCGGTGAAAAAAGACTTTACACTGTCCTATCCCGAAACCGGTAAAAATGCATACACCGACGCAGGCACCTATCCTGTAATAATCACCGGCGCAGGCGGTTACTCCGGTACGCTGACCATTTACCAAAAAATTACTTCTGACATATTGATGAGCAAAGTAAAGGTTGAAAAAATACCAAATCAAACTTATGATGAAGCTTTGGCAAACAGCGGGCAGGGCATGACACCTAATAAATTAAATGTTTCTTATGGAGACCGTACACTGAAAGAGGGGCAGGACTATTCTGTCAGATATGCAAATCATCTGTCCGTCGGAACGGCTACTGCTTACATTACCGCCAAGAACGGAACCGGATTTTCCGGTACAAAATCGGTGACTTACAAAATTGTCGGATTACCTATCAACAAAGCCGTTGTCAGCGGAATTGCACCGAAAATCTACACAGGATCGGAAAGTGATGTCTTACAGGAAAACGCGGTTCTTACATATAACGGTAAAGCGCTTCAGGAAGGCAAGGATTACACGGTTTCCTACACAAACACTACAAAAGCAGGTACTGCGTCAATCCTTTTCAAAGGCATTAACGGTTACAGCGGACAGCTTAAAAAAACGTACAAAATTACGCCGCTTGACATTACCGACAACGCAATTACCATGACCTATACAACGCAGGATGCGACAAACACGCCGATTCCAATCAACTCGCTGTCGCAGATAACCTCGCCTTACATGAAAGGAAGCACCTGTCCGGATGTACAGCTTTATTTATACGGCACACCGCTCACAAAGGGTAAAGATTATACCGTTAAATACGCAAATAACAAGCAGGTTACTACTTCCGATTTGGATGAGAAAAAACTTCCTGCAATTACCGTGACGGGCAAAGGCAATTTTAAAGGCTCGTTAAAAGGAACATGGGATATTACAGACAGTGCCTTTGGCGGCAGCAGTGATAAGGTAAAGCTTGTGTTAAAAGACGTGGTATACAAGAATAAGCCGGGTAAATTTAAGACTGCTGTCACTTTAATCGATGCGAACGGCGCAAAGCTTTCGGCAGGTAAAGATTATGACAAGAGTGTCACTTTTTCATATGATACAGATACCGTTGTAAAAACTGCCGACGGCAGCAAGGCATCTCGCAAGGCAGGCGATGCTGTCAATGATAACGACATTCCCGACGCAGATACGGTAATCCGTGTAACCGTGAAAGGTTTGGGTGCATACAAAGGGGATGACAGCGCTGCCATTATCGGCACGTACCGTATTATCAGCTCCGACATTGCAAAAGCAAAAGTCAGTGTAAAAGCAAAAGCATATCAGAATGGCGATGCCGTCACACTTACGAAAGACGATATTGAACTTACCTTGAACGGCGATACTTTAAAATATGGAACAGACTACACCATAGACAGCGCAACTTATGCCAACAATTTTAAAAAGGGTAAAGCAAGCGTCATACTCAAAGGGCTTGGCAAGAATTACGGAGGAGAGAAAAAAATTTCCTATACGATTAATTCGAAAGTGTTGGTTTGGTGGAAAAACCTAGGGAAACGCTGATTTAATCAAGCAAATTCCCTTTATTTTTGATATAATTAG
>CAJUJG010000008.1 GCA_910586715.1 uncultured Lachnospiraceae bacterium
TCCTAACATTCTGTTAGAGTTCATTGCCTGTAAATTGTGCTGTACTACCATAATTATACCTCCTTGTATTTGACGCAGACGAATCCTTTCGCCCGCCATTTTTGTACTATATCAGTACCCTATTCAGTTGTCTCGGAACGGCTTTATCCGCCGGTTCCATCTATAATATCTGACGCCGCCCGCGCATTGGAACACGTCTGCTCCTGCTTGCGGCTCAGGTATTATCCTTTACATATTTTATATCGGTAAATTGTCAGAAAACTTTAGCTGTTTTTAAAAAAATTAAAACAATTTATGCATTCATCACTCGTTCTAGTTCTGCCTTGCATTCGTTGTACTTACCAATAAACATATCCGCCATGTCATCCTGCCCCATCTGTCTGTACAGCGCCATAATATTTTCATAGCAGTTTAACAGATTTGCGCCAAGATCATTGCAATCCGGCATTGTAACGATTTTAATATACATCAAAAGCGCCTTTAACGTCTGATTGTTCTCAAGAAGCACCGACGCATGTGTAAATGCATATTTTGCTGTCTTAATCTGATCCGCGTACCGCTCCATAAGCGCCAGTGCATCCGCCTGCCGCTCCTCATAGCAGTAGGACCTTGCCAGCGTTGTAATCATCACCTGCACATATGCATACTCTATAGAAGGAACACGTTCCAAAGCTTTTTCAAAAAGCGTTATCGACTTTGCATAGTTTTCTATAATATGCTCCGACTGACCTGCCTGAAACAGCAGGTACGGATCGTCCGGCGATTTTTCAAGATTCTGATACAGCATCTCAAGATTCCTGTTCTGCTTTTCCCGCATCTGCTCCGGCGTCAGATAATATCCATGATGAATCACTTCCATCGGAATAATAAAAGTATTTTGAATTTCCTTACGTCTTGCCTCATCCTTGTACGCAATCTGCTCATGAATCGGACTGATATATGTATAGTAATTCCTGTTATACATTCTGACGACGCGGTCTATCGAATACCTGTCCTTCCCGTCCGCGCCAATCACAAGATTTTTGAGGTCAAACGCGCCAAGGAATTTGGGGTAGCGCTGCATCAAAATGCGCAGACCCTGTACATTTATGCTGTTAAGATATTCATCACAGTCTATCGCCATAATCCAATTGTTGGAAGCATTCGCCGCACAAAAATTTCTTGCCGCGCTGAAATCGCCAATCCACTCAAAATCCAAAACCTTGTCTGCGTACTTCATGGCAATCTCTTTTGTACGGTCCGTTGAGCCTGTATCCGTCACAACAATTTCAAATCCATATGGCAGCAAGCATTTGAGGCATTCTTCTATGTATTTTTCTTCGTTTTTTGCTATGATGCATACCGAAACGGGTATCTTTGACATATGAATACCATGTCCTTTCTATATTAAAGTTCATGCAGTGTTTGACTTGAAAAGCGCCTGCCACGCTTGACGTGACCTGCGCTTTTCTATCCTGTTTTTTGTTATATTTAGCCGTTCAACAGTGTCATGACGCCCTGGTTCGACTGGTTCGCCTGCGCAAGCATTGACTGACCTGCCTGCTGGAGAATCTGAAGATTTGAGTATTTTACCATTTCCTCTGCCATATCTGTATCACGGATGGTTGCTTCTGCTTCCGTAGTGTTTTCAACAATGTTGTCCAAGTTCTTGATTGTGTGCTCCAAACGGTTCTGTACGGCGCCGAGTGCGGAACGCTGTCTTGATACTGCAATCAGAGAATCACCTACGACATCAACTGCAGATGTTGCATTTGCTCCATTGACATCCACAATGCCGACTTTGTTGCTGTGGAGCATATCAATACCAATGCCCGCAGCTGAAATCGTCTCAATTGTTGTTGTAATCTTGTTCTCAACGTTACTATCAGAACCTACATGAAGATCGAACTCAAGCTCTCTGGGAACTTTTGTTGATACCTGTGAAATCCACTTATTAATGCCATATTCAGGAGTTCCTGCCGCCTTTGCTTCCTCTTCCGAAACAATTGCGTCTCCTGTTCTTGCCTGATTTGTCTTAAATAAACCGCCTGTATAATTTCCGTTTTTGTCAAAGTAAGAATTTAATGCCACGCCCGATACCGGATTTCCGTCTGCGTCATAGAGCACTGCCCTTGTTTGATTCAGCTCAAATTCTTTCTCAACATCATTGCCCGTAGGCCATGTATATTCTTCAACATACCTATATCGATCCAGCATCTGATCATCATCATTAATATACTCTCCAAGCGCCTCGCCTGCTATAAGATGATATATAACCTCTGTCTCTGTGTCAAAAATATACATCTCTTTCTTTGCAATATCTGCTCCGTTTGCATCCTTATCAATGCATGCCGCCGGATCTAATTCCTTATTGATAAATGCAGCATAGGATGTCGTATTAATGCCTGTGGGATACGTTACCGTATTAACAACCGTTGTGCCTTCATTCAAATACTGTGTAATATCATCGCCGTTTCTTACAACAAAGGCTGAACCTGGCTGATTTACGGAAGCGGTTTTTGCCGACACATCCGTCAAATATAAGTTTGCATTTCCTATATAATTGTACTTATACTCCGGAGATTTGGTTCCTGCGGATGTCATTGTGTTCTCCGTGGGAAGTACAAGGAAATTTTCCACGTACTTATTGGTATATCCCTTATTCTCCGCATCACCCTTCAAAAGATAAAGCTCATTAAACTTTGTCGTCTCTGATACACGGTCAATTTCTACAATCAGCTCATCAATCTCATCCTGAATATACTGGCGGTCTGTCTCTGAGTTTGTGCCGTTTGCTGCCTGTACGCAAAGCTCGTTCATTCTCTGAAGCATATCCTGAATCTCTGCCAGTGCACCTTCTGCCGTCTGCACGCAGGATACACCATCCTCCGCGTTTGTTGAAGCCTGTGTCAGACCTCTGATCTGCTTTCTCATCTTCTCGGAAATTGCAAGCCCTGCTGCATTGTCCGCTGCACGGTTAATCTTGTAACCTGATGAAAGTTTTTCCGTAGCGTGTGTTGCCTGACCTGTTGTGATTCCTAACATTCTGTTGGCGTTCATCGCCTGCATATTGTGTTGTACTACCATACTTTTTTCCACGCCGGCTCCCTCCCGGCGCTTCCTCCTTTCGTCCCTTACATTTTAATTTTTACTTTCCCCCATTGTTTTCATGAAAGTAATGTTTAATTGATTCATTTATTATATCGGTAAATTTTCGCACAACTTTATATATTTTCTGATATTTTGTTAATATCTTATGTATAATTCTGTGAATATTAATTACTTGGCATAATTTTCTGATTTATTTACTTTTTTACTACCTTTTGCACTATATAAATGTGTCTGTAAAAACATAAAATTTTTCCATCCTTTTACTTTATGTTATTTCATTATGTAACAATAAGCGAAAAGACAGAGGCGGTTTCACGCCTCTGTCTTTTCATTTTATCCTGATTTATTTTATTGTCTGCCCTGTATTTAACCAAGCAATGAAAGCACGCCCTGATTTGCCTGATTTGCCTGTGCGAGCATTGACTGTCCAGCCTGAAGGAGTACGTTGTTGTTTGAATATGCAACCATCTCTTCTGCCATATCCGTATCGCGGATTGAAGACTCTGCAGACGTTGTATTCTCAACAACGTTGTCCAAATTCTTAATGGTATGCTCTAAGCGGTTCTGAACCGCGCCAAGAATAGAACGCTGTGTTGACACAATCTGTAAGCCCTTTGCCACAACATCAATTGCTGCTGTCGCATTATCGCCTGTCTCATCAACAATGCTGATATAGTTGCTGTGAAGCTTGTTTACGCCAAGCCCTGCAGATGACATTGTTTCAATCTTTGTGTAAATCTTATTCTCAAGATCAGAATCCGCACCTACATGAAGTGAGAACTCCAACGGAGCCGTGATTTTCTCCGTAAGGTCGCCAACATAGAACGCAATCTGCTCGTCATCTGTTATATCCGTACCTGCAATTACTTCTTTTGTTGCCATTTCATCGCTAAACAATCCGCCTGTATAGTCGCCGTTTTCATTAAAATATTTGTAGAGCGCCATACCAGCTACAGAATTTCCATCCGCATCGTAGAGCTTTCTCTCCGCCTTGGATCCGATTAACGCATCCTTTGTCACCTGTCTGTCCGTAGCAATTGCCGTACCTAAGACATCAGTGCCTGCTGTTGTTTTTCCATCTGCTTCCGTAACCAGTCTGTATCTGTCGCCCACCGTAGCCTTTCCGTCTTTGTCAAGGCTGATGTATGCTGACAAATCTTCTGTTTTTGCTAAGTGAATGATATTCTGTGTCTCTGTGTCATAAATGTATGTCTCGTTATCTTCATGGTAAATTCTGCCCTGGTCATCCTTTTTTAATCCGTGAGCAGCCGGCAGCTCCGTATTTTTAAATGCAATATACTTTGATTCATCAATCTCTGCTGACGTAACCGAAGAACTCGTACCAACCGTACCGTTCTTGAGATATTTTGTGTAATCAGTGCCTTTTGTCACAACATCTGCCGACTTGGGTGTGCTTGCATTCGAGTCTTTTATCTCCGCCGTTACCAAATATACATTTTCCGTATCGTTATAGTCTACTTTTACCTTACTGTTATTCGCATTTGTAACTTTAGAGTTTCCGGTTGCATCAATCTCATCATCGGTAATATAGTTGTATGTATGTGTAAGCTGTTTCTCTGCTTCCTCATCACCCTTTAAGAGATACATCTCATTAAACTTTGTTGTCTCTGATACACGGTCAATCTCTGTCACAAGCTGATCAAGCTCATCCTGGATATACTGACGGTCTGTTATGGAATTGGTTCCGTTTGCCGCCTGTACGCAAAGCTCGTTCATTCTTTGCAGCATGTCCTGTACTTCCGCAAGTGCACCCTCTGCTGTCTGTACGCTGGAAATACCGTCTTCCGCATTGCTTGAAGCCTGTGTCAGACCTCTGATCTGCTTTCTCATTTTCTCCGAAATTGCCAGTCCTGCAGCGTCATCTGCCGCACGGTTCACTCTGTAACCGCTTGACAGCTTCTCTGTAGAGCTTGCATTTGCTTTGGCATTCAAACCAAGCATTCTGTTTGCATTCATCGCCTGCATGTTGTGCTGTACTACCATATTTTTTCCTCCTTCAGCAGCCTGCGACATCCTTTTCTCAAACCAACTTTCCCATTTATTTCTTTTATGATTCCCCTTTAATCAGGTTTTTGTTATTGTTAATACATTCTGTAACTCCTTTTACAATTGTATATTTTATTTATCGGTGCATTGACTGAATATTTTTAGTATTTTTGTGTAATTTCTGAAAATTTATATTATTTTCGCATTATTCTTTCTATTGCAGCAATGACAACACAATATCGTTCGCCTGATTTGCCTGTACCAGCATTGAGTTGCCCGACTGTTCTAAAATATTCGCATTGCTGAACTTTATCATTTCTTTTGCCATATTTGTATCACGGATTAAAGACTCTGCACTCTGTGTATTTTCATGCGTATTGCGGTTAATGGCATACGCATGCTCCAGTCTGTTCTGCTGCGCACCAAACAAGCTTCTGACAGAACTTACTTTGGAAATCGCGGTTCCAACCATATCAATACAGCCCGTCGCCTGCATTTCGGAAAGCGTGCCGACATTCATCAGTCCAAGACGGTAAACAGAAAGCTTCTGCTTTTGGATAGAAATGTTGTCAATCGCATTGGAGCTGCACTGTATCCTCAGGTATTCGGGTTTTTCTTTCACCTCTTCGTCAACCAGTATATGAGGATGTTGAAACGGCGTCTGCCAGCGTGTAATCATTGCAGTCTGCGGATTCTCTTCTCCTGTTATCCCGCCAGTCGGATAGTCATCCGTATGCAGGCTAACCCTGGTGCCATTGGCAATATCGGGATACACCGTATTCGTAAAATAATTTTCCAGTGACTGTCCGGCAGAGCTGGCGATGTCTACATTATACCGCTGCAAATTCTGATGCGATGCATCCCACGAACGATACTCTACATATCTGTTATTGATTTTTACATATCTTCCGCTTCCGCTTGCCGTTTCTGTAATTGTTGCGCCGCCGCCGGAAAAAAAATCGGAAATGTTATAGTTACATCCAATGCTTAGGGAGCTTCCGTTTCCGCCTGTTAAAGTCATACTGATTCTTGGCATTGTATTACTTGCACTCAGCTTATTTCCGTTGATGACGCCTCCAGTGATAATACTGTTTTTCAAGCCTGCACTGTAAGAAGGGCTTCCGCTCAGCACCATATTGCCGCCTTTTCTGTCATATCCATATGAGATAGAAAACCTACCGTTTGAATAGGTCAGCTGTTCATAATCTTTAAGCATATATTGCGCCTGGTGGTTCTCGTAATCTCTTCCAAGATTGTATTCGTCATCTAATGTCAAGTGCAATGCTTTGGTGAAGCTGCTAATCTTACCATTACTAATCAGCTCCTGTGCATGGTCATGCGGTGTGATTTTATTATAACCGATTACAGTGCCATCCAGTGTATTAATGACCTGCTCCTTGCTAACCTCATTAATAACACTGAAAAAAAATTCTACATGCTCGCGGTTGTCAGGCGGAGCAATATTATTGTTAAAAACATTAAATACAAATTTATTATACGGGTCATAATTTGCAAAACTATCATTTCCAAGGCTGCCCGAAGTCGCGGTATCCGGAGGATATACCGGTTTCGGATCATCCTTTATATGATCTGCGCCAGACCAAATATCCGTGCTCAGATTTCCCCAGTCATGATTGTCAAAACCGCAATTAAAGCCAAACTCATCCCATGTCATCGCACAAAGTTTTTTGCCTCCGGTTGTAGTCGTATCATAAACCACTTTCCCGCTTGGCGATCCATCCTCATTAGTGCCTTCCAGCCACACGCCGTCAAATGGTTCATTGCGCAAAAAATTACCCTGATCATCGTGCACGGGAATTGTCCCTCCATGATTAACATCCTCCGCATGCAGAATATATTTCGGCATATAATCATTCTTCAGATAAACTTCTATCCGCTTATTGCTTACAAACCGATAGTTTGTCCCAAATGAAAAGGATGCATCGACCGCATACCCCTCCACAGGCGTTTCATAAGTACTCTCCCACACGGTTCCCGTCATTTTGAGCATCATGTCTTCGAAGCTGTCTCCGGCTTCTTTTGTATAAGAAATCGTCATTCCATGATAATCAAAACTGTATTTATCCCCTGCCACCTTGACCTTATCCCATCTTACAAGGTCGCCATTGACATAGATGCCTTCCCCATTTGCGCTTGTACGGAACTTTCGTGATACCTGCGGCAGCTTCGCGCCCTGCTCACAGACAAGCGTTAACATCGTACCGTCATCCGCCTGGATACTGTACTCTCCTTCACGAAACTCATGCGTTGTTTTGTCATACATATAGGGATTGATTTCATCCCATGTATACCGTCTTCCCCGGAATGCAACACCGGCATATTCATCATCAGCATCATACGAAGTATTATAAATGAACAAATCCTTTGGCGTTCCTGAAAAGGTCAGCTTATAGACATCATGCGGTTTCTCCTCAATAACGTCCTCACACCGGAAAATATACTCTTCATTAAATTTTGTTGTACGGCAGATACGTTCCACTTCAGACTTTAAAATCTGAACTTCGTCATCAATATATCCCCTGTCCGTATGAGATAATGTCCCGTTTGCCGCCTGTATACACAGCTCATTCATACGCTGCAGCATGTCATGCATCTCATTTAATGCTCCGTCCGCCACCTGACAGTATCCAACGCCCTCCTCGATATTTGCGGATCCCCTGTCAAGCCCTCTGATTTGGTGGCGCATCTTTTCTGAAATAGCCAATCCTGCCGCGTCATCAGCAGATCGATTAATCTGATAGCCGGAAGAAAGCTTTTCCGCACTTTTGGCTTTATCGGATGTTACAATATTGAATTGTCTTTCGGCGTTCATCGCCTTCATATTATGCGTTACAATCATCTTAGTAACCTTGCTCCTTTCAAAATCCGTAAGTCCACACTTACTGTACGTATCACAAAAGCTGTTTTTCCTGCGCTTCCTTGCATTGCGCAAATTTTATCTGAAACATCTCTGCCATTTTAGCATCTCCTGCATCATAATACCCCTGAATTAAATGAGCATAACACCGGAGCAGCCCTTCGCCTAACGTATCAGCATCCGGCATCAGTGTCGCTTTCAAATACAACACCATCGCTTTCAGATGCTGACCGCTATCCCAAAGCGCACCCGCATGCGCTTCCGTGAATTTTGCCGTATTGCAGCGCGGTGCATAGCGCTCCATAAGAGATAGCGCTTTCTCTGAATATCCTGCATTTTGGTATGTCTTCGCAAGAGATACCAGCAGAAATTGCACATATGGCTTTTTTGCATTGCCATCCAAAGACAGTGCCTTTTCATACGCTTTCACTGCCTCTGCATAGTCTCCTGTAATCGCATATGACTGTCCTATTTGGAAATGTACATATGCATTCTTTGGCTCACTTTCTGCCATACGATACAACAGCTCAAGATTTCTCTGCTGTTTGACTGCCATCTCTTCCCTAGATAATGCATAACCGTAGTGAAGCAACTCTATTGGTACATCAAAACACGGGAGCGGTTCTAAAGCATCAGAGCCGCTGATCCTTTTGAGCTGTTCATGAATCGGTCCAAAAAACTCATACTCACGCCGATTATAAAGCCGCACAACCTCATCCGTATGATAGTCAATGTCATCTTCACTCATTTTCTTAATATTTTTAATTGTTATTTTTCCAACAAAGTGCGGAAACTGTTTCATTCGTTCCGCCAACTGCTTTGTATCCAAATCCTGAATTTTCTCATCACAATCAATCGCTAGAATTCTATTATTCGACGCTTTGTCCGCACAAAAATTCCTCGCCTTGCTGAAATCATCACACCATGCAAAATCAAAAACCTTGTCGGTATACCTCTTAGCAATCTCTTTTGTATGGTCCGTTGAGCCTGTATCCGCAACCACAATTTCCAGCCCGTATCGAGAAATGCTTTTTAAACATTGTTCTATATTCCGTTCTTCATTTTTTGCAATAATACAAACTGAAATCGGTAATGCTGTCATTCTCTCTAATCTCCTGCTGTTCTATCTTTATTTCACCATAATTACTTCGCAATTATAATAAGTTCATGCCCATTCGGGCAAAGTATAATGTCTGTCGACATTTTACCATAATTACTTCGCAGTTACGGTAATGATAAAAACTCTATAAGGTATATCGTCAAATAATTATGTAAATTTATGTTTTGTCGCAAAAATATATATTTTTTCTTTTGTTTGCACATCTTGTACAAAATAAAAAGAAGCTGATTCTAAATCAGCCTCCTTATATTATGATAATATTATATTCATAACTATTTTAACAGCTCTATCGTGGCAGCCGCTGTCTGTCCTGACTGTACCTTTACTGCATCGTCTGCTCGGCTCAGGATATTTTGATTTGCCTGACGTATCATCTCTTCCGCCTTGGTCACATCCATAAAATTACTTTCTGATGACATAATATTCTCTTCCGCAATCTGTCTGATACGGCTTGTCAGCGTCAGCTCCGCTGCTTTTTCCGGCTCCTGCGCTTTTTGTACCTGTACGCTTTCTTTCTTTTCATTTACAGATGATGCCTGTTTTGCATATGCTGCGGTTCCCGTTTCCAAACTGTTCCTTACTAACATAAAAACACTCCCTTCAATTTCTGTTATTAATGCATTTCATTGATAAACAGCTACTTCCATGTAGAAAAAATAATTTCTTTACATAAATTCAGTATATTATAGTTGACAGAAAATGTCAACATATTTTTGTAATTGTATCTACAATTTCTCCAAAATATTATTTTTGCAAGTGGAGAAGATTCCTCTTCCCCTACCCGTCGCACCGGGCACCCGTCAGCGAACCGATTTATCGGTTTGATGACATATTTCTTTTAAGTGCCCGAGTTCATAATATAAAAAAGAAATGAACCGATAAACGGTTCATTTCTTTCTATCCATAAGCTGTGGATCGACATTATTAATCCGACTCATTGCTTTGTAATATTGTGTTGCAGCTGCATTGCTGACCTTGATGGTCCGAATCTCTTTGCGTTTTGAATTTACGGCAGACTGCATCGCCTGTTTTCCACGCTGCTCCTGCGCCTCTACTGCCACGCTCTTGTCAATTGCCATACGAATAAGATCCTGCATCCTCTGAATCTTTTCAGCATATGCACCCGGGTCCGACTGCACTGCATCACGCACCCTCTCATACGTACTGGTAAACCCATCATCCAGCTTGTTCAGCTCATCAATCAACGTGCCTTTTTTATCCATTGACTTATCATACTTCTCCATATCAAACGGCTGCTCTAAGGCAATGGAAATCTGCTCTTTATCAAGCTCCAGCACCCTGTCTAAAACATCAATTTTCTTTTCGAGACTCTCAATCATAATTTGCAAATAGTCTTCTGTCATATTTCTTCCCTCTCTAAGCTCCTGTCAATTTTGCTGCAGATGCGGATGCAGTATATCCTGCCGCGTTTCCGCGTCCACCTGCCACTCTTGCCTGTGCCGAAGGATTTGACTTATCAGAAGCAACCTTCTTCATGACTTCCTTCCAATTGTCTCTCATCGAACGGATGTGCTTTAGCACTTCCTCCATAATTTCAGGGTCCTTCTTTATATTACATTCATGACATCTGCGGAGAAGATATACGTAAATCTTCTCAAATTCTTCCCATATCGGATACTTTTTATCCAATGTATCCCTGAAATTCTGTATAATATTTTCTACCCTTACAATATTTTCGTGTGCCTTTGCAGGATTTTTATTTTCCATAGCTACAACTGCCATATTTCCAAATTTAATGGCGCCCTCATAAAGCATAAGCGTAAGCTCTGCCGGTGAAGCAGTCATTATTTTAGCATTTTGGTACTGTGCATATCCGTTTTGTTTCAGCATTCGCTAATCCCTCTTTCTTTATATTCCACCCTATCCCAATAATCTATCTATCAGCCGCCGCCAAGCATGCTTGACACAATACTCTGATTTGACTGCAGCTTCGAAAGCGCTGTCTCCATTTGAGCAAACTTATCATACCATCTGTCCTCATAGTCGCTAAGCTTCTGCTCAGCCTCCTTAATTCTTTGGGTATAATTATCATAATCTTTCTGCATCTGCTTGTCATTGTATACCTTATAAATACTGCTGTAATCTGTCGTACCCATAAGCTTATCAAGCGAATTATACAAATTCTTGCACAATCCTGAAAAGAATTCTGCCGTTCCGTCCGGATCCTCAAGCAGCGCTTTTCTAAGAAGGTCTTCTTCATTTGCAACATTCTCGTCATCCGGATCACCGTCAATATAATAAGCATGGTGCTCATTATCCTTTGCCTTGAAGTAACCCAATGTCTTAATGCCAAAGTTCGAAAGATACAGTGTCTTTCCATTTACCTGAACGCCGCCAAGCATCGTATTTGTAAGCGCATTCATAACAGAGCCAAGCTGTGTGTCTTTTCTCAAAAGGGAACCTTTGATTGTGCCCTCCCAAGTCTCTATCTCTTCGTCTGTCATGCCTTCTTTTTCATCAGCAGAAAGCATATTATACTTTCTTGCAGAATCGGCATTGTAGAGCTTATCCATCTCATTAATCAGCTCATTATATTCTGTCAGGAAATCCTTGATTACATTGTATGTAGCATCAACATCTGTTGTCGTATTAATCGTAATCTCTTCATCATCAGCAGTTTTGCCCAATACGGTAATACTCAAACCATTAATGTTAAATGTATTTGAGCCTGATACAAACTCTGAACCGTTCAGTTCAATCTTTGCGTCCTGTCCTGCCGTTTTGATTGCTGTTGAGCCGTTTGAATATGTGGCTGTCGTATCAAGCCCTAACAGCTTGAGCGCATCTCCGCCGCCAACATTCTCAATCTTGAAATCATTCTCCACGCCTGTATCTGATGCACTGATAAAGAATCTTTGATTATTTTCATCAAAACTTGCATTCACACCTGCCTCACGAAGCTTGTCAGTAAAATCATTAATCGTCATGCCTTCCGTGATTTCTATTTCTGTCGTCTGATTGATTTCCTCGCCGCCCTCAGCTGTGATTGTATTGCCTGCCTCATTGATGTATTTGTCGCCTTTTGCAAGCTTTACCTTTGCCGTAACACTGATTTTCTGTCCTTTTAAGGAGCTGTCGATACCCGTAATGCTGTTTGTTCCTTTATACTTAATTGACGTATCAAGCTTCGCGCCTGTCAGGATACCGGACTTCGCAATCTCCTTAATCTTAAGACTCTGTGTTCCGTTTACTGCACTGCCTGTTGCCTTAATCGTTGCCTTTGTCGCATCAGAAACAGTTGTTTTCTTTGACTTAAAATTACCTGTCATACGCAGTTTTGAAAGCGTGCCGCTGTACAGATTATAAATCTTTGCATTCAAGTCCTGCCATGCTGTCTGCTTCCATTCCAGCTTCTTCTGATCGTTTTTAAGGTTATCTACCTTAACCTGTTTTGCTGCAACAAGCTGCTGCACAATGCTCTCTGTATCCATTCCTGAATACATACCGGTTATTCTCATTCTATCTGACATAATCCCATCCCAATCCTTTCTTTTTCTTTATAGGTTTTATTTTTTATAGCTTTTCATCCATAAGCACTCCTGCAAGCTCCATGCATTTTGCAATCATGTCAAGCGTTTTCTCAGGCGGAAACTCCCTGATAACTTCCTTGGTTTCCCGGTCAATCAGCTTAATTGTCACACGATCCGTTTTATCATGAATTCCAAACTTCACCTCTGAATTTGGAAGCTGTGCGTTCATTTTACTGATTGCCTTTTTAATTTTCTCATGCTCAGATGCCTTCTTTTCCTCTCCGGTCCGGTTATCATTTGCATTTGCTTTACCCGCCTTATAGTTTTGATTTATGCTTTCCTGTGCCTGTGTGTTTTCTCCATCCGTGGTTTCCACACGTACAGTACTGTCTGCATCAACCTGCACTGCCGGTCTTGATGTACTTGTGTTTACCGGTCTTGACGTACTTACCGGCGCTGCAGCAGGTGTATTAACTGCTGTGTTCATCGTTTCTATATACATGCTTTTTCACCTCCATGTTTCTTTGCATATACGCATACTTTTATAAGTCCAGTTATAGTTTATATCGGTTATAAAACAAAAAATGTTTATAGCTGCTATAAACATTTTCTGTAATATTTTGTAGTGTTTTTGTGCTTTCTGATCTGCCAAATAATCTACTGAAACAAACTTGCCAGCTGCTCTTTCACCGCTGCTGCATTATTCGTAGCTTCCTTATTTGCTTCCTGTATCTGCAGGTATACTTCTTTTCGGTACACAGGTACCTGCTTGGGAGCGGAAATGCCAATCTTTACCTGCTCTCCCTTTATGTCAAGCACCGTTATTTCTATGTCGTTGTTAATCATTAATGCCTCACCCTTTTTTCTTGATAGTGCTAACATATTATTCACCTGCCTTCTTTGTCTTGATCTTGTCATAGATTGCGTATTTAATGCTGTATGCATCATCTTCGCTTATGAGCTGTACCGCCTTACGCTCCTCTACATTCACAATAATAGGCGCTTTTAAATTGACCGTAGTCTGTGTAATATCCTTTGGAACCGTCACTGTCACCAGCATCATCAAATCCAGGTTTTCAAAATCAAGATTACCTCCCAAAGGTTTTAAAAGTTCCCTGTCGAACATCGGAGTATACCCGTCTAATACAAGATTCGGATCCATAACAGGCATTGCAAAATTCGGCTCATCCAAGGACTGCAGCCATTTAATGCTTGATTCTATGCCTTTGTCAATGTTGTAAATCAGCGTAAAGTCTTTCAAATCGGGAAATCCCAATATCCCATGCTCAAAACGGATAATTTTATCATCCTCTATGACAATTTTTCCAAATGCATTCGTATTTACTTCTACCATACCATCCTCCATCTGCCGACATCCTGCAATCAAACATCAGCGCAGATTTTTCAATCCAATCATCATTTCCGTAATATTTTATGTCATTTATCGAATATAGTCAAGCAGTGATGTCTGCATCACATAACTGATTGACGAGAGCGCTGCCTCATAAGTCATCTTGACGCTTCCAAGCTGTACGGTAAGCTCCGCATAATCCGCATCCTCATTCTCACTGACAAGCTCTTTATAGTTTGTCTGCTGCGTGCCTAAACGGTTCTGAATCAGCGTCAGGCGGCTGCCTCTTGAACCACAGTTCGTCGTTGCAGTGCTGACATTCTCAATATATCCGTCAAAGACTGTTAAAAGCTCCTTTAAGCGTGCAGTTACCTTATCTCTGGTATAAGTCTTTGCTTTTTCCAATGCCGCTTTCTCAAGCTCAAGCTGCTTTAAATCATCACCTTCATATTTTCCGGAATCAATCAAATCACTGATTACGCCCAAATTCGCCTCAATGGTACTTGCATCATCAACCATTCGATTCAGCTCTTCAATGTCCCTTCCGATATCGTGTGTAAACAGCTCATCTGCCGTCGTGTTGACACGGATTGTCTGATTATTTCCAATATCATACTCGATAATCTGCTTTCCGCTTGCCGTAGGATCTTCCAAAAAGTTCTTATTGTATTCCAGCCAGCGATCCTGTATCTCGTGTTTACGCTCCGTATAAAAGTAATGTATCGGATCGAGATCATTCTTCTTCCAATTCGTCTTTTCATAGCTGATGCGGATTTCCGTATCATGCGTAAGCTCTGAGACAGTCTGTTTTACATTGCTTCCAAGGAGAAGTTCGCCTGTGCTCGCAATGTATACAACTGCATCCGGATCATTTACTACGGTCATATAAGCTTCCTCTGTTCCGCTCTCAAAGAACTTAATGTCTTTTGTCGGAATCTGCTGCGGAGGCGTAACCGAGTCATCATATACAGGATTAATACTATAAATTGTCGTGCCGTTTTTCTTATCAAAATCACCAAATTCAAATTTGATATTCGGCTCATAAATTGTCTGACCGGTATTCGGATCTTTTGCAACCTCCATAACAGGCTTTCCATCCGGACCGATTTCAGGTCTTCCCGTTGCCGGATCTATCTTCTCTACCATTTTTTCCTTTACAACATCCGTATTCTTATACGCAAGGCGGAAACGGTAAATTTCATTTGTGGTCACATCATACTCTGTAGTATTCATCAGATAATCATTTGTTGCCTGATCCTTTGAGTTGAAGTTTCCATCGTTTAACTCTTTAAGGCATCCTGTTCCCACATAAGTCATTTTATCTAAGTCAAGATTTGTAAACTGCTCTGTGATTTTATACTGTTCTGTTTTATCTGCGATAAACGCAAGCGGAAGGTCTGTTCTGTATCCCGTAAAAAGCGTTCTGCCTGCACTGTCTGCGTTTCCTACGGAATAAACTTCTTCCGCAAGGCTCACAAGATCCTTGACAATCGCACTAATATCCTTCTTCTCATTATATTCACTAATCGCCTGTGTAATCAGCGCGCGCATTCCGTCGTCACCGCCAAGAATATTTGCCACAGTGTCAATCGCCTTATCCGTCAAGTCAAGCCAGCTTCTCGCATCTTTGGAATTTCTCTCATAATACTGATCTATCTTGTCAAGCGACGCATTCAGCTTCAGTGCACGGATTGCCGTTACGGGATCATCCGAAGGACGCGTAATTTTTTTGCCCGTCGCCATCTGGTTTGTAAGCTGCTCCTGACGCTGTTTATTGACATTCAAATTTCTGATAGATGTATTCTGCATCATTTTTGTGGTAATTCGCATTGCCATATCTGTTTACCCTCCATTTTATACTCCGGTTGCATTAATCAGTTTGTCATAACACTCGTTTAATACGGATATCATCTTGCTTGCAAGATTATACGCATTTTGGAATTTAATCATATTTGCACCCTCTTCGTCCTCATCAACGCCGCTGATTGAGAACCGGTTGTTTGCAATTGACTCTTTAATATTCTCATAAAGATTTTGGAAGCTTAACGCACTTTCCGCGTTCAAACCTGAATCCCCCAAAAGACATTCCAAATACTCTTTTGCCGAGCAGCCTCTAAATGTCATCTTCTCCTTATTCGATGCCAAGTCAAGCAGATTGTGTATAATATCGTATTTTGCCACACCGTCCGTCTCAACCGTATGCGTACCCATCTTGCTCGGGTCGTCTTCCAGTTCTTTGAGCACATTGAAGTTTCCCGCAGTAATGTTGAAATAACCGGTCTGTGCTGCGGAATTATATTCCTGGGCGCCGATTTTTACATCCAACGCATACTGTGTTCCCTTATGGGCGTCCGTACCAGTGTAGAAAATTCCGCCGTTTGTCAGTTCCTCGTTGCAGTCTGTCGCACCTTCCACATCATAAATCTTGTTAAAGTTATACGCATAATCACGCACCCACTCATTCATCTGCTCCATATAATAGGGAATACCCTGATAATTTACCTTTTGACCCACTGACGCGCTCTGTTTTATCAGATCCTTTGTAATTGCCACCGGATTTTTTGACTTATCCTGCGATAAATTAAACGTATAATAACACTCTCCGTCATCGTCTATTCTGAAATCATAATCAGTATAGTAGTAATATTCCCCGCCAAGCATAATACGGCCATCTGTCAGCGGCAGCGTAGATTTTGACATACTCTTTAAATATTCATCCGTTACCCGGACCGTCACACTCTTATCCAGTGTGTTGACTGCCGTTACTTTTCCGGTAAATGCTTCGTAGTTGTTTCCGTCCCTTATCTCGAAAAGCCCCTTAAGCTCTCCTCCTGTATTCTTCGCACAGACACCCAAATCTTCGTTTGTGTCTGTCCAACGCACATCATACAATCCGTCCACATCATTTTGATTGACCTTCTGCCATGTTGCCCTGGGCACACACTCAAGCTGTCTGTAATTATATCCCGATACAAGCGACTGTCCTCCGCAGATTTTCACACTGTAGTCATGCAGTCCTGTAAATCTTCCTTGCGCATCAAGAATTTCCGTTTCCTTACACTCAACATCAACCACTGATGAAAGTTCATCAATCAGCAAATCCCGTTTATCCCTAAGATCGTTTGCTACGGCAAGCCCGTTGACTTCAATTGTATTAATCTGTTTGTTTAATGATGCGATCTGCTGGGAAAGGCTGTTAATCTTATCCGTCTTAATCTTGATTTCATCATTGACATCGGTCTGCATTTTTTGAAAATTATTATACATAATCCGAAAATATTCGCAGAGCTTTCCTGCCGAGCCGATAAAATTAAGCGCGTGGTTCTTTTGGTCTGTAGCAGTTGCCAGTGTGGACAGTGTGTTCTGATACTCACTGAAAATGCTTGTAAAACCCTTTACCTCGTTCGTCCCTTTCTGATCTTTCATGTATTCCTGTATAATATTACAGTAATACCACTTCTTATCCATTTCTCCGAGTTTTGAGCTGTTTGCCCAATATTTTTCGTCATAAAAAATATCACGTACGCGCTCTGCGCCAAGAATATCAACACCAGCGCCTACACATCCGTATGTTGCAAAAAACTGCATTGCCTCTGCTGCCGTCTGATTGACCTGCTGCCTGGAATATCCTTTTGTCTGAATATTTGCAATATTGTTGGCAGTCGTATTTAATGATGCGTTTGACGCTACCAAGCCTGTATATGAAGTATTTAAGCCTAAAAATGTAGATGGCATTTATATTTCCCCTTTCGTCCTTACTTTTATGCTATGCGCCTACGCTCAGCAGCGTATCAAGCATGCTGTTGATTACCGTAATGTATCTGCTTGCTGCATTATAAGCATTCTGATACATAATCATATGTTCCAGTTCCTCGTCTGAGGATACGCCGATAACCGTCTGGCGTTCATTGTCCGCATTCTCAACTGCAAGCTGCTGAAATTCGGCAAGCTGATGGAACACATAACCCGAATTTGACACCTGTGCCACAAGGTCATCATAGCAGGTTTCAAATGTACTTTTTGCTGTGGCGTTCGGATTTAAGTACAATGTATTCTCCTGAAAAGCCTTAATCAGATCCGCTCCGATATTGTAGTCAACGGAATCGTCCTCCTTCTTAAATCCGAGCAGGGAAGGCATCTGAACCAGCTTCTCATTAATTTTAAGATTCATGCAGCTGTAAAGAGAGTAAGGACTGTCCGCATCCTCTTCATTATATTTCCAAAATGTATGTGCAATCGGCTTCCCGTCTTTATCATAAATCTGTACAAGCTTTGCTCCCTGTTCACGAAGCTCCTGCTCCTGCGCCGCTGTAAGCACAACTTTCTCATACGCAGGCGTCTCGCTCTTTAAGAAAAGCTGCATGGGGGAACCATCCGGATTCAGCAGATAACCGCTCGCCGGATTCAGCTGTGCCGCATCGGCAAGCACCTGATTAACGATGGTCGCAACGGAATGCACAATATTGTCAAATTCTGCCTGGATATTCATAACAAGCGAATTCGCGATATGTTCATTATAATATTTCAATCCATAGTTTTCATTATACTGACCCTCTTTAATGCCTAAGTCCTTCAGCTTCTGCTCACTGCAGACACCCGTTTGAAGGTCCGTATAATTTGCCGCATGATCGCCTCTTGCAAGAAGAAGCGCCCGCAGCGATCCAACATCCGTATCACGCTTTGTTGAAATTTCCTCTGTCAGGTCAAATACTTTTGCAGATGAATAATCCGGAATCCTGTTTCCTTTTTCATCAACACTATATCTGACATTCTGGGTCCAGTAAGGAGTGGAATAGCCCGTATCTTCGTCAACAAGCATTCCCATTTCAAACACGCCGTTCTGCGTAATGAAATCATTGTGGTTAAACCGAACGGTCACCATGCCGTTTGGCTGCTCCTCGTAAGATATATTTCCATAGCCGGCTAACTGGTCAATCAGCAGATCCCGCTTATCGCGAAGATCATTTGCCTTTTCCACGCCTGCGACTTCAATTTTCGTAATTTGTTTGTTCAGCTCATGGATTTGCTTTCCGATAGAATTGATTTCCTTTACGGCATTGACTACCTGTCTGTTCAAATTGTCCTGCAACTCTATAAACGAGCTGTATACTGCCGTTGCATTTTCCATAAAGCTTGCTGCTTTGGATACGAACAGCGAAATGTACGTATTATCGTTGGGTGATGTTGAAAGCTGCTCAATTGCCGTCCAAAGCCCATCCAAAGAGCCTTTGAACGCCTTTCCGTCAAGCTCGCCCAAAATATCCTCGATTTCCGTCATTGCTGCATATGATTTTTCATAATAATCGTACCGGCCTTTTTCCTCGCGGTATGTCGCATCAAGGAATGCATCCCTGACGTGACGGCACTCAGCGTACTTAACGCCATCGCCTACCTGCAGTTTTCTATTGCCGGTTGTGTTTGTATAAGTGGTGTCGGTATTTGCCACCTGCTGGCGGACATAACCGGGTGTGTTTAGATTTGAAAGGTTATGCGCGACTGTGTTCAACGCATTCTGCGAAGTCCTAAGTCCGCTGTCCCCTATATATAATGCTCCAAATAAAGACATGGCATCTCACCTCGTGTTTCGTCGTTATTGTTTCGCGTCGAAACCACCATGAAAGATACCAAGCACTTCTCCGTTCGTGTATGCGTCTCTTGTATAATTGGCTGTTTGCGGCGCAGACTTCAGCGCTCTTATCATGTTCAGATTGAATTCGACCATATCAAGCTTATCTGCTAAAAGCATTTGGTTTTTGTCATTAATTTCCCTGAGCTTTTCCGTGGTCTGTTTCAAACGTTCATGCACATCCCGCAGCCTTTTCTGCTGATCGGGCATCTTTTCGAGCATCTGAATCAGGTCTATTAGTTTCAATGTCTCAACATCCCTGTTTACTACGTTGGCAACATCAGCCAGAACTTTTATCCTCTGCTTCTCCATCCCCTGGATTCTGCCTACGATTTCCTGTTCATCCTCCGTGATCTTTGACAGGCTTTCCACATCTCCCTTTACAATCGTGGGAGTTTTATCCTCGGCAAGGACTACGAGTTTTTCATACTCCTCATTTTCCTTGTCGAGCACATCAATTAAATTTTCTAATAAGCTAGCCACCTATTATCTAAATCCTCCCTTAAAATAAACCGTTGTACTTTTCCAACAGTTTTCCTGCGAAATCATCAGCGTCAACCTCGTAGGTATCATTATCAATCTGCTGCTTTATAGAACCCACCAAGTCCTCTCTTACATCCGGCGCATTTGCTACTGCCTGCTTTGCCATGGCGGTGTCCATTGCGGTTGATGACAAAATCAGCTGGTCACGGAAAGATGTGTTTGTCGTTTTCTTCCCCTCTGCCTTGTTTAACTTCTTTGTTCCATAAATCTGCTGTATTTGGTTGTATGCATCTATACGCATATAAGACTCCTCCTTTCTTATTTGAACGTATCATATTTGATGTACATAAAGTGTATCAGATTATTTGAAAGCAAATAATTTTTTACTTTTATATCTAATTTATCGGTTGTTTTTCTATTTACTTTATAGTTTGCTCAAAATTTGTTTGAGCATGTAAACACGGTTAAACGGAAACCCAAAATAATATCCGTCCGCAAAATCGTCTGTTTTTGCAATCACCTCTGCGGCAATTTCAATTCCAACCGCTTCCCCCTCCTCACGTCCGGAATGCTCAGGATACCGGTCTATGATTTCGTCGGGTATTTCGATTCCGGCAATTTCGTTCTTCATAAAAAGGGCATTTTTTTTATTGATTAACGGCATAATTCCGCATAAAATACGCGCCCCTGTCTCCGCTTTTATTCTCCGTACCCTGTTTATTGCTTCATCCGCAAAAACGGGCTGCGTCAGGAAAAACGATGCGCCCGCCATCATTTTTTTGTGAACGCGCGCAATCTCGGCATCAAGATTAACCCTTCCCTGGTTAATCGCTCCGCCGTAGGTAATCGGCGCTGCCTGAAAATTTTCCTCATTCATATCGCGCGCAATATTCATAAGACCTACTGCGTCAAAATTAAAAACTGCTTTTGTCGTCTGACGAACCAGCGTCGGCACCGGATCGCCTGTTATAATAAGGAAATTATAAATATCATTAATATGCGCTCCTAAAAAAGTGGAACGCATGGCAATCGCGTTTTTGTCGCGGCAGCAGATGTGCGGCATTACGCACATGCCTGTCTCACGATGCACCTTCTGCGCCATCAGCACAGAGTCTACCCTTGTGCGTCCTGAAGGAGAATCCGGAAACGTTAATACGTCCACGCCCAATTCTTTTAAGAAGTGCGCCGCGTCCATCACTTTTTCATCATCTGCCCCTACCGGCGGCGCAAGCTCCACCGCAATCAGCTTCTTGCCCGGCGTCCTGTTTTTAAAAAATGCATGGTCTTTGGCATGCACCGTTATTTGCTCTTTTTCCGCATTGATTTTCACACGGGGCTTTTTCGTCCGTTCAAGCTTTTGGGATAAAATACGGATATACTCCGGTGTTGTGCCGCAGCAGCCGCCGACTATATCCACGCCGTAATAATCAGAAATCCTGATTTCTTTATCCGCAAAATATTCCGGATGATTATGAAAACAGATTTTATTTCTCACACGCTTTGGATAACCTGCATTGGGAAGCGCAATAAAATGTTTGCTGCCAACTCTGCCCATGTCAGCCGCACTGATAATCTGCTCCATGTGCCCGGGACCGACTCCGCAGTTTAAGCCTGCCGCATCAATTTCCAGACACTGCGACGCCTGTAAAAGAAGCCGCTTTGCACTCACTCCGCCAGCGCTGTATCCAAATTGATTGACACTAAACTGCACCATAATAAAAAGCGCTCTGTTTTCCCATGCCGCATCCGCTTTTAACATTTTAATTGCCGGCATAATCTGCGCAAGATCCGGGAATGTTTCAAAATTAATAATATCAATACCCAAATCCAAAAAGGTTCTTCCTATCCTGTAATATTCTTTTTCTGCATCTTCCGTCCGGTACTGTGCATCAATCGGTATCGGTCCAATATCTCCTGCAATAAAGCGCTCCTCCTGGGTCTTACTCTTCTGCACCGCAGACTTTGCAAGACGTACAGCCTGTTTTATATTTTCCTGCACTGCGTCACAATCCGTACCTAAAAGCACTGTGTTGGAAGCAAAGGTGTTTGTGCGAATCAATACAGCCCCTGCTTCTATATATTCCCTGTGAATTGCAGTAACCCGTTCACAAACAGTTTCATCCTGACTGCTGTTCGCAAGCTCAGGCATCTCGTTTGTCTGATACTTGTCCGCATAGTAAGTTCCAAAGGAGCCATCCGTGATTAACCGGTATTTTGTTAAATATGAAGTAAGCTTATGTTGTGTATTGTTCTTCATTTTTTTAATCCTTATCCTGTTATTTTTCTATCAAATGGGACTGCATAATCTGACGCACCGTTCTAAAAATATAAGGCTTTAACTCCTCAATCGGAACAGGCTGACCTACAAGTATTGCATTATAACATGCCGAACTGACGAGCTCTATA
Source organism: uncultured Lachnospiraceae bacterium (assembly GCA_910586715.1). Classification (GTDB taxonomy): domain Bacteria; phylum Bacillota; class Clostridia; order Lachnospirales; family Lachnospiraceae; genus COE1. Next base: position 22,453 of record CAJUJG010000008.1, read on the forward strand.
ATCATGTAAACCATAATTTCCGGATTTTCGTATCTGTCATCATCTTTCTGAAAAACGGAACCATAAATATCATAGCAGTCCACGCCGTCATCTCCTGTACCTGTCATAACATGCCGAAACATTCCCCAGTCCAGTTTCTTGGAAATAAAGCGAAGCAGCGTTGTGTCTTTTGCAAACTGGTTCATAATATTGTCTGCAAGAAAAATAACTTTTTCCTCATACACCCTGTTTATTTCAAATGCCGAAAAATCTTCTTTCTGCAATGCCGCGTCCGCTTTCCGAAACACTTCGCTTGCCTTGTGGGCAATCAGCTTATTTCTAATATCATATTTATCTTTAAAATAAAGATAAAACGTCCCCTTCGCCACGCCTGCGCGTTCCACAATGTCTGATATGGATGTATTATGAATCCCGCGGCTTGTAAACAATCCAAATGCCGTGTCAAGAAGGGAGGTTCTTTTTAATTGTTTATTCTTATCTATTTTACCCATGCCGTAATCCTCCGCTCTTTAGTATAGCTTTTGTCTGCATATCGTGCAAGAAAAAAATCGCCGCCTGACTGCGACGATTTTCCCTACTGCGGTTTACCAAAGAACTTGGGACCAGTCACTAATACCGATTACCGCCTTTGCCCAAGCCTCATATACTGTTTCTTCAGGGGTGCCGAGACTGTCATATGCAGATTGTGCCTGTCCGCCAAGCCTTGTATCAATGCCCGGCTCACTGAGCGCAAGCAGGTAAATAATCTCTTCAATATAGGGATTTGCCTTTGCTGCCGCATACGTGGCGCATATCGTCGCCGCCTGAATGTCATCACCCTGCGCATTCACGATTCCGATTTCGCTCAGTATTACATGCCTTACATTGCCAAAGGGGCTAAGCAATTCCGGCTTTTTCAGAAAATCGGTAAGAAGCGACAGATTTTGAAAACTCAGCATTTTCCCCGATGTAATCTGCTCCATCATATACGCACCGTTTCTGCACTCCGACATATCCCAAAACTTCGCATATGTAAGCGGCACCGGATAAGGATGCTGCGCCACACCCCAGTCGATATTTCCCTCGCTTGCAATCATTGCATTGAATTTCGCCAAAAAGTCCTTTCCATCCATGTATTCATAATACTCTCTATGTCCCACGCGGCGATTTCTGTCCCAGTTTTGGTCAATGCATACAAACACGTGCGCATTTGCATTCTGGCTTTTAATCGCATTATAAGAAACACGAAACGCCTGCGCATACTCTCTGACATACGTATCCCAATCCGTCCACATCATATAATTCCATGTACGCATATTCACTTCGTTTCCGATAATAAAATTCTCAAGCGTTGCACTCAGCGCGCACAACTTTAACTCTGCCGTAATTGCGGCAATTCCCTGAGGCTCGGAAGCATTCAGCATATAGTACCTGGGAGTTACCGGATACGCATCCGCAGACAGTATTTCCGCTCTCGCATACGGATTCGTAACAACCGGATCCGAACCTGTATTCATCACTTGGACTGTTGTATAATTTCCGGCAATAACGCCGTTAATATTCCCGGATAGATTCAAATTACAGAATTCTTTTCCCTGTTCAGATTTTAATGGTCTTACTGTCCTTGGCTTTGTATATTTCGCTAAAAGCTCTGGATTGGCAATATACTGCGGATGTGCAACCAGCACATTCTGACCGCCTGATTTTACAGCAAGTCCAAGCTTTGTATATAGCCTCGCCTCCGTATAGGGAACCGAAAAAGCAGGCGCCGTGGATGCCTTGGCAGACGCAACCGGCACGGCTGTCAGAGACACCGCATATTCGCTTGGCTGCAGCTCAAATAAATAAAGCATACCGTCATCGCTTGCGGGCAGTTCCGGAAGCAAAGCAGTATATGATATTGTCGTCTTGTCCGAAAGCAGACTTGAAGCGTATACTGCAAATTCCATATCCAGCGCTCTGTTCTCATTTGCGTGCACATCCACATGTACTGTCATAAGAATTGCTGCAAAAAGCAGAACTACTGCGCAAATATACTTTTTTATTTTTCTAATCCCGATCATTAATCCAATTAGCCCCCTTGCCCTTTGTTTTGATTTTTTAAGTGAATGTTAGCATTATATCAAATTTGTGGCAGCAGTGGCAATAGATTCCGTACAGGAATATTTTTCATATTTTTGTTTTTCCGTTTGGGATTCTGTGTTATACTTGATGAAAATGGCTTTACAAAATGCAAAAGGAATTAATTGGCTCATGAAAAAAGCAAGTTTCTTTTTATGGATTTATATTTTGGCATCCCTTACTCTTTTTGGATGCAGCGACAATCATCACGGGCTATCCCAGGATAATCCGACGGCCATAACCATTTGGCATTATTACAGCGGTCATGTTGCAACGCAATTTGATGAACTGGTCACAGAATTCAACAATACGGTCGGGCGGGAAAACGGTATTATCGTAACGGCGCAAAGCATGAGCTCTGCAAATGATCTTGAACAAGCGCTGTGGGATTCTGCATTGGGAAAAATAGGCTCTTGTGAACTGCCAAACGTCTTTCAATGTTATCCTGATATCGCCGTTTCAATTGAGAGCGAGGTGGAACTGATTGATCTTGACAAATACGTCACAGAAGACGAAAAGCTTATGTATGTACGGCGTTTTTTGGATGCCGGATGCATCGGTCCAAACAAATCATGGAAGATTTTTCCGGTTGCAGAGTCAACCGAAGTACTGATGCTTAATAAAACAGTTTGGGATCAGTTTGCAAAGGATACAGGCACAGGCATCGATTCCTTATCAACATGGGAAGGAATTGCCCAAACTGCAAAACATTACTATGAATGGTCGGAAGGAAAGGCATTTTTCGGACGTGATGCCTTTGCCAACTATGCCATTATTGGCAGTTCCCAGCTAGGGCATGAACTGTTCAACGGTTCCGGAAACCAGGTTACACTTGACTTTGACCAGGAATCCATGCAAAAAATTTGGGATAATTTTTATATTCCTTATATAAATGGATACTATAGCCAGGCAGGAACTTTCCGGAGTGATGATATGCGTATCGGGGAAATTGCCGCTTTGGTATGTTCTTCAGCGGGCGCCGCATACTTTCCAAGCAAAACAGTACTGCCTGACGGTACAGCCTGCCCCATTGAATGTATGGTTCTGCCGCTTCCCAATTTTGAAAATACTGCTCCTTACGCTGCATTGCAGGGCGCCGGCATGGCTGTTACCAAAACCACGCAGGAACAGGAATATGCAAGCGTCCTATTTCTAAAATGGTTTACCCAAAGCGAACAAAATCTTCGTTTCTGTGCAGGCAGCGGCTATATGCCGGTTTCCCTTGAAGCAGCGAAACCAAACGTCATGTCCGCATATTTAGAAACTCATTCCTCAAATACTGTAATTAATGATACGATCCTGACATCTCTTTCACAGTTGGAAAAGTATATTATGTATCAGCCTACAGGCTTTTGCGGCGGCACACAGGCAAAAAGCATACTTGAACAGACAATGCCTGCACTTGCAATTGCCGACCGCGCTGCAATTAAAGAAGGCGCTTTGCCTGATGAATATCTGTCGGATGCGCATTTTCAGGAATGGTATGCGAATACCCTTTCCGAATTAAAACAATACTGTAAATAGGAGGCGTGTTTACTTGAAAAACTTTTTCACCGGCATCAGTTTAAAGTATTATGTTATGTTATCGCTTACTTTTATTATCCTGCTGCAAACATCCGTGTTTGCAGGCTTTCTTATTACAAGCGGCATGCCCGAGGACATGAATGAAAATACATTTAAAATACTTGACCGCACTGTTTCAGCAAGCGCCTTTTCACTGGAACAGTATTTTGGCGGCTTTGTCAATTTAACGGATTTCTACAATGCAGTCTCTGACCGCACATTGGAAAATGCCTCCACGTTGGAACAAGATATCGCATCCTATCTTAAAAACAGCGAAAACCGCAATCAGCTTTTGGTTGATATTACGCCTGATATTTTAAACGCAATGCGCTCCTCTTCCACCAGCGCATGTTTCGTAATACTTGAGAACGGCAGTAACGGCGCTGCACATGATGCTGTTTATCTGACAGACCAAAATCCATATAACACCCCTAAGAATAATTCTGATGTCTATGTCGCTGCCGGACCAACGCGCCTTTTGTATGACTATCAGCTTACACTTGATTCCCTATGGAGCCAAACAATTGAAACAGACCGTTCCTGCCCGTTTTATCAGACGGTTATCGACAGTGTGGAAGCTTATCCTGACAGTTCTGCTTATGACCTTGGATATTTTTCTGTTTCAAATGCTATCCATGAGGATAACAACAGTTGTATTTATTACACGCTTCCTCTCATTGACGAGAATCATAAACCTTACGGCGTGATTGGCTTTGGTGTTAGTTTTAACTATCTCAAGTCACTTTTGCCGGACCAGCACCTGCTGATTGATACATACGGCACTTATCTTTTAGGCGTAACGGAAACAATGTCTAAAGTTTCCAGTGTTTATATCGGAAATGATGCCTATTATCCGATGCTCAAAAGCGGTGAACAAATTCCCCTAAAGGTGCGCGACGCAAAATACGGAATTTATGATATTAACATGAACTCACTTCCTGCGCCCACGAGCATCTGTATGAAACCGCTCAGACTATACATGCCCCAGTCTCCTTATCACAAGCAGCAGTGGGTTTTATGCGGCATCGTCCGCACGGATACGCTGTATGCGCCATCAGACCGCCTGAAGCTTGTCCTTGCCGGAGCCGTTAGCATTTCCCTCCTTCTTTCGGCTGTTGGTGCATTTTTTATTACGCACATTTTCATGCGTCCCATACGGCTGCTCAACCGCAGTATTCCCAAGCTTTCACCGGGAAATTCGGAATTGCCGCGGACAAGAATCTCCGAGTTTGACGCACTTTCCAAAGCGATTGAAGAACAAAACGATTACATTTACCGTGTCGGCAATAAAATGTCCGATATTATTGAGGTAGCAGGTATTTCGCTTGCCGTATGCGAATTTGATAAAAATGACGAAACTGTTTACTGCACACACCGGCTTTTTGAAATCCTGGAAATTCCTGATACCGGCTGGGAACATAACCATATTTCTAAACTGCTATTTATGGGAAAATTAAAGAAACTTCAGGAGTTTTTTGAACCCAGTCAGGAAACTGCCGATCTGTTCCGTTATCACCGACCTGATTGTGAGGATAAATGGCTGGATATCAAACAGCAGTCCACCAATCAAAATACACTGATAATTATTTCAGATATTACAGAGAGTGTACTTGAAAAACAGAAAATTCTGCATGACCGCGATTATGACGCTCTCACAGGACTTTATAACCGCGGCGCATTTGCACGCAAAATGAAATATATGATTGATGAAGGGCATTGTACGAACGGTCTGCTTTCCATTTGGGATCTTGACAATCTGAAATATACAAATGATACGTATGGACACGAAACAGGTGACAGATATATTTGTACGCTTTCCAATCTGCTAAAGCGCCGAATGCCGGAAAACAGCTATTCGGCACGACTTGCGGGTGATGAATTTACCGTGTTTATATATGACGAACCCAAGGAAACGCTGATTGCCACACTGACAGATATTCACAACGCGCTGCTGCAGGAAACGCTGCTGCTTCCCGACGGTCTTGAGCTGAATATGAGCGCGTCTGCCGGAATGTCATTTTACGCTGAGGACGGCACCAATTATCCGGATCTCTTAAAGTATGCGGACTTTGCGATGTATGAAGTAAAGAAATCGTCTAAGGGAAGTATTAAAGCTTACAATAAAGAACGGTATCTCAAAGAATATATTCTTGTACAGGGCGTAGGTGAGCTGAACAGATTGATTAAATATGAGTCCATTAAGTATGTATTCCAACCCATTATTTCCTTGAAAAGCGGCACGGTCTTTGCCTATGAGGCGCTGATGCGCCCGATTTCCGATTTGCTTCGTAAACCTGAGGAGCTTCTGCGCGTGGCACAGGCGGAAGCGAAGCTTGACAAAATTGAACGCATTACATGGTTTCATGCACTGAAAGAGTTTTTTGACCAGGTCCGCAGCGATGATAACGCGCGCGTTTTTATCAACTCGATTCCAAATCAGCTTTTGTCTGCCGATGAATGGACGCTGATTGAAAAAATGTATGAGGATAAACTCGGACGGGTTGTCATGGAAATTACGGAAAACACGAAGAGCGAGCTTGAAATTGACAGTATCAAACGAGCCTTTTGCGCAAAATGGAATATCCCAATTGCGCTTGATGATTACGGTTCCGGATATAGCAACAGTGATATGCTGGTATCCTTTAACTTCCATTTCGTCAAACTGGATATGGCGCTCATTCGTGATATTCACAATAATTCGGCTACACAGTCCCTTGTGCGCGGTATGATCCAGTATTGCCATGAAAACTATATTATGGTAATTGCAGAAGGAATTGAAACAGCAGAGGAATACAATACTGCAAAAGAGCTTGGCGCTGACTTTGGACAGGGATTTTATCTCGCAAAGCCTTCTGTCAGCCTTTATTCACAAGAATAATTTATCAGAATAGGAGTGTGTTTTACGTTGAACTACTTAAAACAGTTTTTAATCATTCTTTCCATTTCGTTCATTGGAGAAATCCTAAAAGCAGTGCTGCCTTTACCGGTGCCGGCAAGCATTTACGGCATGGCAATTTTATTTGCGTGCCTTGCGACGGGCATTATCAGGCTTGAAGCAGTACGTGACGCGGGAAAATTTCTGATTGAGACGATGCCGGTGATGTTTATTCCGGCGGGCGTGGGGCTTATGGCGTCGTGGAACGTTCTGCAGCCGATGCTTGTGCCTGTCGCGGTCATCACGGTTGTTGTGCTTATCGCGGTCATGGCGGTAAGCGGCCGCGTGTCGCAGGCGATTATCAGACATGGAAAGGACAAAAACAATGAATGAATTGATGCAGACTTCTATTTTTGCGGGCGCGACAATCAGCCTGCTCGCTTATATGTTTGGCGCATGGCTCAAAAAGAAATTTCACAGCGGTTTCTTTAACCCGCTTCTCATTTCCATTGCCGTCACAATCATTGTGCTTTTGGCAGCACATGTGGATTACGACACCTACAATCTAGGCGCAAAATATATCAGCTGGTTTCTGACGCCTGCCACGGTTTGTCTCGCAATTCCGCTCTACGAGCAGCTTTCGCTGTTAAAGAAAAATCTAGCCGCGGTTGCTGCGGGCATTGTATCCGGCGTGCTGACAAGTCTTGTTACGGTACTGCTGTTAGCGCTGCTGTTTGGACTAAACCAGCAGGAATTCGTGACGTTTCTGCCAAAGTCCATTACAACGGCAATCGGAATGAGCGTTTCCGAAGAGCTTGGCGGATATGTCAATATTACCGTTTTGGTTATCGTGGTAACAGGAGTTTTGGGAAATATTCTTGCCGAACCGGTCTTGAAGCTGTTTCGCATTCAGGAACCGATTGCAAAAGGGCTTGCACTTGGTTCCTCCGCACATGCAATCGGCACCGCAAAGGCAATGGAGCTTGGCGAAATCGAAGGCGCCATGAGCAGCCTTTCCATTGCGGTAGCAGGTATTTTAACGGTTTTCGGCGCTTCTGTCTTTTCGTGGATTTATTCGGTACTCTGAGTAATCTGCACATGCGCTTTTCGATTTGGAAGCTGTACCAGTATGATTGCAGCAAACGCCAGTACGCATCCTAAAATTTCCCTTGCCGAGAGCGCCTGATCCAAAATCAGCCACCCGGCAAGCACGGATACCACGGATTCCAAACTCAAAATCAAAGACGCCACCGTCGGATTCATGCCTTTTTGACCGATAATCTGAAAGGTGTATGCCACGCCGCTTGAGAACACGCCTGCATATAAAATCGGAATGCCTGCCGCGGCAATATTGTGCATATTGGGCGTTTCAAATATCATTGCAGACAACGATGACAGCACAGCGCACACCAAAAACTGAATGCATGAAAGCTTTACACCGTCCGTTTTGGGCGAAAAATGGTCAATGGAAAGGATATGAAAGGTAAAGCAGACCGCACAGGCAAACACAAGACTGTCGCCCAGCTCTAACCGGAACTCTCCTTTGGTGATACACAAAAGGTACATGCCAAGTGCGGCAAGCATGACCGCGGTCCACACCTTTAGCCCTGCCTTTTTATGCAGAAAAATGCCGAATATCGGCACAAGCACCATGTACATCGCTGTGATAAATCCGGCTTTTCCAACCGTCGTGTATTTTACGCCAAACTGCTGCAGGCTGCTCGCTGCAAAGAGGCAGATGCCGCAGCATATGCCTCCAATCCACAACGTATGTTTATTTATGACACTTGTGTCATTTTTTTGTTTTCTTTTGTCTGTCACGGCAATATACGGGATTAGCACAAGAAATGCAAGAATATTGCGCGATGCCGTAAAGGTAAACGGCTCAACATAATCCATTCCGACGCTTTGCGCGATAAATCCCAGCCCCCAAATCACTGCTGTCAGAAACAAAATCAATGACTGCCGCACTACAAATCTGTTCATTTTTTCAATTTTCTCCTCATGGCTCTCAATTCAATGCGTTTTTTAAAACTTCCAAATTATCCTGCATTGCTTTTATATAAGTAAATCCGTCCTGAATCTCCTTTGCAGTTACGGACTGTAACGAATTAACGGTTTGTATCTGCTGATTTTTTCCGTGTGTATTCTCCCGAATAATTTCGGCAATTTTTTGATCCGACTCTTCAATTGTCAATATGGTGTGAAGCCCAAGCTCATCGACTTTTCCCGAAAGGAACGTAACCGTCTCAAAGCTCGCGTCGGTTTCGGTGCTGCAGCCGGCAAACGCCGCGTAATAATGAATCCCGTAATCATCCGTCAGATAACGGAACGGAAAACGGTCGCCGAATAAAATCGTTTTCTTTTCGGACTGCTTTACCGCGTCCGCATATTCCCTGTCAAGCGCGTTCAGGGATTCAATATAAGCCGCCGCATTCGCCGCATAATCCTGCGCATGTTCGGCGTCCAGTTCCTGTACGGAATCCGAAAGAACGATTGTCAGATAGACGGCATTTTTCAGGGAGAGCCAAATGTGTTCGTCATATTCCGTCTCCCCGCTTTCGTCTTCTTCCACAGCACATTGCATTCCTTCTACCAGCTCTTCCTCACGCACGTTATCGCCGAGCGCGTCCATTAAATTCACGACACGCATATCCTTATTTACCGCACCCTTTAAGGCGTCCTCCACCCATGTATCCGACTCGCCGCCGACATACACAAACATATCCGCCGATGAAATGCGCGCAATACTCTCCGCAGTCGGCTGATAGCTGTGCAAATCACCGCCTTTATCAAGCAGCAGCGTCAGCGAAAAACAATCGGCATTTTCACCGATAATCTCGCGAAGCCAGTCATACTGCGGAAATGTTGTACAGACAATGCTGTACTTCGCCGTGTCCGTACCGTTTGTGCTGTTTTTACAGCCTGCAAGCCCCAATGCGCACAGTGTCACGCACAACAGCAATGACAGGCGCCATAACCCATATCTGTTTTTCTGCATATTCTTTTCACAACCGCGCTTCTTATTCAGAGAGCGCTTCCTTCCATTCTTTCATAATATCCTCGCAGGCGTACGCGTCCATATCGTCAACCGCCTTGCGCATCTTATTATAATATTCCGAATGCACCCCGTCAAGCTTATAGGCGCCGAGCCTGTGAACCGCCTCCTCAAGCAAGTCCATATCAAGCTCCTCAATCGCGTTTTCAATTTCCGAAAATACATCGAATAAAACGTCCTGCGTCAATTCCTCCGTCGCTTCGTTTTGCACCTCCGTAAAATAGGGACTGAGAATTTCAAAATAATGCTGGTACTCGTCAAGCGCCGCCCATGTGTCGGCATGTATTGTTTTAACATCCAGCTCGTTTCCTGCCTTCTCAAGCAGCTCCGCCTTCTTTGCAAGCCCCGTCGCGCCAATCTGCCGCGATGAGCTTTTGAGCGCGTGCACCTCAATGGTATACCCCTTCCAGTTCTCCGTATCATAATACTCTCGTATCATTTCGATCTTTTTCGGAATAATCCTGCAGTAATCCTTTAAGATTGACCAAAATACCTCTTCATTTCCAAGCATTCTGATTGCCGCAGCAGCGTCAATTCCTTCTATTTGAGGGAACGTATTTTGGGTATGCGATGCTCTTTTGACGCCCTTTGTAATCTTATTTTTCGGGAGCCACTGCTTTACCTTATTCATCAGCACATGCACTTCGATTGGCTTTGCGATAAAATCGTTCATGCCTTCCTCAAGGAACATATTTTTCACGCCGCCTACTGCATTTGCGGTCAGTGCAATAATCGGTACATTGTCGTATTCCTTGTGAAACCGTCTGATAATGCGCGTCGTCTCCACACCGTCAATTTCGGGCATCATATGATCCATTAAAATCAAGTCGTAGGACGTTTCCGAAATCTTCTCAATCGCTTCCTTCCCGCTAAGCGCCGTATCAATTTCCATTCCAAGCGGCTCCAAAAGCCCTTCTGCCACCGTAAGATTGACTGTATTATCATCCACGATCAGAACCTTCGCCGTCTCCGCCATAAAGTCATATATGGCATCACCCATGTGCTCGTCAATATACTCCTCATGATTGTAAATCGCCGTAATCATCATTGCAGACACTGGCTTCTTTACAAACATCACATTGGGCAAATCACTGTCTGACGAGTAACTGTATGAATTAACGGAAACGACTGTAAGCTGAGGATTTTTTTCCACAAACAAAAGCAGCTCATCACTGAGCGCCGACTTATCCACAAACAGAAACGGACGTTCTTCCATGACCGGCAGAATACACTCTTTTAATGCCTCAATGTCTCCAATATCTTCAATCCGCGTATACGGAATGCCGAGCTTGCGCATATCCGACTTTAAACGGCTGTCCGCGTATTCGTTTTCAAGAACTCCAAACGCAGGCGGCGGATTGGGACTTTGTATCACTAAGCATGGCTCTTCGTTCACAATTTTTAAAGGGATTTCAAACGAAAAGCAGGAGCCTTTTCCATACTCGCTCTTTACGGAAAGGCTGCCGTTCATTAAAGAAATCAACAGCCTGCATATGGCAAGCCCAAGCCCTGTACCCTCAATATTGCGGTTTCTTTTGCTGTCAACCTGCCGGAAGGACTGGAAAATTTTATCCAAATCATGCTCCTTGATGCCAATTCCCGTGTCCTCGACGCTGAACATGAAATCAATATAACGCTCGCTTCTTCGCCTGCAGCTGAACTTTAACGTTACCTTACCTTCCTTTGTAAATTTGGCGGCGTTGTTCGCAAGATTGATAATCACCTGTTTAATCCGATTATTGTCACCATAAAGCTGCCGCGGCATCTTGGGATTAATGTCTATTAAAAGTTCCATTTCCTTGGCTTCAATTCTTGTCACCATAATGGTAGAAATATCATGAATCAGCGACAGCGGTTCAAACTCTGACTCGATAATATCCATTTTCCCCGATTCAATCTTGGAAAAGTCAAGAATATCGTTGATAATGGTAAGAAGCGTTTTTCCGGCTGTCCGGATTTGGTTTAAGTATTCCCTGACGTCGCCTGACATGTCTTTGCGCAGCGCCATTTCCGTCATTCCGATTACTGCGTTCATCGGCGTCCGAAGTTCATGACTCATGTTTGCAAGAAAGTCTGACTTCATATTCGCCGCTTTTTCAATCTCAATGTTTGCCTCCTCCATTTTATACTTATGATAGGCAATACTGGAAATAATGTCTGTCAGCGTATACAAAAAGTTAGCGTGCCTTTCAACCGTATCCTTATCTAAAATCCTTACCTTCATAACCGCCTGAAGGTACTTAATCAAATCAATTTTCAACTCTCCCGCGCTTTGCATGACCTTGATAATATCGGGCGCCTCCGTAAGCACCTGCCCCCCGACAAAACATCCAATCATACGTTTCCCCGCCATAATGGGAGCGGCAAAATCCATCAGTCCCGCATGGCAGTAATACGGAATTGACGCACCGCTGCGCAGCGCAAGCTCCGCTCCGTATTTATCACACTCCTGACAGCGCAGGCAGCCGATTGGATTTGCACGCGTATACAGGGCGCAAAAATCCGTAAAATTACTTCCCTTTGTGACCGCCACGCCGTTTGCATCCGTTATAACGGCGGCAAGCCCTGTCATGTTGGAAAACGCGTCCTGCATACGCTGGAGCATGTCAACATCAAATAAATCCGTCAGTGTAATGTCTTTATCCCGCTCACGTTCTCTCTCTTTTTTATTACTGCTGCCCATGGCGCATCTCTCCTATCCTAATATCTCTTTGATTTTATTAAGCAATACACTTTTATCAATCGGTTTTAAAAGGTATCCGTCCGGCTTTAGACGAAGGACTTTTTGAATTTTAGCGGTATCGTTTACCCCCGTTAAAAACACAACAGGAATGGATGCCGTAAGCGGATTTTCCCGCAGCGCTTTTAAGACCTCCGCACCGTTCATTTCCGGCATTTCATAATCCAAAAGAATCAGATTGACTTCCTTTGTCTTGAGAAACCGCAGGGCAGCTGCTCCGTTTATTGCCGTGGAAATGTCGTAATCTTTCTCGATATAACCTTTAATCGCTTTATGGATAATTGTTGAATCGTCCACTACAAGGATTCTCGGGCGGCCGATTGCCGAAAGCAGGCTTGTCGGCAGGTTGACGTTCGGATCGCCGCTCTCAAGCTTTTTCAATTCTTCGTCCAACTGTGAAAGCGTGTCAAGCGCATCCTCCAGCTTCGGTGCAGTCTGCACTTTTCCTTCTATTTTATTGTTTTTATGACGCACAATCACGCTGCTGATTTCACTTTGCAGCTCGGAGACGGAAGCGTTTGCACCTATTCTGAAATCGGCACGCCCGCCCGGCATTTTGCACAAAAACTCATAATCCGAACCGTCCGCCACAACGATAAACGGGACCTTATCGTCCTTCGGCGCACCGTCTACAAACCGTATCACGCTGTTGATATTATCCCTGCTCTCCGCATGCATACAGTACACGATTGCGTCAGGCTGAAAAAACTGATAGTGTATCCGCAAATCAGGCGCCATCAAAGATGTGCTTGCACAGTCAAAATAAAAATCCAGCTGCATAAAAAAATCTGTTATAAGGCGCTTGTTGTTTCCCATAATTAAAAGCTTTTTCTTCATTGTGTTCTTCCCTCCGCATTCCTATATTGGTTTCCGTTTTTGAAAGGCTTCTTGCCTAATGGTATATCATCTTATATAATCTTATCATACCGCCGCTTTATCACGCAACTTATTTAAGCAGTTATGCGGCAGGGAAAAGGAGATAAGCCTTGATTGACGAATACATCTATAAAAACCACAAAAAGCTAAGATGCGGGTACACTACCGGAACATGCGCGGCAGCAGCGGCAAAGGCTGCCGCGCGTATGCTGTTGACAGGGCAGCGCATTTCGTACGTCTGCATCGACACGCCGAAAGGGATTTCGGTCACGCTTTCATTATCGGATATTGCACTTAGTGATACAACAGCTGTATGCGCTGTGCAAAAAGACGCGGGTGACGACGCGGACTGCACCGACAAAATCCGGATTTATGCGACAGTGCGACGCTGCGCGGACAGCGGTATTGTGATTGAGGGCGGAACAGGTATCGGCAGGGTCACACGTTCGGGATTAGAGCAGCCTGTAGGGAGCGCGGCAATTAACAGCGTGCCGCGGGCGATGATTCAAAAAGAAGTATGTGCCGAGCTTGCGGCAGCAGGGTATGACGGCGGTCTAGAAGTTATTATATCAGCGCCAAAGGGCATGGAAATTGCCAAGAAAACCTTTAATCCACGACTTGGAATTGAGGGCGGTATTTCCATTTTAGGCACCAGCGGAATTGTCGAACCGATGAGTGAGCGGGCGATTGTCGATACAATACGGCTTGAATTAAGGCAAAAAAAAGCGCTTGGGTATGAAACGCTTCTGCTGTCGCCTGGAAATTACGGGCAGCAGTTTGCAATGGACACATGGGGAATTGACTTGGACGCGGGCGTAAAATGCAGTAATTTTATCGGTGAGACGCTTGATATTGCGTTGGAGCTTGGGTTTTCACAAATTTTGCTGATTGGGCATATCGGGAAGCTCATTAAGGTTGCCGCGGGCGTAATGAACACACATTCGTCCATGGCGGATGCAAGACTGGAAACACTCAGTGCGTGTGCGCTGCTTGCAGGGGCAAACGCAGATACGGCACGCGGGATTTTAAATTGCACGACGACAGATGACGCGCTGCAAATCCTGACAGACCGCCATATTTTAGATGCGGCGATGGAAATTGCGCTGGAAAAAATGCTTGCGCATATGCGGCGGCGCTTGGGCGGAGGGATTTTGGATATTCAAGATATTCAGATAGAAGCAATTCTGTTTTCCAATTTACACGGCGTTCTTGCCATGTCAGACAATGCGCAGGCGTTTATCAGACAGATTCCTTTGAAAGGGGCATTATTATCAGAATGAAAAAAATATATATCGTCGGGATTGGTCCCGGCAGCTATGAGCAGATGACAATACAGGCAGTCCGGACTTTGGAACAGTGCGATACCATTGTCGGCTATCCGGTGTATATTGATTTGATAAAACCGCACTTTCCCCAAAAGAATTATCTTTCCACGCCTATGACACAGGAGGCAAAGCGTTGTAAAATGTGCTTTGAAGAAGCCATAAAGGGAAACAATGTCGCCATAATCTGCAGCGGCGACGCGGGCGTGTACGGCATGACAGGGCTTATGCATGTTATCGGACAGGACTATCCGGACATCACCTTAGAGCCTGTCTGCGGCGTTACAGCCGCGGTTTCCGGCGCGGCGCTTTTGGGCGCTCCTTTGATTCAGGACTTTGCAGTCATCAGTCTAAGCGACCTTTTGACGCCTTGGGAAACCATTGAAAAACGCATTCGCGCCGCGGCGCAGGCGGACATGATTATCTGCCTTTACAATCCGTCAAGCCGTAGAAGGCATGATTTTTTGCAAAAAGCGTGCGATTTGATTTTAGACTATGCATCCGAAGATACGGTGTGCGGAGTTGCCAGGCAAATCGGACGCGAAGGAGAAAACTGCTCTTTGTATTCGTTGAAGGAGCTTCGGGAGGTTTCTGTCAATATGTTTACGACAGTGTTTATCGGAAACTCACAGACAGTTATCGTAAATGGCAAAATGGTCACGCGACGAGGGTATCGGCTTTAGGTTTTATGGTATAATGTCGATAGACATTATACTCGCCCGAATGGTCATTAAACCATAATTACGAAGTAATTATGGTTTAATGACCACGCCGATACCGCTTATCACCCGCACAACCTTATCCGCCTTCGCGGCGAGCATACAGGAGGCTCTTCCCACCGCCTCCCTGTATGTCCGCTGCGAACCGTCAACAGGCACAATTCCATAACCGACTTCATTTGAAATTATGACACGAATGTCATTTTTTTGAAGAAGCCGCGATATGTTTTCTTCTACATCCTGTCCGCTCTCCATCAGCTGCCTGATGTATAAATGGAAATCCCTAAGACAGCATTTTCCTGACAGTTCGTTATTTTTTATATCCGCCGCAAAAATGACGTCGTCCTCGGTCAGTCCATATTGCCTTTTCACATGCTCCCATTTTCCCTGACAACAGCCGCCTATGATAAAATCCATGCTTGTCCTCCGATTTATGCTTTTATTGATAAATACTATATTTCATGCTATTTTACCGTATCTTTTCGGTACTTTCAACAGAAAATAAAAGAAGAATTTACTGAATAATCAATTGTTTATGCTTTCATACATATTTTGCCAAAAAAACAGTTGTACATTGCCAAAAAATGTGTTAGTATTTCTATAGTAAAAAAGGCAAACATTTCGTGAGGAATGGACGCAAAGCATGAAGTCATAGAAATATAAGCACTTGATTATACACTTATGATGGTTCGGCTGCATAAATTATGGAACATTGGAAACTGTTTTTTTGTTGCTTGACAGCTGCTTTAATATTTAATAATGGAGGATTCATATGAGTAGTCTGAACAGAAAGTTGAAAAGAGAAGTGAAAAAAGCGTTTTGTATACTGCTTGCGGCGGCGACGCTCTCTTCGGGCATGGAGCTGCCTGCAAGCGCGACGGAGCTCGCGGAGGCTGTGGAGTGCGCAGAGGAGCTACGCGAGGAAGCGGAAACGGAAATGCTTGCGGAGGAAGTGTTGGAAGAAGAATCAGAAGAAGCGTCAGTTGTTGCAGAGGAGACGGGATATGAAACCGAAGCCGCCGAAACAACCGCCGCAGCAGAGGAATCCATCACCACTGCGGAGGCGATTGACACTGAAGAAGCAGAAATCGAATCAGAAGAAGACACAACATTTGCGGAGGAAATCGTTGATACGGAAAATCAAACGAACGGGTTGACAATCGAACGCCCGTCGGAAGAGATTGGTATCGGTGATCCAATCGTCGGAGGAAAGCTGCCAAACGGATCCGGTTCTTGGTCGCTTACCAATGGGAAGCTCATAGTGTCCGGAAGCGGTGAATATTGGCCAAGCACCGGTCTGATTGCTCCTCCATGGTATGAATACCGGGAGCAGATTAAAACAGCAAGGGTGTCCTTAAGGGGAACAAAGAGTTTTTCCAGCTTCTTTAGCGGCTGCAAGAATCTGACCAGTGTGGATTTTCGTAATACCGATACCAGTAATGCAACAACCATGAGCAATATGTTTGGAGGCTGTGAAAGCTTGGAAAAGCTCGATTTGAGCAGCTTTAACACCTCAAATGTCACGGATATGTCCTCAATGTTTTACAACTGTATCAACTTAAAACAAATAACGTTTGGAGAACATTTTAACACAAGTAACGTAACGTGTATGGCTAGTATGTTTCGCTTTGTCAACTTGACTTCTTTGGATTTAAGCGGCTTTGATATGAGCAAGGTAACGAAAGCTGACGACATGATTTACTCCGACAGTCTGATTGCGCTGGAAACGCCCCGGAACCTAAATGTGTCTATCCCACTGCGGGGGACATGGATTACGGATCAGGGATTTATTTGCACTACGCTTTTACAGCACACGGACAAAAGTATTCACTTAAAGCAGAGACCGGAGCTTTTGGTGGGAAAAGACAAAAAAGAATATCTTGTCGGTGATACCCTTGACCTTTCGGATTTGACCGTTACACTGTATTACAATTTCAACAACCATACGACTACTACCGACTATACGACAAATGCCGCACAAATTGACATGAATACGCCAGGTACAAAATATTTGGTTATCTCTTATCAGGGGCAGAGCGTGACGATTAATCTGACCGTAATCGGCAAAAGTCTTTCTGTTTCCAAGATAAAAAAAGAGTACTTTGTCGGCGATACACTGAAGGTAAACGATTTGACCGTAGAACTTCTATACACAAACAATATATATCCGGCAGAGAAAATCACATCAGGCTATACGACAAACGCCGCAAGCATTAATATGAATACGGCAGGTACGAAAGATTTGATTGTGAAGTGGCAAAATCTATCGGCAACCGTGAAGATTACAGTAAAGGAGGACAGCTATTCCAAGATTTCTGTCAGGAACGATATAGATACGTATTACCTTGGCGAAACGCTCGACCTGTCCGAACTGCATGTGTTTGCCTGGTCAGTTTCGGGTACACACACTGAAATCACGGACTATACAACAAACGCCAAAGACATTGACATGAATACTGTCGGTACAAAGCAGTTGATTGTGTCCTACCAAAATTTTACGGCAGTATCGGAAATTATCATAAAGCCCGCAAGAACCTGTACCAAACTCTATTTCCAAAATGGATGTGTGTTCGAGACGGGAACGAAGCCTGCGCCTGATGAATATCTGATTTTTGAGGTTCTTGATGAAGGGAAAGAATTCAGAATTCATGCCTGCTATTATTGGTCAAATATTGATGAAATTGATATATCGACAACGGGAAAGAAACGGCTTCAGGTTGCACATGCGGAGCTTAAGAGCGAGCTTGACATCTATTACATTGAAGCGTTCCGTGATGATGATATTGCGCATGAAATCGCCGGATCTCCCAATGAGGATATCGCCTATAAAATCGACAAAAACGGAAATCTGAAGGTCATGGGAAAAGGCACATGCAAAGCATATGGCTCTCCTATTTGGTCAACGGAGAAGGATTATGCAAAGGACATCAGGACGGCGACGCTTTATGTAGACGAGGCTGATGATCTTGACGGTCTTTTCAGCGGCTGTGTCAATTTAAGGTCTGCGGATTTGAGTATGGTTGACGCAGGCAGGGAAACCAATTTTCGCGGGATGTTTGACGGCTGCAATCAGCTTGTATCAATTTGGACGCCGAAGAATGTAAAGGCGGACGCTGCGCTTCCGAAGGTGGAAGGCACGTATTGGCATGACCAAAACGGGAAGGTATATACTGCGCTTCCGAAGAATATGAGCACGAGTATTCTGCTGACAAGAGACGAGATACCGGAGGCGGAAAGCTCTGCTGTTGTGGAAAGTTCTAGGGTTGAGGAAAGTTCTTCTGTAGTGGAAAGCTCTAAGATTGAGGAAAGCTCTTCTACTATCGAAAGTTCCAAGACAGAAGAAAGCTCTTCCGTAATCGAAAGCTCTAAGGTTGAGGAAAGTTCTTCCATAAAGGAAAGCTCTTCCGTAATCGAAAGCTCTAAGGTTGAGGAAAGTTCTTCCATAAAGGAAAGCTCTTCTACTATCGAAAGCCCCAATGTTGAGGAAAGTTCGGAAGTGAATGAAAACACTCCAAGCGAAGAATACAGCGAGGTTGAGGAAAGCGCTTCGACAATCGAAAGTTCCAAGACAGAAGAAAGCTCTATCGAAACCGAAAGCTCGGAAACGGTTGAAAGCAGTTTGGAACAGGAAAGCACCGAAACGGACGAAACCGCAAAGACAGACCTAAATAAAATAAGCGGCACGATTTCATCCGTCAAAACAAAAGTTTATGACCAAAACGCACAGGAACCGGCTGTTAAAGTCACAGTCATTGAAAACCGTAAAAAAATCACATTGACAGAAGGCGTGGATTATGAAATTGAATACCAAAACAATGTAAACGCCGGAACCGGCACGGTTCTCGTTAAAGGAATCGGCTCTTATAAGGGAACGCTGAAAGCGACCTTTACAATAAACCAAAAATCAGTCAAAAAGCTTAAAATTTTGACAGGAAGCATGACAACAGGTTCAAAGTCCGAACCGCCAGTCTATGTATATGACGGCGCAACGCTTCTGAAAAACGGAACGGATTACAAGCTCGCCTACGACGCCGCTCTTACGGCAAACGCTGCAAAATCCGCAAAAATAACCGTTACGGGACTAGGCAATTACAAAGACAGCAAAGTTGTCAAGCTGGCTGTATATGATGTGGATGAAGCCCATGTCATCAATCCGCAGCATGTCACCTTAAAACAGCCATGCATGGAATACACAGGCAAGGCATTGCAGCCTGCGGCGGCTGTCAAAATCGGCGGCACAACGCTTACCGCAAATAAAGACTATAAAGTTCGTTATCAAAACAACGTGAACGCTGGAACCGCATATGTGATTATTACGGGAAAAGGCGCTTACAGAGGGGAAGTTGTAAAACCCTTTGAAATTACGGCATTAAAGGCTGCTAAAACAAAACTGACAATTGCACCGATTTCCGACAGGACTTACAGCGGGCAACTCCAAAAGCCATCTGTTACCGTAAAAGCGGGAACGAAAAAGCTGAAAAAAGATATAGATTATACCGTCACTTATACGGGAAATCTTCACGTTTCCACAGCCGGCAAAAAAGCAAAAGTCATCATTACGGGAAAAGGAAATTACGCAGAATTAACTGCGACGGCAGCATTTACCATTTTACCGCAAAAGATTTCCAAGGCTTCCATAAAAGGAACCATGAAAAATCTTTCCGTCACCTATAATAAAAAACAGTTAAAAGAAGGCGTTCACTACAAGCTTGCACCTGATGCGTCCAGTGCAAATAAAAACAAAATCAAGATTACGATAACAGGACTGGGCGATTTTGCAGGTTCGAGTGTAACGAAGACAATAAAATAGAATAATTGTAAAATAAAAATACCTCGCAGTAAAACGCGGGGTATTTTTACTTATGTTATAAAAACTTCGGCATAATCGCTTCAATTGTAGCTGCACGCGCCTTTGAAAGAATATCCGGATTTCTCTTACAGAAAACATAGAAAAGGCACTCTATAATGAAAAGCTGCCCCAGCTTCGCGGCAACAGAACCGGACTGCAGCGGACTTTCATTGTAACCGCACAAAAGCACCACATCCGCATAGCCTGCAGCGCAGGAATTTGGAAAGTGCGTTACCAATATGACAGATATATGACGCTCTTTTGCAACATGCATGATGTCTTCCATATCCTTGGTGGAGCCTGAATACGAGAAAAATAAAATCACGTCTTTCTCTGTGGCAAGCGCCAAATGCATAACCTGCATATGGGAATCCTCAATATGAACAAAATGTGACGTCGCCGTGGAAAAACGCGCCCATGCCTCCATTGCCATGACCATGCTTCCCCCATGCCCAAGACAAAATACCCTGTCGGCAGCAGATATGAGGTCTACCGCCCTGGAAATATTATTTTCATCCAAAAGCTCCATTGTTTCATTCAGGGACAAAATATTCGCATTATAGAGCTTGCGGAAAATACTGCTGAATGTATCTTGTGATGTTATTGTGTCAGAGGTATGCGAGGACTCTCCCAAGTCCGTCACATAATCCGCCTTGGCAAGCGCCAGCCTCAGGTTATTATATCCCGTCAAGCCAAGGCTCCGGCAAAAACGTGTAATAGAAGCCTCCGACACACCGCTGTTTTCAGCAAGACTCGAGATAGACATATACTGTGCATCATGTGCATTGGCAAGAATATAATCCGCCAGCTTTTGACTGGAACGGGTAAGGGAATGATACTGTGTTGTGATTGTCTCTAAAATATTTTCTGACAAAATAATACTCTCCTTTCGTATCGCCTCGCAGCGCACACAAACAGGACATCTGCCGTCTTACAAAACAGCCGCTCCCAACATTCCGGCGCGGTTTCCAAGCGCTGCTTTTTCTATAACCACATGGTGATAGCTAGACATAATGTGCTGATACAACTGCTCCCGCAAACGTTCCAGCACGTAGGGCTGCTCCATAACACCGCCCCCAAGTATCACGCATTCGGGATTCAACATATGGATAATCGTTGTCAGCCCATAGATAATCTCCAAAATCCAACGGTCAACAACCTCTTTTACCTTTGGCTCGCCAATCCGTTCAAATATTTTTCTGCCACTGGTCAAAGAGGCATCTACACGAAGCGCACTGTTTACAAGCGCAGTCACGGAAGCATATTTTTCATAGCAGCCCATAAACATGTCCTTCCCCAAAATCCGGTCCTCGGGGTGCGTAACAATCGCGCCAAACTCCCCTGCGGAATAGCTGCTTCCTGTATACAGCTCCCCGTTTGCAAAAATCGCGCCGCCGACTCCCGTGCCATAGGTAAGGCATACAAATTCTTTATAGGGCTTCCCCGCGCCAAATGCCGATTCTCCGATTGCGGCTGCATTGACATCATTTTCGATGTTAACGGGCATGTGAAATTCCTGTTCTATTATGTCCATAATTTTCATCCCCATATAACCGGGGATATTTTCATTTGCATATATAATCTCTCCGCGCACGGGGTCTACCTGTCCGGCAGTGCTGATGCCAATGCGCTCAAAAGAATAGTCCTTTTGGTATTCCTTTATAATTTCCTTTATACGGTTCACTACGTGGGAACCGCCCTGTGCCGCCTGCGTGGGTGTTTCTTTTATGTCTGTCAGCGTTCCGTCATTGTACAGAGCGGATTTGATTGCAGTACCGCCAATATCAAGCACCATAACTGCCATAATCAGTTTCCTCCGATTTTATCATCCTCTACCAGGAAAGCATGAGAAAAGACGATTTTTATAGTTAAATTTTTATCAAGAATTACAATATTTGCAAATTTACCGGGAGTAAGACTTCCATATTCCCCATAAATTCCGACTGCCTTTGCAGGATTGACAGCGGCACATTTTACCGCGCTGCCAAGCGGAATGTCCATATTCTTTACGGCATTGCGCACACAGTTCATAAGGTTTGTCACGGAGCCTGCGATTGTGCCGTCCTCCAAAACCGCCAAATTCCCTTTGACGATGACGGTCTGACCGCCTAAGTCATACTGTCCGTCTGCAAGACCTGCGGCGCGCATACTGTCACTAATGAGAATTATCCTGTCGTCCCCAAACATCTTAAAGGTCGTCCGCACTACAGCAGGATGGACATGAATACCATCGCAGATCAGCTCTGCCATACAGTGTTCGCTGTCCGCAGCGGCGCCAATTGGTCCCGGAGCGCGGTGTGAAAACGGCGGCATGGCGTTGTAGGTATGCGTCAGCTGCGAAACGCCGCAGGAAATGGCTTCCCTTGCCGTTTCATAATCCGCCGTGGTATGCGCGATGGAAATGTTGACACGGCTGCTGTTTTCGCGGATAAATGCCATCGCCCCCTGTGTTTCCGGCGCAACCGCCACTGTCCGAAACAGATTGCCCGAGCGCTCCTGTAAACGGTTTAATAAATCCGTGTCAGCGCCGATAATATAATTTCCGTTCTGCGCACCCTTTTTGTCATGGTTGATAAACGGTCCTTCCATATAAAGTCCGCACAAATCCGCACAATCCTCATAATCGTCCGCTGTATCGCAAAAGGTCTTTGCCGCCTCGCAAATCTGAAAAAGCACCTCCTGCGGCATGGTCATAGTGGCGGGCGTAATCGAGGTCACGCCCTGGCTTAATTCGTACTTCGCCATCGTACGAAACGCCTCCACTGTACCGTCACAGCAGTCGCTTCCCATGCAGCCGTGAAAATGAATATCCGTCAAACCGGGAATGACATAGTTCCCCCCGGCATCGATGATTTCCTCGCTGTCAGAGCTTGATTGCTCCAATGCCACAAGGTATTCCTCCTTCGAGGCAATCCGTTCGCCAAGCAGATAAACGGTCCGCGGGACAAACGAGCCATTTTCCTCAAAGACAGCCCCGTTGATAATTTTTTTCAGTGTCATAAATTGTTCCCCTTCCCTACCATCTTGACAGCGCCGCCTCGTCCGCCACGAGTACGACATTGGGATGCAGCTGTAAAATGGAAGCAGGAACCTGCGGTGTAATCGGTCCATAGAAGGCAGTCTTCACAATGTCCGCTTTCGCCTCGCCCGACACGACAAGCAAAATCATACGCGCAGACATAATTGTCTTGATACCCATTGTGTATGCCTGACGCGGCACTTCATTCTCGTTTTCAAAGAAACGTGCATTCGCCTTGATTGTTTGCCCGGAGAGCGTGATGCAGTGCGTTTCCGTGGAGAAATGCTCTGCCGGCTCGTTAAAGCCAATATGTCCGTTGTGTCCAAGCCCTAAGAGCTGGAGGTCCGGAGCGCCGACACCTTTTAAGATTTTATTGTATTTCATGCACGCGGTATCACTGTCCGGCTCCGTCCCGTCGGGAAGGAAGGTTCTGTCCTTGTCGATGTTCACTTTTGCAAACAGGTTTTCATTCATAAAATAATAATAGCTCTGCGGATTGTCACGCGTCAGTCCTTTGTATTCGTCCAAATTGACGGTAACAACCTCCGAAAAATCAAGGTCGCCCTTCTCATACCATTCCACCAGATGACGGTACGCGCCAAGCGGCGTCGATCCTGTGGCAAGCCCAAGTACACAGTCGGGCTTCATGATAATCTGTGCCGAAATAATGTTTGCTGCCTTGCGGCTCATGTCCTCATAATTTTTTGCTTTGTAAATTCTCATAACAAACCTCCAATTCAAAACGGTTCCAGTGCACAGCACATGCAACCTGATTACTTATTCATATTGTACTATTGCTACCCTTAAAGTACATATAGTATCAATATGATAAAAGTCTCTATAAAGAAACTATATCATAGAACCTTACAAGTCGCAATGGAAGTGACGAAAATTTTCAAAATTTTAAAAATGGAAAATTTTTTTCAAAAATGTATTGACAAAAATACCACACAAACGTACAATAAAATTACAATTAAAACTGATCCAGTTATAACATTTTCACAAAAAAGGAGGGTTCATTATTATGAAGAAGCGTAAAATTACGGCACTGTTAATGAGTTTAGTCATGGTATGTTCACTGACTGCATGCGGCGGTAAGGATACCACCACAACCCAGCCCGAGCCTGCACCCGCTCCTGCTCCTGCGGACAACGCAGCGACACAGGACACGGCAAAGCAGGATACGGCAGAACCTGCCGCAAGCGGGGACGCTGCACAGGCGGCGGACATCACGTTATGGACATATCCTGTTGGAAGTTGGGGCGACGCTGCTACGGTTGACGACATGATTGCAAACTTTAACGCAGCTTACCCTGACATTCACGTAACGGTTGAATACTTGGACTACACCAACGGCGACGACCAGATTAACACGGCGATTGAGGGAAATCAGGCACCGGACATCGTGCTTGAGGGACCGGAGCGACTGGTTGCAAACTGGGGCGCAAGGGGACTGATGGTAGACCTTGCCGACCTGTGGACGGACGACGCAAAGGCAGCAATTTACGACTCCGTAGAAAATGCCTGCAAGAGCAGCGACGGCGTATTTTATGAATATCCGCTGTGTATGACGGCACATACGATGGCGATCAACAGAGACATCTTTGAGGCGGCAGGCGCGCTTCAGTACTTAGACGAAGAAAAAGGCACATGGACGACGGAGAACTTCCAAAAGGCAGTTCAGGCAGTATACGACAACGGTCAGCAGAACGTCGGCGCAGTTTACTGCAGCGGTCAGGGCGGTGATCAGGGAACACGTGCACTCATCAACAATCTGTATGGCGGAACCTTTACCAATCCCGAACATACGGAGTATACGGCAAACAGCCCTGAGAACATCAAGGCGCTTGAGCTGTTAAAGAGCATGGACGGTATTAACTTTGACGCTTCCATCGCAGGCGGCGACGAAGTAAACATGTTCTGCAACGGAACGTTCGCAATGGCATTCTGCTGGAACGCAACGCAGGAAAAGAATAATCAGGAGCAGGGAAACATCAACTTTGACGTGCTTCCGATGGCATTCCCGTCAGAGAACGGCGAACCGCAGCTTTGCGGCGGTATTTGGGGCTTTGGTATCTTCGACAACGGCGACGCGGCGAAGATTGCGGCTTCAAAGACCTTCATCGACTTTATGGCAAACGACCCGACACAGGCTCCCCTGAGTGTGCAGGCTTCCAACTTCTGGCCTGTAAAGGATCTTGGAAATATCTACGATGGCGACGACCTGATGTCTGAGTACGCGAAGTTTATCCCGTACATGGGCGACTACTATCAGGTAGTTGGCGGCTGGGCTGAAGCTCGTACCGCATGGTGGAACATGCTCCAGCAGATTGGCTCAGGCACAGATGTGAGCACGGCAGTAGAAGAATTTGTCACGACTGCAAATACCGCAGCGGCAAAATAACGTTTCCTATCACTCTAGCTAAAATAATTTGACTGTAGATTTGCGCCCCTTCCCGCGCATGGGGAGGGGCGTTTCCTTATCAAATGAACTGTCAGAAAGGAGGATTTTTATGGCAAAACAAAATCCCATGAGCAAGGCGCTTGTCCGCAGGGAAACCATTGCAGGCTACGCATTTATGCTCCCAAGTCTTATCTTCTTTTTAGGGTTTGTGGTTTATCCGATGATACAGTGTGTTTATACAAGCTTCTTTGATGCAACCATGAACCGGGAGGATATTTTTATTGGTCTTGCCAATTACAAAGAATTGTTTCAGGACAAAACATTTCTCGGAGCGCTGAAAAACACGGTGGTTATCGTTATTGTTTCCGTGCCGATTACCTGCATCTTTTCCCTGTGGGTAAGCTCGGTGATTTATGACCTGAAAGGATTTGCGTGCTCCGCATTTCGTTGTATCTTCTATCTTCCGGTGGTAACAGGCTCCGTTGCCGTTGCCGTTGTGTGGAAGTGGATGTTCAACAATTATTATGGTATTTTTAATTACATCGGCACAAGCACGGGACTGATTGAACAAAATATCAACTGGCTTGGGGACGAACGGTTCGCACTTGGCTGTATTATCCTTATTCTTCTGACAACCTCTGTCGGTCAGCCAATTGTCCTTTATGTGTCGGCATTAAACAACGTGGACCAGTCCCTCGTGGAGGCTGCGGAAGTGGACGGAGCGACCAAGTTCCAGTGTTTTTGGAAGATTAAGTGGCCGCAGATTATGCCTACTACGCTCTACATCCTTGTCATCACGACAATCAACAGCTTCCAGTGCTTTGCCCTGATTCAGCTTTTGACAAGCGGCGGACCTAACCACAGCACGGACACAATTATGTACTACATTTACTACAATGCGTTTAAACTGTACCGTTACGGTTACGGAAATGCGATGGGCGTTGTGCTTGCAATTATGATTGCCCTGCTCTCCGCTTTGCAGTTTAAGATGGCTGAAAGCAAATAGGAAAGGGGGAACTGAATATGAAAAAGAAGCAGACAAAACATGTAGATGTTTACAAAATAATATCTGTCATTATAATCGCAATTTTAGCGTTCACATTTGCCTTTCCGCTCTACTGGATTATTATCGGCTCATTCAAGACATCTGCGGCAATCAATTCCGCAACACCGCAATGGTGGCCCGAGGAGTGGGTGCTTGACAACTACAGAAAGCTTTTCAGCAAACAGACGGCGGAGCTTTGGGAAATCAGTATTCCGTTCACCTCCGTCAGCTTTGCCGGACCGACCGTTCCTGCGGCAATCCGCTGGCTCTTAAATACGGTATTTATGGCTGTGGCATCTATGATTTTGACCTGTGCTACTTCCGCGATGGCAGGATACGCATTGGCAAAAAAGCGTTTTGTCGGACGCACGCTTCTGTTCTCGCTTATCGTATGCGCGATGGCTTTGCCAAAACAGGTTATCTTAATCCCGCTTCTTCGTGAAATGGCTGCACTGGAACTGTACAATACGATTTGGGCAGTTATCTTCCCGATTGTGGGCTGGCCCTTCGGCGTCTTTTTGATGAAGCAGTTCGCGGAAGGCATTCCGGGTGAGATGATGGAGGCGGCAAAAATTGACGGCGCGGGCGAATGGAAAACATTTTACACAATTGCGCTTCCGCTGATTAAGCCGGGTATCGGCGCACTGGCAATCTTTACCTTTATCAATTCATGGAATGACTATTTTATGCAGTTGATTATGCTTACCAGCACCAAAAACCTGACAATTTCACTTGGTATTGCAAAACTGCAGGCGGAAAATGCGACTGATTTCGGTCTGATTATGGCAGGTGCGGCTTTGGCGGCAATTCCGATTATCGTCGTATTCCTGATATTCCAAAAGTATTTTACAAAGGGAATTACAATGGGTGCCGTTAAAGGTTAATATAAGGTTTGGGACGGAGGTTTTCTATGATTTATACGGAAATAAAAAACATAGGCAGATACCGCGGCATAAATGAACATTTGGATAAAGCGATTGATTATCTGTGCACGCACCCTTTGGACGGACTTGAGGCAGGACATTATGACATTGACGGCAAATTAGTCTACATGAACGTATTTGATTATGAAACAATTCCTGAGAAGGGGGCGTTTTTTGAGGCGCATAAGAAATACGCAGACATTCATATGACTGTGGCAGGCGAGGAAATCGTCGGCGTTTCCGATATGTCAAAGGTATCGGTCAAGTCTTTCGATGAAGAAAAAGATCTGATAGAAGTGAACGGAACGATAGAACATTACATAAAGCTGACACCGGGCAAGGCGCTGATCACCCTGCCCGAGGACGCGCATATGGTGAAGCTTGCGGCGGGAAGTCCGTCAGCAGTGAAAAAGGCAGTGCTTAAAGTTTATATCGGATAGCGTAAAGGAGGGAAAATATGAGAGATATTTGTAAATATCAGGGAATTATTCCTGCGTTCTATGCCTGTTATGACGAAAATGGCGAGGTTGACGAGGGGCGCGTGGAGCAGCTTACGGATTATATGATAAGAAAAGGCGTAAAGGGTGTATATGTCGGCGGTTCTTCGGGCGAGTGTATCTATCAGAGCGTCGACGACCGGAGACGCACACTCGAACGCGTGGTAAAATCCGGTGCGGGAAAACTGACAATCATTGCCCATGTGGCGTGCAACAACACGGCGGACAGCCGGGAACTTGCGGCACATGCGCAAAGTTTAGGCGTGGACGCTATCGCGGCAATTCCTCCGATTTATTTCCATTTGCCGGAGTATGCAATCGCACAGTATTGGAATGATATTTCGGACGCGGCGCCTGACACGGATTTTATTATCTATAACATCCCCCAGCTTGCAGGGGTGGCGCTGACAATGCCGCTGTTTCACGAGATGAAGAAGAACCCCAGGGTGGCTGCCGTAAAAAACAGCTCTATGCCGACGCAGGATATTCAGATGTTTAAGGCAGAAGGCGGCGAGGGCTTCGCTGTTTTGAACGGTCCCGACGAGCAGCTTGTGGCAGGTCTTGCAATTGGCGCGGACGGCGGAATCGGCGGTACGTATGGCGTTATGCCGGAGCTTTACCTAAAAATCATGGAGCTGGTAAAAGCCGGAAAGCTTGAGGAAGCAAGGAAGGTGCAGTATGCGGCGAATGAGGTAATCTACGCGATGTGCGCATGTCACGGAAATTTATATGGCGTTATCAAGGAGATTTTAAAGATTCGTGAAGGCATTGATATTGGCGGCGTCCGCAAGCCGCTGCCGTCGCTTGTTTCGGACGATATGGAGCAGGTGAAAAAATGTGCGGACATGATTGATAAGGCTATTAGTCGATTTGCATAAGAAAGGGGTAAACCATGAAAAAAGAAGCGTTATTTGAGCAAATGAAGGGAAAAGTAATTGTGTCCTGCCAGGCTGTTCCCGGTGAACCTTTGTATGTGGAAGAAAAATCAATTATGTATCTGATGGCAAGAGCCGCAAAACAGGCAGGCACACCCGTTATACGCACCAGCAGTATCCGTGATGTTACAGCGATTAAGGAGGAAACCGGACTTCCGGTTATCGGGTTAATCAAGGTACAGTATGACGGCTTTGAGAGCTATATTACACCGACCATGAAAGAGGTTGACGCGCTTGTGGAAGCAGGCTCCGACGTGATTGCGCTTGACTGCACCAATCAAAAGCGCGGGGACGGAAAAAGCATCAGCGAATTCATCACAGAGGTGCGCAGGAAATACCCTGATGAAATTTTGATGGCGGATATTTCCACTTATGAGGAAGGCGTCAATGCATGGAAGCTTGGAGTGGACATTGTAGGCACTACGATGAGCGGGTATACGCCGTACTCTCCAAAGCTCGACGGACCAGATTATGAGCTTGTGAAAAAATTATCATCGACAGTTGACATTCCGGTCATTGGCGAGGGACGGGTACACAGTCCGGAACAGGCAGTGGAAATGTTAAATGCGGGAGCGTATGCAGTTGTCGTAGGCGGCGCGATTACGAGACCTCTTGAGATTGCGCAGCGGTTTATAAAGGCGGTTGAGGGCAGATGATAAAGAAACATATTGTATGCTTTGGTGATTCCAATACACACGGCTATTGTGCCGTTACGAACGGACGGTTTGACGAAGACGAACGGTGGTGCTGTTTATTACAGAAAATGCTTGGAAAGGACTACCTTGTCATTGAAGAGGGTTTGAGCGGACGCACAACTTCTTTTACGGACCCGATTCATGAGGGGCTGAACGGGCTTGACTATATTTATCCGTGTCTGATGAGTCATGAACCTGTTGATTTACTGGTGATTATGCTGGGCACAAACGACACCAAGGAGCGGTTCGGCGCTTCGCCGGCGTGCATCGCACTGGGGCTGAAACATTTGATTGACAAGGCGGTATCGACTACAGACTGTTGGAATAACGCAACGGCAAATATTCTTATTGTGTCTCCGCAGAACATAGACAAACGGTATGAAACATCCAACGTCGGTGAAACAATGGGACAAGGATGCGCCGAAAAATCAGAAGGACTGGCTAAAAAGTTTGCAGAGATTGCACAACTTACGGGCTGCCACTTTATGGATGCCGACAAAGTGATTACGGCGCCTGTTAATGATATTGATTATATGCATCTGACATTGGAGGGACACAGACAGCTTGCCGAGGCGCTTGCTAAGAAAATTACGGAATTATTCGTTTTATAACCCCCCTAAATTTTGGAGACGGCCGTCCGGCTGCGCGTTATTTTGCAGCCGGACGGCTGTTTCTTTGTTTGGGATTTTTAAATACCGGCAGTGATTACGGCAATGCAGAGTATGAGAAGCTCCGCACATTGCAGAAACCAGCCTGCTAAGTCTCCGGTAATACCGCCAAAATGTTTTTTGGACATATAATAATAGTAGAGAAACAGGCAGAGGACGCCTGTCGTTATCAGAACTCCTGTTTGTATCGACAAGGCAAGTTGTAATGCGCCTGACGCTGCAAAGATCAGGATAAGAACGGTGCACACAACCCCTTTGCCTGCCGGACTGGAAAATGCAGCAAGGGAGCCTTTTTTGTTTGCATTCGGAAACGTAACGGCTGCCAAACCGCTCAGCGCACGCGATGATGCATAACCTGCGGCAATCAGGCATACGGTTTTATCCGCGTATATTGCATCCTGCACCACGCTGCTCCATGCACCGTAGCATAGTAAGAAATACAAAACTGCCCATATGACCGCAAACGCTCCCACATTTGCGTCTTTTAAGATTGCAAGCCGCCGCTCCTTTGACTGACGGGAGGAAAGCGCGTCAATCGTATCACAGTAGCCGTCCATGTGAATACCGCCTGTTACCACGATTGGGAGTACTGTCGCAAGTGCGGCATAAATTTGGACGACAAGTCCGCTTTTTTGCCAAATATAAAACAGCGCCAACTGCAGTGCGCCGATAATTACGCCGACAAGCGGAAAAAACGCGAGCGCATAGCGCATGCTCTTCTCTTCCCATTCAAACTGCGGCATTGGTATTTTGGAATACATGGAAACCGCAATGATACAGGCTTTTATGATGCTCATAACAATCCCCCTTTTATTTTTACGGGAATGGAATAGACAACCTCGACGACGCGGTCCGCAATATCTGCCAAGTGTTGATTGATTTTGCCTAAACAACGGATATATTCCATTGTTTCTCCGTCATAGTCGTTTCCGTCGGAAAATACCTCGTTTGTCACTATCACAAGATGGCAGCAGTGTGCATAGAGCATTTCTATTCCGCCTGTAATATCGCGCACAAGCACCTCCACAGACCTTGTATTTGCATTGTCAAACATCTCGTTTGCCACAAGGTTTGACATACATTCAAGCAGTACATTTGCGGTTTTTCCTGCGGGAATTTGCGCTTTTTCAATCTGCGTATACTGCTCTACCGTAAAGAATCCATACTCCTGCCTTTGCTTCCTATGGCGCGCAATCCGCTCCTGCCCCTCACTTCCAAAGGGCTTCATTGTCGCAAGATATATATTCTGTTCTTTTTGTTCCTTCTGCGTGTTTGCAAGCTTTGCAAGAAGCTTCTCCGCATAAACGGACTTTCCGCTTCCGCTTCCGCCCGTAACGACCACAAGCATAATATGATGCTCCCTTCACCTATGTTAATTCTTCATACTGCGCAATATCGGTATCGGCAAACCGGTGCGCATAGCGGTATTCGTCCAGCGCAATGTCCAAAAGCGGAAGCATGCACACCGCCCCCGTTCCCTCGCCAAGATACATGCCTGCATGGATTACAGGCTTTAACCCAAGCATATCCAAAATTGCCATTCCCGCAGGCTCTTCCGTAATGTGCGTGGCTATCATAAAGTCCCTGCACGCAGGCACAAGGCGGTATGCAAGCAGCGCCGCAACCGACGAAATAATCCCGTCAATCAAAACCGGAAGACCATAGACCGCGCCGCCGAGAAACATTCCGGTCATTGCAGCAATATCATATCCGCCCAGTTTGGACAAAAGCAAAAGCGGGTCGTCCTGTGCCGCCGCGTTATTTATTGCAATTGCCCTGTTTATCGTTTCTATTTTTTTGTGCAGACCCTCCGTTGTAAGACCGGAGCCTCTCCCCGTCACTTTTGCTGCATCTTTGTCCAAAAGCACTGCCGCAAGCGCGCTCGAAGTCGTCGTATTGCCAATACCCATCTCACCTGTCACAATAATCTGATAACCCTTATCCTTCATTTCACCGACAAGACTGATTCCGGTATTCACCGCCTGTAATGCCTGCTCTTTGCTCATGGCAGGACCTTGCGCAATATTCTTAGTGCCTCTTGCGACTTTTCTGTTTATGATGCCCCCGCATTCTGCGTCATACAGCATTCCGACATCCACGGCGTAGACATCCACATTTGCCGCATTTCCCATAATGTTAATATTGGATTTGCCTTCGGCAATCTCCCTTGCCACCGAAGCCGTAACCACGCTGTCCGCCTGTGTGACGCCCTCCGCCACAACCCCGTTATCGGCACAGGCAATCAGAGCGCACCGCTTGTCAATCCGCACATTCTCGTCCCCGAAAATGCCCGCCATCTGTATCACAAGCTCCTCAAGCCGACCAAGACTTCCAAGCGGCTTTGCAATACTGTCCCAATTCTTCTTTGCTTTTTTTATGACACTTGTGTCAGTTTTCTTGATTTCTAAATTTTCAAATTCCTTCATTTTTGTCCCCGTTCCTGCCCAAAATACAAATATCATTCAAAGCGCCTAACGCTCTCCCGCCGCCATATAAATGAGCGCGTTACAGATTGCCGCTGCGACGTTGCTTCCGCCCTTTCTTCCTGCTGCCACAATATACTCCACGCCGGTCTGCATCATCAGTTCCTTCGACTGCACGACATTGACAAACCCCACCGGAACGCCGATAACAAGCTCGGGGGTCAGCTTCCCTTCGGTAATTAATTCATAAAGCCGTACCAGCGCAGTCGGCGCATTTCCGACAGCAACAATGAACGGCTGCCCCAGCTGCGCCGCTTTTTCCATGCACACAACCGCCCTTGTGCACCCCCGCCGTTTCGCCTGCGCCGCAACGTCCTCATCCGCCATAAAGCAATGCACCGCGCCGCCTAATTTTTCGAGCGACGCTTTATGTATGCCCGCCTTTGCCATATTCGTGTCCGTGACAATACATGCGCCGTTTTTCAATGCCGCAAGCGCCTGTTCCACGGCATGTTCCGAAAACTTCAGATTATCCAAATAATCAAAATCCGCCGTTGTGTGAATGACACGCTTGATAACCGGCTTTTGCAGCGCGTCGATTTCCCTGTCCTTGGGAAGCTCGCTTTCGATTATTGCAAAGCTTCTGTTCTCGATCTGCTCCGGCAGGATATTTTCCAATTCAATTTTCATACCAATTCTCCATTCCCGATTTCACACAAACTGTTTGTTCAAAATACGATATACCCTGTCCATATCCAAATTACTTCGCAGGGTATCCGCAAGCACATCATACTGGCGCTGTCTGTACGCCGTTCTGTCGTACTTCCCCTCCTGCTCCAAGACAAGCCCCTTCGCCTCTAATATCGTTTCGACAATGACAGCCGCCGCACGCTCGTCAAAAATGCCATGCACATAAGTCCCGTAAACATTTCCGCACTGTGCGCCATCTGGTCTGCCATCAGAAATCTCCCCAACCGCCGCACAATCCTTCACACAGACCGTGTTTCCGTAGTGAATTTCATAGCCAAAAAATGACACATCTGTCAGTTTTTTCAGTACCCCCTTGATTTCCCGAAACGTTCCGCATACCTGCGTTCTGTACTTTTCACTGTCAAACACCGTGACAACCGGCAAAAGCCCTATTCCCTTTACGCTCCCGCCACCTTCCACATGATTGGGATCGCGTATCTCCTGCCCGAGCATCTGATACCCGCCGCAGACGCCGAACACAGGAACGCCCTGCTGCGACGCCTTTTGGATTGCCGCCTCAAGTCCGCTTTGGCGAAGCCACAGCAAATCGGACATGGTGCTCTTTGTTCCCGGCAGGATAATCATATCCGCATTCTGCACACCCTCCGGCGTTTCCGTATAGTAGACGCTGACCTGCGTAAACTGTTCAAACACGGAAAAATCCGTAAAGTTGGACATGCGCGGCAGCTTTATCACTGCAATTTTCACAGGCTTTTCACCACGGTATCCGTGACGGCGTTCATCATGCAAACGTTCCGAAAGACTGTCCTCATCGTCAAGGTCAATGTGCAGGTACGGCAGCGTACCGATTACCGGAACGCCTGTCATGGCTTCAAGCTGTTCGAGTCCCGGTACTAAAATGCTTCTGTCCCCGCGGAATTTGTTGATAATCAGTCCCTCAACCCGCCGCTGCCCTTCCTCGTCCAAAAGCTTTATCGTCCCGTAGAGCTGTGCAAACACACCGCCCCTGTCAATATCACCGACCAAAAGAACAGGCGCGTCGGCAAGCTTTGCCATACCCATATTGACAATATCATTCTCCTTGAGGTTGATTTCCGCCGGACTTCCCGCACCCTCTATAACAATGACGTCATACTGCTTTGCAAGTGCGTGAAATGCCTTCGACACCTCAGGTATCAGCGTATGTTTATTCCGGTAGTATTCCACGGCATTCATATTGCCGCGTGCAATACCGTTTACAATTACCTGAGAACCGGTATCGCTGTTTGGCTTTAATAAAATCGGATTCATCATCGCGGACGGCTCAATTCCCGCGGCTTCCGCCTGCATCACCTGCGCTCTCCCCATTTCCAGCCCTTCCTTTGTGATATAGGAATTGAGTGCCATATTCTGTGACTTAAACGGGCATACGCGCAATCCATCCTGCCGAAAAATCCTGCACAAGCCTGCTGCCACAAAACTCTTTCCCACATTTGACATGGTACCCTGAACCATTATTGTTTTTGCCATGTATTGCTCCCTTTCCGTTCTAATAACAAACCCATATACCAACCAAAATCCGCACTCCGCCAAGCAGGACTGCCGCCATAATCACCGTTGCGTACAAAAGCCTGTTGGCACGGCAAATATCCTGCGCTTCAATGGATCTGCGCGCATCCCCGACTGTTTCTTTATGATGAATTGTGCCAAAATACATCGTATCGCCCAAAAGCTTCACACCCAGTGCACCTGCGCACACGGATTCCGTCTGTGCGGAGTTGGGGCTTTGCGATTTTTTCCGGTCTCTCAAGAAAATCTTCCATGCGTTTTTTCCGTCAAACCCTATTAAAAATGACACAAGTGTCATAAATATTGCGGCAAGTCTTGACGGTATCAAATTCCAAACATCATCCATTTTTGCCGCGGTTCTTCCGAAGTCCAAATACGTTTCATTTTTGTAACCAAGCATGGAGTCCATTGTGTTTACTGCCTTGTACAGAAAACCGAGTACGGGTCCTCCAATCATGATATAAAAGAGCGGCGCAATGCTTCCGTCGGAGGTGTTTTCCGCCACGGTCTCGACTGCCGCGCGCGCCACACCGTCCGCGTCAAGCCTGTCCGTATCCCTGCCGACAATCATTGACACCTGACGCCTTGCCTTGACAATATCCTGCTCTTTTAGCGCGTCATAAACCTTCATGCTCTCGTCCTTTAGCGATTTCGTCGCCATAATCTGACAGCACATCAGAGCCGCCAAAACCGTGTATATCCACGGGTGCACGCACCATGCCGCGTATAAAATAACTGCCGGGACCGCGCCTGAAAAAAAGAATACCACTATCCACAACAGCGTCCCTGCCAGGCGTTTCCTACGCGCCGTTTCTCCAAAGCACGCCCGCAGCCGTTTCTCCAAGCCGCCAATCAGTCTGCCAATCATGCAGACCGGATGCGGGATATTGTGCGGGTCGCCGACAAGAAAATCCAAAACAATTCCTGCCGCTATCGCAATTGTCGTGTATCCATACATACCGCCGATTTTCCCCTTTTGCTTTGATATTCGGCACACTTTTCCACAAAGCTTTGCGCAAACTGTGGATTTGCATAATAGTGAAGATGCGGAAAGCCTGCCAGTACATTATCCGCCGAAATAAATCCGGTCCATTCCCTGCCGCCTTTCATTACCCGAAACGTGTCCGCGCATAAATCGGAGATACATCGGTGAAACTCGTGCGCCCGTATCCTGCCGCCCTTTGGGCAAAGCAAATTGTCCTTTAACGCCTCCAGCTCCACATATCCAAAGCGCTGCAGCTTCTGTGTAAACACGCACGCACCGTCAAAAACACCTGCCATTTTGCCCTTTGTGCCGTCGGGTGCCGCAAGCTCCCTGTGCAGATACAGAAAACCGCCGCATTCCGCATAGGTTGGAATACCATTTGCAATCTCTGCCCTGACAGCTCTTCTCATTTCATGGTTTTGCTCTAACGCACGCACATATAGCTCAGGATACCCCCCGCCTAATATCATCCCGTCAATGTCTTTTGGAAGCGTCTTGTCCGCAAGCGGTGAAAACGGCACAAGCTCACAGCCAAGCTCCTGTAACAGCGTCAGATTATCCTCATAGTAAAAGCAGAATGCCCTGTCTTTTGCAACGGCAATGCGCAGGCTCTTTTTGTCCGCTTCTCCTGTTCCTTCCTGCGCAGCTCCCGGCGCCATATGACCAAAAGGTACAAAATCCGCAGATTTCTCTGCCGTGCATGCCAATTCCAAAATACCGTCAAAGTCAATGTGTTGTTCCGCCGCTTCTGCCAAAATCTGCATTTTCTCTTTCAAGTCCGCAATCTCGTCAGCCGTGACTAATCCAAGATGACGGCTTTTAATTTCTGCCTTCTCTATCCTTGGGAAGCATCCAAGCGCCCTGATGTTTTTTTGCGCGCAGTATTCTTTCATCGCCGGATAAAGCGAGGGCGCAAGCTGATTGAAAATAACGCCCTTGATATGCGGATTCTCTTTGAAACCGATATACCCGTCCACAACTGCCTGAACGGACCTGCCAATTCCTTTGCAAGGGACAACAAGAATGACAGGCGTCTGCGTGTCCCTCGCAAGAGCATACGAACTTGCCGTATCCTCCATGCCAAGCCCGTCGTAATACCCCATGACGCCCTCAATCACTGCAATATCCATGCCCCGCGCATTTTTGAACATCAGTTTGTTTATCGTCTCCCTGTCCATAAAATAACCATCCAAATTGCGCGATTTTGTCCCGATAATCTGACTGTGAAACATGGGGTCAATATAGTCAGGTCCGCATTTAAAGGCGGCGGTCTTTAATCCTCTATTGACGAACGCCTGTAATAGTGCACATACAATCGTCGTCTTTCCACTTGCGCTTGCCGTGCCCGCAATCATGATTCTTGGCGTCATTTCGTTTCCTCCGTTTTTACCGCTTCTGCTTCCACAGCCCCGTCAAGCCTGCCTGATAACGCATATTCCCGCAAATACTGCTCCAGTTGTGCAACCAAAATGCCCGTTTCCCAAGGTCGCTCCACCACTAGAAGTGAAATGCCAAGCGCGTCCGCCGCCTGCGCCTTTGCAAGAAATCCGCCCGCGTCCCCGCTGTCTTTTGTGACAAGAAAACGCGCGTTGCACTGTTTTAGCAAATCCATGTTTTGCTGCTTGGAAAACGGTCCCTTTTCACAGATTAAATGCTCCTGCGGATAACCTGCGTCAAGCGCCGTTTTTACGGATTGCTCCAAAGGAAGAATTCTTGCGTATACTCTGTTTTGGAAATCCGTTACCTGCGTAAAACAATGCAGGTCTTTGCTCCCTGTCGTCAAAAGCACATTGCCCTCATGCTGACAAAGAACCTGCGCCGCCTGTTCCATGTCGGAACAATAAACCGCGTGTTCCCATTTCGCGTCCTGCGTTCTGACAATCCGCAGGTAGTCTGCACCGCACGCCCTGCAAGCGTCTTTGGCATTTTTTGTCACCTCCACGGCATATGGGTGCGTCGCATCAATTACAAGCGCAATCCCTTTTTGGCGCAAAAAATCCTCAATCTGCTGCGCGTTTTTTCTGCCTACTATAACCTGACAGCAGCTGCAATCTTTTTCAATCACTTTACTGCCGTATGCCGTCGCCACGCTCACATAGCATTCCATGCCGAGCATTTCCAATAATTCGATAATCTGTTTTCCTTCTGTTGTCCCGCCAAAAAGCATTAATCGTTTCATTGATTTCACCTGATAAACCGTCCCTAATCAAACCGCACCTCTGCTGTCTCTATCGCCGCCGCGACCGTAACGCGACCGTGTATGGTCTTTTTTATAATAATCGTTCCATTGCTTCCTGCCGCTGCGCTGCGCTCGCACACGTTATCGACACCCGTAATGCCTTCTACAAATGACGAATGTGCAAAACTGCCCGAAACCTCCCGCAAAGTGTCGCTGTCAAAAGTTTGAAACAATAGTCCGTTCTCCTCACAGAACGCCGTCAAACCTGCCTCGTTTTGCTTTAAATCAATCGAGCACACCTGTTTTACCGATGCAAAAGCGATTCCATGCTCCGAAAGCGTCTCGCGGACTGCCGCCGCAATCTGCTCCTTTGACGTACCGCGCCGACAGCCGATTCCAAGCGTCACCTGCTTTGGGATAAGCTGTAATGCACTGCCGCTTTCGCAGACTTTGGCGGATATGATAATTCCCCCGTCCTGCGCTGTTTTCTTATCATCCGTCAGGATTACGTCATTATCGTTTGGCTTGTTATCCAAATACACATTCTCCGCATAAATATATATTCTTTTCCCGTCAAGCAAGTCCGCCGATACCTGTTTTGCCCTGTCCATATCCGCAATAAACAGTCCGTTCTCTTTTGCAAACAAATCCACCGCAAATCTGCCGTGCAAATCCGTCGCTGTCGTAATCACGGGAATGCCCCCCGTAATCTGCGCGCAAAGTTCCGCAAGCGCATTTGCGCCGCCCAAATGCCCCGAAAGCAGCGGGATACAAAATTTCCCCGTATCGTCCAGCACGACAACCGGGGCATCCGTTTCCTTTGATTTGACGAAACCGCTTATCTTGCGCACCGCAATTCCGACCGCACAAATCATTATCAGCGCGTGCCTGTCTGCAAACGCCGTGCCAATCAGTTCCTCTGCATTCACAAAGCGTTTCAGCCGGCTGTTCTCATATTTATGAAACAAATAGCCTTCACACGAATGTCCTCTATTTGAAAGACCTTCTTTTAACGTAAGACAAAGCTCACCGCCCTGTCTCGTGTATGCCATTATGACGATTTCCATTTCGAAACTCCGTTGTAAATTCCGCATCGTACAGTTTTGACAGCGCATAATCGTTCCCAAGAAAATACCCTACCGTGATAAGCGCAGTCTTTGTAATACCGTGCTTTTTTGCTGTTTCCGAAAGCTCTGACACTGTGCAGCGCAGTACCTTTTCGTCCTCCCATGTCGCCTTATAGACAATGGCGGCGGGCGTGTCCGCGCGGTATCCGCCTGCCAAAAGCTCCGCAGTCAGCTCCTCCAAAAGCCCCATGCTTAAAAAAATAACCATTGTCGCCTGATGCGCTGCCAAACTTCTCATGCTTTCCGCTTCCCGTACTGGCGTTCTCCCCGCCATTCGCGTAATAATGACGGACTGCGACACGTCAGGAAGCGTATATTCGGCTTTCAGGGCTGCCGCCGCACCGCAAAAAGAGCTCACGCCCGGACATACATCATAGTCAATGCCCGCCTCTTTCAGGCGGTCCATCTGCTCCCGAATTGCCCCGTAGACCGACGGGTCTCCCGTATGCAGGCGCACCGTCGTAAACCCCTGTTCTTCCGCCTTTTTCATCAAGTCAATAATCTCGTCCAAATGCAGATACGCGCTGTTATGCACCTGACAGTCCTTTTTCGCGTAATCAAGCAGCGCGGGATTGACAAGCGAACCCGCATAAATAATGACGTCTGCCTCCTCAATCAGCCGTTTTCCCCTGACCGTTATCAAATCCACCGCACCGCTTCCCGCACCGACAAAATGCACCATCTAGCGTTCCTCCTTTAAAATAAGCCGCATCGCTTTTAGCAGCCGCACATTATCCTCATGCGTGCGCACGGCAATGCGGTAATATCCCTTTTCCAATCCGCGGTAATTGCCGCAGTCTCTTATCAGAAAGCCTTTTTCCAACAGCCGCTCCTTCCAATTTATGGCACTGTAAAAAAAGACAAAATTTGCGCTTCCCGCAAACACGCGGCAGCCAAGCGGCGCAAGCCCCTCTTCAAGAAAAGCTCTCTCCGCCTGCAAATACCTTTTTGAGCGTGCGGCAAACTCCGTCTGCGCGAGCGCTGCAATGCCTGCACTTTGCGCAGGCGCGGAAACCTCCCACGGCTGTCTGTGTCTGTATATCTTTTCTATCAGCGCATGATTGCAGGTAACCGCGTACCCCAGGCGCAGCCCTGCAAGCGCATACATTTTAGTAAAGGATTTCAAAATGACAAGCGACTTTCTGCCTGCTGTTTTGTCCGACATTGAACATTCTTTTGGGTTATCCAAAAATTCATTAAAGCACTCGTCAAGCACAAGTAAAATGTCGTTTTTTTCACAAATATCCGCAATTGCCGTCAGCCGTTTTTTATCAATCACCACCCCTGTCGGATTGTTCGGCACACACAAAAACACCATATCCAAATCCGGCAAAAGCCGTTCCTCAAAGTCCTGCGTCAGGGCAAATCCGTTTTCCGGCAAAAGCATATGATATTGTATCTTCGCATCTGCCGCCGTCAGAGCCTTTTCATACTCCGCAAAGCAAGGCGCTGTCAATAACGCGGTCTTTGGCTTGTGCGCATACACAATGGAATAAATCAGCTCCGCCGCACCGTTTCCGCAAATTACATCGCAAGCCGCACAGCCAAAATACTCCGCAATCTTCTCACGAAGCGTCTTACACGACCAGTCAGGATACCTGCCAAGCGTACCGGTGCCTGAAATCACTGCCTCCGCTATTTCCCGCGGCATTTCAAGCGGATTGATATTTGCCGAAAAGTCCGTTATGCACCCGCCGTTTTCATACGCGTAAATATCACCGCCGTGTCCGTTGTCCATAAGCAGTCCTCCGTTCAACAATTATCTGTTTTGCGGGACAAGTTTTACCAATGTCACAGGATTTTGTCCCGTCATCAAATGATACGCCCCCGTTTTTTTCGCCTTTGCCACACTAATCTGCACCACTTGCGGTTCTATGCCATATTCCTTGGCTGTTTGCATGACTTCCGAGAATGTTTCAAGCGTAATCAGACTAATCACAATAACCGTTCGCGGATTTTTCTCCCACAGCAGGGAAAGGATTTCACGCACCGCTCCCGCACTTCCGCCGATAAACGCATGCGTTGCCACAGGAAGCGGTCCGAGTGCGTCAGGCGCTTTTCCAAAAGCAATCTGCAAATTATCCGCCCGGAATTTTCGTTGGTTCTGCTTTATCAAATCAACCGCTTTTTCCTGATATTCAATCGCATAAACGCGGCTGCCGGGATAGCACACTGCCGCCTGTATTCCCACGGAACCCGTGCCCGCGCCAATGTCATACAATACGGACTGTCTGCCAAGTCCAAGTTTTTGGATTGCAAGAGAGCGCACCTCCGACTTCGTCATCGGCACATCGCCGCGTATCCATTCGCTGTCGTCAATTTCCGGAAACAGGCATTCCCGTGGGGAAGGATTTTCGATGACCGCCACAAGCAGACTGCCAAAATCTGCCTCCTGCGCCTCCTGCGGCGTCATGCGGCATATTCTTTGATCGGGATAACCGACATTTTCACCGATATGCAGTATCACATTGTCAAAACCGTAATATTGCAGCTTCCCTGCAAGCTCCCGCAGCCCCTGTGCGCCGCCAAGCAGGCAAAAAGTATACCGTTCCCTGTCTGCCGTTCCAATGACGTTTTCCTGTCTGCCATGCAGGCTGACGGCAGAAACCGCGTCCCATGAAACGCCGATTTCCGCACAAAATGCAGACATAGAAGACACGCCCGGT
This sequence comes from uncultured Lachnospiraceae bacterium, assembly GCA_910586715.1. Lineage (GTDB taxonomy): Bacteria > Bacillota > Clostridia > Lachnospirales > Lachnospiraceae > COE1. The sequence goes on from CAJUJG010000008.1 coordinate 64,380, forward strand.
ACCAGCGCAACCACATAATCGGAAAATGCCTCCAACAGCTTTTTTGCACCGCTGTAAAATCCCACGTCCCCCGACAAAAGAACACAGGCACACCTCCACCCTTGATTTTCGGTTTTGTTCAGATGCGCACGTATTTCGTCCGGCTGGTATGCCGTAATCCGTTTTGCGCTGCTTCCATCAGAAACCTTCAGCATTCTGTCCGCCCCAAACACCAAATCACAGGTTTCTATCAGCGTTTTTGCCTTTACGGTCAGCCCTTCGCAGGTTCCCGTTCCGATGCCAATCAGATATAGTTTTTTATCCTGCATAGCCGTCGTGTTCTCCATTTTTCACAATCACAATGGAATAATAGCCTGCCGCCTCGTCCAATCCGTCCGCCGTATACGACACGCGCTCATTTTCCAGTCCGCAGTTTTCCACCATATATACATGGTCCGCGGTTGTGTCAATCTGCTCCCTTAACCACTCCATTTTGCTTCCGATTTTCATAAACACCTTTATTCCGGAAAGATTTGCGGTTTCTTTTGGCGCATATGCCGCCGGCAGAATGTGCAGCTGCTGCGCCTGTTCCACCAAAGGAATATTCAGCCTTGCCGCTGCCGCGCAAAATGACGGTATTCCGCTTATAATCTGCGTTTCATAGCCGAGTGCCTTTATTTTTTCATGAATATAACCATATGTTGCATAAATCGCAGGGTCGCCAAGCACAAGGAATGCAACATCCTTTCCCTGTTTCAGCGCTCCCGCAATTTTCCGCGCGCCGTCCGTATGATACTGCTCCAGTATTTCAGCGTCCATTGTCATGGGCATGGAAATTGTAAGGCATGGTTTGTCTTCCAGTTCTACCGCACCCGATGCAATTTTGTATGCCAAACATTTGCTTTTATCTTCTGACGGCACTGCGATATAATGGCACTTTTTTATCACACGCACCGCCTTTAAAGTCAGCAGTTCCGGGTCGCCCGGACCGACACCTACACCGTATAATGTTCCCTTCATTACCAACCGTCCTTTTCTTTTAATTGAAATCTAAAAACCATTATATCATTCTCTTTTGTAAAAATATAGCTATTATTTTTTTCAAAAGTAGATTATAATAATAAAAAATACACAAAAGAAACGGAAAGGAGTGCGGAACAGTGGGTTTATTTTTGCAGACTGCAATCATACCCGATTGCAATGAAGCAGCGGTAAGAGATGCCGTAGTGTCCGTAGCGGAAAAATATTCGCATGAATTTGAGTCGGCAGGAGGCAATATGGCATCAGGGTATCATATCATTGACTTAATTCCGGACGACTGCCAGTACCGCACGTATGAGAATGGCGTGGGTATCTTATTCAATGAGGACTGTATGGGTTACGAATCGCTTGCGTGCGCACTGTCGGAAGAATTAGAAAAAGCCGTCCTGTTTCTGTACATATATGACGGTGATTACTGGGGATACTTTTTATATGACAAGGGCTTGGAAATTGACCGCTTTGTCCCTATGCCCGACTATTTTGACGAAGTTACGCAGGACGAACTGGCACAAATGAAGGGCAATGCGGGCATTATCGCAAAGTATTTTCATGTGGACAAGACTTCCATTGAAAAGTACATTGTATTTTGGACGAACAACATGCAGAGAAACTACAGTGAAAAAGCATACGCGGATGATGAATTCGGACAGTGTGAGGATTGGCAGATGGCGGATTTCATGAGAAAATTAGGCTATCCGTACGAGTGGTAGGTGTTTCTAACAGATAGGATTAAATAATAGAAGCGGACGCTATAACGCTTCGGAATGGAGGATAGTGTGAAAAATAAATTTTTCACACGGCGAATTTGTGCTTACGCCCAAATTCGCAGGCACTGACAAGAATGGAGGATTTTATGGGATTTTTAACGGGAAAGACTGCAATTATCACAGGCGCAGGCAGGGCAGTTTTAAGTGACGGCAGGTGCGGCTCTATCGGCTACGGAATTGCGACGGCGTATGCAAAAGAGGGCGCAAATCTCGTGATTACGGGGCGGAACGTAAAGAAACTGGAGGATGCAAAAGAAGAGCTGGAGCGGCTTTACAACATTCAGGTGTTGATTGTTCAGGCGGATGTCAATGCGGGCGCAGACAATGAAGCGGTTGTTGCAAATGTTGTGAAGCAGACAATTGACGCCTTTGGAAGCATTGATGTTTTGATTAACAACGCACAGGCTTCCGCATCCGGCGTGCCTTTGGCGGAGCATACCACGGAGCAGTTTGACCTCGCGCTCTATTCGGGACTGTACGCGGCGTTTTATTATATGAAGGCGTGCTACCCCCATTTGGCAAAGGCGAAGGGTTCCGTGATTAATTTCGCTTCCGGCGCCGGACTGTTCGGCAACTTCGGACAGTGCGCTTACGCGGCGGCAAAAGAAGGCATCCGCGGTCTGACGCGTGTTGCGGCGACAGAATGGGCAAAGGACGGAATCAATGTCAATATTATCTGTCCGCTTGCATGGACGGCGCAGTTGGAGCAGTTTGAGAAAGCATATCCCGATGCGTTTAAGGCGAATGTGAAGATGCCTCCGGCAGGACACTACGGAGACTCGGAATTGGAAATCGGACGCGTATGCGTGCAGCTCGCATCACCGGATTTCAAGTATCTGACAGGCGAAACGCTGACGCTCGAGGGCGGTATGGGACTTCGACCGTAAATATTTATGGCAGAGTACTATCTTTTTATAATAGATAGCTCTCTGCCATTTATGTTATCTCACAAATAATACTGTCGTATCCAAAACAGTTATCCTTAAATCAAAGACTCATAAAGCGCTGTGATATCCGCTACACTTGTTTCTTTCGGATTGCCTGGTCTGCACGCATCGTCATATGCAGATTGTGCAAGGAACGGAATATCTTCTCTCTTAACAATCTCTTTAAGATTTGCCGGAATTCCAACATCCTGTGACAGTTTTTTCACTGCGTCAATTGCAGCCTTGCGGTACTCCTCCTGTGACATCGCATCTACACCCTGAACACCCATTGCTCTGGCAATTTCACGGTACTTCTCACCGGTTGCGTCCGCATTGTACTCCATAACAGTCGGCAGAATAATTGCATTTGCAACACCATGCGGCGTATCATACAACGCTCCAAGCGGATGTGCCATAGAATGCACAATGCCAAGTCCTACATTGGAGAATCCCATTCCGGCAACATACTGACCAAGCGCCATATCTTCTCTGCCTTTTGGTGTATTGTCTACTGCACCTCTTAAAGAACGTGAAATAATCTCAATTGCTTTTAAGTGGAACATGTCTGACAGCTCCCAAGCGCCCGCCGTAATATATCCTTCAATTGCATGTGTAAGCGCATCCATACCGGTTGCCGCCGTCAACCCTTTAGGCATTGTTGCCATCATTTCGGGATCGACAAACGAGACAACAGGAATGTCTTTCGGGTCAACACAAACCATTTTCCGGTTTTTTGCCGCATCTGTAATAACATAATTGATTGTTACTTCTGCAGCCGTTCCCGCTGTGGTAGGTACCGCAAAAATAGGCACAGACTTGTTCTTTGTCGGTGCAACGCCCTCAAGGCTTATCACATCCTCAAATTGAGGATTGTTGATGATAATACCAATTGCCTTTGCCGTATCCATTGAAGAACCTCCGCCAATTGCAATTAAATAATCCGCACCGGATTTCTTGAATGCAGCCACACCTGTCTGTACATTCTCAACTGTGGGATTGGGCTTAATCTCAGAATACAATTCGTATTCCATTTTCTCACTTTCAAGGATGTCCAACACCTTTTGGGTTACTCCGAATTTTACCAAATCAGGGTCAGAGCATACAAAGGCTTTCTGAAATCCTCTCCCTTTTGCTTCCGGTACAATCTCCTTGACCGCATCTGTTCCATGGTAAGATGTTTCATTTAATACAAATCTGTTTGCCATACGCTTACGCTCCTTTATATTTATTCTTATGTCTCTATTAAATATATCACACAACCCAACTTTTGAAAATGCCAAAAAGCGCAAATTAGTTTCTGAAAACAAAAAAGTCAGCTGATTTACCGTTTAGGTAAATCGCTGCCCAAAGGTGAACAATATTGCGCAGTCCAATAGCCTGTGAGCGATTCCATTGAAAATTCAATGACAAAAAAACTTTGTTGTGATAAAATTTTAGCAAAGCAATCGTTGTATATAATGCAAACTGCCTTTACAGACCATATTAAGAAAGGAACGCAACCATACCATGAACATCAGTGAACGTCTTTGCGACCTGCGCAAAAAAGCCGGCTACTCGCAGGAACAGCTTGCCGAACTTTTAGGAATTTCCCGCCAGGCAATTTCAAAATGGGAAAGCGGGCAGGGAAATCCCGATATTGACAACATTATCAAACTGACAAAAATTTATCAGGTCAGCGCCGACTACATTTTAATGGGGTGCGAAAATGAACCAAGCCGACAGACAGAATCGGTGCCAACACCCTTACCTCCCAAAAATGAATTCAGCCCCGAAATGCGCAAAGCGATTGCAATCATCACCGTTACTGCCGGCTTTGCAGTCATCACCGTGCTGTTCATCACAGCATTGTCCATTATGGAGAAATTTGTTTTTTAACCTGCTGTTCTCTTACGGACAGCCATTTTAATTTATCGCCTACTTGAATTTACCTTACCATAAGTATCCTCCAAGAACGCTATCCCAATATACTCTTTTTTCTTAGCGGTAAACCAATCATATAAATGTTATGTTTGACACAACACGCCCAAATGGTCCAAACGCTGCGAAGTGTCGTAATTACACGCACAAAAAAGCCCGCAAGCTCCGCTCCCGCAGACCTCACAAGGCTCTTTCCAGTGTCAACAGCTTTACTTTTTTGTCAACATCGCCTGCATACCCCGTCAAACTTCCGTTTGTTCCAACTACTCTGTGACAGGGTATGATAATGGAAATTTTGTTATGCCCCACTGCGCCGCCAACTGCCTGTGCGCACATGTGGGGCAGTCCCTTTTCGCAAAATGAAAGGTTCACCTTTAATATCTTAATCCTCAAATGCCAAATATGCACCCTTCATCGGGCTCACCGCGTGCTCGCTGAACAGCCGCAGCGCGCCTCTCTGATACCGTATCTCACGCGGTTTCCAGTTCTTTTTCCGCTCCATTAAAATCTTATCAATCTCCTCCGGCGACTTGCGCTCTCCCTGAATGCCAATAATATTCAGCTTCCGCTCCACCACGTCAATCTCAATCAAATCGCCTTCCTCGACAAGCGCAATCGGTCCGCCGTCTGCCGCCTCGGGACTGCAATGTCCAATCACCGGACCGGTAGACGCACCCGAAAACCGCCCGTCCGTAATCAGCGCAATGCTCTTTCCAAGCTCCTTGTCGCTGCTGATTGCCTCCGACGTGTAAAACATTTCCGGCATTCCGCTGCCTTTGGGACCCTCGTAACGGATAAACACCGCGTCGCCCTTTTCAACCTTGTGCTTTAACACCGCGTCCAAACACTCCTCTTCGCTGTCGAACGGTCTTGCGCGCAATACGGCACGGAACATTTCCTTCGGACATGCCGTATGCTTGATAACTGCCCCCTCCGGCGCAAGGTTTCCACGCAAAATCGCAATGCTTCCGTCGTTTCCTATCGCCTTATCGCGCGGACGGATAATGTCCTCCTTCGTGAGCGTGCAGCCATAACGCTTGTTGAACTCCTGCAGCCACTTGTCACACCGCTCATAAAAGCCGTTGTGCTTTAACTCCTCCAAATTTTCACCAAGCGTTTTTCCCGTCACCGTCATCACGTCCAAATGCAGCACATCTTTGATTTCCTCCATAATCGCCGGAACACCGCCCGCATAATAGAAACACTCCGCCGGCCAGCGTCCCGCCGGACGCACATCCAAAAGATATTTCGCATTGCGGTGCAGGCGGTCAAACGTGTCGCCTGTGACCTCCAGCCCGAATTCATGTGCAATTGCCGGAATATGCAGCAGACAGTTCGTGCTCCCCGAAACCGCCGCGTGTACCAAAATCGCATTCTCAAAGCTGTCCATTGTGACAATATCACTTGGGCGCATGTTTTCCGAATGTGCCATTTCCACCGCACGTCTGCCTGCCTCTCTTGCAAACGTTTTCAGGTCAGGGCTTGTCGCAGGCATGAGCGCACTGCCGGGCAGCGCAAGACCAAGCGCCTCCGCCATAATCTGCATGGTGGACGCCGTTCCGATAAACGAGCACGCACCGCAGCTCGGGCAGGCGTTATGCTTTGCCCAGTTGAGCTTTTCCTCGTCAATCTCACCGCGCTGAAACTTCGCGCTGTACATGCCAAGCTGCTCCAGCGTCAGCATATCAGGCCCTGCGTTCATCGTACCGCCTGAAACGACAATCGCCGGAATATTGACGCGCGCCAGTCCCATGAGATTAGCGGGCAGTCCCTTGTCACAGCTTGAAAGGTATACGCCTGCGTCAAACGGCGTCGCATTTGCGTGAATTTCAATCATGTTCGCAATCATTTCACGGCTGACAAGGCTGAAATTAATGCCGTCCGTTCCCTGACTTTCCCCGTCGCAGATGTCCGTACAGAAATATCGTGCGCCGAAACCGCCTGCCTCTGCGATGCCTTTTCTGACTTCTTCCACCAAAACATTCAAATGCCCGCTGCCGGGATGACTGTCGCCGTAGGTACTCTCAATAATTACCTGCGGTTTTGCCAAATCCTCCGGCGTCCAACCCGTGCCAATCCGCAACGGGTCAAGCTCCGGAGCAACCTTGCGCATTTCCTGACTCTTCAAATTGCTCATATGCTAATCCTTCCTTTCTATCTCATATATTATATAGTAAAGAACGCTGTCCTAAACGAACTTGTTCGTTTTGCGTTCTTTTAAGCGAAACTTAGAAAATCTTTGCTTGTGTCTTTTACAAGCTTAGATTTTCTTTTCGCTTTGTTATGCAAAAAACGAAATAATCAATGCCACAACAAATCCCGTACCGCCGACAAGTGTTTCCATAATCGTCCATGTTTTCAGGGTTGTTTTTTCATCCATGCCGACCAGTGATTTTACAAGCCAAAATCCCGAATCATTAAAGTGTGAGCAAACCGTCGCACCGCCCGCAACCGCCGCCGTCGTGCAGGCAAGATACAAAGGCGAAAGCTCCGCGATACCTGGAATTGCCGCAATAATACCTGCCGCCATTGTCATCGCCACCGTTGAAGAACCCACGCAGATACGCACAAGTGCAGCCACGATAAATGCAAGCACAACAATCGGTAACGACATTGAAGCAACCGCGTTTCCAATCACGTCGCCAAGTCCCGAATACTGCAATACATAACGCAGCACACCGCCGCACGCCGTCACAAGCAGGATTAAACCAGTCGGCTCAAGTGATTTCGTCATCACCTTTTCCAGCTCTGCCGTGCTATATCCGTGCCCAAGTCCCAAAACCAGCATTGCCGCCACCGTTGCAATTAAAAGCGCCACAAACGGCTCACCCAAAAATCCGAAAATTGGCTGTAATCCACTCAGCGCAGGCACAACGCCCGTCACGGAATCCAAGATAATCAATACGAGCGGTATCAGAATAATGCCGACAATTGCCCAAAAATTCGGCAGCTTTGTCTCGTCAAAGTCCTCCTGATTTGCCACATGCTCAGGAACCGGAATCTGATACTTTTTACCGCAAATCGCACCCCAAACCGGTCCTGCGACAATCATCGCGCATGTTCCGCAGAAAATGCCGACCAAAATCACCCAACCCAAATCAACGTTGAGCATGTTCGCCACAAGGATTGGTCCCGGCGTCGGCGGAATAAACGCGTGCCCTACGGCAAGTCCTGCCAAAAGCGGAATTGCATAAAACAAAGAAGAGCGTTTCGTCCGTTTTGCAAGTGAAAAGGCAAGTGGAATTAAGATAATCAATCCTGCGTCAAAAAACACGGGCATTGCAATCACTAAGCCTGTGATGCCAAGCGCCCACGCCGCTTTTTTGTCGCCGAACCATTTCACCATCGTGACCGCGAGCGTCTGCGCGCCGCCCGATATTTCCAAAATCGCGCCGAACATCGAGCCTAAGCCGACCAAAAGCGCAATGCCCTTTAGCGTATTGCCGATACCGTCGTTGACCGCCGTCACAATGTCAGCCGCAGGCATTCCCGCAATCAGTCCAATTGAAATCGCGCCGATTAGTATGGAAATCATCGCCTGAATTTTGAACTTAATAATCAAAACAAGTAATATTACCAAGCCGATAATTGCCGCAATAACAAGTCTTGTTGGATTTAATGCAACCGTTTCTGAACCCATAAATTTACCCTCGCTTTCTTATGTGAAGTCTTCAATTTTCATAGGTGAATCCCGTCTCACCTTGGCTGCGTCTTTTACAGACTTAAAAAATCTCTTCACATTATTTTCTTTCATAATCCGCACAATTATACACGCCACAAACATCCGATGTATGTATTTCATTCACCTCACTTTCTCTTATATTCATATGACGTATTATGTTTTGTAATTAAAATACTATATTATTTGGTTATTTGTGTCAATACATCTGATGTTTTTCTTTCTTTTTCGGAAAAACACACAAAAAAAGAAGGGGATTTCACATTTTATCCACCTTCTTTTGTGCATTTTTACAACATTCTTTTGTTTTCTTCTATATTTTTTTCTCATGCTCTTTATTCTTGCGCATTAACAGCTGACGATTATAAGTCAAATGCATCATCATCGCACACCGCGCCCCCACAGGATCTTTATCCGTAATCGCCTCAACAACCGCACGGTGCGTTTCAATCGTTTCCTGCATCAGCGTCCGGTGCGTCAGGTTTGCAAACGTAAGCACTGCCGTATTAATCAGCGGAATCAGCGTCTCCACGACACGGTTTTTACTGCATTTTGCGATGCAGGTGTGAAATTCGACGTCTTTTGGAATATGATTTTTTCCGCTGAGATACATCTGTTCTGTCTCATCACAAAGAATTTTAAGCTGCTTTAACTCCTCCGGCGTCGCATTCTCCGCCGCAAGCGCCGCGATGTCCGGCTCCAGCATCAGCCGCACGTCAAACAGCTCCAGCGCAAGCTTATATTTATCCTGTAATTTGGACAGTCCAAGCGGGTCGTCCTCCGCTGTGCTCGTACTGATGACATATGTGCCCGAACCGCGCTTAACCTCCAGTATCCCTTTCGACACCAATGCTTTGACCGCCTCCCGGATGGTACTGCGCCCCACGCCGAATCTCTCAGCAAGCTCAAATTCATTCGGTATCCGCTGCCCGACCTCAACCGGCTCCTGCAAAATGTAATTCATCAGCGCATCCTCAATCTGTTCGCCTAAAAGTTTTTTATCCAGCTTTTCAAACTGATACATCGCCGTCCGTTCCTCCTGTTTGTAACATCACAGATTTTTCCGTTTCACTCTGTAGTCTGTGCGGTGAAGCTATTAAAATCACGGTTTACAAATAAACAAAATAGTGATATACTTTAATCATAAAAGGAACAACCGCCCACAAGGGGGTTGACCCAATGTTTAGGAATAGCAAAGCCACCCTTCAACCAGCCAAAGTATCAGGGTGGTTTTTGCTATGTATAGCTACTTACAAAACGTAAAAACGAATGTAAGCAATGCCAAAAGGAAAAGACCAAAGGTCATTAAATCCTTAAAATCAAAATGATTTTTCATAGGCATCACCCCCATTCTTTTGGAATGAGGTCAACACACCCTGTAACACGATTGTTCCATGACAAAATTCTAACACATTCTTTTCACGCTGACAACTTATATAAGCCTCATATGACAATAAAATAAATCTAGTAACGACTTTTATTCCAAAGAAAGCTGCCGCCTAAATGCCAGTGCTATAAATCCCAAACTGTCAACTGATTTTCCTTAAAAGACTTTACAATCCGCTCGGTAATTTTATCCTCGTCAGTAATACGTCCGCACAAAATCGGGGACTTTTCATCATACATCTGACAGCTTTGCGCGACGCTTTCGAGGCTATGATTGGCATAGCAATAACGGCATCCGTTTTTGCAGGTATTGTATGTTCCGATGTCAATGCTCTCAACACAGCCGCATTCTTTTCGTTGGTTTTTGTCCTTGTCCGCACAAATCCTACATCCTGTAATTTGTGCAATCAAATCTTTGTCAATGCAGCAGTTGTGCACAATTCCGCATGCAGACAAATCCACCGCCTCCGCACAGCTTGCAACCTTCATGCCGTTTTCACGCGCAATCTGCGCAATTTTTGCGGCAAACACAGTCAGCGCACTTTTTTCCAGGCTACGGATACGCAATGCCTGCATATTCTTCTGATTTTTTGCGTATATATCGACAAAGCTCATCACACACTGTTTCGTATATCCGAACAACTGTTTGGCAATTTCACCAAACGCCTTTAAATGGTATTCAGGTGTATAGTTTTCTGTAAACAAAATCGGGTCATACCGCCAAATCACTCTCTGCGCGCCGATTTTTTGCGACAGCTCCTGAAAGACCGGAATTATATCATGCTTTTTATCCGGCAAACCACACTCAATATCGGCGCCATATCCCGTCAGTGTAAACTGGAAATAATAAGCATATGCGTTAAGCGCGTCCAATTTCGCAAGCATCGGCTTTGGATTTTTCGTCCAAAACACAATACAGTCCACCACCTCGGAAGACAGCGTAATTTTGCTGACCTGACGCGGGTTCATCGGGTTGCGGACATACACATATCCTTCTTTTATTCTATTCAAAAACCAGTCGGAATAGTAATTCGGAATATCCGTCCTGCGGCTTACACTCAATATCATCGTACTGTCCTCTCCCCAAAATGTCCCGCAACGTATGTTCATTATATAAAATATCCGCAGTGTGGTCAATCATGATAACGTAAATTTACTGTAAGAAAATAGGAGACCAACACTTTAGTGCCCCTATCTTTTTTATTTGCAGATAGGGAATCCTGTATATTAATTCTATACAACCTGCCGTTGGCAAAATGAATCCGCATATGTTTCAAACATCAGGCAGACTCCATTCTTAACTTTTTGCAGGAGCAAAATTACATCATTTACATTAAGCAGAAACAGCCTGATAAAATTCACGGTCACCGATTGGAATCATCACAATACGACACTTGATTACAATTACCCATGTCTAAAAGATGTGAGTTTTTCTTTTTTCCGGTTACTGCTGAACATGAACTAATTAGCATGAGAAAATGTTCGAAAATGGATATTGTGCTTAACTTGCAGATATACACCATCTATAATGACTGTCAAATCTAATTCTGTGAACCGGAGGCTGATTGCGGGAATGGAAACGGAAAATCCAGTCAAACTGAGTATCCGTTCCGTCCTCTTTATTGGTCTGATCTATTACTGAGACTAGATCAATGTTTTGTGGATTCATAATGCAGCAAGCTGATAATATCATCACAGTTTCCCATTATGCACTGAGCCCTCCAATTTGCTTATTCCGTTCTGTGTCCATCGCGCCTTCTTCTAAATTAGTCAGATGATTTAAAATCTTCTTTGTCTGCCTGCGGTCAGATGGTTGTCTTGGACTCCCTTACACAGTAAAAACCCCCTACCGGACTGCCTGCAAGAAACTGCCAGCGCTGAAATATTCTTGTTTCCGTACATTCCGGCATACTTACACAAGCAATCTACTGTCAAGCTGATGCGCCGAAAGAGGTACAAAAACTGTTTGATGTCAGTGTTACCATAAGCAAAAAACTTTCCCTTGTTTCGGCTGATAAGAGCAAAAAATAAGTAAAAAATATTACACTATATAAATATACTTTTCTCCTTTTTTGGTGACGATTCCGCATGCTAAAAAATATTCACATGCCTTCTCTACAAAAGATTCATTGCAATTGCATTTTCCATTTTCATTTTTATCACATTCTAAATGATTATTGCAACACTCTCCTTTAAATTTAGTCAACATATCCTTTTTTGCACCCTGTTTTCTTCTACGAGCAAGTTCCATAAGAATGCATAAATATCCCTGCTTCTCGTCTAATTTGATATAACCTCTTTTCAAATTACATAACTCGAAGAAAGCCGATATATCGGTTGCTATTTTTAAATATGGGAATTTATACTTCAAAAATAGTACTACCAAAAATAATGTTGCCTTTTTAATGCTGATATAGTATTCTCCTTCTTCTGAAATAAATTCTGAAATACCTTCAATTTCATATTCCTCTAACTTACTGTATTGGAAAAACTCCTCATCAGACAGAATTCCAGTATTCTCTTTTATAAATTTCAAACATTCCCTGCCTGCTTCTTCTTCCAGTGAACATGTCATCATAATTGTTTCTATGACACTTGATTTTGTCCCACTTACCTCAATGTATTCTTCTGTTTTATTCATATCTATATCCTCCATCCTTTTCCAATAAGAACATTTTTTCCAATTTTCCATAAATATCTAACATACTCTGCAGGTCCCCACGGAATTCCCCGCCTGACTTCATTAATTCTCTGTTCTGCACTTGGATGTATGTGCTGTTCCATAGTATTTTTGTATATTTTATGTAAAAAATTATCCTGTTGAATTTCCTCATCATCGTCTTCCGCAATACATGTCAAAATATTCTCCAAAATTTCGGGAGATGTGTTGCTAATCATCATTCCTACCCTGTCGGCCCTAAATTCCATCACCTGATTCCAATATCTTTTATCAGATAGTATATGTATTGCATAAAATTCCAACGTTATCTTTAAAACACCAACAATAATGAAAACAAAACTATTTAACAGACATAAAAGAAAAAATACACCAAAAGCAGCTATCAACCATAACAGCATACTAACATATACTTTTCTCATATATGTTTTATCTTTATAATAAATATGTACCAACTCATGTGCCGCCAATAACCTGATTAAATCCCAATATTCAACCGGATATTCAAATTGCAATTTGCCAAAGAGCCTCTTGTCTATTACAATAGCCGGCATTTCTCCACTTTCTGTTTGACTAATAACTTTTCTCGTTTTTAAGTCGTCTACACCGATTGCTAATTCTTTTATATTCATCAAATCGCACATCTCCAGGATTTCGGGTATTGTTTCTTCTAACTCCAAAGTATATTTTACCTCTATTTCTGATTTGTGCTTCAAATGGTTTCGATATTGCACCCGCTGTCTAAGTCGAATCATTGTTTCTTTATCTGTCACTTTGCAGATAATAAACAATATTACCCCCACCAGCCCTTTTATATAAAATTCTGGCATTAGGCAAATGGAATCTTTATAGCTAAACATACTGTCTATCCCTCTGCCAAATGTGTTTTTTAATATAAAAATATGCATTAAATCACCCCATAAAATAAGCAATACAACTGGGATTATATTGACTAAATTTACTATGTGTATGCCTGACGGCTTTTTCTTTTTCAGAATAAGACCTGAATTGTTTTTTAAACGTTTCTTAATCATTCCAAATTGATATAAAAACTTCCACCCCTCATTTATTAACTTTGCAAGTACGATCCTTTCTTCATTAAAAGTGCGTATTAATGCGCTTAAAGCCACTATATATATTAATATATCTTTTATTATCACATTCATCAAAGATAAAAAAGAAACACTCCTAAAGGATATTGCAATACCAGGAAGGAAAATTAAAATCATAGCCAAAAAACCGATATTCTGCAACAGTTCAAACCGTAATATACTGTTTTTCTGTAAAAATTCATCCATATCGCGGTCTTTTTGCACTAAATGAATTCTATATCTGAACATAAAAAGATAGTAGTCTGCCAGTTTTCGAAAGAAAGAGAGCAAAGATTGACTTCTGACACTTTTCTTTTTATAGACAATGCTATGCCATATTATCAATACAACTATTTCTGTCCCTAAAAAGCATAACCATTCAATCATGATCATTGTGTTCCCCCCTTTACACCTTCCATACTGTTAATTGTCCCGAACCTGGAATGCCTGCAAAAATAGCCGACAGCCCCTTTTAGTTAGAATTTCCTATGAACGGATTCATACAGGAATATATTAGCGAAAGCCAATTATAAAGCAAATCCTCCTCACTTTTAAATGATCTTATAGGCGAAGCCAGTAAAAGAAATAGTACGACTTTTTCAGGATCATATTCCTTATATAGTTTTTCCTGTATCGTGTTAATTTTATTTAACATTCTAATTTTATATCTGAGATTCATTTTTTCATGATACATACTTGTTATATATGAATACTTTACCCAAAATTCATTTTTTACAAGTATTGTTTCATTTCTGCACAGATTAAAATCTATGTATTGATATGATTTATTAAGCAAATACTGAAACCATTCTGACATTTCAATTTTGCGGATACTTTTTTCAATCTTATCATCATCAATATTATTTTCTTTTAATTTATTCTTTATTGCGGGAAGTAACAAAATAAATGTCAACATCGATTCCTGATGGGAATCAATATTTTCTTTTGTAATATTCTGTAATATCCACGCAAAAACATATTTTAAATGAATCATAAATTCTTCTTTATTGATACCGTTACTAGGTAAACAACAATGCAATAATTTTCTAAAAAAATTCAACAGCCCTTTTTCAGTTACAGCTTCTTGCAAACTGATAAAATCGGTTATCAGAGAATCACTGTATGCTTTTGATATTTCTTCACACTCAAATCTCAGCTCCCTCTCATCACTGAATAACATGGTAACAGCATTATGACTTACATTTTTAAGAAGAATTAACGAAAGAATCGATTTGGTTGACACATCCCCATTTTTATATAATTCTACACTCTCTTGAAGCAACATTGAAAAAATTTTATCATTAGTACTGTATATGGCTATCAGTTGCAGCAATGTTGATATTGGCACCTTATTTCTATTATTTTGAAGATACAATAAAACATCGCTATCCGTACCTTTTAAAATATTTCTCCACACCTTTTCTGATCTTTGAGAATAGCTGCCATCATAAATTCGTATAACATGTTTAGATATAACAACAACCGTAAGAAGTGCCATTAATCCCCCAATTACCTGTAACCATATTTTTTCTATCCATTCTCCAACTGCCCCATAAATTCCCCCACTGGAAAGAGCTATCAATAACAAAAAAATACATCCAATAATAATCATTTCGACGATTTTAAAGTACTTGTCGCCTTTAACCATATAGACCACCACCCCTCTTATTTGTCACAAATTACTGGATATTTACTATTCCAGCAATTTCCTCTTACAACCTTCTCTCAATTTTCACGCTTTGACCACAAAGAAATCCTTTTCTTTCCTTCTTTTATCAGATTATTAAAACCATTTAATAGAGGCGTTGTCGTTTCAGCTACTGCTCTCACGTCTTCCCAATATTGAATCAATTGCTCATTCGTCTCATAGGTCTGCCGAATGGTTTCATCTAACTCCGCCATTCTTTTCTTATTCAGCCCTGAAAGCGCCTTTCCCATATTTTCTTTGATCTGCGCATTACTATATCCGCATGCAACATCAAAGTATTCCGCAAAGACACTGAAATCTTTGTTCTCCTTACATTGCTTTATATAACTATTGGTGCATTCAGAAAAAAACTGCTCTTTCCCAACAGAAGACATGTCAAATAAATTGTACAGCTTATCCATTACATCTTTTTTTTGACAGACTTCACAGGCTTTCGGCAAAATCCACGCAAAGTACTCTTTCATAGATTTTTCTGACAGCTTCGTCAAATCAACCCGCCCATTTTGAGTCAGACTCCCTAATTCTCTGATTTTTTCTTTCACTTGTTGACAGTTCTCAATATTTTCTATATTAACACCAACAAACAACAAAAGTAATTTACCCGAGGCACGCTGTCGGTTGACCTTATAAATCTGCAGAATAGCATTTTGAATAAACTGCATATTTTCCTTTGAAGGGCTTTTATACGGCATACTTTGCAGTAATCCAGAAATAAGTTCATCAGAAAATTCTATATTTATATTTTGTTGGACTAACAAATTAAACAACTCCAGCCTGGCGCTTCTGTTCTGTTCCTGATCGAACTCTCCAAGTTTCTTATAATATATTGCCAATATCTTTATACAATACTCAGATGCATATACACCATTTTTCAACACGCATTTATTAAAATGTTCTTGAAACACCCTTTGGGCTGTTGTAACATCTGATACTGTCTGTAACTGAAGCTTAAACAGCATAAAAATTTGTTCCATTCTTTTACTGCGCGCAAGTATCTCGTACGCTGCAGCAAAATTGTCCTTTTGTCCGGAAACCATTGCCTGACCGTAATATTTCCACAATTCAGAGAGAGCGCGCTCTCCACCAGGCAGATCCTTTAACATCTTCTCAAGGTTCAACGTCATATCCGTCAGATCGGAACTATCATTTACAAACTCATTTAAAATACAGGTGACTAGAAAAGAAACCTTTTGAGGTTGCTGTGAATATACCGCCATTATAATATTATTATAGGTTTGTCCCATAGGTTTATCCTGAGCCAGCTCACGAATTGAAATATCACGCTCTTTCATATACATCGAAACAATTTTGACAACAAAGGCAATTTTCCATGTTTGGACCGCACTTCTCATAACTGCAAACAATTTTTGCCGATTCCTATCCTGCATCAGCTCAGTTGCTAACTCAACCCCATACTGTTTGCACATTCTATCCGTGTCATTATAAAAAGATGCAAAAGCTTCTTCTGTGATTTCAGTATTCAAAAATTCCGCCAGTATTCGATCAACGATCACATTTTTAACCGTCACCTGCTCTTCCCTGGCTAAAATGTTTCTCATTGAGAACACATATCGCAAAATAATTAAAAATACCTGTCTATCGGTTGTCAGAAGTTCATTATATTGAGATACCACATTCCTTGTTATTCTGACTTTTTCCGAAGACTTTGCATACTGATCTGCAAAGTCCAGCGCTGATTCCACTCTTTTCTTTGTTATTCCACTTATGCCATCCGAGAGCATACTATATAACGCATATGCCGAATATAATTTGTCATCCGCTTTTTCATACGTGTATCCCGTTGCAATAAAATCATGAAAATCCTGAATACTTTTGAAAGAAAGCGAGAATGCTGTATCTATAAAATCATAAAACTCCGTCTCTTTATCAAACTCGGCACATTCATTTTGATATAAATCAAACACAAAGTGAAGTCTTTTGTTCTCTGGCGTATATCTCGTACCGCTCTTAACCACGCCACAAATCTGTGATACAGACAGAGAAGGATCAAACTCATATGTTGTAAAGTTAATACTCAACGCCATCTTTAGAGGAACGGCGTACTCAAGTGCAGCAATCCACATGACAATGTTTTCAGGTTCGTCACAAATCACAACTCGTTTACGCTCCTTTTCAAATGCAAGCATCGCATATAACATATTCTTATATATTTCCAGCCGGTTACTGACACTTAAAAACTCAATGATTGTTTCAACATCAATCATATAACCCTTTTTTAAAACCGGGGTCGGCAAGTAATCCGGAGGATTGGGATTATTTACTTCTTCAAACTCCATACGCTCTCTTAACAGATCTCCTCCATAAAATTCACATGGATAGTTTTCCAAATCAGACTCATCTGCAACAACAACGTGGCTCAAATGATTGCCAAACCTACCTGCACTCCCCATATAATCACGTCCAAGATATGTACTTAGAGACAATGCACATTTTCCATCCTCAAGTCTTCTAAAAATAAATGAATGCGGCAATGTTGCGGCAATCTCCTCTGTCATGATCACACCCGGCTTGAGCGCTGGCGGCTGATAGGAAAATAAACTCTTTATATCATCATTGTTGAAATCTTCAAACCGGGCATCATAAGAGAAGATCTGCTGCCCGTCATTTACGCCGTTAATGCCTCGCATACATGATGTATAGATAATTTGATGAACACTCATAATTGCACCTCTTTCTTTTATATTATGGCTTTGCTATTTCATCTCTGGAATCATTCCATTTTCTTTGAGAATCCATAAAACCGGATCTTCCACCCTGTGTGGTCTAGGTGTTGAAAACATACCGTTCTTGTCCGGTGAATTTTTCATTCCCAGTGAAGACACGCCAAAGTAAGAATAGTTTGAATAATTCATATTCAGTTGCGCCATAAACGAGTCTATCGCACCATCCTTCAATCCTGCAATCCACTTTTGTATTTCGGTGTTCACACGACGATTTTCAGCAAGTGAAAACCCCTTCTTAGCGGCATGACCGCTTTGGAACAAACAAGCATAATGTGGCGGAAAATCTGCCGCTATGACATCGAGCTTAGGCACGACTACCCCTAAAGGAATTGATATTTTTTTATTTTCCCGTATTTTATAATGCCGTCTCAAACTTCCTGACAATATACTCAATATCACATCGTTTTGGAAAGCTCTGTTCGCGGAAACACTGGATGAATTTGCTGCAATTTCCAAATTTAATTTCGTGTATACATTTAATATTTTCAAAGGGTCAATCAAAAAAATAATTCCTGATGCATGAAAGGCATGTTTTGCCGAGTTTTCCATTAAATCATCCGATTCAAAATCTTCGCCGGCTGTATCAAAGATAGTCAGCGTAAACACTTTTCCTTTTTTATCTGTAATATAAAATATATATGGATCATAATACCCATCATAATTCTTAACCGTGAGGTTCAAAATTTGATTTGTTGTATAAATACTTTGAAAATTTGTCTCATATAATCTCAGAGTTTCCTCCTCTGGCACTACAATCCATTCAAACTTTTCTGCCAATCTATTCATAATCTCATGTATCAGTACACCTATATAATGACTTTTCCCCGAATCCCTGGAACCAATAATAGAAATAATAATATTTTTTCCTATTATTTTATGTACCGGTTTGCGGCATACCGGACAGCACAATTCCGACATAGAGACAACCTCTCCATATCGATCCTTCCGCCCAAATTCACATCTATGTGAAAATGGTATCTCACCGTAATCGCTGATTCCTAACGTATCGCCCGTCGGGCAATTTGCACATACATTGTTTCTATTATAAGTGCATTCATCACACTCTCTATAAAATATTGTTCTTTTCGGCATTCGCACGATACTTTCTTTTTTTACTCTTCTTTCTTTTGTATCAAAACAATTTACACAAATGTATAAATCCTTTGCATGCTTAATATTTTGCTTAATATACTTGATATACGCAGGGTTTGTGTAAGTTTTTTCCAATTCCAACCGCTCCCACTCCTTTACTTTCCTTTAATCACTCCGTTTTCTTTTAAAATCCACAACAGCGCATCCTCAATTCTGTGAGGGCGCGGCATTTCAATTCTCCCTTCACTCGTCGGATTATTGTTTAATCCCAATGACGAAGCCGCAAAATAAGAATATTTACTATAATTTGTTTCTAATTGAGAGATAAATGCCTCCGCATTCCATGCATGAAGCAGCCCCACAATCTCGGAATTAATATTATGCCAGTCTGTCATATCAAAGCATTTTTCCGTGCAATGCGGACTCGGATTACGAACTGTACAATCAGGCGGAACCAGGCGTTCAATTGCATCAAACTTTGAAAATACTGCTGCCACAGGAATATCAATTTTTTTGTTATCCGCCATTCTCCTGTCATTCCGAATAAGTTTTGACACTCTTGTCATAATGTCATCCGCTCTTGCTGCCATTCTCCAATCAATGCCTGCCGCCCGCTTTACAGTTGATTCGTCAAGCTGATCAGACACGGCAGGAATCTGCATAGGATCCAAAAGAAAAATGATGCCTGCTGATTTACAAATATACTTGTTTACCGTGCTCATTGTATCCTGATCATTTAAGTCTTCACCGGCTGTATCGAAAAAAACAAAAGTATAGCTGTCAATTATTTCTTTTAAAAATGCCTTCTTCCTTAACTTCAATTTAAATATCAGTGGCCGATACGCCCCATTATCCACATTCTGCATACTGCTTTGTGTCAAACCTAGTTTTTCTTTATTTGTATACAATTTATTGC
Organism: uncultured Lachnospiraceae bacterium; assembly: GCA_910586715.1. Classification (GTDB taxonomy): domain Bacteria; phylum Bacillota; class Clostridia; order Lachnospirales; family Lachnospiraceae; genus COE1. Next base: position 84,303 of record CAJUJG010000008.1, read on the forward strand.
CAAAGTTTTCTTCCCATCTCTGATAACTATCTGAAAAACCCTCCAAAGAACCGTCAAAACTAACCGATATTCGATCTCTTAATTCCTTTATGATTACACCAACAAAATGGCTTTTTCCCGTCGCACGGGCACCGACAATTGAGATAATCATATCTTCTCCCGACAATGTACTTTCCGGCAATTCATTATGGCATGATGGACAAACATGCTTATATGTTGTATTCCCGCACTCCGGACAAACTGCGGATTGCGGAACCGATAAGACCGCTTTTCCAGATGACTTAAATGTCCTCTTCCCCTTTTTGGGCATCCTCAGATTACCATTTTCATATCGCGTCATTTCTATATCATCAAAATCCTCGCATCTTCGATTCGTGCATCTAAACTGAACTTCCGATATTTTATGCTTTTCAAAACAATACGGACAAATAAACGTTGTTTTTGATGCCATAGTTCTTTCCTCCTAACTAATCTTATAATTCGATTTCAATTTCAAACGCAGCTGATTGCCGTTCTGCATGGAATCATCCTTAAAAAACGCTTTAATATATGTATTTTTCGGCATTGTCTTGGGAAAGGGGATCTTCACTTTCGCGCTGCCATTTACCACTTGTGAAGGAATTGAGTAAAACAAATTTGCCGATGCCTTAAACATTGGTGTATTACCCACAGCTGACATGATTTCAATATCGGGCAGCGTAAAATCCCTGCAATCAGACTCGAATTCAATCACGACATTGCTCTCACCAAACATTTTTTTATTTACATTGATCGAATAAATGATACTGAGCTTCATAGAGTTGTCAAACAGATAATCTGTTCCAGACGAATAATCCTTCTCCTCATCCTGTTTAAACTCTGCATAAACCGTGAAATAATACTTTCTCTCTTCCAATGTGTCAAGTACAATTGCACTATTCAATTGATATTGTCTTAACGCTACATATTTTCGAACTGTATTCACATCTCCAATATCCGTTGAAAATTTGTCAAAACGATACAGCACAACAAACCCCGTTGCATCCTTAGGCGGTTCAATATAAATATTAACTTTGCCGTTAACAGGTCTAACTGCTTGAATTACTACATTATCGCCTGTGCTGGCTCGAGCTATATTTCCCAGTACTGCGGTCCCTGCTTTCACTGCCACAGCTACAACATACAGAACCTCTTTGCCGGTGTATTGAAAAGAAACTCCCATTTCATTCTTTTCCAGGCAGCTCAGCATTTGACCTGACAAACTCTGCTGCTGCAATTGTGACATACTTTGCTCCAAATCTGAAAGCGCAATCACATCGCCAACGCAGAATACAGGCTTATTCGCAGAACCATAAAGACGAACTTCTTCCGCATTTGATTCAACCCATACCGCCTCAAACTGCCCCTCTTTCAAGGGTTTTACCCTGAGCGTATCTATCGGCAGCGGCGGACAGATTGGCGTCCCAAAGATAATTGTCCCTTTCGTCTCCTGCCTTTTTCCGGCAACCAAATAAGACAATGAAACTCGATATTGATATGTCTTCTCATTTTCAAGATTTGTGATCAAATAATTATTCGCCGCACTTGATGCCACATGACATTCTGTACCATTCTCTTGTATTTCATAAATCTCTGCTGTGGCATTATTGGGAAGCATATCCCATGTAACATTCAAAGAAGATTTCGCAGCAGTGACAGCCACCCGCTGTATTTCAAATAAATTGATAACTTCTCCAAAGTCGCCGCTTGCACCTTTCGAATACGTGCCGGTTCTCTCCGCAAAAACATTATAATAATATGGGATTCCAGCCTCAATATGGCTATCCGCATACGAAGAAGCACTTCCTCTATAGATGATTTGACCATCAGACAAGTTCTGTACCCATCCGGTGTTGCTCCTTACCACAACATATCTTATCGAATGGTCCCCTACCGTCTTCCATGAAATAATATTCATTTGCGAGACCGCATCGGGCAAAACCTTAAAACCTGTCACATTGCCCGGCGCAGGCATCAGCTCCCTAATCCCCGGTAAATCAGCGCACACATCATACGCCCTCGCACACAATTCTAGTATATCCCTTTCATTTTTAGCTGCTTTAGCCTGGTTGTAAAATATTGTTGCCTTTTCTATTTCCTGCTCAATTTCTTGTTTGAGCAAAGGATCGGAATAACCAGGAAATAACCGCTGTATGCTCTGATACTGTTTTCTTGCCTCACAGTAGCATTTATTTTTGATGGTTTCACGCATTTTAACAACTTCGGTTCCAACTTTTTTCTCACAATCCGTTAAACGCTGCTTTAAAGAAGAAATCTTGCTGCTGTTCTTCCAATAATGCTCTGCATCACTCAAATGAACTTTAGCCGTAGCAAAATCCAAAGAATCAATCGCCCTCTCTGCCTGTTCACACAGCGCCACTGCCTTATCAATATTTGCAAATGGAAAACCACATTTGCAGACACGAATATTTGCATCATTTTCTGTACCGCATTCTGGACATTTAATAACCAGTTCAAGTCCACAATTGCTGCATACTTTTCTGCCATCCGATACATCGTTCATACATCCGCATCTACAAATTTTAATATTTGCTGATGTCTCTGATGCACTTACAGCACTGTATGGTATCCTTTCGACTCTGCAAAATGCTGCGAAAAGGTCTTCCGCTATTTTCCTGTCGCGAAAGATCTGTGTAAGCTGACCGATCACCTCATCGCTCTGCTCTGTTGTCAGCCTCCCCGAAATCTCTGCTATACTCTTGGCATCATCCAGTATGGATTTTCTCTTAATGTACTCCAAGTATTTATCATATTTTTGCTTGCTAGAATCATCTTTGAACACAATATCACAATGCGAACACAATTTTTTTCCTGTGCCGCTAACATTGTCCGTTTTATAAAATTCCGTTTTTTTCTTTTCTTCTGCTCTCAACCGCAGAGTTTTACACGGTAATTTATTGGCATTTTTTACTGTGGTATTTGCATACAAAAAATCATACAGGTCGTCCACCCTAAAGGCTATCAGCAACTGACACATACCATCATATGTCGCTGTGTTTTGTGGTTTGATTTTGTAGTATTTGTCATAGACCGATTGAAAGTCTGTATTCGCCCCTTCAACCCATTGCACACCCAGTGACCTGGCTCTTTTCTTGACGGTATCTACGGAAATTTTTATTTTTTTTGCAAGTTTATCGCCCTCATCTGCTGTAATACTTCCTTTTCTTCCTATTATTTTCAACAGTTTGTCAACCGGACCATAAACAATTGTACAAGCTTCTGCGGCTACTTGCTTTCTGATATTCGCTACCCCAAGCATATCTTTCTTAATCTGTGGTATATTCTGATGCCACATGCGGTACTGCGCACCCATCTTAAAATCATTAAAATGCGTAGACCAAAATTTTGCCTTCTCGTCTATCCGTTCTGCTATTTTCCGTTCATTCTCCACTGGCGGATCAAATTCCAGTTCAAGAATCACGTACCAGTTATCTGCCACACCAATACACCTCCATGCGCGTTTTTCCTACTGGGACCTCAAAATAACATTAAAATCTATTCTTCCAATACTGTTATACTCGTCGCCCCTTCTCCAATTGCCTGTGCAATCTTTGAAAACGAACCCCCAAGACCAGCTAAATTCGTCAACGATGCATATGCATCCGTAGAAGCTATTTTCTTTAAAAAATCATGATCTGCGGAGCCGAATCCCAGTGCCATAACCTCTATATTCATCTCATGGCATCTTTTCGCCGCTGCTATCGCTTTGTCGGAATAGCTCCACAGACCATCCGTCAAAACAACGATATATTTAATGTCTGCCGAACTTCCCACAAGTTTTTCATATGATATATCAAACGGCTGCGCGCTATTTCCGTATCCATATTCCTCTGTGACTTCCAGTTGATCAATTGCATGCACGACTCTCGTGTAATCATCAGTCGGATGCAATTCACATTTTGCTATATTTGCAAATGGTATGAGACCAATGCGCGTAAAACGGCTGTCCATCTCATTAACAAACTTTTTCATGGCCTTTTTCGCTTCTTTGATAGGCACTCCACTCATACTTCCAGACAAGTCCACCGTAAGGAGCACATCCACTTTCAAAGTACCACCGCTTTCTCGGTTCTCTTCGGGTGATTCATCCGTCCAGTTCATGTCTTCAGGGATTTTTTCTATATTTATTGGCAATTTTTTACCTGTCTCTTTTTGGGTTGCAGAGACCTCAATCACCCCGTCAGAGTTATACTCATATGTAACCTCAATTACAGATTCAGGCGACATCGTCCTTTCTATATCAGATATCACATACTTGTTTATAATCGTGTTATCCAGCGGTCTCGAAAACTCTCCCTGTAAAACGTAAATCTCCATCTCATTCGCTGTCATTCGTGTCCTAAAATGAAAGGATCTTGTATTGCTCGCAGGGATCTTTGTGTTCTTTTTTATTATGATACTATTTACATATTTTTCACCTTTCGCGCTGATCGCAATCATACCAAGTGAATGTGCTGTTACATCAGTTACAGCTTTTGCCCCCTGAATTCCAATTTTACTAGTTTTAGAACCTCCCAAAAATCCGCTCATTGCCGGAATGCTCTCGCCTTTTGCTGTTATATTGGCACGAATGGCAGCTCCTAATGCAACGGCTTCATCTACATTCACGCCACCCAGCGGCTCTTTTCCAGACATTTCTACAACATAATTGCGGATCATTCTCATGCGTGTGGAACCCCCAACGAGAATAACTCCATCAATTTGATTCCAGCCAATTTCAACGGACTCAAGTAAACGTTCTGTCACATCTTTAGTTGCACCAATCAAAAACTGAGAGACCTCTTCAAATGTCTGCTCCGTCATTTCTATCACACCACGTGTTGCTCCATACGCAATCGGCACTTTTACAGTATCTTTTAACGTCAATTGTTTTTTTACATTCTCTGCCGTAACCAACAAAGACGCAGCCATCTCCGAATCTTCACTTACATCAATGCCATACTTTTCCAAAAATTCGCTCGCCAAATATCTGGCAATACAGTCATCCCAGTCTTTACCTCCAAGCTCATGGTCACCATCACTGCCGATAATGACAATTTCTTCTCTGTCTATTTTCGCTAGAGTGACATCAAAAGTTCCTCCACCCAAATCGTAAATCAGGACTGTCTGCTCTGCGCCTTTTTCATTGAGTCCATAGGCAAATGCTGCCGCTGTCGGTTCATTTATAATGGCAAGTACCTCTAACCCTGCCTTTTTACCGGCCTCAATCGTTGCCGCTCTTTCCCTATGCGCAAAGTATGCCGGTACCGTAATGACTGCACTGTCTATTTTTTCCCCAATTTGCTGTTCGGCCTCTTCTTTCAACTTTCTCAACAATATAGAAGACAAGTCCGTCGCTGAATATGTTTTTCCAAAAAAATCAACGGCAAACAAATCCTTACCCATACTGCGCTTAAAAAAGGCAATTGCATTTGTATCCCCTGCTGCTTGCATATTTTTTGCATCTTCACCAAACAATATATTTCCGTTTTTTTCAAAGCAAAGTACAGAAGGTGTAATTGCCGAATCAAAACTATTTTTGATTACACATGGTTTTCCAGTTTCCGGATCTATTCTTGCAACCGCACTGAAAGTTGTTCCTAAGTCTATTCCCACCCGTATACCCATTCCACCTACACCTCCACAAGAAACCATTATCAAACAATGCCTGCCACAACAAGCAATCATGACAGGCATTTTCTATTATTCTACAACAATGTTTTTCGATTTATCTCTTGCTGCCTGCACATCCTCTTTTGACATCGTTGTACCTGCTGTAGCCTGCATAGTAGCATGAATTTCCTTTCCGCTCGTCATATCTATACCTGTAAGCTCAAGAATCCCTTCGTTATTTAGCGTAAATGTAACTTGAATCGGAGCGCCTGCAGGAAGATTGCCAGGCAGTTCCAAAGAAGCTTTTCCGAGATTAAAATCTTCGTCCACCTCATAATACGCCGAATCAAAATCACTTTCATAAACTGACAATTCAGCAGTTTCCTGATCAGCTTCCGCTGTTCCAAACTGTTTTGTAACACTGATAAAAGCATTATCCATCCTTACGTTCTTGATAATCATATTACAACATTTGGGCTGTCCATCGACCAAAACCCTCAGTGCATAACTTTTCGTAGTGGCAACGGTAACAACCTCATTCATCCTCTGACCATGCAGTCCCGGAATCGCCACCGTGCTTACTGCTGCCGATTCCTGATATTTCTCGGCCTCCTCCTTTACTTCCGCATCGGATAAATCCACTTCACCGGACTCAATCTTTTCTTTCCACTCATCCACTCTTATCTCATATGCGCCAAGCGCATAGATGGCGGCTCCTTTTGCCACAGCTTCATCCGGCTCAAGAACTTTCGGTTCAATACCATACTTTTCAACAATGATCTCCTTAACTTGCGGCATCTTTGTCGATCCGCCGACAAGTAAAATCTCGTCTACTTTGTATCCCTTTGACTCCGCAACAGCAATGGCAGCATCTGTCTTTTCTATCGTTTCATTGAGGAGCGCCTGTGTCATTTCATCAAAAACGGATCTCGACAGGCTGACCCTGCCTCGTAATCCTGCGGCATCCAACATAACCGGAACTTCTTCTCTCGCTGTTAATTGCTGCTTTGCCTTCTCTGCTTTCAATCTCAAATCCTGCTGTGCATATTCATCAAAATCTCCGTCAAAACCTGTCTCTGCACAGAACTGTGTAGCCAAATAGTTCATCACTTCTGTATCCCAATCCTTACCGCCCAACTGATGATCACCATCTGAACAGATCACTTCAATCTTACCGCTTCCGATTCTCATTATGGTTACATCAAAAGTTCCGCCGCCAAGGTCATAGACTAAAACGGTCTTTTCCCCTTCAGCCTTTGCACAGCCATAGTAGAGCGCTGCAGCAGTTGGCTCGCTGATGATCTCAATAACATTCAGACCCGCGATTTCACCCGCATTTTTTGTTGCAGTTCTTTCGGCTGTTCCAAAATAAGCCGGACAGGTTATAACAACGTCTTTCACCTCGGTATTTAAAATTTCACCCGCATCTGCAGCCAACTTACGAAGAATATAGGAAGATACTATTTCAGGTGATAAATCCTCCCCATTGTAGTTGATCGCAAAGTTACTCTTTCCCATCAGTGTTTTCACAAGTGAAACCGTATTTTGCGGATCAATTACAGCCGTCTCTTTCGCTACCTGACCCACAACCGCCAACGATGGATTCGCAAAATTAACAACAGAAGGGGTTGTATTTGTACCCTCCTTGTTTTTAACAACCGTTGCCCGACCAGTCTCATCCACATAAGCAATACAGGAATATGTGGTTCCCAAGTCAATACCAAATACATATTTTGCCATTTATTTATCCTCTCTTTCATTTTTCTCAGTTTTTTGGTACAGATAGACAGATACTTTTTCAGCCGATATAACACGCCCTCCAAAGTTATATCCATTTGACAAAGACTCTGCTATCTTACCATGTAAACTTTCATTATCCGTAATTTCCTTTTTAACAACTCTCTGCTTCAGTGGAACAAAAGGATCCCCGCTATTGCTTCTATATATTTCCACGTTATTTTTTTCCAAGATATCCTGCAAATCAAACGCATATGCCGAAAAAATGTTATTTGGAATATTCTGTTCCCCTTCCGCCTTGGTCTGATACAGCGCAGCATTTTTCATAATACTGTCGCGCACTTCTATTACATCCAATAAAATAGGTCTTATCATCTGTGAATATAAATCCTCTTTATACCTCTGCAATTCACTATGCATCTGATCAATAATTTTGTCTTCATACTCAGTATGCATAATTCTCTTAGAGAACAATGTTTCCATCGCCGATATTTGTTCTGACAGATGTTCACATATTAATTCAATTCTAGTCAGCGCGCTTCCGTCATTACTGACGTTTTCTTTACTGTTTGAATGATCTGAATTGATTGATGTCTGCGCCTCCTCTACATCCAGTCCCTTATCCTCGTCCTGCTCTATTAATTCATCCATTAATCTTTATCCCCCTATCCTTCCACTCTGTTCGGTTTCTTTGTAAAAACAATGTCATTCCAGACTTGTCCCATTTTATTGTCCGCAATCCCGAAAATCCATTGCATCGGAGCCAGCACTCCCTTGGGCTCATATTTACCCTTGTCTCTTGTATGTCCTATAGCGCTGCATGCAAAAAATCTGTTATTCTTAAACTGAATATTTATATTACTTAAAAAGCTTTCCATATCATTTTCTTTTAAAAACTTTCTGCACAAATAATCCTGAGTATTATAAAAGTCAGTAAATTTGTCCGGTTCTGACCGCATTAATTTGTTTACGGCTATCTCTCCAACATCCTGTTCCAGTCCTGCAGAATCAATCTTACTAATGACAACAGCCAAAGGAATTGCCACCATCTTATTATCACTCAATCCTGTAACTTCTCTAAGTTTATTGAGAAAAGAGTCAATGATCGCATTAATATCGGCTTTTCCTATTCCTGCAATGTCCTCAGGCTCAAGCAATTCCTCATACTTATAACGAACGGAGGGTATGGCAAATGGATCCACAATCAACACAATGCCATGACAATATTCATACTGCTTTTGAACCTCATTCTCATTGTTATCCGTAAATACCTCACCAGCAATATCATAAATATGAATTAATCTTTCCGGTGAAAATGACGAATGCTTTGCAAAAAAACTAAACGAAATAGAACTTGCTTTATTTACATCTTGCGGACGATCCGTCATCCGAGTGCTTCCAAAATCATAATCATGAATAATTTCTTCATAAATGTCTTTTTTTATTTCATTATAGTGTTCTATCTCGATTCCTTTTGAAGGTGCCACATTTTCAATAAACTCTTTTGAAAAGGCCGTTATAAACGCCGTTTTTCCTACTGAACGACCACCAACTACAGGTATGCAAATTGGTCTGCTCTCCCTATCAGTAAGAGAATGTCCGCAATGCGGACATTCTGCTTCCAAGTTTTTTCGTCCATTAAAAAATACTGTTGGAAGTGTCTCCCCGCAATTACATTTTCTATGCAGTATACCATATACCCCTGGTGTTAAGTTTGTGTGTTTTACATGGCATTTAGGGCAGATGTAAACAGGAATGAGACTTTTCTCTTTGCATTCGTGGCATGCCGTAAAAATTTTCTTTCGAATCAGATATACTCTGTCAACTATCCATATAACACTAAATCCAACATATACAATCGCCATAAATCCGAGTAATACCACTATATTTATAGTTGTAATAATCGCAGTAATGATTGAGCCAAAAAAAACAACTGCAATAATTGCAATAACATTAACAATAAAAAGAAATACCTTTGGAGCTGTTGAATATTTCCCTAAATCTTGTATATTTGTTACATACTTTTTAATTGAATTATTATTTCTCGACCATGCACCCTTAATGGTATTCCCCAAATCAATATAGCCTTTTTCAAAAAAGTAACTCTTTTTTGCCGGCTGTGGTACTAACGCCATTTCCTGTTTTCCTCCATTCTAAATAATACTTAATACTAAAAATGTCTTAAGTGAATAACCACTGAAAGGATGACCAATATTTTGTTTGGTCATTCCTTCAGTAAGTAATAATTAATTACACCTATGTAGAACGTTAAGCGGAAACTATATTGCTATCAATCATATTTTCTTTAAATGATTTTACATAATTAACAATTGCTGTACCTCCTCCCCATATCGCACCGCCTGCACTTGCAACAGTGGCAAGAATTCCTGCCAAAATTACAATACAGTAAATTACAAAAGCTATTGCTACTAAAGCAATTCCTAAACCAATAATTGTTCCAATTTCGTCATCCATTTTTATTTTCTCCTTTCAATGAATCTATTAATTAACCCTTAATAGGTATTGAACTCCATTATCTCCAGTTCATCTTATTTACCAATCGTTCCCCTATTGGACTTCGTAATTTCTCAGATTATTTTATTTTCTTTTAAGTATCTGTGCAATTGCCTTTTATCCCTCCAGCTGCCATATTTCTTGATGAACTGTGCCAATGTTACAATTTGCACATACCGAATATGATATTCATCCTCATTTTCTATAGTCACAAATTTCTCATATAAATATAAAACAGACCAGCATTCCGCCTTGACAATCGGTACAATCGGTTTATTCTTATACAAATAATACGAAAATGACATCATAAATTCCAAACGCTTAGAATATTCCGTCAGCAACTCATTGATACCACCATATGTACAATCACATAGCCTTTTCCACTCTTTCTCAGATTTCTTCTGCACTTTATCAGGCAAAGTTTCTGCCAAATCTTTCACCAGTTGATTGCACTGATCAATTATTACAGCCCTCTTTTCAGTAAAATCAGTAAGAGAATTGTAAATCCTGTCAAAATTCTCCACTTTCATTTTCTATTTCCTTGAACTGTACTAATGAAATAAGTCGCCAAAGTGACGCAAGACATCAAAATCACACATACAGCTTCCATACTTTCGTCATAATATTGTTCCCTTCTAATCTTGTTAACCGAGCTGCTTCTAAGATAATGCTTCGCATCTCTCAGCGATTCATCAATACTCTTTTTCCCGCCAATAAAACAATCGTAGAAACACTGCATCAGCAACTCTGCCGCACAGTCATCGGTTTCCCAAAGATTTAAAACAATATGTCCGACCCCTGCATTAATAAAGGCCCTTCTTATGCCCGGACCAATATCACTATATACCCCTTTTTCTTCCTCCGTTCCACAGACCGATAACACAACTAAATTCGTTCTACTCATGTCTATTTGGCTAATCTTCCTGGCTGACAATCCTTGTCCCCCTGCAAACACCAACCCCACTCTTTCCATTGAATCTGCTTCTCTGTTGAAATCTCCTTTCTCCGGATAAGAGTGCGTTGAAATATGAACTATACCAGCCGGTCTCTTCAAACATTCCGGCACAGCAGCTTTACCGGTTACAGGCTCCACTTTCAGCAGCTTTGCAACGACTTCCACCTTTTTTGCGGAGGAGGGCAGTATGGGATACGTCCCTCTGAAATCCGGATTTCCTATTACCACTGCCTCCTGATTCATGTCAGGATTTTCATCGCGCAATAACTCCGCTGTTAATATAGCATATTTGATATTTGTCCTCCATATACTAATCATACCAGTGAAAGCAGGACAACATCCCAAATGGCAGTTCCAAATAAATCTCCCGCCCCCGCAATCAACAGATTATGTATGTTTTGAGGGAACACTTCACTTATTGGCAATAACACCGTTTGATACAATTCGTGATATTGTGGTAACATTCTTATCTGATAAATGCAAAACTTACCAGCCGCATAATCTGTGATATATTTCCTTATCCCTGCAATACATTTATTCACCTCTTCGCATTTTCCAAGATTAATTGCTGAAATTGATTTCAATGTCACTACAAACACGTAATAATAGTCATAATCCCTTTCATCCGTCATCAATGTGAATTCCAAAACCACCTGTTCGTCCGTGAGTTTCCTGCATATTTTCATGGAATCAAATTCAAAGATTCCTTGACTGATTTTTTCAAAATAATCCAACAATTCGGTATATTCCGCAGTAATGTCCTCCCCTGCCTTTTTCCTTAATTCCAACTGATGTGCCTTCGCCACTGCATGTGCGTGTACCTCACTGCTCAAATGAATACTCGCATAATCAAAACTAAGGGTTCTAGTTCTCACCACCATAGAGTATGCCGCCTGTTCTCCGCACACTTAATAACATACTTCCGCAGTGCGCTTCATGAGATATTCTATTCCCTTCAAAAATTCTATTTTTCTTTGCTCCTCTCTCATAAAAAATATCTGCATGATCAAATTATTTTCCAATTCCACTATTTCATCTAAAATCTTTTCAGCACTCTTCTTATATCCTTTTTTATACTCCAGCAAGCAATCCAACAGTTTTATTTTTATCCGCGAATCATTATTCGCAAAATCATTATTTCCTTTTAATTTTGAGAAAACAGACTCTGCAAATTCGATTTCTCCTAATCCTGCCATTCCTCTAGCTATATCAAATTCAATACGGTTTCGGTTGGAGTTTATAAAGGAAGCGAATCCTCCGCTCATGTTTTCATTTCCTGTATTAAAAAATTTGGTTTCCTGCAATAAATCATAAAGTGAATTGACCAAATGCTTTTTCTCTTCATTATCCATTTGGGCGAAATCTTTATCCTGATTATTCCGCAAAAAGTTATACAATTCAAAAGCTTTACGCTTCATGTCCGGAGTACATGCTTTGGCATCTTTGTACATCTGCTGCAGCAAATAGTGAAATTTGCGTGGAAGTCCCATCTGATCAATTAATGTCCGGTTGATTATCTCTTCTGTATCATTTCCCGAGAGCATTGCCTGTACAAATATATCCTCAAAAGAATACTCAAAATCAAAGTATCTGTTGTTCATTTTCGCTCGCGATTTTATAATATTTTTCACATTTAAACACCCATATCACTTATACGTATATTTTTATCTTTTATCATCAACTTCTACTACTTTATTATTTGCATTTATTCTACATTTAAAACCAAAAATCGTCAATTTATCTATTGTTCTATATTAGTATACCTATTATTCCTTTACGCCTTTTTTCCTCTATATTTAACCAATATTTTTAAATTATATTCAACTATCTGCCAATCCAACAGATCCATGAATAACTATTTTTCTAACTCCTTGAAAGGAACCCCATTTTCATCTACTATTGATTTCATTACACACTTCCTTGTTTTTTTATCTGCAAATTTAATCGCGACATCTGTATGATTGGGAAGAGAACTCTAAGAAAAACTTTTTCCACGACTGGGTATGTCCGGTTACATAATGCATGGAATTTTCAGAATATTGCAACAATAATTATATGCAGCCGTAAAAAATTGCGTTAGGTATGTCGATATATATTATAACTCAAAGTTTTAACGGCTGGAAAAATGATATATTAAGTCAAATACCTCGCGGCAGTCGTCAATATGTCCAAACCAACCAAAGGTTGGTTTTAAGCAGCCACTTGACTCGTTGCCCGCGGGAATAAATGTTCTTTCAAAACGGATTTTTGATAATGTTTCACACGGAGGTGAAAAGAATGAATAGGAGGCGGGAGCTGACACTGCAGAGGCTCGCGCGGATCGGTGCTTTGCCGGCTTCGGAGAGTGTAACTCAGGTGGAAAAACCTGAAACAATTGCGAAAATAAAGCCTGTTGGCTCACTTTCAATCGAAGCTGCGCTTGGTATCTATATGATGCGCCAAAAGAGTGTGTATGACTTGCGCACAATGCAGGATAGTTATGTCAGCACATCAAAGGACCCCAAACAGCAGCTTTCCCAACAGATGGCAGAATATATGGCAGCCATTGAGGAAAGCCAGCTTGCAAACGCGCGTGCGGGGATTTCTTATGACAAGTCAGCGGCTGAGCTTGATAAGGAAAATCAGGAGAAGGCAGAAAAGGCATTAAAGACCGATAAAAGCGCCAAATACCAGTTGGAGCACTACACGAAAAAGCAGGAAACGCCGTCATCGGTTTATGATAAGCTTGATGAAAACCGATGTCCAGGATTTTTACTCTATTCTTACGACAAAAACGGTGTACATAGTGTGCTGGGAGAAAATATAAGTCCCGGCAGCTACGGCGGACGTATTACAGGAGGAGGCTTTGTCAGCAAAGCATAAAAAAGTGTTTTATTCGACCATGAAATAAAACACTTTTTTTATTATTCCCAATTTATTCCGACAAGAATTTTTGATAGTTTGTTATTCTTATCTGTTTATTATTTTTTCAAGATGTGCTATAATCAATACGTATGGCATTATCTATGTGTTTAAAAATTGCCAAAAAGCATCTTTGATGCTTTGTAAGCACATCCCTTTGGCTTGCTGCTTACGGAAATTAACAATAAAAAGGAAAAGAGGTAACGAATATGTTTACGGAAGAAAAGTTAGAACAGCATTATTCTTCTATTCCCTCTGATACCTTACATATTATCAGAGACGAATATAAATGGGCGCTTGAGGAGTGCGGCGTACACAATGACGAACAGCTAAGGTATATCGAGAAAGCACTTTCCCTGCGCGGTGAAAGTCTGGCCGTGCGCCTAAACCGTAAAATTTTATTCCTATGTAAATGCGGGCAAAGCCGTATTGTCACAACAAATGTCCCTGAGGACAAGATAAAAATGTTCATTTTTGACCAATACAATGTACAGTGTCCGAAGTGCCGAAGCGTTAATATGTACACATGGAAGTATATGGATTAAGGGGCTGTAAAACGCCCCTTTTTACTTGCTTTCAACGGTCCGGTAAAGATAACGTCCACATCTAATACAAGTAATTTTAGTACTTTAGTCCTATATACACCCATCTCTCATTATGTTAATGTATAAAAAGAGTTTAGACGCAGACGGACGCTGTGTCTCTTCATTTGTGCCCTACGTGCCTGTTTTATTTCAATCTCCCCATCAAAATAAACACACATCTCTATTTTCCAACACTTCATCCCCCGAAAAACAGCACATTCAAATCATCGGCACGCTTCTTACTATGTTGCTCATATCTTATTTTATACGGCAAACTCCGTCCGTCTTCGACAGGAATTTTAGTGTTTCCTTAAAACGCATCTCCATCAGGCAAAAAAAACGGTAATGGCAGCCAGTCTGAAGGAATATGTCTCAAACGGCTTTTCTCCCCTTTCTGCATCTCCATAAAACAACGGGATGTTGTTAAAAGACTAATTTTCTCTCTATCATCTGCTGCCAGTTGCTTCCAAAATTCCTTAATTTTATTGGAATCTATAACATGTGTATTATAGTTCGCCTTCCATGCGACAAGAAACTCTAATACACGCTCTGGTTTAATTATTTTCATCTGATGTGACATTGATAAATTATAATAATCGCTGATACATTCAAGCTGTTCAAGTTTCTCTGTCTCATCCATACCGACAGATATTCCAATCTCATTCAGCCCTGTTCCCTCCATAAAATCGCAGATCATACGCGGAATAAACACACTGTCATCCAATTCAAACTCTAATATATTTTTTTCATCATTTGATATATTAATATATCCTGCAATACATTCATCAATCAATACCCCATACGTTATGGCTAGATTACTTTGA
>CAJUJG010000009.1:0-3687 GCA_910586715.1 uncultured Lachnospiraceae bacterium
GCCCCTTAATGCTAAAAAACAAATCATACTGCTTTATCAGACCAACGATATAGTCCAAGCTTCCCCAAAAAGGGTATGCCGTTTCAAACGGATAAAACTCCGTATTCCCTGTTCTGCGGTTCACTTTATACCGGTTCTTTAAGTTCTGAAACCGCTTTTTTTTATGCGGTCCTATTATCTCGGCATACTTTTGATAAAAATACCGATACCCTTTGGAATGCCGTGCATGGCATACTTTTATGCCTTCCGTATCTTTCTCCAAAATCACGTCCCTGTCCATGGCGTCTTTTTTTTCTGCAATTACCTCCACTTCATATCCGTAGCGTCTTAGATACTTTGCCAGTTTGCTTGTCCTCACTGCCGCAATTGTATTATCGGGGGCAAAATAGTTGCATATCAACAGCACGCTTCTCTGCCTGTTTTCTTTCATGATAAGTAATCCTCTTTTCTAGCGCTCAAAACCTTATCAATTTTGGGTGACCCAAGCCCAAGAATTTTATTCTCCCAGTACTTTAAGGCGGCATTTGAATTGTTATGCGTGGCAGCCATAAGCACTTTAATATAGACCTGCCTCATATCCTCCGACTGCACAATTACCTGATCTGCATTCAGCACTCCTGAAACCGTACAAAAATGCTTCATTCCCTCTATTTTTTCATCTTCATCCGGTTTTATTTCATCCAGGATAAAATAGGGAATGTATACCAGTTTATCCGTATACTTTTTCAGATTATCAGAGAAGAAGAACGGATGTACGCTTGTCACAAAATTCAAATTATCATAAGGATTATGTATAAAAATTATATCAGGTCGGTGCATTCCAAAATCAAACTCGTCATATTTTGTAACCGGAACATAATCGGGGTACTGATCACCTTCGTAATGCATTTCCCTGAAACTCCCATCCGGATTTTTATCATAATACGGTATTGGAATGACGTAGGCATCACAATCGGGATCCTCGTCTGCAGCTTTCCAAACGCTCTCAAGAGAATCCCACATAGATGCTTTATACGGAAGAAATACTGCTTCTTTCCTGACATCAATATCATTTTTAATACTGTTTTCTATTTTAATGAATTTTTGTTTTAAGAGCTTATATATTTTTGCCGAATTGATTTCTTTGTCTTTTCGATTGAGCAAATCTTCATGGATTTGGTAAATCAGCTCACAGTACTGTTCTAACAGTGTTACTGTCGGATGCCCCTCGCCTTCTGCCGCCTCAATCAAAGTCCCTATCGTAATGCCTCTGTTTTGACACTCTTCCAAAAGCTGTATTGCAGACTGTATACTGTGCTGTTCTATATATTTTTTGATTAGGTCATGCGCCTGTTCTATTTGTCTATTCAGTTCTTCTATCTGCTGCCTTTGCGTTTTTTTCATCCTTTACTCCAATTGACTATTTGTATGATCATTCTATCAGCCTGCATAAAAGATTATTGAAACATTTTAACTTTACATAACTATGCATTGTTATTATTCTAACATTTTGGATAGAAAAGTACAATATAATTTGTAAAAATTAAAAAAATGATTATAAAAATCCTATAACCGCTGCGTTAAATACTCCATCCATTCCCTGTCCACGTTCTCAGGCGCAAGTTCTTTGGCAAGTTTACGCCCATTCTCACCGATTTTATGCGCAAGCTCTTTGTCGGAAAGAAGCTTTCGCATGGCGTCCGCAAGTGCATAAGCGTCTCCGACCGGCACAAGCAGGCCGTTTACCCCGTCTTCAATCAACGCGGCAGGTCCTCCGCAGGGACAGTCTGTGGAAATGACGGGCGTTCCTAGAACCATCGCCTCAATAATCGAATTGGGCATTCCCTCGGTATTAGAAGTCAGCGCAAAGATTTTTGCGCGCGCGATTTCCTCCGCCACGTGGTCGATACTTCCGGGAAGCATAATTCTGTCTGAGAGCTCTTTTTCAGCGACAAGCGCCGTAAGGCGTTCCCGCAGTTCACCCTCCCCGTAAATTACCAGTTTCATTTCAGGATACTCGCCTGCAATTCTCACAAACGCATGAATGAGCATGATATGATTCTTGTTCTCGTCAAGCCGCCCTGCCGCCACAATCACGTTGTCGCGCTGCAGAACCGGTTTTTGTTCCAAAAACACCGGATTGAGGGGATTTTTGAGAATAACGCTCTTTTTGCGCACTGCTTTCGGGAAAAATTCCTTTGCGCGCTCTGTCTGCAAAATCACACCGTCCGCAAAGCGAAACATCCGCTTTGCCAAAAACTGCATCAGCCGTCCCTCGTACTCCATTGTCGGCTCTCCGCGCACGGAAACGGCAACTTTTGCAGGCAGAAACGCTGCTGTTGCGATTGCCATGAGATTATTTTTCCCTAAAAAAGAAAGAATAATATCCGGCTGATAATTTTTCCAAATATCCCGCAACAGGCGAAAGCGAAGCAGAAAGTTTTTCATGCGGCTTCCCGTAAGCGCCTCCTCCTTAGGCTCTGAGTAAATGCGCCGTATCTGCGGCAAAAGTTCGTACTCATTCTCACGCTTATATTGTGTAACTAAAATAACGTCATATTTCTGATTGTAAAAATACTCGGCGAGGTTTACCATAACCCGCTCGGAGCCTCCCTTTTGCAGGGAGTTGATAAATAGTGCAATTCGTTTCATACTTCTTCTAGTCCTTATGTTTGTGCATGGTTTATGTGAACATATATTCGTTATACCACTGCTGGAATGCGAAAAATGACCATGCAGTTTTTGAGTAGTTCGCGCCCGACGCAGGCCCTTTATCTCCTGTTTTCAAATATTCACTGATAAAGCCGTTCACATATGCAGCGTCAAAAATGCCCTGTTTTTTCAGATATTCCATGCTGCACATCTCTAAAAGCCTCTCCTTTAACGGTCCCCGCATCCATTTATCGAGCGGCACGCCAAAGCCGACCTTTGGGCGGTCAAGCAGCTCTCTTGGAATGTAGTCATAGGCAATATCCTTTAAAATACGCTTTTTAACGCCGTTTGCATACTTATATTTGTGCGGAAGTCTGTAGGAATACTCCATAACATTCACATCCAGTATCGGGCAGCGCGCCTCAATCGAATATTTCATTGAAGCCCTGTCCACCTTGCAGAGAATGTCTCCCGGCAGATAGGTTTCCTCGTCGAGAAGCATTCGGCGTGCCTGCCAGTTATTTTCCCCGTATTTCTCTTCTATCGGAAACTTAAACGGTACGCCGCCCTCCGCAAGCATTTTGTCGATTACGTTAATGTATGTCCTTCCGCCAAGCTGCGTTTTTGTCTTTTTGTCATGGTTTCCCGCCACCACCTGTACGCGGAACGGAAGCTTCTCAAACAGCCCTATGTGACGAAAAGGCGGCAGCTTGCAGACGCCGTAAGTCAGATTTCCAAGGGCATCCAGCTTCTGCGCCTGCGCAACATTGTCATAAATATTGTATCCGCAGAAAAACTCGTCGCCGCCGTCCCCCGAAAGCACGACCGTCACATCCTTCGCGGCAAGCCCCGCCACAAGCATGGAAGGGATTTGGGAGCTGTCCGCAAACGGTTCGTCATAATACTTCGGAATGCTGTCCACCATATCAAACATTGCGCGCTCGTCAATGTAAAGCTCCGTATGGTCCGTACCCAAGCGCTTTGCGACCTCCTTTGCATACTTTGCCTCATTGTAACGCTCCTCGTTAAAACCGATGGAATACGTTTTTACTGGAA
>CAJUJG010000009.1:3697-55257 GCA_910586715.1 uncultured Lachnospiraceae bacterium
CTTCCGTTGATGTCCTGCGCGAGCGCCGTCACAAGCGAGGAATCATAGCCGCCGCTTAAAAATGCGCCTACTGGAACGTCGGCAATCATCCGTTTTTTGACGGAATCCTTTAACAGCGCCTTAAGCTCCTCCTTTGCCTCCTCATAGGTGCCAACCGGCTCCTGCTTTTTGGCGGCATAAACCTTTGCAATATCCCAATACTTCTGCATTTTGAGGTTTCCCTGGCAAAACTCCACAATCTGTCCGGGTTCTACCTTATAAACATTCTCAAAAATTGCATACGGCTCGTTCACGCACTGCTGATACATGTAACGCTTGATTACGGACTTGTTGATGGTCCTTGGAAAACCGGGACAGTGCATAATCGGCTTTAACTCCGACGCGTAAACAATATTTTCTCCGTCCATCCAATAATACAGCGGCTTTTTTCCAATCCGGTCCCGCGCCAAATATAGAACATCTGTTTTCTTATCATAGAGCGCTATCGCAAACATGCCCTGAAAGCGGTCTATACAGGAAATACCCCACTTTAAATAAGCCGCAAGGATCACCTCGGTGTCACAGTTGGAGCAAAACGGATAATCCTTCAATTCTTCTTTAAGCTCCAAAAAATTATAGATTTCGCCGTTATAGACAATCACAAGCCGGTCGTCGCAGGAATGCATCGGCTGGTGTCCGAGCATGGACAAATCCAGTATGGAGAGACGTCTGTGCGCCATTCCGACCGTATAGCCGCCTGCCGCGTCAAACAGTTCCTCGCCGCTGTCGTTAGGACCTCTGTGAACCATTGTGTCATTCATTGCCTTTAAGTGGTCCCTTGTAATGTCTTTCCTTGATATAAAGCCGCATATTCCGCACATTTTCTGCGCCTCCTTCCGATTTCTCCAATTGTTATCCTGTAATTTCTTCGATATAGTCCTTCCACTGTGCAAAAATGCGCTGCGGTCCTGCTGCCTCGCCAATTTTTGCCGCCTCCGCGCCAAGCCGTGCGGCAAACGCCCTGTCCTCTATCAGACGGTTGATTGCTTCCGCGAGCGCAAGCTCGTCCCTGACCGGAACAAGCAGACCGTTTTTTTCATTCTCAATGACCATACGCGGTCCGCCCGGCGGGCAATCGGTCGCTACCACGGGAAGTCCGAGCGCCATTGCCTCAAGCATGGCGTTTGGCATCCCTTCATAATCGGAGGAAAACGCCGCAACCGCGCCGTCTATCATGTCTTTTTCAAGCTGCGTGCTCGCACCCATTAAAAAGACGTAATGCTCCGCGTCCTTTTCCTCAATCAATGCCTCCAACTGCTCCCTTGTCCCGTCGAAGGAGTCCGGTCCGTAAATCTTAAGCACATAATCGGGATGTTTCTCATGTACCCGGACAAATGCGCGGATCAAGAGCAATTGATTTTTAAAATCCACAAGCCTTCCTGAATGCACGACTGCCTTTTCGCGCTCCTCATCGCCTGGGATTGGGTTTCCAATAAATTTCTCACTGATTGGATTTAAGATAATCCGTGATTTCTTTTGGATAAATTCCGGAAAGAATTCCCGCTGATCCTGCGTTTGGAACACACATCCCGCCGCACGGCGAAACAATATCGGGATTTGGATTTTGTCCGACAAAAAGTCATAAAAGCCAATCGGATTGATACGCACCGAAATAAGAACCGGTGTCTTCATCCCGACAGTCGCCGTCAGCGCCCGATAGTTGGCGCGCCTTGCAAAGGCAATGACAATATCAGGATTAACCTTTTTGATAAACTGCCGCAGGTTGCATATCCGGTCAATAAACTTCCCGATTCTTCCGTGAATTTCCTGCTTTTTGTTAAGTCCTACATGCACGCGCTGAATGCGCGGGTCAATCTCATACTCGTCCTCACCCTGCCACTCCGTGGCAATCCATACCTTATATCCGTTTTGGACGAACTGCCTGGAGAGATTTGCCACGACACGTTCCGCACCGCCTCGCTCCAAACAATTTAAATGAAACACTATTTTTTTCATTCCATCTACTCCTTACACAGCCTGCGAATTTATGATGTATGTTTTTATTTTTGCTGCGCAAGCTCCGTAATGCGCCGCACATACACATCCATACCAAAGTCCTCTGCCCTTTTTTGTACCTTTTTCCGATATGCGTCAAGCCGTGCTTTGTCGGTTAAAAGGCTGGTGAGTGTATCTGCAAATATCTGTTCTTCTTTTGTAATCACATCCGCATCAAGATTTTTTTCCCCCGTGAAAATACCGGTCAAAATTCCGTAGTCCGCCTCATACGTTTTGCCGCGGTCACAATACTGCAAAAAATTTTCCGCCAAAATTTCGTTTGGTCCTGTCATGCAGTTGACGCTGACACAGGGTACACCGCATGCCATTGCTTCAATCAATGCATTCGGGAAGCCTTCCGTCTGAGAAGTCAGTGCGTATACATCCGCGTACTTTAACAGTGCAAACGGATTTTTGAGCACGCCTGTAAAAAGAACCGATTTTTCGATATGGAGTGCACCGGCAAGCTCCTTGTATTCCTTGTATGCACCGTCCCCGATAATCATCAGCCGCGCAGTTGGCAATGCCTTTTTTATCAGGGAAAAGCTTTTTATCAAGTGCCAAAAGCCCTTTAAATCGTCCTCTCTGCCCATTGAGGCAATCAGTGCGCCTTCCCGCTTTAGAAAATCCGCGTGTGACGGCTCAATGCCGCCCTCCTCGTCTGCAAGCGCTCTGATTGCCGCCGTGTCACACGGGTTGTAGAGCGTTGCGCAGGATTTGGGCGCAAATTTTTGCCGGATGTCCGCCTCCATTGTTTTGGTACAGCTGACCACGGTATCCGCATGACGGCAGATAAGTCCGATCCCGCTGTCCGTCAGCGCGCCGTAGCCGCGAATTCCTGCCCATGTTGTATCGTTTGCTTTTGACAAAACATTAACAATATTGGCGGTTGTCCCAAAGCTGTAGCTGATGTCAATGTCCAAACGTTTTTTAAGCGCTTTCAGACGTAACACTCTCTTTATAATATTGACAATTTTATTGATTTTACCATTTTTTGAAGGGAGATTCAAATCAATCAGATCAACGCCCGACACGTCGTAAAACAGGTCTTCTTTGGTAAACACCGCAACATGCACCTCGTACGTATCTTTGAGAAGCTTTGCCGTCAGCGCGCAAATGCGCTCAAATCCTCCCTGATGGAGCATCGGTGTAATCAAAAGAATTTTTTTGCGCCGCATGGTTTTCGTCTCCCCTTTCTACTTTGGTTTACTTTATCTGCACAATCAGGAAATCCCGCAGCGGTGTCCGGGCGGATTTTTCCCCGTTTGATAAAATTCCGCCATTTGCTTTGCCTGTATCCGTACATCAAAACCCTGACCTGTTATCGCGCTCTGCATATCATGGCGTATCATGGCGTTTTCGGCATTTTTCTGAATTTCCCGCGCCCATTTTACAGGCGGTTCGTCAATGCTTTTGTAAACTGCCAACTCCGTAAGCGCCGCCTCATGCGTTACCTTGTCTGAAATCAGGCAGCGAAGTCCTGACGCCTGCGCTTCTGCCACGCTTCCGGGCAGCCCTTCAAAGAAAGACGGAAAGACAAAATAATCAAACGCCTGATAATAATCCTCCACATTGGACCGCGTTCCCAAAAAGCGTACCTTTTTTGTTAATCCCAGCGTTTCCGCTTTCTGCCGGATTTCCTGTTCCAGCTCTCCTGTTCCGATTAAGACCAGCGCAGCGTCTTCACGCATTTTGCAAAGCTCAAAAAAGACCTCCAGCAAATAAGCGTGGTTTTTCATAAAGCCGAAACGCCCTACGTGCCCGATGACAAACTTGTCCGAAAGTCCAAGCTCGTTTCGCAAATTCTCCCGAACACTTTTGTTAAAACGAAACCGCTGCGCGTCGATTGCGTTTGGAATGGTCCATACCCTCCCCTGTTTTACGGCTTTTTTACCGTACACCGCCATGCCTGCTTCCATAGAGCAGGTAAACAGATAATCTGCACGGTTTTTAAGCGGAAGCCTAATGATTTTTGTCACCAGCCCTTTCATGCCCCGGTCCACGCCCGCACTTCTTGCGTGGGCAATCGTAAGCGGTATGCCCGCCTTTTTTGCAATGGGCAGATATATAGACGCCGTGCTTGTCATATGCCCCTGCACTGCGGCGTAGTCATGATGTTTTTCGAAAAATCGGTTAAGCGCGCTGCGATACAAGGGATAATTTTTCACGTTAAACCGCGGAACACTGTATATATTTGCGCCAAGCGCCCTGATTTCCGCGCTGTAGTGTCCTTCCTTTTGGGTATGGACAAGAAAGTCAAACTGCACTTTGTCCCGATCCATATTGCGGTACAGCTCCATCACCCTGCTCTCCGCGCCGCCGAGGTTTGTCGTGCCTAACACGTGGAGCACACGTATTGGTTTTTCTGTTGTCATGTTTTTTGTCCCTTCTTCTGCAAAGTTTTGTTACCGCAAAGCCTCATGCAACATAATCAGCCCTGCCTGATAAAACAGCCCCGTATTATACAGCATATAGCGCATCTGACAGTAAATCGTCGCTGATGTGAGGATGATTGTCGCCACCAGTGCGGTCATCACCAATGCCGCAAACAAAAGCGAGGAATGTTCTGTTTTGTAGGAACCTTTTGCGGCAAGCCAAACAAAAAGCGCAATGTATGCCGCATATAAGAACGGTGCCACGACATTCAGAACAGGATGCACCTTTAACAAGGTCGTAATAAAACCGCTGATGACATTAACTGCAAAAATTTTAAACAGATCCGGCGCACATGGCTTCAGGATTTCTTTCATAATCGCTCCCGCAATCGCATTGTAATTGTCCTCGCGGTCTGTCTCCGCCATGCCGACACTGTCCTGATATTCGCGGATAACCGGCATTACAATATCAAACTTAATCCTGTCATACGACATGCTGTAATGGTCCTGAAGCCCGTACCATCCATCGCCCGCATATCGAATATTGTATTCCTCTGCGTCGGCACGCGCTAAAATTTCAAGGAAAATGGCACGGTTGACATCGTCCGTAATCCGTTCCGCCATCCCCTCATTTGCAGCATAAAGCTCATTTCCGAGAATAAAGCTTGAATCGCCGGTGTGCATGGTGAAAACACCCCGACAGACATAATTGTACGTACAGTCAATCAAGCGCGTGCTCCCCAGTCCCAAAGCCACGATGAGCGCCGCATACAGCAGAGCCTTTTTCCAGCCCTTATTCTTCCACCATGCATAGAGTACGGCAAGAAAAATCAACCCAAATGCCACCACCATCTGCTTTCGTATGGAAGTGAGCACAACCGCCCAAATCAGACTGAGCAAAACGCCCTCTCTGCTTTTGTCATACAGAATTGCCAGCAGTCCGAGTATTAGAAAAAGATATAAGGAATAGGCAAGCGCCTCCGTCCGGATACTATTAAAATAGCTGTACTTGCGGTGCGCCACATAACGGTTCAGGAACGTAAGACCGCACTGTATTGCCCACACAAGAAAAGTGACAATTCTGTTTAAGTCAAAACGTTTTTTCAGCGACAATGTAAACACTGCCGTTGCAATTCCTGCAAGCACGCACTGCACCACGACCGCCGCATCAAGATAAATGTCATGTCCAAAAAGTTCCCGCATCAGCCAAAGAAAAATGCAATACAGGGGTTCTCTGTCTGCCTGCATCATCAGATACGAATCCGAATCAGGCGTGATAATCACGCCGTCCTGCCAATACCATATCAGGTAAAATATAATGCTGCCCAATACGACTGCTGCCGCTGCTGCCTGCCGCTTCCTTGTGTCATTTTTCATAAAATTCCTCTTTATTGCCTTCTCTTCACAATTTGCTGCTTTACATATGCCATCCAATATTCTAACTTCGCCTTAAAAAAACCTCTGTACACCGGTTCCACCTTAAAAAGCTCCGAATACGAAACAAACCGTCCCTGATATTCCTGAAACATGCGCTCATACCGCGCAAAGTCACTGTCCTTCATCGTATTGGTATGCACGACAAATGTGGTGTAACCGCTTTTTGCGTTCAGAGAACTTTTTTGATTATGGGAAATGGGATAAAATATCATGTCATGCCTGACATACGGTCTGTTCCCGAAGCCGTCCGTAATCCGCCAGTAATTCAGGTTTTGCAGTGCCTTAAACGTATGCTTATCATAGGAATGTCCGGGTGCCATAAATATATCCGTCTCAATTCCGTGCTCCCTGAA
This sequence comes from uncultured Lachnospiraceae bacterium, assembly GCA_910586715.1. Classification (GTDB taxonomy): domain Bacteria; phylum Bacillota; class Clostridia; order Lachnospirales; family Lachnospiraceae; genus COE1. The sequence continues at coordinate 9,897 of CAJUJG010000009.1, forward strand.
GATATCCTGTCCTAATTTTATCGCTTCATACTGCTCGCTGTACTCCACACCCGCAAACTCGGAAAAATCGTTTAGCGGAAACAGCCCCGCCTCCTTTGTCGTGTAAACATGTGTGTAGCCGTGCTGTGCAAGCAGCCATCCCTCCCTTTGAAGCTGCTTGATATAATCCCAAAAATCCTCCCGCGGTGCGTCAATGCTGAGGGTTTTATCTTCATTTTTCGGTACAATCCCTATAAGCGGCTTAACCTGATACAGATCGCAAAGCTCCTTAAACCGCAGGAACTTTTCCCAATCCATATCAGGTGTAATATCGTCCATTCTTATGCAGATTTTCATTCCGGTATTTTTCATATTTTTCTCCATGCCCCTAAACTGGATTACAGATTTGCCTTATACCAGTCAATCGCAAGTGCAATGCCGTGTTCAAAATCAAACTCGGGATCGTATCCCAAAAGCTCACGTGCCTTGGAAATGTCGGCATTAGAATGCTTGATGTCGCCTGCGCGGTCCGGTCCGAAATTTGGCTCAACGTCTTTGCCGAGCGCCTTGCAAAGGTCATAATAAATGTCAATCAGATACTCCCGTCCGCCGTAGGCAATGTTAAACGCCTGACCTGCCGCGTCGCTTGAGGCAAGGCACGCCTTGAAATTCGCCTCGATTACGTTGTCAATATACGTAAAATCACGCGACTGCTTTCCGTCGCCGTTGATTGTCGGTACCTCGCCGTCGAGGAGCTGCTTGATAAATTTCGGAATCACCGCCGCATATGCGCCGTTCGGATCCTGTCTGCGTCCAAATACGTTAAAATAACGCATTCCATAAGTGTCAAGACCGTAAAGCTTTTTATAAAGTTTTCCATACTCCTCATTTGTGCGTTTTGTCAACGCATAGGGAGAAAGAAGGTTTCCCTCCTGCCCTTCCTTTTTGGGAAGTACGGGATGGTCGCCGTAAACGGACGAGCTTGAAGCGTAGACAAACTTCTTCACGCCGTTTTGTCTTGCCGCCTCCATCATGTTGAGCGTTCCCATAATGTTGTTCTGCTCATAAAACAGCGGCATTTCGATGCTGCGCGGCACAGAGCCCCACGCTGCCTGATGCAGCACATAATCCACGCCCTCGCACGCTTTCATACAGGCGTCCAAATCTTTGATATCGCCTTTGATAAACGTGTAATTCGGGCGATCCATAAACATCTTCACGTTTTCCTCCCTGCCTGTCGAGAGGTCGTCAAGGCATTTTACCTGACAGCCCATGTCCGTGATTGCCTCACAGAGATTTGAACCGATAAATCCGGCGCCCCCCGTTACAAGAAAGACGCTGTTTTTGTCAAATGTTAACTCTTTGTAACCCATTTTATAACCTCCAGTATAAATAACCTGCGTTCTCGTATTCTTTTCTGTCAAGCACGCCCTTTAAGTCCGTAAGCACCTTCTGCTTGCCGTTATCCGCATAAAGCGCCGACAAATCATCCATTCCAAGCTGTTTGTATGACTCATGCGCCACCGCCAAAATTACGGCGTCACAGTCCTTAATCTCTTTCATCGGAGTAAAGGTAATTCCATAAAGCCGTTTCGCCTCGTCAGCGTCAGCATTATCGTCCGTCACCTTTGCTGTAATACCGTATTCTCTAAGTTCGTTATAAATATCAATAATTTTTGTATTCCTCGTATCGGGACAGTTCTCCTTAAACGTAAATCCAAGGATTGCCACCTTTGCGCTCTTGACAGGAATATCCGCCTTTATCAGATTTTTCACAAGGTTTTCCGCCACATATTTGCCCATATCATCATTGATGCGTCTGCCCGAGAGAATAATCTGCGAGTGATAGCCAAGCTCCTCCGCCTTGTAGGTGAGGTAGTACGGATCTACGCCGATACAATGTCCGCCGACAAGCCCCGGCTGGAAATTTAAGAAGTTCCACTTTGTTCCTGCTGCCGCAAGCACCGATTTCGTGTCAATCCCCATTTTGTTGAAAATAATGGAAAGCTCGTTCATAAACGCGATATTGATGTCTCTTTGGCTGTTCTCAATCACCTTCGCCGCCTCGGCAACCTTAATCGACTCCGCACGGTACACGCCTGCCTCTACGACAATCTCGTACACCTGTGCGACAACGTTTAGCGTTTCCTCGTCCATGCCGGAAACAATCTTGGTAATGGTTTCCAAGCGATGCACCTTATCGCCGGGATTGATGCGCTCCGGCGAGTAACCGACCTTAAAATCAACGCCGCATTTCAAACCGGACTCCTGCTCGAGAATCGGCACACAAATATCCTCTGTCACGCCGGGATATACGGTAGACTCAAATACTACGATGGAGCCTTTTGTGAGATTCTGTCCCAAAATGCGGCTTGCGCCCTCGACCGGCGATAAATCCGGCGTATGATCGTCATTTACAGGCGTAGGCACTGCGACAATATGGAATTTTGCCTCTTTTAGTTTCGCCGCATCAGCAGTAAATTCTACCGCGGTATTTTTAATTACCTCATTGCCAACCTCGTTTGTGGGGTCAATTCCCGATTTGTAAAGGTCAATCTTTGCGGCATTTAAGTCAAATCCTACCACTTTGACTTTTCTTGCAAATGCCACCGCAATCGGCATTCCCACATAGCCAAGTCCGACAAGGGACAGTTTTTCTTTTCCGCTTACAAGGTCTTCATATAATTTCACAATTATGCTCCTTTCCGCGAGTTTGTGCCCTCATGCACAAACTTGCCAAGTGAAAATTTTAATTTTCACTTTTTTCTCCTTTTATCTTTTTTAGTTCATCTTCATATGTTTGAATAATGATATTTCTATCAAAATTTTTTTCTACCCATGCCCTGCCTGCAATGCCCATCTGACGGCGTTCCTCACAGGAAAGCGCAAGTATTTTTTCCATTGCATGCACAAGCGCTTCAACGCTTTTGCTTTCAAATGCAAATCCGCTTTCACCGTCCAAAAATGTCTCGACACAGCCGCTGATGTCGCTTGCAAGCACCGGACGCCCGCATGCCGCCGCCTCGAGCAGAACGTTAGAAAGCCCTTCATGGTAAGACGGATGCACAATCACATGGCTTTTTGCCATAACTTCCTCCACGTTATCGATATGTCCGAGATATTTGATTATCTTACGTTTTGTTAGAGACATTATTTGCGGTTCATAAAGATTTCTCGTCTCCTCCTCGTACTCGCCCACCAGTACAAATTGAAGACTTTTATCTTTTTTTTTCATTATCTGCGCTGCTTCAAGATATTCTTCAATACCTTTATCCTTCATAATACGGATAACCGCAAGAAACTGCACCTGCCCGTATTCCGGCGGATAATCCCGCAGCGGATGCTCCACAAGGTTCACGCCTGAGCCCGGCAAAAGCGCGTTTTTTTCAACTGCAATGCCGTTTTTGTTCATAAAATCACGATTGCGCTTGTTCTGAAAAAATATCCGCTGTGCGTCTTTCATGGAAATCCGGTAAAAACGCAGCAACAGCCTGCTTAAAAGCCCGCCGTTTTCAATCGCCGTTCCAAGTCCGGTGACATTGCAAAGATACGGCACCTTTTTGATGCGGCAGGCAAGCGCGCCGTAAAGGTTTGGCTTGATAGTGTATGTGAGCACCACGTCGGGCTTTTTTTTGCGCAAAAGCTTCAGGTATGCAAGAAACAGCTTAAAATCCTGAAACGGATTCATTCCGCGCCTGTCAAAAGGAGTTTTGATAACGCGGCACAAGTCTTTGAGCTTGTCCATGTTTTCGTCAGGCGGCAAGGACACATATACCTTATGCCCGTCCTCTGCAAAAGCCTGCAGCAATTCTTTTCGAAACAGATACAGACCGTTTGCGTAATTTGTTAAAATCAGTATTTTCATAGGCTTACCATGTTATTTTGAATTTCATCAAGTGTTTTAATCACAACACTGTCATACATCATCATGACAACGTTTTCCTCATAATCACCGATACGGGGAGCATTTTCCTTTTTTTCCACAACATTTGTATATATCAGCTTTGGAAAATCAACGCCTGCTCCGTATGCGTGAAGATACGCTCCGCCAAAACGCGGATTAATCTCCGAAAGGTAATACGTTCCGTTTTGATAAAACAGGTCCATGTCAAGCGGACCGTTGAATTCAAAAACAGAAAGCGCGTGCTCGACGAAATGAAAAAGGCTGTCATCTTTAAAAGAAATCGTTTTATTGGCGCCGCCGATTGTCGTTGAAAGCTTCTTTTTGGAGAAAATGGCGACGGGCTTATGGCTTATGGTATCCACATAAATGTCCGCATCCATATCCTCGCCTGTCATCAGCTCCTGAATAATCAACGATTCATCCTGCCCCGTCAGCTCCTCCAAAAGCTCAAAGGTTTCCACTTTTCTTGCGCCGACACTTCCGCTCCCCGTGCGCGGTTTTACAAACACGGGAAAATCAATTTCCTTGTTGTTATACGCTTTCCAAAAGTCGGCAAAACAGCCAAACGTTTTTACCGTGTTAATTCCTTGTTCCGCCAAATATTTGGACATTTCGTATTTGTCAAAGCACAGCGCCGCCGTTTCTTTGTACGGTGCAAGCACGGTCACGCCAAGCGCCTCAAATTCCTGTCTGTGTTCTGCAAGAATTGCAATTTCAGGGTCAATTAAGGTGGTGACTGCGTTAATCTCCTCCTTCTTACATATGTCCAAAATCATCGGAATATATGCTTTGTCATGAATTAACGGCACTTGGTAGCTGACATCGGCAAACGCGAGCGCGGGCGCATACGGACTGTTGTCCGTCACAATCAGTCGCACCTTGTCGCCGAGCGTTTTTCTGAAATCCTTTAATAACTCGCAGCGCCGTCCTACGCTGCAAAATAAAATATTCATACATGCTCCTCCGTTTTTGTTCCCGTTTTTGTTCCCGTAAAGGCTTCCATTGTGGCATCAGTCGCGCTGTTGATGTCGCTATGGCGAAATACGACTGCCACTGTTTGGAATAATATTTTTAAATCCATTTTAAATGATATTTTTTTCACATACTCGACATCATATGCAAATCGCTGCTCCCAACTGATGGCGTTTCTGCCGTTGACCTGCGCCCATCCGGTCAGTCCGGGGCGGACGTCGTGGCGCTGCTTTTGGAAGTCGTTGTATAACGGTAAGTATTTTACAAGCAATGGTCTTGGTCCGATCAGGCTCATGTCGCCCTTTAAAATATTCCAAAGTTCTGGCAGCTCGTCAAGGCTTGTCGCGCGCAGTGCCTTGCCGAATTTGGTGAGGCGCACTTCATCAGGTAACAGTTCGCCGTTTTGGTCGCGCGCGTCGGTCATGGAACGGAATTTGCACAGTCCGAATATTTTTTCGTGGTACCCGGGGCGCTGTTGATGGAAAATGACAGGGGAGCCGAGCTTTACGCGTACGAGTACAGCAACAATGAGCAAAATCGGGCTTAGCACGATTAATGCCGTAAGCGATATGATGATGTCAAGCAGGCGCTTGATATATTTTTCGTAAAAGTTTTGTTTATGTCTTTGCATTATCTTCTCCAAACATCTTTGCAGTCTCTTCAATCACCATTTATTACTATGCAAAGCACGCCCTCACCATCTCAATGACGATCTCCTGCTCCTCTTTCGTCATTTTATTGTCAGAAGGCAGACATAACCCTCTGTGGAAAATATCCATTCCGACGTCAAGCGGTCTGCCGTCCGTTCCGACGCTGCCGCCGCTTATGTAGGCATTCGTCTTTGCCCTGCCGTCGCCCTCTCTTGTGACAAACCCATTCATGCGGTAAATCGGCTGCATATGCATTGGCTTCCAAATCGGACGCCCCTCCGCGTTATAGTTCATAATCGTATCAAGAATTTCCGTCGGACAGCTTTTACCATGCTCAGGCTGATATAAAACCTCACACTCGCTGCGCACCTGCTTACACATGGCGTCCGCGTCAATCAGCATACAGGAAAGCCAAAAATTCGGCTCCGAGTTTTGCGCATCAAACGGGTTCATGGAAACGGGAAGGTCCTTAAAGCCTTCCTTGTAACGCTCATAAATCGCCTTTTTCCCCGCAATATGCTCCGCAAGATGCGCCATCTGTCCGCGCACAATCCCTGCAATCACGTTGCTCATGCGGTAATTGTAGCCAAGCTCCTCATGCTGATACCACGGCGCGTTCTCTCTCGCCTGCGTAGACCACTTTCTGACCTTGTTTGCCGCCTCCAAATCGTCCGCTAAAAACATGCCGCCTGCAGAACCTGTAATAATTTTATTTCCGTTAAACGAAATACAGTTATATTGTCCAAACGTTCCCGTCTGCTGTCCCTTGTATGTCGCGCCGAACGACTCCGCCGCGTCCTCCACAATCACCGCACCGTGTGCGTCGCAGATTTTTCTGATTTCATCAACCTTTGCAGGCGTACCGTACAAATGTGCAAACACAACCGCCCGAACCTCCGGATAAAGCGCAAACGCCTTTTCCAACGCAACAGGGTCCATGTTCCAGGTATCATATTCCGTGTCGATAAAAACAGGAACGCCGCCCTCGTAAACCACGGGATTGACTGTCGCGTCAAACGTCATGTCGGAGCAGAATACCTTATCGCCCCGCTTTACTCCCGCAAGCTTTACGGCAAGATGCAGCGCCGCCGTACCTGACGCGAGGGCAACCGCATAGCCGCAGCCCGTCTTTTCGCAGACAAGACGTTCCAGTTCGTTAAGATTCGCCCCTACGGTAGACATCCAGTTTGTATCGTACGCTTCTTTTACATATGCCAGCTCTTCACCATGCATCGTCGGGCTTGAAAGCCACACTTTCTTTTCAAATGGATGAAATTGCTTTTCTTCTTGAAACATGTTTCGATTTTCCCCTTTCCGCAGCAGACATCATTCTTTTTTCTATTTTTTATAGTATATGGCAAAAATTGGTTTTATACAATACTGTTAACCTTCTTTTGGAATATACGTCGGTACAATCTCCTGTATCAGCGGGCGCACGTCCTCACACTCGTCCTCGACCGCATGCTTTAAATTGTTGAGCTGCACATAAAACTTCGACTCGTCGAACTCAATGGGTTTTCCGATATGAATTAATTTATTCTCCGTGTCCGTCATGCCTTCCTCGTTCATCAGAAGTTCCTCGTAGAGCTTTTCTCCGGGGCGCAGACCCGTAAACTCAATTTTAATGTCTTCATCTACCTTATATCCTGACAGCTTGATTAAATTCCTGGCAAGATCGAGAATCTTCACCGGTTCCCCCATATCAAGCACAAAAATCTCGCCGCCCTTTGCGTATACGCCTGCCTGCAGCACCAACGATACTGCCTCGGGAATGGTCATAAAATAGCGAATGATGTCCGGATGCGTCACCGTCACCGGACCGCCCGCGGCAATCTGCTGCTTAAAAAGCGGTATTACGCTTCCGTTGCTCCCAAGCACGTTTCCGAACCGCACCGCCACAAATTCCGTGTCGTAATGCCGGTTGTAGGTCTGTATAATCATTTCGCAGATGCGTTTGCTTGCACCCATGATATTCGTGGGATTGACCGCCTTGTCCGTAGAAATCATCACAAACTTTTTTACGCCGTTTTGTGCCGCCGCCTGTGCCGTTTTCCACGTGCCAAACACATTATTCTTAATCGCCTCGTTCGGGCTGACCTCCATAAGCGGCACATGCTTGTGCGCCGCCGCGTGATAAATAATATCAGGGCGGTACGTCTTCATAATGCTGTTCATGCGGTTTGTATTGCGGATGGACGCAATCAGCACCACCAAATCAAGACGCGGATAATTGCGCTTTAACTCCTGCTGGATTTCATAGGCATTATTTTCATAAATATCGACAATGACCAGCCTTGCCGGTCTGTGCCCCGCAATCTGCCGGCAAAGCTCGCTTCCAATCGAGCCGCCTCCGCCCGTGACCATGATTGTCTTATTTTTCACATAGTTTAAAATCGAATCCAAATCTACTTTAATCGGGTCGCGCCCAAGCAAATCCTCCACGTCAACATCCCTGAGCTTGCTGACATTGACCTCACCGTTTACCAGCTGATATATACCGGGCAGCGTACGCAGCTTACAGCTTGTCTCCTTGCAGATTTCCACAATCTCCTTCATCGTGGCGCGGTTTGCCGACGGAATGGCGATGATAATCTCGTCAATGCCGTAAAGCGCCGCATACTCCACAATCTTGTCGCGTCCTCCTACAATCCGCACGCCGAGGATAAAACGCCCCCATTTTGTCTCGTTATCATCAATAATGCACTTAATGGTCATCGTGCTGAAATCACTGTTGGTGATTTCTTTAATGACAGCATGTCCAGCCTCACCTGCACCGATAATCATAACGCGCGTACCGTTTTTCTTATTTTGATGCTTATGCTTCATACCGCGGATAATGCGGTACGAAAACCGCACAACCGTCGTGGCGCCCGTCAGCACAAGCACATACATAAAATAGTAGCTGCGCGGAATGGGATAGCGAAACAGCTTCATACCAAGGAAATTGAGCACGGCGCACAGACAACATGCCGCGACAATATTCTGCGCCTCCGCAGTGCCAGCAAACGCCCATAAGCTATGGTAGAGCTTAAACAGATAAAACACTATCAGCGTAATCACCACGTTGACGACCATGAAATTCCACGCGGAGCTCAAATAAATCTCCGGTATATCCGTATATTTTAATTCAAACCGAATCCACAGCGGCATGATACTAGCGATGCAAACCATCATAATATCGATAATGACAAGCACAATCCGCCTGTGTAAAAGCTGCATGTTTATATGATTTAATAGTTTCATAACTCCTCCTTTGCACCCGAAGGAATCCTTGTGCCAATCAGCAGAGGCTGCATCAGCAAAAAGCAGAATCCCGCCGGAATACATGGGTGAAACGCCCACTCCGTAACGCTAATCAGTCCGAAAACGATAATCAGCGCAAACACGACAATATAAATGCCAAACGTTTCTCCCTGTGTCATCACAAGTCTTATAGAGCGCCAAAGACTGATGGCACAAATTACCAAAAATACTACTCCTGCTATCATACCAAAATTATATGCTACCTGCAAATAGGAATTGTGCGCATGGACATGTTCTTTCCCGTCTTCATTGACAAGCGCCATTTTTTCATGCCCTGAAAAAGACAACGCTTTTACATAGTCCATGAAAATATTGAACCGTCCGTTCGATATATCATCCTGCACCTCTTCCTCATTATCCTCCTCATCATCACCGCTGTCGTCGCCTTTTGCGGTTCTGACATCCATTCCCGCAAAATCCGCCCCCGTGTATACAAGATACTGCTCTTGTAAAACAGCTCTGCCGCGAGCCTCTTCCTCGCCGTCCTCCTCGTCCGTTATGACCTCCTCCTTTTGGAACCGCCCGAACAAGGTTGAAAAAAAGCGCGGCACTGTCATATATTTATCCGAATCAATCGGATCACCCCTGTAAACCATAAAGCCCCTGTCCTGATGTTCAAGGTCGTAGCGTATCGGTTCGTTAATCACGGCAGGTATCATCCGCACTGCGCTGAACACAAGCGGAAAGCTAAGCAGCGCCATCAGCGAGAGGATACCGATTTCTTTCCATACATTCGACGCCGGCTTATGAAATGCAAACGCCGCCAGCGCCACCACAAGCGCCGCCGTCACAAATGCCGAAAGATATGCGGTTCTTGACATGGTCAGGAAAATGTATCCTGCTGTCACACACACAAGAAAGCATTCAAAAGGACAGCACACAATCATTTGTTCTCTCGCCTTGAGCGTGCCGAACAGCTTCCCTGCCGCCGCCCCAAACACGACCGCAAGATACATTCCCGTACATGCCACCGTATGGAAAATCCCGCCGTAACGATAAAGCATCCAGTAATGATGCGGTCTGTGCACAAAACAGAACAACGCCACAAGTCCGAAGCTGAGTAATATCCCGTTCGTAAAATTTTTCAGAAGCCTGCTTTTGGATGCAGGCGTAAAACGCAGGAAAAACATTGTCACAAAGGGCAATGTCGCTGTGTATACCCATATTTTTTCAAACTGATAAAAATACATCAGCGCGGAAAATACAATCCACAGGCATCCATACACAAGCTGAAACGTTGCCGGTCTCTGAAAACGGTATTGTCTTTGGCGCAGTCCCTGATACCACGCGCGCATGATATTGAGGATTAAAAGCCCCCATGACACCACGACCGCACAGGTCAGCACAGCAAGCTCACGCTCGTTTGTCCCCTGCTCAAAGCCACGGCAGTAAAGCACGGAACCGATGACTGATGCAATCAGCCACAGTGCGCTTAGTATATTCAAAAACTGCCTTTCACTGTACATCATCAAAAACGCAGCCGCCAAAAAAATCAGCATCCAGCGCGTGTTGGTATAGTGATAGTATTCCCTGTCCGCGTTTACATATTGACACAATGCATAAAACAGCAGTCCAAAACTTACCGTTTGGATATAATTGCGCCAAATCAGGGAAAGCTTTCTTCCTGCGGTAAGCCTTGTCCCACGCTGCGGCATCGGATACCGGTCACGCAGCCAAATCGCAAGCAAAAGCCACGCCGCCCCGACCGCGATTGCAACGGCAAAAAACATTCTGTCCGCAACCCCGCCGCCAAAGCGGTTTAACACCACCGAAAACACAAACAGAAACAGCGCGGCGCCCGCTGCGGCTGCACTTGCCGCAATCCGCGCAGATCGGATAATCGTCTGCTGATACTGTGTTAAATAAATATCATACAGATATAACACCACCGCCGCCGCAATATAAACGATTGTTGCTGCTGCAAGAATCATCACATAATACAGCAAAACCCCAAACGCAGTCAGCGCCTTTGCATAGTCAAAATCCGCAATCAGCGCCACATTGTCATTGATGATACCGTCAATGTAAAGCGTACTGTTCTCCGTCTGACCAAGCGCTCCCCTGTCCGCCACAGGCAGCTCAAACACGCCGCCACAATCCTCCGGCACCAGCATTTCATAATAATATGCACGGTCTGGCTCCACATCCACGTCGGGCGTCGCCGTCAGATAGCCGTCATCCTCAATATCTCCGCAGCAGCGCTGTTCTTCGTAAATGCACGAAAAATTTTCATCGTACAGACGAAACAGCACAAAATCAGAGCGGCTGCTTTTTTCCGGCACACTGCAAACCATATATAATCTTACGGAATATAAATGCTCCTGAGAGAAATATACCATTTGGAGTTTTTTGTCATTCATGGTAAACGGATCGCCCTGCAGCGTCTCCCGCGCCGATGTGTTATACGCCTTCTGCCGTGAAATCTTATGATTTTGCACTGCGCCCTGCGGAAAAACACGCATCAGCATAATAAAGGCAACCGTCACGATCAGAATTTGAACGACCGCATTTCTTTTTATGTGTTCTATGTCACCCACCGCATGGCAGAGTGCGTCCCTTATCACAAGTCTTCACCCTCCTTCGTCCCTGTCTCCTCGCGTATCACATACTGCGGCGAACGGTTGATGCTGATGTAAATACGTCCGATGTACTCCCCAATGAGTCCAAGCATAATCATTAACATGCCGCCGATAAACACGACTGCTGCCATAAGGGAACTAAATCCCATCGGCACCGCCGGATTGACCAGCCTCTTAATCACCGTGTAAATCCCATAGAGAAATCCTCCCGCCGCAAAAAGCGCGCCTGTCGCCGTCGCAATACGAAGCGGAAGAATGGAGAACGCCGTAAAGCCGTTAAACCAAAGCGAGAGCAGCTTGCGCATGGTATAACCGGAGCTTCCGACTTCCCGCTTCCGGTGTTTTACGGGCACGTTCGTTATATTTTTCGTGGCACGCAGCACCAGCCCGATCACATACGGATAGCTGTGCTCATACGCCAGCATACTGTCCACGACAAAACGCCTTGCCGCAAAATAACTTGTCAGCTGCAGCTCTTTTGGCTTTCCAAGCATCAGCCGTGTCATAATGTCGTTGATATAGCTGCCAAAATTACGGAACGCGCTGTGCTGCTTGGAATTGTAGCTTGCATACACCACATCGCTCCCCTGCTCAATCGCGTCAATCAGACTGCCGACCTCGTCCGCGGGCGTCTGTCCGTCATCGTCAAGGCACACCACAATATCCCCGTCCGCTTTGCGCAGCCCCGCCATCAGCGCCGCGTGCTGTCCGAAATTTTTCGCAAGGCTGATGCCTGTCACATTGTTATGTTTTTCACAAATCTGTCTGATTACCGTATACGTATTATCGGGAGAACAGTCGTTTACGAGAAAAATGTCATAGTCGTATGCCGCAAGTCCCTTCATCGTATCCGTAATCTCCTCCACCACCGCCTCAATCGTATGTTCGCTCCGGTAGCAGGGTATGACAAAGCTAATTTTGCTCATTGTCCTCTGTCTCCTTTTAACGCTCCGTACAGGATTAAATCCTCATAGCTTCCGTCCAGTAAAAGCTCGTCCCGCAGATATGCCTCCTGCGGAAAACCAAGCTTCTCATTCATGCGCACACACGGTTTGTTTCGCGCAAGCACCCTTGAGTGCAGCTTATGCAGTTTCAGCGTGTCAAACGCATAATCCCAAATCAGGTTTCCTACCTCCGTCCCGACACCCCTGCCGCGCGTTTTATCCCCGTCCAAAAAAAGTCCCCATTCCGCCTTGTTGTTCTCCTCATCGAAATTTTGAAGATAAACGGAGCCAAGCGGCGTATCGTCCGCCGCGTCCATAATTACAAACTGATGTACCTGTCCCGTAAAGACCTTGTTTTCCAGCCAGCTTTGATGCTCCTGCGCGGTAATTTCCTTGCGGTACAGAAAGTTTTCCACAACCTCCGGCGCATTTCTCCACCGAAGCACAAGCTCTGTATCTGCCTGCGTAATCGGTCTTAAGTAAATATGTTCTCCTTTTATGATAAAATCTTTATCTACCGGTTTCATCGTCATCCCTCCGAATATCATATACCAAAAACGCCACGTCCCCGCTGTCCGTGCGTATCGCGTCCGCACACCTGCACTGTACCCGCACGCCGCGCTTTGCATAGTACGCTAAAAGCCATTCCATATCCCGCTCCGGCGCCGCCACAAAGTACGCGCCCTTCTCCTGCAAAAGCGCGCTCTGCATATCCCGAAATCCTTTATCGGCAAGCTTTTTGCGCGCAAGCGGACTCTTTGCCAGCCACCCGCCGCAATAATCGTAGTTTTTACAGGCGTTATCCACATCCTCAAACATTTTTTCTGAGTAGGACGCACCCTCGTACGAAGTCGCGGAATACACATCCATCACATAATACGCATCTGCATGTTCACGGCAGTAATCCATAAACGCATGCCACCGCATATCCGCACGCGCACGCGCCTCATACTCGTCATTGACACGCCCGAAATTCACGGCAAATGCTGCTGCCAGCAGAAAAATCACAAGCAGATAAACAGTTGTCGCTGTAATCCCCTTCTTCTTTGGCTCCGCGCTTTTCTCAAGCCTGCGCAGATCATAGAGCAGAAAACCGAGAATAAACGCAAGCTCCGTCATAAGAAGCGGCATTGTCACACGCTCAAGCACCCTGTCCATCATATATAAATATAACCACAAAACACTCCTTATAACCAACAGCAACGCGATTTTAGGCACAATCCTGCGAAATACCGCCCCAATCTGCCTGTTTTTTACCGCAGGTATCATACAAAACACGACATAAAGCCCATACGCGGCAGCAACCGCAAGGTCCGCGGCGGACATCTGCTTCAAAATCCGCTGCTGATACAGCCAAAACGCCTCGCGGACACTGTTTTTACTCACAAGACCAAACGTATCATTCAGCTGCCTTCTCTGATACCGCACCATCGACTCCAAAAGCCATGTGTCAATCGACTCGTCCAGTGCAAAATTGTAATTTTCCAAAAGGGCATACGACTCCCTTGAAAGTCCCACGGACTCATAAAATGCTTTGTTCTCATCATAAACCGGAAGGTCATAAAAATCATAAAGCTTTGTCCGGGCGTCAAAAAAGTCCCTGAAATTCCCCCAGTCATTGGCACGGTAGGCAAGCATGTTCAGGCTGAACATGACAAGCATTCCAAACAGCGCACCCCCGATTAACGCAAGATATTTTCTGAAATTCGCTCCCGTAAAAATCTTTTCCTCCGACGCCCACTTAAACAGCCCTGCCATGAGCACAAACGGCATCAGCATCAGGCAGACCTCCGTCCGAATCATAAACGCAAGCACTACCAGTAAAAGCGGAATGACATTTCTTCCTTTTTTGTTGTCGGAAGTGATAAACAGGAAAACCGCGCACATCATACACATGCCCGCCGTGACGCTGTACTGCACGATGACAAGCTCGCGCAGAAACAGACCAAAGAACAGAAAAAACTCTGCAAGAAGCGCCATAATGCGGCCTTTTGTGGTCTGAAACAATGCGGTAAGCCGCACCGCAATCAAAAACGCCGCGCCAAACTGACAGACGCACAAAAACAAGCCGTACCATGCTGCATTTGGCACAGCTTTGTACAGCAGGGCAAGCAGCCACGAAAGCGGATACAAAAGCTGTACGCTGTAGCCGCTCGGCGTGCCGGTATATGCCCCTGAGACGATGTCCTTGATTAAGGTATCGTCGTTCAAATCATAATAAAAATCAAATACAATCGCAGGAAACGCCACAAGCAGAAGGGTGAATACAGCAAGGACACACACTCTGCCTGCTTTCCTGCCTGTGCGGCTATCCGTCATACGTGATAGAACTCCTTCACCTTGCTAACGATATAATCCACTTCAGACTCCTTTAATGTATAAAACATCGGGAGCCGGAAGATACGTTCGCTCTCTTTTGTCGTGTAGACATCTTCACCGGCAAACCTGCCAAATTTCAGCCCTGCAGGCGCAGTGTGAAGCGGAACGTAGTGAAATACGCTCCATACTCCGTTTTCCTTTAAAAATGCGAGAAGCCTTGTACGCTCCTCCAAATCGCGCGCCTTTGCATAGTACATGTGCCCGTTGTGCACACAGCCTTCGGGAATTGTCGGAAGCTCCAAAAGCCCGCGCTCCTTTAAGGGCTGCAGCAGCGTATTGTACTGCTCCCAACGTGCCAGTCTTACTTTCGTGATTTCCTGTGCAAGCTCTAACTGCGCCCACAAATAGGCGGCGTTCATGTCGCTTGGCAGGTACGAGGAACCGTAATTCATCCAGCGGTACTTGTCCACCTGTCCGCGATAGTACTGCGAACGGTTTGTGCCCTTTTCGCGGATAATCTCGGCATCTGTAATATATTTTTCATCCTGTATTAAAAGCGCGCCGCCCTCGCCCATGCTTACGTTTTTTGTCTCATGGAACGAATAGCAGCCGAAATCGCCGATTGCGCCGAGCGCCTTTCCCTTGTAAGTTGCCATAATGCCCTGTGCAGCGTCCTCAATGACAAACAGGTTATATTTTTTTGCAAGCGCCATAATCTTGTCCATCTCGCAGGAAACGCCCGCGTAGTGGACAGGAATGATTGCTCTTGTTTTTTGAGTGATTGCCGCCTCAATTAAGTTTTCGTCAATGTTCATGGTGTCGGGACGGATGTCAACAAAGACTGCCGTCGCACCGCGCAGTACGAACGCGTCCGCCGTTGACACGAAGGTGTAGGCGGGCATAATCACCTCATCGCCCTCCTTAATATCCGTAAGCAGCGCGGCAAGCTCCGTCGCATGCGTGCAGGATGTTGTGAGCAGACATTTTGCCGTGCCTGTCTGCCGTTCAATCCATTCGCTGCATTTCTGTGTGAAAGGACCGTCACCACATATTTTCTGGTTTTCCACGGATTGCTTGATATATTCGATTTCCCTTCCCGTAAACGGAGGGACGTTAAAGTTGATCATGTGGTTCTCCTCTCCCATATTTTGCCTAAACTTTTCTATCCTTAATATTACACATTATGATGAATTTTTGCAAGGAAAATATTGGAAACGGAAGCGGCGTGGAGTGGGAAGCGAAAAGCGGCAAAGGATCATTGCACAGATTAAGGGTAACGAGTATCGCCAAAAGCATACACCGCAAACATCCCATTCTCATACACCAGCGCATAATCCGACTTCTTTGCAAACGCAAGAACTGCATCGCGCTTTCTATCTGTCTTCCCCTGCTGTTCTCTAAGCTCCAATGCCTCTGTCCCCAAAATCACGACCGGCGTTTCGCCGTTTTGATACAAATTTTCCAAATCCTGCTCAAGCAGCTCCAGTCTGTTGGAATCCAAATCACCCCACGTCGTAAACACTGCCGGCTCCATATCCATAATATACGAAACCGCGGGAATATCCCCATATAATATCACCTGTTTTTTATTCAAACCGTTTTCATAAAGAAAACTGTCAAGCTCCTCAATCGCCTGCTTTTTCCCGACAGTTGTCCGCATCCCTGAAATAGCCGTACTGCATTGCAGCTTGCCGACCGTTTCCTGCTGCGCGGCAGCTTTTGCATCATGGAACAGAAAACGATACCCAAAAAGAATGCTCTGCACCATTGTACACGCCAATATCATCAAGCACACACTGCACGCAGCAAAGCGCCTGTCCGCGCGAAATTTCGTATCCGCCCGCAGCGTCCCCCAAAGTTTCGCAAGCAGATATACCGATACCGGTGCAACAAGAAACAGATTATTCATAATCGGATATAACCCGTTATTGCTGCCAAGCGGCGTAATCCATATGATTACAAGCAAAAAGACAGCCCACAGTTTCGCGCCCTCTTCTATTTTGTAAGAAAACAATGCCCACACACAGGCAATCATTACTACCAAAAGATATACCGTCACCCATTTATACATGCTGAAAAAATCCGTATAATCAAAGCCGAACATGCCCCTGCCATAGCAAAATCGTAAAAGCACTGCCATTCCCAACAGATACAGCGTTTTGATTAGTATTGTTATTTTATCTGCAATCCCTTTTTTTGCAAAAATAACACCAGCAACTTTAAATGCTGTCACACCCAAAACACCATACACCACAAAAATGCCAAGCCACGCGCTATACCGTATATAATCCCCAAACATCGCCCCAACCATCGCCATCGGCTTATAATCGGTCGCCGTGTCTGTGACGGCAAAGAGCGAAGTAATCATCCCCAAATACGCAGATATGCCGTATTTCACACAGACAACCCCAAGCGGCACAATCAGCCCCGCCGCATATCCCGCAATACAGTAAAGCGTCCTGCTGCACAGCTTTTGAAATTTCTCCTTTTTCAGAATGCTAAAATACCACAGCGGAACAATCAATGCCATATAGGTAACATTCGGCATCCGAACGGCAATACACAACCCCAAAATCGCCCCGGCTGTCAGATACCCCTTTTTGCTGTCCTTGATAATCGCATCATAAAGAATGATTACGGCAGCCGTCATCAGCAGATACCCCAAATAATGATACAAAATCACATTCGGAGCCCAGCACAGCGAAAGCGCGGTAAATTCCGCAAGGAAAAACAGCGCCGTTCCCGCCTTGAACGTTCCCCCGAAGCGCCTGCACGCATACAAAAACACTGCCGCCACCGTAATGCCAATCAGCAGACCGGAATAGATATTCATTCCTGCCCACGTCCCTCCGCCGGGAAGATATGACAGCGCAGCCCCCGTCACATTCGCAAGATACGTCGCAAACTTCCACATCGGATTGAGCACATCAAAAAAGCGGTAGTTTCCAAGCGCATACCCTGCGTCCATCATATCAACGCCCGTAAACGCATGACGCAGCGGATAGACCGCCAAAACTGCCGCCAGCAAATAATTCAGACACTTTTTTCCGTTTATACTGTTCTTCGTTTTTCCCATTTATCTCTTCCTTATGAATAATGCACCAACTTTTTGACGCAGCAGCTCAATCAGCGTACACACACCATAAACGGTCAGCACCGTAAAAACCATATGTCCCAAAAACCGGGGAAGCGGCGCACCGACCCAATCCGCACACCGAAACCACTCCACCCACAGATACCGGATATTGACATGCTCATGGATTAAATATACCCCGAACGTCGCACCCGACACAAGCAGCAGTGGTCTCCGAATACGCTCAAGACACTCTGGGCTTTTGTCAAAACGCCCGTCAAACGCCATAAACAGTCCGACCGCGCCAAGGTAGCACAGCAGATGATTATACGTATAAGCGTAACTGATAAACGCCGAAAGACTTCCCGTCGCGAAAAAAATCTTCCGAATCACGAAAAACGACGCAAAAATCAAAAGCACACTTCCAGCATAAAGCCAAAGCGCCCTCGCCCTGCTGCCAAGAAACGCAATGCCAAACCGCCGGATATACGCTCCCGTCAGATAGAGCGTCACAAACCAAAATGCGTCGTACCCATATTTGTCCCAGGCAAGCTGCATCGGAATCACGGTCTTTGCCACACTGAAAAGCAGCAGAAATCCACCTAATAGCTTTAAAAAGCTCTTTTGGTCAAGCGCATCTGCGCCCTTATCCAGAAACGGCATAAAAAAGCAGAGAATGATATAGGACGTGGCAAACCAGTAATGCTCTGTTACCGTCGGAAAAAGATACGTAAAAATCTGATACATGTCGAGCCGCTGCAAGCCCGTAGAAAAACCTACAAACGTCTGATGCATATCGTGGCGGTACATCCCTGTAATAATCGCAATCACACCAATTGTCACAGAATAAAATATCACCTGTTTCCATATTTTCAGAGGACGTTTCAACACGTCTTTTGTCTCGGAAACGCCCCCGAAATACCCGCTGATCAGCACATAGACATTCACCGCGACAAGACAGAATGCCTCAATCAGCCATGCAGCATATCCCGACACGCTGATTTGCTCCCGCGCAGGCACGCCCAAAAATCCGCCCTTGCTCAGATAATGGAGACACACAATCATCAGCATCGCGAAGATGCGCAGCAGCTCATAATTTAATTGTCTGTCCTTTTTTTCCGCCATAGTATACCCCCGGCTATCTCTGCAAATTTATAGTTTTTCAGTTTCCCATTGCAGCTGAAAAATCCTGCTTGCAATTCTCCCCGCGCCTTTTCCATCAATTAACCGCCGCTCCTGCCTGTGCAGCAAAGCGCGGTAATCCTTGTCACAAACGCACCGCTTCAACGCCTCCACCGCCTGATGCGTCACCGCCTTTTGGTCTGCGCTAAAACACCCTGCATTTACAATATCCGTAAGGAGCGCAAGTTCCTGCGCTCCCTGTCTTTGATTTTCGGCAAAATAAAACGCAATCATCGGCACGCCGAGCGCGCAAATCTCATAAACCGTGCTGCCCGTCGCCGTCAGCGCCACATCGCAGCGTTTCATTAACGCTTTCAAATCCTTTAGCCCTTCATAAATCACCACATTGTCCCGTCCGCCGAACCGTTCCTTCAGTTCCTTTGCAAACGCATTAAACGGACCGCTCACAATATGCCATGTAATCGGATTTTTCTCATGCCCGCAGCAAAATGTACTCTCTGCCGCAAGAAACGCATCCATAAACGCACCCGCCGCAAAATACGGGTCACTGCCGCCTGTCGTAATCATGACGTCTGTCACTCTATCCCGCACGGCATATGCGGTATCCGCCTGAAATACGCGCCGAAGCGGCATATATTGCGCACCGAGAAGCGTGTTAAGCGGTTTTTCTTCTATCCGGTACTGCGCCGCAAGCTTTGGCGCATAAAGATTGTAATTAATCAGCAAATCCACCGGATACGGCGTCCCCATATCCTCTAAGCAGACAGTAACTGCAAGCTTTGAAACCGCCGCAAAATACGCGGTATCCGCCTGATAACTGTCCACAATCAAAAGGTCGCGTTCCCGCACCAGCATTTTTTCAAGCTGCGAAAGCTCGCTCATCATGTCCCTGTAATCCGTATGCAGCACAATCACGCGAAAGCCCCGCTCCTCTATCAGACTGCGGCATTCATCGTCCGCCGCGAGAAAGACAGGCTTACACCGTTCTCCCAAATCCGCAGCCGCTTCCGCAATCGAAAGACAGCGCATCACATGCCCCATGCCAATCTGCGTATTGCCGTCCGCACGAATATAAAACATCTCCTGTTCCCTCCAATGCCTGCATATTTGCCGATTCAAACGCTCAATCCGTTATTTTACGGTTTTGCGAACCAACATAAACGCCTCCGCCCGCTGCATTCCTGCCGCCATGCCCCGCGTTTTGGACAGCACGTCCATCCCCTCAAGGCTTCTTGGGTGCGGAAACGCGCAAAGCTCCGAAACATAACTTTGCATTGCTTTTTCCTTCTGTGCGTAGTACTCCGTAATATCCACGAACACATTCGGGCAAAACGCAGGCTGCGCACTGTAATCAAAATTCCACTCCGATGAAGAAAGCGTCTCAAACGCATAAATCTCCTCCACACAGTAATCCCCAATCGGTCTTGTCGCTGTCAGAACCGCGCGCGCCGTATACTGGTGGTCCACATTCAAATCCCCGCTATAGTGCGTATACACAATCTGCGGTTGCAGCGCACGTATTTTTTCCTCAACCGCCTTCACAATATCCAGCAAATCCACCTCGTCAAAACGATTGTCGGGGAAATCCGCGAAAAACACGTCCCGAAAGCCAATTGCCTTCGCACTCTCCAGCGTATTTTGATGAAGCGCGTCCACAACCTCTTTTTCTGTGTCTTCCCTGTGCGTCCCGCGTGAAGTCTGTCCCTCTCCTAAAATAAGCGCATACACCGCATCTTTCTGTGCCGCATGCCTTGCCGCTGTCGCGCCTACGCCAAGGATTTCATCATCAGGGTGCGCCGCTACGATTAACACTGTTTTCATCTTAATAACCTTGCTCCTTCTTCCGAAAAACCACACGCGCCGAAAGCGTCTGCCCGTCCCCGGACAAGTTGGCCTCCTCAAGCTCCAACCGATAAGCGCCAAACTCCAAATACGCCCTCGGATACCCCTCCGCGTCCAGCATTCGGATATAATCGTATATCTTATCTAATTCCATATCAGGTGTTATTTCACTATCCTCCGGCTTTCTGCGCTTGAAGATAACCGGCTCGCCCTCCTGCGGTTTGGGCGTTATTTTCCCTGCCAAAAATTCCGGTATCATTTCCTGAAAAATAATATCTGCGCACCGTATAAAAATCTCCTGCGCACTTCCCGCAAGCGACAACGGGCGCTTGCTATACACCGGTCCGCCGTCAAGCGTTGCGGTCACCTTAATTGCCGATACTTTTGTCTCCTTATGACCGCGCACAATCAGGTTCTGCAAAGGACTGCCACCGCGTCCGTACGGCAAATCCGTCATGTGAAACACGACACATTCCCAATTGTCCGTAATTTCATTTGGAATAAAATATGACCAATGAGGCAATAAAATGTAATCCGGATTAAAACTACGCACGTTATTTACCGTCAATTCCTCTTTTGCCGTGTAAAGAACAATCTCATGAATTCCCTCATACTGTTTTTGTAGTTCCTGCGCGCGTGCAATATTCCACGACTTGATTGTCGCAATGATTATTCGCATTCGCTCAACTCCCTTCTGTCTGTGCGGCATTTATATGACATACTCGTACTGTATATAATCCGCCAATTCCTTTTTGGTAAATCCGCACTTTTCAAACGCCCTCGCAGACGCATGATTTTCAAATTTGACTTGACCTGTTAATTTAATAACATCCGATATTTCGTCTAAAACAACCTGTTCTTTGATTAATTGCAGCAGTCTGCTCCCATATCCTTTACCGCGATGCCGTGCATCAATACTGTAATCAATCAGCGCCTCCCCGTCCGCAACGTTAAGCCGGATTTGTCCTACGGGCGTCTCCCCCGCGCACAAAATATAATGATACACCGACTTGTCCGCCAACGTTTTCGCAAACCATTTCACATGATTTTCATAGGGAATCGTCTCCGTGTGGAATGCATTCTGCCGCACCGTCGCATCATTTGCCCAATTATACAGCAAATCAACATCTGACGGATTTACTTTTCGCAACAATAAGCACATATCATACCCCCAATTATGACGCCTGCGGATTGTTCCGTGCTGCGCGCTCCCGCAATCCTGCCCAATATTCGCATATCGTGGGATATACATCCCACTTTTATGCTCATATCGGGGCGGGTCTCAAGGTCTTTCACCCACTTATGAGCAAGCTCATGTGGTCTTAGACCTTTTGACCCTGGCATCATTTTATATCCTCAAACGACAACGGCGTACCGCGTTTCAAATCACGTTTTGCCGTCCTTCCGAGCACTTCTTTATAATGCTTCGGCGCTAACCCGTAAGCCGGACGAATGCTCCTGATATTTTCGGCGGTAAGCTGTTCGCCCGCCTGAATATCCTCCACCACAAACAGCGAACGCCGAAAGCACGCATTGGATTTCTCCTGCTCCGATACCCCATATGTTACCGTTCCCATCGCCTTCTCAACCTCGCGCACCTGAGCCACCATGGCACGGAATTCGTCCGGCTCCATCGAAAACGACGAATCGGGATTTTTAATTGCACGGCTGATGCAAAAATGCTTTTCAATGATATTTGCCCCTATCGCAACCGCCGTCGCCGCGCTGAAGCTTCCCATCGAATGGTCCGAAAGCCCGGTCGGAATATCAAACCGCTTCTTCATATCACAGATTGTCGTTAAATTCATTTCCTCGCTCTTTGCAGGGTACGCACTGGAGCACTTCATCAGCGCAAGCTGCCTGTTTCCTGTCGCATAAATGGCATCGACCGCCTCCTCAATCTCCTGCAGCGTTGCCATTCCGGTTGACATAATAATCGGTTTGTTTTTCGACGCAATATACTCCAACAGCGGAATATCCACCAGCTCAAACGACGCAATCTTATAAAAGGAAAGCCCAAGCTCCTCCAAAAAATCCACTGACGTCCTGTCAAACGGCGTGGAGAGAAAATCAATCCCTACCCTTGCCGCCTCGTCGCGCAGCTTATCCTGCCACTCCCAAGGGGTGTACGCCTTCTGATACAGCGAATACAGGTTCTCTCCCTCCCAAGTGCCCTTTGCAATATGAAAGTATTCATTATGACAGTCAATCGTCATCGTGTCCGGCGTGTAGGTTTGGATTTTCACACAGTCCGCCCCCGCCTCCTTCGCCGCCCCGATCATCTCCAGGGCGCGCTCAATGCTCCCCGCGTGGTTTGCCGACATCTCCGCGATAATATACGCCGGAGCGCCGTCCCCTACCGTTCTTCCATTGATGTTGATTGTCGTTCCCATCCTTACACCACACCTTTCCAAAATCCAAAGCCTTCCCGCCTTTTCATCGCTTAACGCTGCCGTTCCCCGTTTTCTCCATACAAAATCCGGTACTTCATCTCCGCAATCTCCCAGTCTTCGGGCGTATCTATATCCTGCACCGTCATCTCATCCTGCACAAACGGCACGACGTTTTCCATCCATATCGCTTTCTGCTCTTGAAAGCTCGCCACATTCAGACAGTAAAACTGCCCGCAGTCATGGTAAAGCGGCTCCAAATCCTGCGAACGCATATTCATGCATTCTTTCCATTTCGGTACAATTCTGCCGTTCTCAATCACCACACCGCGCTGCGGCGGAAACGAGAATTTTACAACAGGAATGACACAGTCCGCCTGCTCCTCATCCAACAGAAGCATCGCCGTCCGAATCGCCCTTGCCGTCACAAACGGCGCCGTCGGATACAGACAGCACGCCCTGTCAAAATGCATACCCATACCTCCGTACACATTCAGCACCTCGTCCAACACGTCCGCCGTCGTCGCAAAATCGTTCGCCGTCTTTTCACTGCGCAAAAAAGGAACCTTCGCCCCTGCCCGCTTTGCCGCGTTGGCAATTTCCTCATCGTCTGTGGAAACCATGACCTCATGAAACATGTCCGCCGCAAGCGCCGCCTCAATGCTGTATTCCAAAATCGGTCTGCCCAAAAACGGCTTGATATTCTTACGCGGAATGCGTTTACTGCCGCCCCGCGCCGTTATGATTGCGATGCTTTTCATCTCAAACACCTCCAATAAACCCCAAAAGCACAAGGACAGCCTGCGCCACCCTTGTACTCCTACTCGCCGCACGCCCCGTGCGCCGCTTTAGCGGCATATTTCGATGTGAAAAACTTTCATATATATGGTTTTTCACATTTTGCACGGGCGTGCATAATATGCAACAATCTTTTTCACCGCCGCAATCACGTCCGCCACATCGCCGTCCGTAAGCGAATAGTAGAGCGGCAGGCTCAACATCTCATTGTAAAGCTTTTCCGCATTCGGACAAAGCCCTTTCTCATACCCAAGCTTTTCATAATACGGGTGCCAGTAAACCGGAATATAATGCACATTGCAGGCAATATTTTCCGCCCCAAGCGCCTCAAAAAAGCCTTTCCGGTCAATCGAAAGCCGCTCTGGCACAATGCGCAGGATATATAAGTGCCGCACCGTGTCCGACTCCGCAATTTCCTCCTGCACAAACAATTCCGGCATACTGCGAAACGCCGCATTATACTGCTCCACAATCTCCCGGCGCCGCTTTGCAAAAAGCGCAAGCTTGTCAAGCTGGCTTAAAATCAGCGCACACTGCATATCCGTAATCCGGTAATTATAACCCAAATCAATCTGCTCATGATACCACGGTCCATGACTTTCCTTCTGATAAAAACGCGCATCCTTTGTAATTCCATGCGAACGGTATAATAACAGCTTTTCATACAAATCCTCACGGTTTGTCAGCACCGCGCCGCCCTCGCCGCCCGTCACGGTCTTAACCGGATGAAAGCTGAACGTCGTCATATCGGCAATGCTGCCGACAGGCGTTTTGTTATATTTCGTGCCAATCGAATGTGCGCCGTCCTCAATCAGAACAATGCCTTTTTCCTGACATAATTTTAACAAAGGCGCAAGCTCCACCGCCTGCCCTGTAAAGTCAACGGCAACCACCGCCTTTGTCTTGTTCGTAATCTTCTCAGCGACACATTCAGGGCTGATATTATAAGTTCTCGGATTAATATCCGCAAACACGGGCTTTGCGCCGCAGTATAGCGCACAGTTTGCCGACGCCGCAAACGTAATCGGCGTGGTAATCAGCTCGTCGCCCTCCCCCACGCCTGCCGCAAGCGCCGCAATGTGGAGAGCCGCCGTACCGTTACTGCACACGACCGCATACTTCGCGCCCGTGAGCGCACAAAGCCGCTCTTCAAGCTCCGTAATCTTCGGTCCGCACGTGAGATAATCACTCACAAGCACTTCTGACACGGCTTTCACATCCGCTTCATCTATATACTGGTGTCCGTAAAACAATTTCGTTTCCCTGACGGGAGTACCGCCCTCTATCGCCGGTTTTTCCATATCCGTCCCTATCCTTTCCGCATTCATGCGCCAAAAGAACACCGTTCTTTTGATATGAATTTTTTCACATTATTCATGCAGGTCTGTCTTTAGCAGCTCCCGAATCTGCTCCACCGTAAGCCACTGTGTATTGTTCCCCGACGAATAATAAAACCCGTCCGCAACCTTCCTGCCGCTCGGATTCGGACGCTTTGACTCCTGCCAAAACATCTGCGGATAAATGATAAAGTGTTTGTCATACTCATATGTCGTCATCGAATCCTCCGCCGTGACCATCACCTCATGCAGCTTTTCGCCAGGACGAATCCCTGTCTCTATCGTCTTAATACCGGGAGCCATCGCCTCCGCAAGGTCCGTCACCTTAAACGACGGAATTTTGCTGATAAACGTCTCTCCGCCCTTTGCCTCCTCAAGCGCCTTAATCACAAGCTCAATTCCTTCCGTAAGGCTAATCCAAAAACGCGTCATCCGATAGTCCGTAATCGGCAGCTCTTTTGCCCCTTCGTCAATCAACTGCTGGAAAAACGGAATAACCGAGCCGCGGCTTCCCGCCACATTTCCGTAACGCACAATGGAAAAATTCAGGTCCTTATCGCCGCAGTACGCATTTGCCGCGATAAAGAGCTTGTCCGACACAAGCTTTGTGCCGCCGTATAGATTCACGGGATTAACCGCCTTGTCCGTCGAAAGGGCAACCACCTTTTTAATGCCCATATTGAGCGCCGCATCAATCACATTCTGCGCACCGTTGACATTCGTCTTAATCGCCTCGTTCGGATTGTACTCACATGCAGGCACCTGCTTTAACGCCGCGGCATGAATCACATAATCAACGCCCTCGAATGCACGTTTCATACGCTCATAATCCCGCACGTCGCCGATAAAAAAGCGCAGCTTGTCCTTGTATTGTACAAACCGGTTCGCCATCATCCACTGCTTGAACTCGTCCCGCGAATAAATAATAATCTTCTTCGGATTGTAATGCTCCAGCACGTATTCCGTAAAGCAATGCCCGAATGACCCCGTACCGCCTGTAATTAATATTGTCTTGTTATCCAATAACATATATGTTCCTCCATTAATTTCACTGCATAATTATATTAATTTTACCATATATTTCCAAATACGTCAAAAACATAAAATGTCCTTACCTATTCTTTCCTGTTCTTTCCCCGAATATTCCGGTAAAAATACAGCAGCTTAAAATAAACCAAAAACCGCAGCGGCGACCTCATATGCATCGCGGCAAGCTTCTTCTGCTCCGCATCAAATTCCCTCTGATAGTATACATTCTTCTGAAAATCAGGAAACTCGTGCCGCATACCGTCCGCAATCAGCCGCAAAAAACCAAGCCTTGGCTGTTTCATGCCAAGCATATACGTAAACAGCGTATTCATATAATACAGCTTGGAAAACGCAAACTCAAATTCCTGCAGGTACGGCTTATAAAAACCGCAGCGGCGCGCTTCCTCGATCATCCGTTTTCCCATCAGAAGCCTCGCCTCGCACTTTTCCATACTGATCTTGTGCACGGTTGACATATCATGTTGATAATAATAGTATAACGGCTCCTCCACTTTCTCAAAATGTGTAAAATGCAGCATCCATATCGGTGACGCGCAGTTGTCCTCATAAAACGTCCGCTCGGGAAAGCGCAGATGATGCGTGTCAATCACTTCTTTTAAGTACACCTTAATCACCATACTGCCCGGATTCATCACTAACAGCCTGTACTTGTCAAAATCCAGCACGCCCGTCTGCTCCGCCGTGTTGTTTGGCATCAGCTTTCCGACTTTCATGCTCTGCGCGTTCGTCATGCAGTAATCACAGCCGACTACATCCGCCCCCGTCTGCTCCGCCTTGCCAATCAGCTTCTCATACATATCCGGCGCAATCCAGTCATCAGAGTCGACAAAGCCAATCCACGTCCCGCGCGCCGCCTCAATCCCCTTGTTGCGCGCGCCTCCCTGCTTTACATTCTCATAGGATTGTATCACCTTAAATTTCCACGGATAGTTGGATTCATACTCCTGCAGGATTGCAAGCGAATTGTCTGTCGAAGCATCGTCCACCGCGATGATTTCATAATCCGCTATGGTCTGATTGACAAGCGAATCAAGACAAAAACGAAGCTTATTGCCCCCCGCCATATTATAAACCGGCACCACAATGCTGAGTTTCATGCCTTTTCCCTCCTCCTGCTGAATCGTATCCTACTCCTGTATAATCTTTCCGTTCTCCACCACAAACACCATATCGCACTTCTCAATCGTCTGTAGCCTGTGCGCAATAATAACAAGCGTTTTTTTACCATGCAGCCTGTTAATGGACTCCATAATCGCCGCCTCCGTCTCATTGTCCAGCGCCGACGTCGCTTCGTCCAAAATCAGGACCTCTGGATCATGGTACAACGCCCGCGCAATCCCGATTCGCTGTCGCTGTCCGCCCGAAAGCCGGATACCGCGCTCGCCGATTCCGGTGTACACACCCTCCGGCAATGTCCTCACAAATTCGTCAAGCTGCGCCTCTTTTAACGCATGCCAAAGCTTCTTATCGTCAATCTCCTCCTCCGGCACGCCGAACGCAACATTTTTGCAAATATCCGCATCCAACAGAAAAATCATCTGCGGAATGTACCCCACATTGGCAAGCCACTCCCTGTAATGCTCCTGAATATCCACATCATCCGCAAGCACCTTTCCGCCCTGCAGCTTTAAAAGCCCAAGCAGAATATCAATAATCGTCGTCTTTCCCGCGCCGCTTGCGCCCTTAATGCCAATCGACTTGCCAATCGGAAAGCTGACCGTGGCATTGTCAAAAATCAGCTTGTCCGAATTCGGATAATGGTACGTAATGCCCGAAAGCTTCACCTCTCTCATAACCGGAAGCTTCTCCTTAGCCGCCACCGCGTACGAAATATCCGTGTGCGCAGCGTCCGTCTCCTCGATTAAATTGTCACTTACGTTAAAGAAAAACGGTTCGTTAAACGCCATACTCGTCATCTGGTTGTTAATCCGGCTTGCCGCCGGCAAAAGGCGCATCGCCGCAATCCCGAACGCCGCAAACAGCGACACCATGCCCGACACATCCGCACCGCTGACAATCAGCACCATAATATAACCCAGCAGTCCCGCAATACAGACCGTCTCAATCAACAGCTTCGGCGTATTGTTAAACAGGCTGAACCGCTCCATCGCCTTGACATAACCCTCGCCGACCTTACAGTATTCCCTGACAAAATACTGCTCGCGCCCCGCAACCTTTATCTCCTTAATGCCCTGAACCGTCTGCGAAATCCACGCGTACATCGACGCGCCAAAATCCTGATTTTCCTTCCCCGTGCGGTTCATAATCGGCTTGATAATATTCTTAATCACCACAAGCGTCACGCCCAAAAGCACCGCAATGACCACCGTCATCACAGGGTCCTCAATCGCAAGCGCCGCCACCAGGAAAATAACGACAATCGCCTCCGACGCAATCTGCAGAACCGACATAATCAGCGCATACATATTGCTCACATCCGCCGTGATACTCCTTTGAATAACAGCCGTTTCCGCATTCAGGTAATACTCATATTCGCGCCGCACAAAATTTTTCATCAGACTTGACGCCGTGCGGAACTGATTACTGAACACGAAGCGATAGAGCGTGCGCTGCAAAAAGAACGCAAAAATATTTTTTGCCGCATACAGTCCGATTAAAAACAAAATCGCAAGCACCGAAAACTGTACCGTACTCTGCAAATGAAGCAGTTCACACAGCTTCTGATACGTCTCCCCCTGCTCCAGCGCCGCAGGATTGATTATGAGCTGCACCACCGTCATCACCATCATCACCGCACCCGTCTCCAGTCCTGCCGAGATAATCATCATCACAAGCAGCCGCGCCATCTGCCCCTTTTGCTTTTTATCCATTAATATGTTGATTTTCTTTAATATTTTCAGCATCTGCCAGCTCCTTTAACCGTTTGCAAGCGTAAGACCTGCCTTTTTGTTGTAAGCATGTTTCTCCGGTTCCTCGTAAGCATCCCAAAACGATGCGCCAAGATTAATCTTTTCCTCCACAAAATCCATGCTGTTCATCGCCGTCGTCACTATCGAAACCGCCCGTTTGATTTTCAGTCCCTCAAAAAAGTTCAGCACCTCCACCGGAAACCGCCCCCTAAGAACCACTGCGTCCGGACAAAGCGCCCCATAATCTATCATATCCCTCGGGTGCGGTTTTATCAATACCCGATACCCTTTGCAGTATTGCGCAATCACGTCAAGGCAGACCTTTTTGCGCGCCTCCTCGTCTACCGGATGCGGCTCCGTCAGAAAACACGCAAATTCCTCCCCCGCATACGAAGGCTTCAACTGCGCCATAAGCGCATCGGCATCCTCAATAAAGGCTTGTATCATCAGTCTTTTCTGTTCTACAGTAAGCGCCGCTTCAAGCGGTTTTCTCGGCGCCTCCACAAAGCGCGGGCAGTCCGTCGGCACAACGCTGCGGTCGTTAATCTCCATGTCAAGGCAGTATTTGCCCCAACCGTTCATCACAAAAATAACGTTTCTGCGCGAAAGCCACGTTTTTAGTTTAAAATGCGAACTGTTTGCCACATACGCATCGTCCAAATTTTTCAGACAGTCCAGCCCGTCCTCCACCGCATGATAATAAATATGCCGGTAATTCAGATAATACCCAATCGGGTCGCTGTCGCAAAACACATAAATATCTTCATACGCCCCAAAATCAATCTGCGCCATATACGGTATCTCGCATTTGGCAAGCTTTTTCGTAAAAATCATCCGATTTATCAGATGTTTCAACACATTGCTGTAATTTGCACGGTACTTTGCAAGCTCTGGAAAAAAGTCCTCCCGCTTCTCGTCAAGCGCAAAAACCTCGTGAAAGATCCCCGTGCGGTTAAGCCGCTCTCCCAAATTTTCAAAATCCGTCGAAATGGAACTGAGCGCAATATCCGCCCTTTGGTAATCACAAGACGGTGTTTCCCGCTGCACCTTCATTTCCTTTAAAATCGAAACAAACACATGGTAAAAAGTATGGCAGACGTAAATTCTGCTCTTTGTTTTCTTCATTAATATCACCCGTTATTTTATTTCAAAACACCCCGACGCGTGTAGGCATACCCTGCTCCCGGACGAATAATAGGCGCTATGCTGAGCGGACCCTCCTGCTGCACACGCACCTCTCCCTTCAAAAGCCCCTCACAAAAGCTGTAAAGTCTGTCCGCTGCCTCATGCGGGTTCCAGGCATCTGTCATTGTCCGGTACGCATTTGTTCCAAGACGCCGACAAAGTGATGCGTCCTGGCAGAGTTGCAAAACATACGCCTGAAATTCCCTGAAATTTCCCGTTTTATATACAAGCCCGTTTTTTCCATGCTTTAACAGAAACGGCACCGCCCCGATACCGTGCCCTGCCACAACCGCACACGCGCTGTTCATCGCCTCATTCAGCACAGCGCCCCAGCCCTCCAAATAATTGCTGGTAAACAGAAAAACATCCGCCTGCTCCATAAATTCCCTGACACGCTGCGGCGGCAAAAAACCATGAAACGTCACCGCATCCGTAAGCCCGTAACGCTCCGTCATCTGACGCAAAGACTCCTCCAACTCTCCGCCGCCCACCATATCAAGATGAAACGAAATCCCCTGCCGCTTCAGATACCGCGCCGCCTTTATGGCATACTCCGGATGCTTCAGCTTTAAAAATCGTCCCGCCCACAAGACATGAACACACGTTCCGCTTTCATCCTCTACATGCCGCTTTTGCAGAAACAATGCATCCAAATCATACCGATTGACCGTCGGGAAATATCCCCACACAAACTTTTTCCCCGGATACGCATGTACAATCGCAAAATCCGATGCCACATACGCCCCGTGGCATAAAAGATACACCGGCGCATCGGCATACTGCGTGTGGTCCTCATACTTCTTCTTCCTGCCGCGCGGTGAAATCGACTTCCACTGCCCCTCGCGGTAAAGCCGCTCGCTCGCACGAATGACAATCTTCCCCGCGTTTAGTCTCGGCTTAATATAGCTTTCATCCTCAACTCCGCCAAACACGACAATATCGCTCTCCAGCATTAAATCCGCACACGACGCTTCTTCCTCATAGTAAAGTTTCAGGTAAGGAATATCCGAGACCTCGCTTCCCCACCCCATCTTCACCCTGTCTTCCTCCATTGGTGACGTCTGAATAAACGCAAAATCTGCTCCCAGCCGCTCATACAGCGCATTCGACATCGGAATCTGATGGTGGTTGATATAATTAGACACTATGGTTAATCTCATAATAAATCTCCATAAGCCGGTTGTAATTCGTATCCGGATTGTGTGTTTTCATCGCGTGCGCCCGCGCGTTCGCGGAAAAATACATCGCAAGCTTATCGTCCTCAAAAATCTGCAAAATCGCATCCTTTAGACGTTTTGGCTTATCCTTCGGATAAAGCAGCCCGTCCTTTTTGTCCGTCAAAAGATTGTGCACGCCGCCCACATCCGCGGACACGACCGGCACACCAAGAAGCATCGCCTCCCCCACCGAATTGGGCGAATTCTCAATTGCCGACGGACATAAAAAAACGTGCGTTTTTAAAAATCGGGCGCACATACGGTCGGAGTGCAGACGCCCGACAAACTTGATATGATCCTCAAGCTTATGCTTTTTAATCTGACTTAACAGATATTTTCCGTAACCCGACAAACGGATTTTGTCGCGCAAGCTCCCATGTGCCGTAATAACGTCTCCCGCCACGTAAACCGTCGTATTTTCGTACTCCTCAACGATTTCCGGAAGAATGTCAAGCACATAGTGAAGCCCCTTAATCGGATAGTTGCCCTGACTTAAAAACAGCGAAAAATGCTCAATTTTATCAATATTCCACGTATTGCTGTAAAACTCACTGCGAAGCGTTTCATTCATAAAATGATACTTTGCCTGCGGCGCAAGCTTCTTTGTCATTTCCCGGTCAAAGTCCGTTCTTCCCGTAACATGACCGACAAGGGAAAGCGCTTCTGTCTCAAACGCCCCGCGCTTTCGAAACTTCTCCTGCTGCTCAAACAGACCATCCTTTTTCAATATATCCCGCACCGTCTTTTTTTTCTGTGCCGCAAGCGGCAAATCCGCCATATACACATCGGCAATCGCACTGCAAAGCCCCTGTATCCCAATCAACGTCCGCTGCGGATTATGAAACGCCTTCACCGCCGCAAGCGTATGCGGAAACTCCGTTCCGAAAATATGAAGCACATCCGGTTTAAAGTCCTCCATAATCGCGCCAAGACTCTCCTCCAGCCCTGCATCATACTTCTCGGGATGCGCCGTATCCTCCCTGAAAATATAGTAATCAACCGTATCCGCCTGATCTTTCACAAACAATGACTTGTCCGTCTTTACCATATCCAAATCAGACGACGCCGGAAAGCAAATCGCAAGCGTTATATCATGCCGGCTGCGGTTTAAAATCAATTTACTTGCAAGCCCCGAAAGCCACCCCTCCTTGACAATAATCTTCTGTCCAAGGCTTTTCGCGATAAACGGGAGCATAATATTGCACAGCCATAACACTCTCATAATGACCCCTCTCTTCCTTTCCTTTTATAGAATAAGGTTTTTAACTTATTGTATCCTGCTGACAAAAACCTGTTGTTTGCAATCATGGTTCGAAGCGGCGCCAGACTCAGAAACATAATCAGTCTGTACTTCCCTGCCTTTTTCCGCCCCATATACATCCTGGTAATCTCCTTGTGCTGCTTTGCCGAACGTCTTTTATTTTCTTTCGTCTCCGAATATCCGCCGCCCTCGTACACAGCAACCGTCACAGGCGCATAACAAATCTTTGCCTTTTTTTCATAAAAGCACCATAAAAAATGCTCATAGTCCGCGCGCACATTATACCTTGGCTCATACGCCCGCTCTTCAAACATCGCGCGGCTGTAAAAGCAGGTCTGATGACAGGGAACATTTCGATAACACGTGAAATCATTTATTTCGGGAGAAGCGGCAATGACCGTCGCAAGCCCTTTATGGTAAAGATTCCCGTAAACAATGTCCGGTCTGCGCTTCTCTTTTAGTATAACACTTGATATTTTATCAAGCACCCGATTATCATAGAAGCTGTCACCTGCATTCATAAAAATAAAATAATCGCCCTGCGCAAGCGCCACCGCCTGATTCATAGCGTCATAAATCCCGCTGTCCGGACTTTGGTAAATATGAAGCCGCACATCGTCTACAGCCGCCGAAAGCGCCTCCACGCAGCCATCCGACGAACCGCCGTCCTTTATGACAATCTCATACTCCTGATAATGCTGTGCAAGCGCACTCTCCACAGTTTCGCGAAGGCGTCCGCCTGCATTCAGGCACACAATGATAATGCTGAACTTCATGCCAACCCCCATGCCTTTCTTATTTTGTATAAGCCTATTTAAAAATATATCGTTCCTCAAACAGCCACATACGATACGGAAGCAGTCCGACACCCTCCTGATGCGCACTGAGCAAAAACAGCAGAAAATACAGCACACATGCCGCAAATACCGCAATCTTCCATTTCATCTTCACTGATTCGTCTTCTATGTTTTTGAAAATTAACGGTATCATCAAAAGCTGTGACACGCTGAAATAATACACAATCCTTGTCACCACAGGCAGAAACGAAAAAAACGTCGACGCAAGAAACGCCAAAAAATGCAGCTGTCCGTAAAACCGAATGGTCCTGCCATCTGCCAACGAGGCAAACGCACTGCCCTTATAACGCACAAACCACAAATACATTCCCAAAACCAAAGCCACCCGCAGCACACTTGTCGGACTCATATCACCGTCAAGATAAATCGTATTTTTGTAGGAGGGATACAGAACCAACGCTAGTTTTAGTAAAAAACCGCGCCCCATAAAGCACGCCGCACTGGCAAGAAGCCCTAACACATACACCCACCGTTTCCATGCAAACGCGGCAATCCAGTATACCGGAAGCACCAAAAGCACCGATTTATGAAACAATGCGGCACAGCCGATAAAAAACACAAAACGGATATAATCCTTCTCCAACACATACCGCATTGCCCCCAACGCCACGGAAAGCGCAAAATAATACCGCACCGTATTAAATGTCTGAAAATAAAGTCCGAGTGCCATAAACAGAAAAAAGCTCTGTGCAAAGTCCGCACTGTCCCTGTAAAACACCCATAGAAAGAGAAGCAGCGTAAAAAATGCAAATAAGGCAAAAACAGCCTCATAACATTCCCAGCCAAAAAGCGTATAAATCAACTTTACTAAATAATTAAAACCCGATTCCGTAACCACATATCCGCCCACATACGCTTCATGTGCCGTAAGCGTATACTGTGCATAATCGTTTCCAATATCAAACCGAAGCGCCGATACCAAAAACAGTACGGTAAAAATCCCGCCTAGATACAGACGATTGAGCGCTTTTTGGCGAAGACACGCGTCCTTTTCTGCTCCCGCACAGGCAGGTCTCACATGAAGCGCCATAATACACGTTCCAAAAGCGACTGCCATGTAAAACACAATGGAAACTGCCCTTGCCATACTCAAAGCCCCTCCACGGAGCGAATGCCCTTTTTCATCAGCGCCAGTGCATTTTTCTTTGGAATTTCGGCGCACATCACCTTACCGTGTGCCAAAATAAAGCGCACTGCCATCGGATATGCCAACGCACCGTACAAAAAATGATACAACACGCCTCTGTCAAGAAAAAATTTGTCTGTATATCCCTTAAACCATGTTGATTCCCGCTCGCGCTCCGCGCCAAGCTCCGCAGGCACTGCATACACCTTCAGTCCATATTGGATACATTCCTTTAAAAACAGGCTGTCCTCACCGTTACTGTATTTCGCGCCGCCTCCAAACAGCAAAGAAAACGTTACATTCGACGCGTGAAGCTTTTCCCTGCGCACTGCAAACGAATACGTCGGATAACGCCCCGCATTCCACACATGCACCCGGTGAAATTTCGTCGTGTGGTATGTCGCACGCGTTTCCCCCACCCGCATATTAAACAGAAGAAAATCCGCCTCAGGATGCTCCTCAAACGCATCTAAAACCTTCTTTTCATATCCCTCGTCATACACAATATCCTCGTCCGCAAAGAGCACAATATCCCCTTGCGCCCGCAAAAGCGCATTGTTGCGGCTTAGTCCCACACCCCGCTCCACAAGCTCAAAGCACTGTATCCTCTTATTTTTGTATCTGTATTCATGATAATCAAAATACTCTGTTTGATTTACAATAATTGCATCGCTCTCCAAATTCATCCGCTCTGCCAACGTCGCCGTATCCTCATCGACAGACGATACCAATACCTGCAGCTTCACGCTCTCACGCCCTTTCTCTTCCATAATACATGTCACTCCAACGCTTATCACACTCCGTAAGAACTGCCCCCGCTATTGTTCCGCCATGTGTCACCGCATTATTAATTTCATCCGTTATTTTTTCTCTGTATATGATTCCAAATGGTACAACCACTAATAATACCGCATTCTCGTCTGTACTGTACTGTTCGCAGGGCAGCAATGCGTCACAATTGATTCCTGCATTAAGCGCTGCAAGCCGTTTCGCAAAAAGTGCAGCGTCCTGTCCGTCTGAAGCGTCCAGCAGATAAATTTTATCGTGCTCTTTTAGCAGCTCCTGAATCCCCTCCGCCAGTCTGCGCTCCTCTCTGCCCGACCGTTCATTGCCGTCTTTATACAGCATTCCCGCCACTGTCAGCCCAAGAAATTTCATAACATCCGATTTTGTATAAAAACGGTCTCCCACTAAAAAGGCAAGCAGCACAAAAAAGACGCCTGTTCCTGCAAAAATCACTGCACCAAGCAACGCAGCCCTTTTGGCAAACCAATCCGGCTGCTCTTGTACAATACCATTATCCTCTATCTTATCAATTGCGTCAAACTCCTCCTTGCTATCCGCAAACACCGTTATCGCATGCTCAAAGGCAGCGCTTACTTTTTCCACGTCGCTCTTGTCCCGTCCTTTTACCGTTATCGTAAGATAACGCACATCCGAAAGAATATCCGCGGTTATCATCTGCTTTACGGCATCCCGTTCGTATGATGCGCCCAGCTGCTCCATCATGCGCCCCAAAATCAGGTTCGTTGCAATCACATCGTTCCATGTAAAATCATTATAATAATCCTTTGCCTCCAGCCTGCCGTCCGCAAAGTCAACATAATATTCCGTTTCCGCAACAAACATTGCTTTTCCTGATTGATAAAATACAGCAGCGAAATGAAGACCGCTGCCCAAAACGGCACCGGTCACTGCCAGCAGCAAAAAGCGCGGCAGATTTCTTATAAACGTCACAAGTAACGCCTTACTGTCTATTCCCTGTCGTATAATCATTTTCTTCATCCCTAATCTGATTCGCAATTCCCCGCATGGCAGTTGTTTGGTTTGTATCCACTCCCTCTGTACTGTCAGACTGGAACAACACCTTAAGTGTTAAAAGCATCAGCTTCAAGTCAAGCCATACGCTGTAATTTTCAATATAAAACAAATCAAGCTTCAACTTGTCATACGGCGTCGTATTATACTTTCCATATACTTGTGCATATCCCGCAAGTCCAGACTTCACCTTTGTCCGAAATGTAAATTCCGGCATATCTTCCTGATACTGCCTGATAATCTCCGGTCGTTCCGGTCTTGGTCCAATAAACGACATATCCCCTGCTAAAATATTAAATAGCTGCGGCAACTCGTCAATCCGCGTCTTTCTGATAAAACGCCCAACCGGCGTAATACGGCTGTCATTCTTTGAAGCAAGCCTTGCCACACCGTCCTTCTCCGCGTCAATCCGCATACTACGGAATTTCAAAATTTTAAACTCACGCATATCGCGCGTGCACCGCACCTGCTTATATAATATCGGTCCGCCGTCATAAAGCTTGATTGCAATCGCCGTCAAGAGCATAAAAGGCGATGTCAAAATCACAAGCAGCAACGCACACACAATATCAATAATACGCTTCACCAAGCGCTGTTCCACTGTCATGGCATAGTCTCTGACGAGAAGAATCGGCGTATCAAACAAATGAATTTGATCAGCGCCCTGAACCATAATATCAGGAATTTTAGGCATAATATATACCCTTACGCCTTTGCTGTAACAGAATTTCAAAAGCTTATTGCGAAGCGCCGTATTCATGTCCCACAGTACAACACCATCATAACCGCTTACAATATCCTTTTCAATCGATTTCTGCCCTTCGTTCTCATATATACATTTTGTAATATTATATTTGTCCTTGCGCGTTTCAAACTTGCTCAAAATATCATCGACAGGTCGTTCCCCGCTTATAAATAACAGTTGTTTCGGTGGAAAAAACTGCTGATAAAGCCTATGGCTGACAAAGGTCCATACCCCCGCGACGGCAATCTCACCAAGCATCATCAAAATTAACGGATATGGCGTGACAAGTTTCAGTGATAACAGCGATATTTGAAAATAAGATACAACATTCGTAAAGAATAGTGAAATGACGTGCGAAAAAAATACATCCATCGGTTTTAAATAACCAATTCTTAATCCTCCATATGTAGCCGTAAAAAACAAAAGCAGCAAAAAATAGACTGCTGCCAAAAGCCAGAAGCCCTTTCTGTGAAAGCTTCTCCACATACTGCTCTGCATAATGTCATTATAAACCCGATGCCATACATAAATATACAGTACTGTCTGAAATGCAAGTCCAATTAAAGACATCTGCAAAATAATTGTGCGTTTTGCCGCCTCAACCCGTTTCACTTCCATCCTCCATTTATGTCCGTCTTAATACCGCCCGAACTGCCCAAAATAACATACAGTAAATGCTTTTTAAAATTGAAAGCCGCTCCTGTTTTCGATACAAATTCCAAATTCTCTGAATTGATACAAGCTTATTTGAAGAAAGTGTTCCCGTACTCCTTCTGTACCGGACAAGGCATTCATCCAGCCCATAGCCCTTTCCGTATCTCTTTAAAATATTCCACCATGTTGCCGTATCCTCACTCGCAATGCATGGCATCATAATGTCACAGTCAGAAATAAGATGCCTGTCAATCATTACTGTAGAGGTAAAAATCGTTGTATTTTTCAATGCCTCCCGATATGTGATTTCAGCCGGCACATGCACAATTTTCCCAAGCCCTCTGCCATATTCGTCAGCAAACTCATAGCCTGTAAATACAAATCCTTTACCGCCTGCAATAAATGCAAGCTCCTGTGCAAGCTTATTGCTCTCCCAAATATCATCCGCATCCAAAAAACACAAATACCTTCCCCGTGCACATGAAACTCCCTTATTCCTGCATTGGGCAGCTCCACCATTAGCCCCCAGTGTAACCAGCCTGATTCTACTGTCTGACTGCATTGCATCTCTTATTACATTACAGCTGTTGTCTTTTGAACAGTCATCCACCAAAATCAATTCCCACTGCTCATACGTCTGTTCCTTCACATACTGTATTGTCTCCATAATAAAACGCTCTGCATTATATACAGGAACCACAATACTCACTAGATTATTTTCTTCAAAACGCATGATTAAAACTCATCCTTAACAAGATATTTTGGTCTGTCCTTGACCTCCATATACATTTTACTCATATATTGCCCCATAATACCGATGCATAAGAGCTGCACACCGCCAATCAGCGAAATAATGCACACCATCGAAGGCCAGCCTGCAACGGGGTCTCCGTAAATCATCGCACGGATAAAAATAAATGCCATAAACACAAACGCCATTACACAGAAAATAATACCGAAAAACGACGCAATCGAAAGCGGCGCCGTAGAAAATGCCATAATGCCGTCAAGCGAATACAAAAACAGCTTCCAAAAAGACCACTTTGTTTCTCCCGCCGCCCGCTGCACATTCTCATATTCGATCCATTTTGTATCATAACCCACCCATCCAAAAATTCCTTTGGAAAAGCGGTTATATTCTTTCATAGATAAAATAGCATCTGTTACTTGACGTGTCATAAGCCGGTAATCCCGCGCGCCGTCCACAATCTCCGTCTTTGAAATTTTGCGCATCAGCCCATAAAAACACCGCGCAAAGAAGGAACGAATCGGCGGCTCGCCCTTCCTATCCACACGTCTTGTCGCAACCGAATCATACCCATCCTCGATATACCCATACATTTCGGGGAGAATCGAAGGCGGATCTTGTAAGTCAGCATCCATAAGGACCGTAAAATCGCCCCTTGCCTTCTCTAAGCCTGCTATAATTGCAGACTCTTTCCCGAAATTTCTTGAAAATGACACTAAGTGAATCCGTTCATCCATCTCACGCAATGCTTTTACTGCTTCTACTGTACCGTCCTTTGAACCGTCATTCACAAATATAAACTCGAACTCCACACCCTTTTGATGGAAAAAGGCTTCCTGTTTGACCATCTCTTTATAAAACAGCGGAATACTCTCCTCCTCATTATAGCATGGAATAATAATACTCAAAATCTTAGAATACTCTTTCAAACAAATATCCTCCTGTCAAAAGACATTATCCGTCAATGTCTTAATTACCTCAGAGTTTGTTGGTCTGACATTCCTGTCAACAAACAAGTCTCCAAATATTAGCACAAGCGTATCACAGTTGCCTTTCAGCCATGCCGTTTCAATCGCACATCTGATGGCTCGTTCTACTTGTTTGTCTGTTGTTTCAAAGCGTTTTGCAACCTCCGGATAAAGATGCTTTGTAACCGATTTTAGCATTTCAGGTTCTTTACGGGAAATCCACACTGCTTCCCGCAAATACCGATATCCCCTCTGTCTTGGTTGAAATCCTGCACAAAGCAACAAATATGTAGTCCTTTTTAGTGCTCTCAATCTCGGGCCATCTTCCATTCCCGCCAACCTCACCTTTCCGAAACGCTCGGTTACTACAATCTGGCTGCCTGAACATTCTCCTTAAACCAATCATAAGCAAGCTGTACGCCTTCCTCCAGCTCAACCTTATGTGTCCAACCTAAATTATGAAGTTTTGTAACGTCTGTAAGCTTTCTTGGGGTACCATCAGGCATTTCACTGTTCCAAACAATCTCACCATCATATCCCACCACGCGTTTCACCGTATCTGCAAGCTCCCTAATCGTAATTTCCTTTCCCGTACCAATATTGACATGCTGTTCACCATTGTAATTTTCCAACAGAAAGATACACGCATCCGCCATATCATCCACATACAGAAACTCCCGAAGCGGTGTCCCGGTTCCCCAAAGCTCCACACTCTTATTCCCGTTAACCCTCGCGTCATGAAATTTCCGAATCATTGCAGGCATCACATGTGATTCCTGTAAGTCATAATTATCATATGGTCCATAAAGATTTGTCGGCATACAGCTGATGAAATCATCGCCATACTGCCTCTTATAAAATTTACACATTTCAAGCCCTGCAATTTTTGCAATGGCGTATGCTTCGTTTGTTTCCTCAAGCGGTCCCGTAAGCAATGCATCCTCCGTTATCGGCTGCGGCGCCATTTTGGGATAAATACAGGTACTTCCCAAAAACAAAAGTTTTTTTACCTGATAATCATGGCAGCACTGGATTACATTGCATTGTATCTGCATATTTTCATAGGCAAATACTGCGGGTGTTGTGTTATTCGCATTGATTCCTCCCACCTTCGCAGCAGCAAGGACAACCACATCCGGTCTCTCATTCTCAAAAAATTCCTTTACCTGCTGCTGATTTGTGAGGTTTAATTCCTTATGCGTTCTTCCTATAATATTCGTATAGCCTTTTGATTGCAAACTTCTTACAATGGCAGAGCCTACAAGCCCTCTATGCCCTGCCACATAAATCTTATCTGACTTATTCATTGCTCCCTCCACTTTGTCTTGAATTCCGATACGCCTCACAGGACATTCCTGCAATCTCCTTTAAATCAAAATCCATCATCATTGCGACAAGCCCCTTGAAATCAATTTTTCGCTTCCATCCAAGCTCTTTTTCCGCTTTTGCCGGATTTCCCCATAAAAATTCTACCTCAGCGGGACGGTAAAACTCCGGATTCACATCTACCAAAAGCGTTCCTGTCTCATTATCATAGCCTTTCTCATTCACACCTTCGCCTTCCCAGCGAATCTGAATTCCAAGCTCCGCAAAAGCCGCTTCAACGAATTCCCTGACAGTATGCGTCTCATTCGTGGCAAGCACATAATCTCCAGGCGCCTTCTGTTGAAGCATCAGCCACATTCCCTCTACATAATCGCCGGCATATCCCCAATCTCTCTTGGCATTCATATTCCCAAGAGAAAGCTTGTCCTGTTTTCCTGCAATAATACTTGCAATAGCAAGCGTTATTTTTCTTGTCACAAAATTCTCACCGCGTCTAGGCGACTCGTGATTAAACAAAATACCATTGCAGGCAAACATATTATACGACTCCCTATAATTTACGGTAATCCAATATGAATAGAGTTTTGCCACACCATACGGGCTCTTTGGATAAAAGGGCGTCGCCTCGCTCTGCGGTGCAGTTTCAGGGAGTCCGCCAAACAATTCCGAAGTTGATGCCTGATAATAACGGCAGTTTCCACCGTTTACTCGGATTGCCTCCAACAGCTTCAACGTGCTCACACCCGTAGCGTCCGCCGTATACTCCGGCACTTCAAAAGACACACCGACATGGGACTGTGCTGCAAGATTATAAACCTCTGTCGGTCTTATTTCCGCCACAATCCTCATTAAATTAGAAGAATCTGTCGTATCCGCAAAATGCAGGAAAAACTTAACCTTATAATAATCCGAATTAATTAAATGATCAATTCTCATTGTATTCGAGATACTATGGCGGCGTATCAATCCGTGAACCTCGTATCCTTTTTCAAGCAAAAATTCCGCAAG
This sequence comes from uncultured Lachnospiraceae bacterium, assembly GCA_910586715.1. Classification (GTDB taxonomy): domain Bacteria; phylum Bacillota; class Clostridia; order Lachnospirales; family Lachnospiraceae; genus COE1. Next base: position 51,963 of record CAJUJG010000009.1, read on the forward strand.
GTATGAACCATCCTGACCTGTTATTCCGGTTATTAAAGCAATATTATTCATTTTGATAATTGAACTCCTTTCCAAAAACCTGATTTAAAAGCTACAGGATACGACTCCTTCTAGCTATTTTTATTCCACTTTCTTTACCAACATCTTACATGTTCTGAATATATTCTGCAATGGCTTTTTCCCAATTTGCAAACATATGATTTGTTGTAAGCTTCAACATATAATTTTCCAACACAGAATAATATGGTCTCGGTGCAACAATCCCCGTCGTATTCTTCTCATACTCCTCGCTTGTCACCGTGATAACCTCTGTCTGCTTCCCCGCAAGCCGATAAATCTCACGCGTAAAATCCGCCCAATTCGTAATCCCCTCACAGGTACCATGAAACAATCCGAAATTGTCTGTCGGCAAAAGAAATGCAATCGCTTTTGCAAGCTCACTGGCGCTTGTGGGCGAACCAAACTGGTCTCCGACTACCGTTACCTGCTTATGTGTCTCAGATAGTCCAAGCATTGTCTTTACAAAATTTTTCCCGTCACCGTACAGCCACGCCGTACGCACAATAAAATAATCCTTTGCAAATTCCTTAACAAAGTTCTCACCTGCAAGTTTTGTCTTTCCATAGACAGATTCGGGGGTTGTTTTGTCAAATTCTGTATACGGAACAGAGGCATGTCCATCAAATACATAATCCGTCGAAACATGCATCAGCTTTGCGCCTGCCCGCGTTGCAGCAATGCTTAAATTTCTTGGACCGATTGCATTAATACGATAGGCATTATCTGCATCCGTCTCACAGCCGTTTACATTTGTATACGCCGCACAATTTATAACCGCATACGGCTTTACGGCGTCCACATATTTTAAAACAGCATCAACATCCGTGATGTCCAAGTCATTTATATCCGTATTGATACACTCATATTCACTGCTGCTATCATATACCTTATTTATTGCCCTGCCAAGCTGACCGTTTGCACCTGTCACAATCAATTTTTTCATCAATGACCCTCCTAATCCTACTTTCCCTATTTTTCGTCTTTTTATACAGAATATGCTAACAGATACCTTAATTGAGTTAAAAATTCCCAAAAAGATTCAACGTCAAAATAGCCCGAACCTTTTCATTCGGGCTATTATTTATTCACCAAGTCCGTCTTCAATCACCTTAACGACCGCCGCTAAAGCTTGTTCTTCATCCTCACCTTCGCAAAAAACTTCAATTTCATCGCCATTCTTTACGCATGCTCCAAGAACCCCAAGTACACTTTTTGCATTCGCTGTGCTCTCACGGAATTTAAAGGTTACCATCGCTTTAAACTGCATCGCTTCTTTGCAAAGAATTCCTGCCGGACGCAGATGTAGGCCTGTTGGATTGTTAATGACCACCTTACGACTTACCATAAAATCCCTCCTATCATTTGCCATTCACAAGTTATCAGTTATCAGAACATCACATTTTGAATCAGCTCTGCCAAATCCTTTGCTTCCTTTTCAATCATCACCTGATCCTTTCCCTCTATCATTACACGGATAAGCGGTTCTGTTCCAGAAGGTCTGATCAGAACTCTTCCTTCCCCCTCAAACTTTGCATTTACACGCGCTATTGCCTCCGCAATCTCCGTGTATTCCATATAACTGTCTTTCTTATGATTTGGCACTCTTGCTCCGACAAGCGCCTGCGGAAGCACTGTCATAATCGATGCCAGCTCAGAAAGCGGTTTCCCTGTCTCCACTATTACCTGTAAAAGATGTAATGCACTCAGCAGACCGTCTCCCGTAGTATTCTCGTCAAGGAAAATAATATGCCCTGACTGTTCACCACCAAGATTTGCACCAATCTCCTGCATCCGCTCAAGCACATAGCGGTCTCCGACTTTGGTCTGTTCTATCTTAATTCCATTTTCTTTTCCCATCATAAAAAATCCAAGGTTACTCATTACAGTCGCTACAATTGTATTATCCTTAAGTTCTCCCTTAGACTTCATATGGCTGCCGACAATTGCCATAATCTCGTCACCATCTACCCGCTTTCCGTTTTCATCCACGGCAAGCAGTCTGTCTGCATCCCCGTCAAACGCAAGCCCAACAGCCGCTTTCTCATACACTACGCGTGCCTGAAGCTCTCCCATATGTGTTGAACCGCAATTCGCATTGATATTTGTTCCATCAGGGTTATTATGAATGGCAACAACTTCTGCACCAAGCTCTTTAAGCGTTTCTACTGACGTATAGTATGATGCACCCTCTGCACAGTCAACTACAATTTTCATTCCCTTTAAATCAACAGGCACCGCCTGCACGGAATGATTAATGTATTCCTCTTTTGCGTCTGTACGGTATTTTACTTTCCCTACACTGGGACCTGTAGGAAACTGAACATCCTTCATGCCGCTGCGGATCAGCGCCTCAATCTCATCTTCAAGCGCATCCGGAAGCTTAAAACCGTTTCCGTCAAAAAACTTAATTCCATTAAACTCAACCGGATTGTGTGAAGCTGAAATCACTACCCCTGCATCTACCCTGTATTTCTTTGTGAGATATGCAATCGCCGGCGTCGGAATTACGCCTACATAAACCACGTTCGCTCCTACCGAGCATGCACCTGCCATTAAAGCATTTGCAAGCATATCACCCGATATACGAGTATCGCACCCCACCATAATTGTAGGCTTATGCGCCTTCTCCTTAGACAGCACATATGCTCCCGCCTGACCAAGCTGCATTGCCAGCATTGGAGTTAATTCATCATTCGCTACACCTCTTACACCATCTGTTCCAAAAAGCCTTGCCATTTCTATAACCATACTCCTTTCATTAACTCACACTATTCATTCGCTTCACTGCTCGTTTGCTCAGAACTGCTTTCATCTTCCCTATCACTCAATACTACTGTAAGCACATACGTATTCTCTGTCCGTACCTTCAAAGTTTCAGGTATTTTAAAGTCGAACACAATTTCTCCTGTGTAACTGCCCGAATGCCATTCCTCCATGTTAAGACTCTCAAACACCTTATCCATGTCTACCACTCCAATGACATTCTCCTCATCAACTGCTTCAACAGCCTCCTTTGTTCCTGAAATCCGAACCTTAAACTGCACATTGTCCCTGTCAGCAAACTCGCTGATTGCTGTATCAAAATTCTCTGGTTTTTCATGTTTTCCAAAGCCCACCGCAAAATTTCTTGCCGGTATTGACAGTTCTTTCACCTCAATTGGCTCAATTTCAATCTTGACGTTCACATTCCCGCTAAATCCATTATCCGCAAGCTGTGTCCCGGATGGCAGATATT